>NZ_JAUSAR010000028.1 GCF_030652515.1 Aquabacterium sp. | reverse complement strand
AGGTGAAATGGCTGGGCGTGGTGTGTTGGCCGAGTTGAGCGCGCCGCGTTGGGCCTGGCACATCGGGTCATCGGGTGTGTTGGTGCAGGCGGTGAGGCGTGCGTTGGCCGGGCCAGACAAGCTGGGTTGGCCGTAGTAGGCCGCCTCGGCGGGCGTGCGGGTGTATCCCGGCACATTGGTAGTTGCGTTGGGGGTGCTGACCGTGCCGCGAATCACCGGGTTGGCGGCTTGACCGGCGGCGGTGCCTTCTTCGTGTGGCCCAGCCAGCGCCATCGTCTGCGCCGTGACGAAGCACCAGAGGGTGAAGCAGGTGACGAGTCGGCGCAGCATGACGATCCCTAACCCTTGAGCCGTTGGATGAAGGCGCCGGCATCCTTGCTAAAGCGGGGTGTGCGGTGCTGAATGTGGCCTAAGGCGTAGTCCAGGCTCACGTCTCCGGCCAGGCGGACATAGTCATTGGGCGGCGCACAACTGCCTCGACCACCATCACCACATGGCGTGCCGTCAGCGCCCTCACGCACCAGCACAAAGCTGGGCACCTGTGTGATGGCGTAGCGCTCGAAAGCTTGCGGGTCGATCTGGAAGGCCACCGACTGACCTGCCAACAATGCTTGTGTTCGCGCAACGGTGTCGCGCAGGGAGCCATTTAGCAGGCCTCTGATCAGCAGGGATGCCTTGGCACGTGCCGCTTGGCTGACCAGTCTCTTGAGCGTGGCCTCGGGCATCGACAGGCTGATGAACACCATCAGGATCGGGCTACCACTCATGTCCTTGCCCACCCCGGTGCCGGGGGGCTGGGCGGTTTTCATCTGCAGGGCGTAGGCTTTGGACAGCGCTTCGAGGTCCACAGGCGCTTTGGCTTGGGGCTGCGGGAGCGCATCAATTCTTGGTCCCGCTGTGTTGGGCACACGTTCCAAGTCTGCGGCGCTGGGCACGCCGTGCGCTTTCCGAGCACGTTCGATGTCCTGGTCCGTGATGGTGGGTTGCGCGCGCCTGGCCCGAGCCATGTCTGCTTCGGTGATGACCGGTGTGGTTTGGGCCTGTGCGCTCAGTGCAAGCAGCATGGACAGGCCAAGACCGAAGCCCCAGCGTGAAGGTTGATGGAAGTCAGAAGCCGACACAGCAGTTCCTTTTGCGAAACAACATGAAGGCGAAGTCTTCGCCGCGCACTGGGTATTCCTTGCCGGCCCCCCAGATCACAGTGCTGCGCCCGAAAGGCTGGCAGCACCTGCCGCCATCCTTTTCGGTATTGGGGATGGGGTAGGTGAGTTGTGTCTTGTAGGCCGTCTTGTCCATGACGGGCTCGAAGTAGGGGCCACACAGGCCGGGCGTGCCATGCCATCCCCAGGCGATCAACTCGCGGTGCATCTTGGCGGTCAGGCGCTGGGCCAGCAGAACGGCCGTGCGAACACCGCCCAAGTGGTAGGGCACCTGGCCGTCCAGCGGGTAGATGCCGCCCTGGCATCCTGCGCACCAGAACAATTCCTTGATGCCAAAGCCCAGTGAGGCGGCCACGCAATCGGCGGCGCAGGCGGCAATCGCGATGGGGTTGGCGAACAACACCGCATCCGGGTTGAGGATCAGGGTCAACTCGTCGTCGTTCCACAGCGGATCGACCTCGGTGAGATAGGCCAGATCGAAGCTGCCCTTTTCCAGGCAGGGAAAGTCGGTCACCACTTCCAGCCAGTACAGCATCGGGTTCACGTAGAAATGGGCCTGGTAGAAGCTGCCGCCATCGCCGTCGCCTTCAGCGTGGGTGAAGCGGGCGGCTTCCGGGACGGGCAGGCCCGGGTTCAGGTCCATGCCGCCCAGTGAGGTCAGGCAGAACGGCTTGCGCACGACTTCGACATGGCGAGCCGGTTCCCAAAAGCCGATAGACAGACCGATGACCGGGTTCACGCCGCAACTGCACACAGGGCTGCCTGGGTTGGCAATGTCTTCCTGGCCGCCGAAGTTGGCGATGGGGATGCTGCCAAGGCTGATGGGCAGGATGCAGCTCCAGCAGATGTCGGTGACGGGGTTGGGGAACTTGCCTGTGCAGGTGGCGATGCCCGCCGCGTGGCTGTGCTGGCTGGTCATGGCCAGCAAGCAAATCAACAGGATCGCCGCGATGTGATCCCACGATGGACGCCATCTTGCTTTTGGGGTGGATCGGGTCATGGTGTCACCTCCAACTCATCCACGCGCAGGCGCTTGCCTTCCTGCGAGACCAGAGCGGGCACCTGTGCGATGCCCAGGCGCCGGGTCAGCACGCCTTGCTGGTCGTAGTAAACCGGCGTGCGCCAGGCTTTCATCAGGTCCAGGTAGGAGCCAGCTGTCAGGATCGCCTTGACCTGGCCTCGGTAGCGCTGGATCAACTCTCGTGCGCGCTTCACCTGCCGTGCATCACGGGCGTCGAAGAACAGCAGGCGTCTGGACAGTGACACCACGTCCAGCGGGTTGTGGCGCGAGCCAGCGGCAAACATCAGGTGGCCCTGGGGATCCAGGATGTTGCGATCCAGCGTGAAGCTGGGGTCGAAGTAGAAGGTGCGCGGCTGTTGCGTGGTGCGGAGCCCGGCCACAGGCTGTGGCTGGCGCACGGCCTGAATGCCGCGCTCACGGGCTTGGTCCTGCAGTCGAGCCAGTTCGCCATTGGCTTGCTTTTCTCGCAGGCGTTGCGCAATGAACTCCAGCAGGTTGGCTTCGCTGATCGGGTAGGTCGGACCGATGCTGCCCAGGTCCACGCCCCAAGCGCATGAGCCCACACCTGCGCATGTCATGGTCAGCAGGCAGGCCATCACCATC
>NZ_JAUSAR010000021.1 GCF_030652515.1 Aquabacterium sp. | reverse complement strand
TAGTCGGGATCCAGCGGCAGAAACGCCGCACCGCAACGCCATACCGCCAAACTGGCGACGATCATTTCGGCCGAACGCGGCAGGCACAGCCCGACCACGTCTCCCGCTTGCACGCCCTGCGCCAACAAACCCTGCGCCAGTTGCTGGCTGAGGCTTTCCAGTTCGGCGTAGCGCATGCGCTGGTCGCCGCAGACTAAAGCCACGGCGTGAGGTTGGGCTTGCGCTTGGCGGTGGATCGCTTCCGATACTGCAACACACTCGCCGGATTCAACGATACTGGCATTTGACCACGCGAGGTCAGCCGGATCAAGCAACGGTAGATCCCGTATTGCCTGCTCTGGCGCGGCCGTTGCCGCTGTTGCCAGGCGACAAAAAAGCTCGGCCATACGCGCTATCGTCTGTTTGTCGAACACTTCGGTGGCATAAGTCAAAATCGCGGTGATACTGCCCGCCACGCTTTCAAAGGTATCCAGAATCAGCTCGAATTGGGTGGTGTGGCTGTCACGGGCAAACGGGGCGATATTCAGCGAGCCCAGCGCTTCGGCGGTCTCGGCCTGCTGATATTGATGGTTGTACATCACTTGAAACAGCGGATTGCGATTCAGGCTACGCTCTGGACTCAGCGCCTCGACCAGTTGGTCGAACGGCAAATCGGGATGTGCCTGCGCGCCCAACGCGGTGTCCTTGACTCGCGCCAACACCTGACGAAAATTCAAACCGCCATCCAGTTCGGTTTGCAGCACCTGTGTATTGACGAAAAAACCGACCAGATGTTCGGTCTCGCGGCGGTTGCGATTGGCGATCGGTACGCCGATGCGTATCGAATGCTGGCCGCTGTAGCGGTACAACAGCATCTTGAACAAGGCCAGCAACCCCATGAACAGCGTTGCACCTTGCTCGCGGCACTGTTGCCGTAGCGCGGCACTCAAGCTATCGGGCAACGGAAGCTCCAGTTTCGCGCCATGATCGCTAGCCTGCAGCGGTCGAGATCGATCGAACGGCAATTCCAGCGGAGCTGTCTCGCCAGCCAGTTTTTCCGTCCAATACGCCAGTTGCCGCTCCATTTCGCCGGCTTCCAGCCAATGCCGCTGCCAGGCCGCGAAATCAGCGTAACCCATCGGCAAGTCCGGCAGTTGCGGCTCCCTGCCTTCGCAATAGGCGCGATAAATCTCGGCAAATTCGCTAATGACAATAGCCAGTGACCATTCGTCGGCGACGATATGGTGCATCGCAATCGTTAGCACATGGCGGTCGGCGGTCAGCTTGATCACGCTAATCCGCAGCAAAGGCCCGTTTTCCAAATCAAAAGGCTGCTGCTCGATAGACTCGACCTTTGCTCTGATCGATTCCTCGCCGTCGCCCGTTATTTCACAGCAATCCAGCCAATCGACCGACACCGGCAATTGCTCGTGAACGACCTGCAACGCTTTACCGGCGACATTGCAAAACGTGGTTCTGAGGCTTTCATGCCTGGCTACCAATTTATCGATGCTGCGCTGTAACGCTAGCGCATCGATCCTACCATTCAGCCATACCGCATCGGCAATGTGGTAGGCACTGCTATCCGGTTCCAGTTGCGCCAGAAACCACAGCCGCTGCTGTCCGTAAGACAGCGGCAACGGCGCATCGCGCTTGACAGCGGTAATAGGCAATTGCGAAAAGTCTATGCCGCGGCGTTTTAACAGGACAATCAAGGCCTTGCGTTGGTCAATGCTCAGGTCGTTGAAATTGGCGAGTAGGTTTTCCATTTAATATATTTATTTTCAGTAATATTTACGCAGACTGCCAAGACCGAAGTCTGCACACCAGTCCATCACTATTCAGTTAATTCATGCTTCGCTTGCCAGCAAAGCCTGTAAATCCTCCGCCGACAAACCTTGTAACTCAGCCAGGGCATCCGCCAAATCTGCCTGTAAATCCGGCGCAGTCGCCGACATCACTTGTAACGCATCTATTTCCGCCGCCATTGCTGCTAACTGGGGCATTTCGAAGATGCGTCGCATCGGCAGATCGACACCGACCGACTGTTTGATGCGGCCAACCAGTTTCATAGCCAACAGCGAATGGCCGCCCAGTTCGAAGAAATTGTCATCCAGACCCACCACCTCAATGTTCAGCAATTCTTGCCATAGAGCCACCAAGTCTTGCTCGTTGTCGCTTTGCGGTGCCCGATAATGCTGCCGGTTCGGCTCCGGATTCGGCAAGGCTTTTCGATCCAGTTTGCCATTGACGGTCTTGGGCAGGCTATCCAGCAACACAATCGCGCCCGGCACCATGTACTCGGGCAGGTGTTGCAGCAGCGTTTGTTTCAATGTCGCTACCGTCAAATCGCGCCCTGCTGTGGCAGCATAAGCCACCAGTTGCAGGCCCTGCGGACTGTCTTTCAGCAATACGACCGCTTCGTTGACGCCGTCTTGCGCCAGCAAGGCCGCCTCGATTTCGCCCAGTTCTATCCTCAGGCCGCGCAACTTGACCTGATGATCCAACCGTCCCAAGTATTCGATGGCGCCGTCGGCCCGCCACCGTGCCCGGTCGCCGGTGCGGTAAAGCCGCCCGCCGCTACCGGACGGGTCAGGGATAAAGCGTTCGCCGGTCAAGCCGGGACGGTGGTGATAGCCGCGTGCCAGGCCGCGGCCGCCGATGTACAGTTCACCG
>NZ_JAUSAR010000020.1 GCF_030652515.1 Aquabacterium sp. | reverse complement strand
GGCAGCGAGCCCGCTCAGGTCGTGGTAGTCCACCGATACGGGCATCGGCGCCCGTATGCGCTGCCGGGGCTGGCCGTCGACGGCGTAAAACACGCTGCGCAAGGCGTCGTGCCGGGCCGCCAGGCCGTTAAAGGCTTGTTGTAGGGCGTCAAGCGCCAATGCTCCGCTAATCCTCACCCCGCCCGCTATGTGGTAGGCCGTGCTGCTGGGGTCGAGTTGGTGCAAAATCCATAGCCCTTGTTGCACCAGCGATAACGGAATCTCGTCGTCGCCGCACAAGTGCGCGGGAATCGGCAACTGGGAGAAGTCGCCGCCCTGCTGCCGCAGCCGTTCCAGAAACAGTTGCCGCTTTTCCAGCGGCAAGGCCACGAAACGGCGCACTAAATCGGCGCCGGCAACCGTGTTGTTAGGCCCTGCTGATTGTTGTTGGTGTTTGTCAGCCAAGGGGCTGTCGATATTCAATTTCATAAGCTGTGAATTCTTGTATCGCTATTGCGACCGTTAATTTCATATCAATCCGAGATCGGCTTCGAGCAATCGGTCGCCGTAGCGACACCTTCATTTAAGACATTTCCAACTCATCCAATAAATCCCCCATACCCGTCAAGACCTCATCGCTCAACAAAGCAGCGCCGAGTTGATCGATCCGTTCGGCCAACTGCCGCAGATCGTCGGTTTCGAACACCGTACGCAACGGCATATCGACACCGAGTTCGCCGCGAATCTGCGCCACCAAGCGCGTCGCCAATAACGAATGGCCACCCAATTCGAAGAAATTGTCCAGCACACCGACCTGAGCAACACCTAACAAGTCTTGCCAGATGCTGGTCAACACTTGTTCGGCCCGAGTTTGCGGGGACTGGAACTGACGGCTGCTCCAGCTGGGTTCGGGCAAAGCCTTGCGGTCGAGTTTGCCATTGGCTGTCTTGGGCAAACTATCCAGACACACCATCGCCGAAGGCAACATGTATTCCGGCAGGCGGCGGCGCAAGACTTGCAGCAATTCATCATTACCGACCTCACCAGCGTCGGTGGCCAGATAGGCCACCAAACGCTGACCGTCGCCGCCATCCTTCAGCAATACGACCGCTTCGTTGACGCCGTCTTGCGCCAGCAAGGCCGCCTCGATTTCGCCCAGTTCTATCCTCAGGCCGCGCAACTTGACCTGATGATCCAACCGTCCCAAGTATTCGATGGCGCCGTCAGCCCGCCACCGTGCCCGGTCGCCGGTGCGGTAAAGCCGCCCGCCGCTACCGGACGGGTCAGGGATAAAGCGTTCGCCGGTCAAGCCGGGACGGTGGTGATAGCCGCGTGCCAGGCCGCGGCCGCCGATGTACAGTTCACCG
>NZ_JAUSAR010000019.1 GCF_030652515.1 Aquabacterium sp. | reverse complement strand
GTGAAATCGCCTATCAAGAAAACGACCGTGTGGCCGATATCCTGGAGTTGACGCAACTTGTTGAGCACCACGGTGTGGCCCAAGTGGATGTCTGGCGCGGTGGGGTCCATGCCCAACTTGATGCGCAGAGGAACCTTGGTGTCCTCCGAGCGAGCCAGCTTTTTCACCCACTCGCCCTCGGGCAGGAGTTCATCGCAACCGCGGCGAGTGATGGCCAAAGCCTCACGGACCCGGTCGGTCACGGGATGAGAAGGCGATGCTTCAGGGGGTTTTTCAGGGGGCAGCATATTTACCGATGGGTGAAAATCTTACGGCAGGTGACAAGAGCGTGACAGCTATACTTGCTTTTCAGGGATTTTAGGGGACAGCCCCCTACATAGCGGGAATTCGAGTTTTGGCTTCTAACAACGACCTGTTCACCACGCTGAAGTCTTTGCGCAGTTCAACCCTTGGGGGGCTGCAAGCCACCCAGGATGCCATGCACCGGCATCCTCGCCGCGTTGCCGCGGCTGTCTTGGCGCTGCTGGCCGGCTCCACCATGACAGCGTTCGGTGTGGCCCCGCTGACCGCCGCCCAGCTCAACACCCCTCCCAGCATTTCGCAAATCAGCGAAGTCTTGCCTCTGCCGGATCTGGCTGGGCAAGTCGTGCAACTGGATGAGCAGGCCCTGTCGCTGTACCGCAGCGATGTCTCACGCGCCAGCGACACGATCGACACCTTGCTGCATCGCCTGGGTGTCAATGACCCGCAGGCCGCCGAGTTTCTGCGCACCGACCCTGTCGGGCAAACCTTGCTGCTGGGGCGCCCCGGCAAAATGATCAAGGTGATCACCCTGCGTGGCCGATTGATGGAGTTGGTGGCCCGCAGCCCTGCCCAGCAATCCGAACAGCTGGATTCCCACTTCACGCGCTTGACCGTCAACCGCGCGGACGACCAAGCCCCCCTGTCCGCCCACACCGAGCAAGCGCTGCTGCAAGCAAGCACGCAGCTGGCCACCGGCACCATTTCGTCCTCGCTTTATGCAGCAGCCGATGAAGCCAACGTGCCAGATTCGATCACCAACCAGGTCGCCGAAATCTTTGGCAGCGACATCGACTTCCGCCGCGAACTGCGCAAGGGCGACGCCTTCAGCGTGCTCTACGAAGCCCACACGGCCGATGGCGAGCCCATCACCTGGGGCGGCTCGGCGGGCCGTGTCCTGGCCGCACGCTTCATCAACAAAGACAAGGTCCACAACGCGATCTGGCACCAGGAGGCTGGCCGCAAAGGCGCCTACTTCGACCTCACCGGCGTGAGCAAGACGCGCTCTTTCCTGGCCTCTCCGCTGGCCTTTTCCCGCGTCACCTCGGGCTTTTCCATGCGCTTCCACCCCATCCTGCAGCGCTGGAAGGCGCACTTGGGCGTGGACTATGGCGCGCCCAATGGCACAGCAGTCCGCTCGGTCGGTGACGGCAAGGTGAGCTTTGCCGGGCGGCAAAATGGCTATGGCAACGTGATCGAGCTCCAACATTCCGGCGACCGCAAGACGGTTTACGCCCACCTCAGCCGAATCAATGTGCGCGTGGGGCAAAGCGTGGAACAAGGCCAGTTGATCGGTGCTGTGGGCGCCACCGGCTGGGCCACCGGCCCTCACCTGCACTTTGAGTTCAAGGTCAACGGCCGCCAGGTGGACCCAATCGCGATGGCGCGCGCCTCGGAAAGCACCCAGTTGTCGCCCCAAGCCTTGGCGCAATTCAAGCAGATGGTCGCGGGCATGTCGCAAAGGCTCGACGCGGCCCAGCAGCAAAGCCTGGCCGGCGCACACGCCACAGCCCGCTTCGAATAAAGCTTGATGAAACCGGCCCACGGAGAGCTCTACATTGGCTTGATGTCGGGCACCTCGCTGGATGGCATCGACGGCGTTCTGATGGCCCTGGGCTCACCGCCCCCGTGGCGCGCCCTGGCCCATGCGCACCAACCGTTTGACCCTGCCCTCAAGCACACGCTGCTGGCGCTCAACACGCCCGACTCGAACGAGCTGCACCAAGCCGCATTGGCCGCGCAAGACCTGGTGAAAAATTGCGCGCAAGTGGTGAAAGCTGTTTGCGATCGCGCAGGGGTGGCACCATCCCAAATCCGCGCCATTGGCGCCCACGGCCAGACCGTTCGCCATCGGCCAGAACTGGGTTACACCCTGCAGCTCAATGCACCAGCCTTGCTGGCGGAGCTGACAGGCATTGACGTGGTGGCGGATTTTCGCAGCCGAGATGTGGCCGCAGGCGGACAAGGCGCACCGCTGGTGCCGGCCTTTCACCAAGCCTTGTTTGAGCACCCCACAGAAACCGTGGTTGTGCTGAACGTGGGCGGCATGGCCAACCTCAGCATCTTGCGGGCACCTGAGCCACCACTTGGTTTTGACTGCGGCCCGGGCAATGCCTTGATGGATGCCTGGTGCGAGCAGCACACTGGCCGCCCCTATGACGAAGATGGCGCCTGGGGTGCTCAAGGGCAGGTGAACTTGGCCGCGCTGGAAGTGGCCTTGTCAGCCCCCTTCTTCGGCATGCCACCGCCCAAGAGCACAGGGCGAGACCTCTTCAACCCAAGCTGGCTGCAGCAGTGGCTGAAAGCCACGGGCATGGCCACGCAAACGCCCCAGGATGCGCAAGCCACACTTTGCGAGTTGACCGTCCGCAGCGCCGCCATGGCCATGAAAACTCATGCGCCCACGGCCAGTCAGTTGGTGGTGTGTGGTGGCGGCGCACTCAATGGCGCGCTGATGCAACGCCTGCAAGCCAATCTGCCTGGCGTGCTGGTGCAGCCTTCAGATGCCCACGGCTTGCCCGTGATGCAGGTTGAAGCCGCGGCCTTTGCCTGGCTGGCTCAACGCCATGTTCACCACCTGGCGGGCAATGTGCCGCAGGTGACTGGCGCCAAGGGCCACCGAATATTAGGCGCCCTTTACCCTGCTTGACCCCGAAGAATCAGGCCGAGAAGCTGGAGCCACAACCGCAAGTGGTCGTGGCATTGGGGTTGCGAATCACGAACTGGGCGCCTTCGAGGTCATCCTTGTAATCGATCTCGGCACCCACCAGGTACTGCAAGCTCATGGCATCGATCAGCAGGGAAACACCGTTCTTCTCCATGCGGGTGTCGTCTTCGTTCACGATCTCGTCAAACGTGAAACCGTATTGGAAGCCTGAGCAGCCGCCGCCCTGCACGAACACGCGCAGTTTGAGGTCCGGATTGCCTTCTTCAGCGACCAATTCCGCCACCTTGCCTGCTGCGCTGTCGGTGAAGACGATGGGGGCCGGGGGCACGTCGCCAGCCAGGGCTTCGGGGGCAGTGGTTTCAAGAACAGCGGTCATGGGAATACTCCAGGTACAGATAAAGAGGCGAGCGGTGCTCAGCCATTGTTCGAAGCCAGCTTCAAAGCTGCGGGCTTGTCGTCAGATTTCAAGGGGTGCAACTCGCCATCAATGGTGGCGCCTTGGTGCATTTCCAGAGCCTCGTAGCGTACATCACCCACGATGCGCGCCTTGGGCTGAAGCTCCAGCAAGTCTTCAGCGACCACGGGGCCGTTCACCATCCCATTGATGATGACATGACCTGCCCTGACCTTGCCGGTGACCTTGGCTTTGTCGCTGATGACCAGCAAGGAGCGCCCCTCGCCAGTGCAAGTGATGTTGCCAATCACCTCGCCATCGATGCGCAAGCCGTCGGCAAAGCGCAACTCGCCGGTGATGACAGTGCCTTCGCCCACCAGGGTTCGGATGAGGGGGGTCTTTTTCCAACCAAACATCAAGGGTGCTCCTTCATGATCACATTCGCAGGGATTGCGTGGCGACTTCCTTGCCATTGTCGTCAAGCACCCGCACCTGAACCTGCTTCACCACGGCATTGGCAGGGTATTGAACCGTGCCATCCACACGCCGATATTGTTTGAATTGCAAAGGCTGGCTCACCACGGGCCCCGGCTGAATCCAGGGCTTGCCATCGAAAGTGCCCGACAGCAGCAATTCGTAGCGGCCCTTGAACTCGGGCTGCACGCGCCCGCCATGTTGCATCACGATCACTTGAAAGCGCAATTGCCCCTGCGCGGGCAGGTCAGCCTGGAGTCCCCGAACCGACAACCCCTCGCTGGTCACGGGCAGCAGGCGCTCGAAAAAGCCAAGGTCATCTTTCAAAGCCTGGTTTTCAGCTTCCAGGGCTTTGACCTGCTCGGTCAGCCGCGTTTGGGTGGCTTGCTCGGCCTTGATGAGGCTGTCGGCCGCATTGGCCAGGGACTGTGCGCGGTCGCGCTCCTGGCGCGTGTCGTCCAGTTGCTGGCGAATCTGCACCAGGTCGTCGGACGCAGGCCGGGCGCCCGGATTCAGGCCTGCAATGTTGCGCCCGAACTCAAACGCCCAAAGCCCGATCGCACCAGAGAAACCCAGCACCAAAGCGGCCAGCACCCAACGCACGGGCCAAGGCAGGTGGCTGCGCACCGACATGCGCGGCGCGCTGATCGACAGGCGCCGCCTGATCAGCCGCCAACGCATCAGGGCAGGACCGGCACGTGGGTCAGGCCCAGGTGTTCTTCAAGACCGCACATCAGGTTCATGCACTGCACGGCCTGGCCCGAGGCACCCTTGGTGAGGTTGTCTTCCACCACCAGCACCATGACGGTGTCAGGCAGGGGGCGGTGCACCGCGATGCGCACAGTGTTGCTGGCACGCACGCTGCGGGTTTCGGGTGCGCTGCCAGCAGGCAACACGTCCACAAAACGCTCGCCTTGGTAGAAGGTCTCGTACAAGGCTTGCAGATCGGCCGCTTGGCCTGCGCTGTTGAGGCGCGCGTACAAGGTGGAATGGATGCCGCGGATCAAGGGCAGCAGGTGCGGCACGAACAGACAATTCACGCTGTCGTCGCCCGCGATGATGCGCAACTGCTGGTTGATCTCGGGACCATGCCGGTGGCCCTTGACGCCATAGGCCTTGAAGTTGTCGCTGGCCTCGGCCATCAGGGTGTGGACCTCGGCCTTGCGCCCTGCCCCCGACACGCCCGACGCGCAGTTGGCGATCAGGTGCGTGGGGTCGATCAGCTTGTGCTTGAGCAGCGGCGCATAGCCCAACTGCACCGAGGTGGGGTAGCAGCCGGGGTTGCCGATGATGCGGGCCTTCTTGATGGCTTCGCGGTTGATTTCAGGCAGGCCATAAACCGCCTCGGCCAACAGGTCGGGGCAGCTGTGCGCCATGCCGTACCACTGCTCGAACTCGGCCAGGTTTTGCAAGCGGAAATCGGCCGCCAGATCGATCACCTTGACGCCCGCGGCCAGCAGCTCACGCGCCTGGGCCATGGCCACACCGTGCGGTGTTGCAAAAAACACGACGTCGCAGGATTTCAGATCCGCCTCGTCCGGCGTCACGAAAGGCAGGTCGACATGACCACGCAGGCTGGGGTACATGTCGGAGACCGGCATGCCCGCTTCTTTGCGGCTAGTGATGGCCTGGATCTGGACCTGGGGGTGCTGCGACAACAGGCGCAGCAATTCGACGCCCGTGTAGCCCGTGCCACCAACGATGCCGACCTTGATCATGATGTGTCCTTTGATGCCTGGAGCGAGAAGCTCGCCATTCTAGGGTGAATGAAAAAAAACCCGCCACAGCTGCCTGGGCGGGTTTTCTTGTCAGATAAGCCTGCCCCAACAGCAGCAGGCTCTGACCAATCGGATCAGCGCTTGCTGAATTGCTTCCGGCGACGAGCACCGTGCAGACCGACCTTCTTACGTTCGACTTCGCGAGCATCGCGGGTCACGAAACCGGCGCGGCTCAAGTCAGGCTTGAGTGCTGCGTCGAAATCGATCAGAGCACGGGTCACGCCGTGGCGCACAGCGCCGGCTTGACCAGACTCGCCGCCACCCTTGACGCTGACCTTGATGTCGAAGGCTTCGACATTGTTGGTCAGGAACAGGGGTTGCTTGACGATCATGATCGAGGTTTGACGGCCGAAGTAGTCTTCGACAGGCTTACCGTTGACGATGATCTGGCCGGTGCCCTTCTTGATGAAGACGCGGGCGATGGACGACTTGCGACGTCCGGTGCCATAGTTCCAATTACCGATCATGGCCGCTCCTTAGATTTCCAGGGGCTTGGGGCTTTGCGCGGCGTGCGGATGGGCACTGCCTGCATAAACCTTCAGCTTCTTGATCATGGCATAGCCCAGGGGGCCCTTGGGCAGCATGCCCTTGACTGCCTTTTCAATGGCACGACCAGGATGCTTGGCTTGCATGTCCTTGAACGTGGTGGCGTGGATACCGCCGGGGTGACCCGAGTGGCGGTAGTACACCTTGTCAGTGGCTTTGTTGCCAGTGACGCGAATTTTGTCCGAGTTGACGATGATGATGAAGTCACCGGTGTCAACGTGTGGCGTGTAAATGGCTTTGTGCTTTCCGCGCAGACGGAGAGCGACTTCGCTGGCCACTCGTCCTAACACCTTGTCGGTGGCGTCGATCACAAACCACTCGTGCGTCACTTCGGCCGGCTTGGCGCTGAAGGTATTCATGAATTTTCCTAAGTGGTGAAACTGACTGACTGTCGTCATTGGTGCCACTTCTTGGAAATTGTGGTGGCCTCTCAGACAACGCTGCTGCTTCTATAAAACATCTATAGAAAAAAGCTGGGTTGTTTTGAACAAACAGAGCAACCCATCCCCGGCAGTCAAGTCGGGAACTCAAGATTCTACTGTGATTCACCCTGATAGCGCAATAGTGGGGTAAAAGCGTGCCTCATGACCACATGGCCCGGCTTGCCAAGCCCGACACCACACTCTACGATGAGTGATAACCCTCGATCGAGGGTGAGGGTGACAACCGGTCGCCTTCGCCACGGCCAGGAAGGGGTCACACAATGACCGCTCACAATTCTGAATCCTCATCATCGCTGGACAAGTTTGGATTGGCCCACCCGCCCGGTGGCGCACCTTCCCCACATCCACGGGCAGACCTGGTGCACCACTGGGTGCCCATCCGCGACCTGAAACCCCATCACCGACGACGAATCCTCGACCACTTGCTTTCGTTGAATGAACACGACCGTTACCTGCGCTTCGGGTTTCTGGCACCGCTTGAGCAATTGTCCAGGTACGTGGCGTCCATCGATTTTCGCCGCGACGAAGTGTTCGGCATTTTCAGTCGACGCTTGCAGCTTCTGGCCGTGGCCCACCTGGCCGCCATGCCACGCGGGCATGTGCGGGGATCGGCGATGGAGTTTGGCGTATCGGTGTTGCCCGAAGGGCGCGGCAAGGGCCTGGGCCTGAGGTTGTTCCAGCACGCCATCACCCATGCGCGCAACCGGGGGGCCAGCCACCTGGTCATCCATGCCCTGGCTGAAAATGCGCCCATGCTGCGCATTGCCACCAAGGCAGGCGCTACCGTTGAGCAATTCGGACAAGATGCCGAGGGTTGGCTGAAATTGCCCAAGGACACGGTGGCCACCCACCTGGAAAGCTCCTTGCAATCACTGGCGGCAGAGGCGATCTACCGGGTCAAATACTGGACGGCACACTTCAGCGACTGGCTGCGGATGCTGGTGTCTTCCGCCTCGTGAAAAGCGGCTCCCGCGTTCGAGCGCCCCTTTCTTGGGGATTGGAACATCGGCAAAACTGAGTACTATTACCACCACTTATTCAAGGGGTAGTATGCAGTTGGATCCGTTGCTGATAGGCGTCATGGTGCTGGCCGCGCTCGCGGGCTTGCTGCTGGGCGTCGTCTCGCAGCGGCGCCGCCCGGCCAGCAAACGCGAATGGCCCCGGCGCTGGAACCTCAACGCCCGCCCCCTCTTCACCACCGACGAGCGCCTCCTGTTCAAGGAGCTGCGCGCCGCCCTGCCCAATCACGTGGTGCTGGCCAAATTGAACCTGCTGCGCTTTTGCCAGGCCGCCGACGAGTTTGAAGCGCGGAACTGGTACGACCGGCTGCACACCCTGCACGTGTCGTTCGCGGTGTGCACACCCAATGGGTCCGTGGTGTCGGTGATCGACATCGACTCGCCCAGCAAGGCGTCATCAGCGCGGTCTCAGCGCATGAAGGAGGCCGTGCTGGAGGCCTGCCGCGTGCGCTATGTGCGCTGCCGCCCCGGGCAATGGCCGCACCAGGCCTTGATCGCAGCCTGGGCTTTGGGCCACAGCCAGGCCGGCCCTGCGCACCACACGATCAGCGATTCCCTGCACGATGCGGGCGATGAGGTGGCCCGCAAGTTGCGCCAACGCCGCGCGGAACGCGCTGCGCGCTGGGCCGAGTCCAGTTTTGCACAAGACTCGTTCTTCGCATTCGACAGTCGCCTGGAAAGCAGCCTTCACTCGGAGCCGGCGCCGCTTCAAGCGTCCAGCAAGTGAAGCCCCCTCCATCACGTCATCACGCGGCCAACAGGGTGTTGACTCGGCGCACGTAGGCCGCCGGGTCGTCCAGGTGACCACCTTCAGCCAGCATGGCTTGGTCGAACACGATGTGGGCCAGGTCGTCGAACTGCTCGCTGGTGTCCAGCTTCCTGAGCAGGGCGTGCTCAGGGTTCACCTCCAGGACGGGCAAGCCCGCGGGCGCGCTTTGCCCGGCTTGCTTGAGCAGGCGCGCCAGGTGGCCGCTGATGTCGCCCTCTTCTACCACCAGGCAGGCGGGTGAATCGACCAAGCGGGTGGTCACGCGCACGTCCTTGGCCTTGTCTTTCAAGGCGGTTTTCAGGCGCTCCAGCAGGGGCTTGAAGGCGGTGGCGGCTTCTTCGGCCTTCTTCTTTTCTTCTTCGTCCTGCAGGGTGCCCAGGTCGACGGCGCCCTTGGCCACGCTTTGCAGCGGCTTGCCTTCGAACTCGAAAAGGTGCGAGAGCATCCATTCGTCCACGCGGTCCACCAACAGCAACACCTCGATGCCCTTCTTGCGGAAGATTTCCAGTTGCGGGCTGCTCTTGGCGCCGGCCAGGGTCTCGGCGGCGAGCACGTAGATGGCCTCCTGGCCTTCTTTCATGCGGCTGACGTAGTCGGCCAATGAGACGCCTTCATCGGCTTGCGTGGACGCAAAACGGAAGAGCTTGGCCAGGCGTTCACGGTTGGCAAAGTCCTCGCCAATGCCTTCTTTCAGGACCGAGCCAAACTCTTTCCAGAAACTGGCGTACTGGTCTTTCTTGGCCTGGTCTTCGTGGTTGGCCAGTTCCTCCAGCATCGACAAGACGCGCTTGGTACAGCCTTCACGGATGACCTTGACGTCGCGGCTTTCTTGGAGGATTTCGCGCGAGACATTCAAAGGCAGGTCGGCGCTGTCGACCACGCCCTTGACGAAGCGCAGGTAGGACGGCAACAGGGCTTCGGCATCGTCCATGATGAAGACGCGCTTGACGTAAAGCTTGAGGCCACCGCGCTTCTCGCGGTTCCACAGGTCGTGCGGGGCGTGGGCGGGCACGTAGAGCAGTTGGGTGTATTCGCTGCGGCCTTCGACGCGGTTGTGCGTGTGGGCCAGCGGTGCCTGGCTGTCATGGCTGATCTGCTTGTAGAACTCCTGGTACTGCTCCTCAGAAATGTCGCTCTTGCTGCGAGCCCACAAGGCGGCGGCCTGGTTGACGGGATCCCACTCGTCCTTGAGGACTTGCTCGCCCTTCTCCTGGTCCCACTCTTCTTTTTGCATGAGGATGGGCAGGGAGATGTGGTCGGAGTATTTGCTGATGATGCTGCGCAGCTTCCAGCTGGAGAGGAACTCGTCTTCGCCTTCGCGCAGGTGCAGGACGACGTCGGTGCCGCGGGTGGGCTTGTCGATGGCCTCGACCTCGAAGTCGCCAGCGCCTTCGCTGGTCCAGCGCACGCCCTCGGACGCGGGCGCACCGGCTCGGCGCGTTTCAACGGTGAGGCGGTCGGCCACAATGAAACCGCTGTAAAAACCCACGCCGAACTGGCCAATGAGTTGCGAATCCTTCTGCTGGTCGCCCGACAGCTTGCCCATGAACTCCTTGGTGCCGCTCTTGGCGATGGTGCCCAGGTGGTCGATGGCCTCTTGCGAGCTCATGCCGATGCCGTTGTCGCGGATGGTGATGGTGCGGGCGGCCTTGTCGACCAGCACGCGCACTTCCAGGTTCGGCGCGTCTTCGTACAGGCCGCTGTGGTCCAGGGCTTCGAAACGGAGCTTGTCGCAAGCATCGGACGCGTTGGAAATCAACTCGCGCAGGAAGATTTCCTTGTTGGAGTACAGCGAGTGAGTGACCAGGTGCAGCAATTGCTTGACCTCGGCCTGGAATGAAAGCGTGGTTTTGTCCATGGTCTATTTTTAGTGCGGGCAACAGTGAAGCCCCGAAGATAAGGCAGCCTCCATGGATTTCAAGGCCTGCCCTTGCAAATGATCACCAAGCCAAGGCCAGCGACCATGGAACAATGGGCCGAATAACGGGTGAGTCGCCCGAGAAAAAACGCCAGCCAACTGATTCACCATGTCACTTCGATTTCTAGACGGCGGGGGCGCCATGGGCGCCTTGATCCGAGCCCAGGACTGGGCCAGCACCCCCCTGGGGCGGCCTGCCGATTGGCCCCAGCCGCTCAAAACCATCGTGGGCGTCATGCTGGGAGCCAACCAGGCCATGTTCGCAGCCTGGGGGCCGCAGCAGGTCATGTTCTACAACGACCTGTACGCCGACATCCTGGGTGGGCACCACCCGGCGGCGCTGGGGCGCCCCTTCGCCGAGGTCTGGTACGACATCATCGACGAGATAGGGCCCATCATGGCGAAGGCCTACGCTGGGGTGCCAACGTCCATGGAGGACATCGAACTGACGATGCTTCGCCATGGCCGGGCTGAAGAAACCCACTTCTCGTTTTTCTACACGCCGCTGCGCGATGAGAACGGCGATGTCCAGGGCGTGTTTTGCGCCTGCAACGAGATCACCGCACAGGTGTTTGCGGAACGTGAACGGGTGGCCGAGCTGGAGCGCCTTCGCGCCCTGTTCGAGCAATCCCCCAGCTTCGTGGCGGTGCTGCGCGGCCCCGAGCACGTTTTCGAGTTGGCCAATCCGGCTTACCTGAAGATCGTTTCGCGCCAGGATATCCTGGGCAAAACAGTGCTGCAGGCCTTGCCCGAAGTGGCAGACCAAGGTTTCCTGGCCTTGCTGGACCAGGTTTACCGCAGCGGCGAACCCTTTTCGGGGCGAGCCGTTCCGGTGTTGTTGTCCAGCCAGCCCGGCATGGCAAGTGAACGCCGCTTCCTTGATTTCGTTTACCAGCCCATCTTCGATAACCAGGGCGCGGTGACCGGCATTTTTGTAGAAGGTGTTGACGTGACGGCAGCCCACGAGGCGGCCCAGGCACTGGCCGCCTCCAATGACCAGCTTGCTCGTGCGCAAGCGGCCGGCGGCGTGGGCATTTTCACCCTGGACCTGCTCCAGAACATGCTGACGGTCACGCCAGAGATGTGCCGCATCTTCGGCCTGCCCGAACAAGCGCAAGTGGCGCCAGACACCTTTGAAAAGCTGGTCATCTCCGACGACGTCGAAATGGTGTCCAGTTTGGCCACCCGCACCAACGGCGAACTGCCGCTGAAAACGGAATACCGCATTCGTCGGCCAGACAACGGCCAGATTCGCTGGATCGCACGGTCTGCCGAATTTCAATGCGATGAACAAGGTCGTCGCGTGCGCCTGGTCGGCGTGGTCCAGGACGTGACCGAGCGCCACCAGGCGGAACAGATCCTGCGCGAGAGCGAAGAAAAATTCCGCACCTTTGCCCAGGTCATGCCTAACCACGTCTGGACATCGCCGCGCAATGGCCAACTGGACTGGTTCAACGAACGAACACTGGCCTACAGCGGCTTGAGCCACGAGCAACTGACTGGCCAAGGCTGGACGCAGATCGTTCACCCCGATGACTTGCAACGCGCCAGCCTGGCCTGGACACAAGCCTTGTCAAGCGGCCAAATTTACGAGATTGAATTCCGCATCCGGCGTGCCGACGGCGCCTACCGCTGGCACCTGGTGCGCGCCCACCCCATCTGCTCTGGCGATGGCACCCTCATCCGTTGGATCGGCACCAACACCGACATCGAAGACCAGCGATTGGCCAGCGAAGCATTGCTGGCCATGAATGCCACGCTGGAGCAACGCATTGAGGCGCGCACCGAAGAGCGCGACCGCGTCTGGCGCAACTCCCAGGATTTGCTGGTCGTCGTTGGCGGTGATGGTCTCTTCCGTGACGTCAATCCGGCGTGGACACGCATCCTGGGCTTCAGCCGCGAAGAGATCATGGGCCAACACGTCAATGGCTTGATCCACCCGGACGACCGGACCGCCACACTGAACGCCCTGGCCTACGCCACCCACGACGTGCTGGTCCAGTTCGAGAACCGCTTCAGGCACAAGGATGGTGGCCACCGCTGGTTCTCATGGACCGCCTCACCCGACAGCAGCGGCCTGGTCTACGGCAATGGCCGGCACATCACCGCCGAGAAGGAAGCCGAGACCGCGCTGCAGCGCACGCAGGATGCCCTGCGTCAGGCACAAAAAATGGAAGCCATCGGGCAACTGACCGGCGGGGTCGCTCATGATTTCAACAATGTGCTGCAGGTGATTGGCGGCAACCTTCAGTTGTTGCGCGAAGCCACGCGGCACGATGAATCGCTGCAACGCCGGGTTGACGCCGCCATCGCCGGGGTGGACCGCGGCGCCAAACTGGCGCTGCACCTGCTGGCCTTTGCCCGCAAGCAACCCCTGGCTCCCGATGTGCTCAACATCGGGCGGCGCGTGCAAGACCTGGACGACATGCTGCGACGCGTGATTGGCGATTCCATCGATCTGAAAACACGCGTTGCGCGGAACTTGTGGAACACCTTCGTGGATCCGCATGGCCTGGAAAACGTGCTGCTGAACCTGGCCATCAATGCCCGCGACGCCATGAACGGTGCAGGCGAACTGACACTCGAAACAGCCAACGTCAGCCTGGACGATACCGACACGCATGACCACCCTGATGTCACGCCAGGCCAATACGTGATGATCAGCTTGTCGGACACCGGCAGCGGCATGCCGCCGGAGATCCTGGAGCGCGTGTTCGAGCCTTTCTTCACCACCAAGTCCGAAGGTCACGGCACGGGACTGGGCCTGAGCATGGTTTACGGCTTCATCAAGCAAAGCGGCGGCCATGTCAAGATCGACAGCGAGGTGGGCTGCGGCACCACCGTCAAACTCTACCTTCCACGCTCACACCAGACTCAGGAAACCATGCTGCCCGAATTCAGTGGCCCCGTGACCGGCGGCGATGAAACCATCCTGGTGGTCGAAGACGACCCTCAGGTGAGGGAGACCGTCGTGGCGCTCTTGTCAGAGCTGGGATACACCGTCCTCAAATCGCCAGATGCGACCAGCGCCCTGGCCATCCTGCAAAGCGGTGTGCCCATCGACCTTTTGTTCACCGACGTGGTCATGCCCGGCACCTTGCGCAGCCCCGAGTTGGCAGAACTGGCCAGAGAATTGCACCCCGACATCGAGGTGCTTTTCACCTCGGGCTACACCGAAGATGCCATCGTGCACGGCGGCCGCCTTGACCCCGGCGTGGCCCTGCTGAGCAAGCCTTACCGCCGCGAAGACCTGGCCCGCAAGATCCGCCACATGTTCGTGAACCGCAAGTTCGCCGCCACGCTCAAGGCCCACGTCAGGGCCAACCGGTTGGAAGCCCTGGCCACGCCCCAGGCCAAACCAGAAGCGCCCACCACGGCCCACAACGCGCCACCGGGCCTGCGCATCCTGGTGGTCGAGGATGAAGAAGACTCACTGCGGTCCATGCTCGAAATCCTGGAGTTGTCGGGCTATACGGCAGTGGGTGCTCCGTCCGCCGAAAGCGCGCTTGAACTGCTGGACCAGGCCAAGTTCGACGTGCTGATGACCGACATCAGCCTGCCCGGCATGTCCGGGCGAGAGTTTGCCGCCCTGGCCCGTGAACGCCAACCCCTGAAAGTGATCTTTGCCAGCGGCTACGGCCCGCGCAAGGATGAACTGGTTGACGCGGTCTGGTTGCAAAAGCCGTTTGACTTCGATGTGCTGTTCGCGCTGCTGGAAGAACTGGGGTCGGCCATGTCGGCCTGAACAACATCGAGAAGTTTTTTTCAACTGCACTGAAAATCCAGCGTATAATCTTGGGCTCAGTGGCGCTTTAGCTCAGTCGGTTAGAGCGATGGAATCATAATCCACAGGTCCGCGGTTCGAATCCGTGAAGCGCCACCATCCAATTCAAAGGGCTCATGTGCACAACATGAGCCCTTTTTTGCTGGACGCCTCGGTATCATCCCCTCATGACCCTGCCCGCCCTGATCCTGGCCGCTGGACGCGGCGAGCGCATGCGCCCCTTGACGGACCACACCCCCAAGCCTCTACTCAAGGTCCGTGGCAAACCCCTGATTGAATGGCACCTCGAAGCCCTGGCCCGCGATGGCGTGCGCGAGGTCGTCATCAACACGGCCTGGCTGGAGGATCAATTCCCCACCGCTTTGGGCGATGGCTCGCGCTGGGGCCTGCACCTTCAATACTCCATGGAAGCGCGCGACCATGGCGGCGCCCTGGAAACCGCTGGGGGCATCGCCAAAGCCTTGCCCTGGCTGGGCGACGCCTTCTGGGTCCTGGCGGGCGACGTGTTCGCCCCGGACTTCCGATTCGACGATGAAGCGGCGCAACACTTTGCCCAGGGCACGGACTGGGCCCATTTGTGGATGGTGAGCAACCCGCCGCACAACCCGGGCGGCGACTTCGCCTTGTCGCCCGAAGGCCGGGTGCTGCGCAAAGACCGGGCGCCCCCGGCCACGCCGTGCTGGACCTACTCCACCATCGGCCTGTACCGGGCGGCGATGGTGGATGAGGTCGTGGTGGGCAGCCGGACCGCGCTGCGCCCCTGCCTGGACCGCGCCATTGACCAAGGCCGCCTGAGCGCCGAGGTCCACGAGGGGCCATGGGTCGATGTCGGCACGCCCGCACGGCTGGCGGAGCTGGGTTGATGCACGGGCTGCACCTGACGGCGGACTTGCAGGGCTGTTCGGCCTTGAATCCAATGATGACCGATGTGAACGTGCTGCAAGAGCGCTGCCTGAGCATCGTCACCATGGCGGGGCTTCAGGCGGTGGGCCAATGCTTTCATGGCTTTCCGGCGCTGGCACCACACCAGGTCGGCGGCATCACCGGCATGGTCCTGCTGGCCGAGTCGCATCTGGCCGTGCACACCTGGCCCGAATCAGGCGTGGTCACCCTGGATGTGTTCGTGTGCAATCGGAACAGCGACAACTCGGCCGCCGCACACCAGGTCGTCAACCAACTGCGCGATGAGCTCAAGCCAAGCCACTGTCAAGTGCAGGAAGTGCCTCGTATTGCGCAGAATTGAGCATTCATTTGTTTCAAAATGCCACAGCGTGACATTTCTCACTGGGGAAAATTAAGTAGTTCCCCTAGCAAACGGTTACACAATCGGTAGAACCCTATAGGCGGTCTTCAAAGTCATCGCTAGAGTGCAACGGTCGATCAGGTAAGCCGGTCGCCTTTTTGACGTTGAGGAATCATCGAAAAAAGACCGTATTCACAGTGGAGAAATTAAATGAAATTTGCATTGAAAACCTTGGTGGCCACGGCTGCATTCGTGGCTGCTGGTGTTGCAAGCGCCGCCACGCCTTACGCTGGTACCTGGAGCGTGGAGTCCGGCTCGGGCGGTCTGACTTTCTCGGCTGACGCTCTGTCGGCCCTGAGCGCCTCCGGCTCCAGCGTCATCACCGCTGCCACCATCCCCAACATTGCTGGCCTGCCTAACACTGGTGCTGCCAACACGGCCGTCTACACCAAGGCCACCGGCAACGTCAGCCTGACGTTCAACACTGCCACCATCGATGGTGACGCGTTGACTTCGCTGCAAGCCGCCAACTCGCTGGTGCAAATCCGCCGCACCACGTTCAACGACGACGAAACCACGACCACGCGCAGCGTGTTCATGGCTGACTTCGACGTGAACCTGGGCAACTCCACGATTTTCGCGAACCTGTATTCGCGCACTGACGCTGGTGCTCTGGTCAGCTACGGCAAGCAAGCCATCTTCACGGCTGACGTTCCTGGCATCATCGGTGGCACGGGTGGCAACATTGAAGTGACTTCCGAGACTCCTACTTTGGCCTACGGCGCGGCCAGCGGCAGCTTGGCTGGCGCCCTGCGCATGAACGCCGGCACGGCTGACACCATCCTGACCTCCCTGGGTCTGTCGACCGCCGCCACCGACCCTGTCGCGATGCTGGTGCGTGGCGCCAACTGGGGCACAACCCAAGCTGGTGGCACCTTCACGGCTCCAGTGCCTGAGCCAACAACCTACGCCCTGCTGGGCGCAGGCTTGCTGGCCATGGGTGCCGTTGCTCGCCGCCGCAAGGCTGCCTGATTGGCCTTGAATCCGGTTTCGGCCGGATTTTGAGCAAAGCCGCCCTGGCAACAGGGCGGCTTTTTTCCATGCCGGAAACACGCTATTAACCCTGTTAGGGGAAGCCTTACGCCCAACAGGCCAAGTCGTCCCTAGAATCAGCCCATCGTCGAGGATTTCAGTCGCCTCGACAGCAATCACGGAGCCCCACACATGAAGTTCACATCCAAAAGCATCCTGGCCACCGCCGCTTTCATGGCCGCTGGCGCAGCCTCCGCAGCCTCTGGCTATGTCTGGAATGCTGGCAGTGGCACCGGCGGCTTGACCTTCTCGTCAGACGCGCTGTCGGCACTGAGCGCCTCGGGCTCCAGTGTTGTCACGGCCGGCACCATCCCGACCATCGCCGGGCTGCCCAACAGCGGCGCCGTCAACACGGCGATCTACAGCAAAGCCACCGGCAATGTCAGCCTGGCCTTCAACACCGCCACGGGCGTGGGCGACACGTTGACGACCCTGCAAGCCGCCAATTCGCTGGTGAATATCCGTCGCACCGTTTTCAACGACGACGAGACCACCACGCAACTGAACATTTACATGGCCGAGTTTGATGTCAACCTGACCAACTCCACCATCTACGCCAACCTCTACTCGCGCACAGGTTCGGGCGCCCTGGTCAACTACGGCAAGCAAGCCATCTTCACGGCCGATGTCCCGGGCGTGGTCGGTGGCACTGGCGGCAACATCATCGTTGATGGCGTGTCTGGCGGCGTGGCCACAGGCCATGCCAGCGGTAGCTTGGCCGGCAGCCTGCGCATGAACGGCACCACGGCCAACACCGTGCTGTCCGCCCTGGGTTTGTCAACCGCTGCCACCGATCCCGTGGCCACCCTGGTTCGCACCGCCAACTGGGGCACCACCAATGCTGCCGGCACCTTCACGGCGCCTGCCGCAGCCATTCCTGAACCCTCCACCTACGCCCTGATGGGCCTGGGCCTGGTCGGCATTGCGGCCATGCGCCGCCGCCTCATCAAGGCTTGATCAATCCACGCCAGCAAAAGCCGCCCACCCGGGCGGCTTTTTTTTTTAGCCCCAACCCCAATGGAAACAAGTTGTAGCCCCAGGCTAACCCTGCGCACAAAGTCACGCTTCTTCACTAGACTTCGTTTAACCCATCAGGGTTAGAGCAGGGAGGCTCTGGACCATCAAGGCCCCCTTTCCATCATCATGAAATCAGTGGAGAGAGCATCATGAAATTCGCATTCAAGAGCATCGTGGCAGTTGCCGCAACATTGGTGGCCGCCAGTGGCGCTCACGCTTCGGATTGGGAGCTGATCTCAGGCACCGGTGGCCTGACATTCTCGACAGACGCCTTGTCGGCCCTGAGCGCCTCCGGTTCAGCCATCGTGACACCCTTCACGGTTCCGACGATTGCAGGCCTGGACATCAGCGGTTCGGCCAACACGGCGGCCTACACCAAGGCCACTGGCAATGTCAGCCTGACCTTCAGCAGCGCCGTGGCCTTCAATGATTCATTGGTGTCTCTGCAGGCCGCCAACTCCTTTGTCCAGATTCGCCGCATCACGTTCAACGACGACGAAACCACCACCACGCGTTCGATCTTCATGACGAATTTCGACGTGAACTTGTCCACCTCCACCATTTCCGCCGATCTGTACTCGCGCTTGAATTCGGGCGCACTGGTGAACTATGGCAAGCAGGACATCTTCCGCGCCGATCTCCCGGGCGTGATTGGGGGCACCCAGGGCAACATCGAGGTCATCCCCGGAACTGGCTTTTACCCCCAAGGCCAGGCCAGTGGCAGCCTGGCCGGCAGCCTGCGCATGAACCTCGCCACCGCCGACATCATCCTGGCGGATTTGGGCCTGTCGACCGCCGCCACCGATCCCGTGGCCACCCTGGTGCGCACCGCCAACTGGGGCACGACCCAAGCGGCCGGCACACTCCAAGCCATCCCTGAGCCTTCGAGCTATGCCATGTTTGGCATGGGCTTGTTGGCCCTGGGTGTGGCCATGCGCCGGCGCGGCCAAGCGGCCTGACACCACTGATGTCAGCTGAAACCGCCCTCAAGCAGGGCGGTTTTTTTCAATGGACTGAATCTGGAGAGCCCCCATGAAGTTTGCATTCAAATGCATCGCATCCGTGGCCGCATTGGTCGCGGGCAGCACGGCCAGCGCAACGCCTTATGCCGGGTTGTGGGAACTGACTTCAGGCACAGGCAGCCTGACATTTTCCGCCGATGCCTTGTCAGCACTGAGTGCATCAGGCTCCAACGTCGTGACGGCGGGAACCGTGCCCACCATCGCGGGGCTGAGCATCAGTGGCGCCACCAACACGGCGACTTACACCAAGGCCACGGGCAATGTCAGCCTGGCGTTCAACAAGGCCACCATCACGGGTGACACCGTGAACTCTTTGCAAGCGGCCAACTCGTTCGTGAACATCCGCCGCACGGTGTTCAATGACGACGAAACCATCACGTCGCGCTCGATTTTCATGGCCAATTTCGACGTCAGCCTCAGCACGTCCACCATCTACGCCGACCTGTATTCACGCCTGAACAACGGTGCCTTGGTGAGCTACGGCAAGCAGGCCATCTTTGCGGCCGACGTGCCTGGCGTGGTGGGGGGCACCGGCGGCAACATCCTGATTGACAGCGTCAATGCCGGAGTCGTCGTTGCCAAGGCCAGCGGCAGTCTGGCCGGTAGCCTGCGCATGAATGCGAACACAGCGAACGTCATCCTGGCCGACCTGGGACTGTCTACCGCAGCCTCCGACCCGGTGGCCATCCTGGTGCGCACAGCCAACTGGGGCAACACGCAGGCTGAGGGTGTGTTCCGGGTGGCTTGCCTGAGTTGCGTCCCAGTCACGCCAGAGCCTTCGACCTATGCCATGTTCGGCGTGGGTTTGCTGGCCCTGGGTGTCGCAGTGCGCCGACACGGCCAGGCCGCCTGACACCTCTACGTCAGCTCAACCGTCTTCAAACAGGGCGATTTTTTGAAGCGCCAATGGCCCGGGCCGCGAACGCGCCCCGGGTGAAGGCCTCCTCGAACACCGAGTAAGCCGACAAATCGCTGTGCGCGAAGTGCAAGCGCCCCTGGGGCTGGGCCAGTGCCGCCAATGCGGGGTGACCACGCAAGCCCGGGGTGGGGATGACCATGGCATGACCCCAGCGCATCAGGTCGATGCGGCCCAGTTTGCCAGGCAAGTCGGGGTGCACCGGCGACAGGTCATCCAGCACGCTTTGCGCCCAGGTTTGCCAGGGTTGGCGCGCCAGGCGCTGCCGGTGATTCGCCAAGGCTTGCGGGTTTTGGCCGCCCAGGGCCCAGTAGTGCGTGAGCAGCATGGGGCCTGGTGTGGGCGCCAGACTTTGGTGGCGTGCGTTGACATAGCCCAAAGCTGGCTCCAGTGGGGCATTGGTGGCCATCTCAAGCGGTGCCTGGCGGACGTTGTCCCAGGCCATCGGCACCCCGGGCCGGTCCTGCAAGGGCTTGTTCAGCCACAGGTTGCTGACCAGCCAGGGGGCATACCGCAACGAGGGCGCCAAAGCTTTCAAGGCCGGTGGCATGGGATCGATCAGCCGGGCCGCGATGAACAAGGGCACGGCCACCACCACCTTCGCGGCCACCCAGCGAACACGCAGCCCTGATCGGGTGTCCAATGCATCGACCTGGACGTCATGTCGGCCGGGTCGAATGCGCGTCGCCATCTGGCCGGCCTGCCAGCGATCACCCAAGCCTTGGGCCAAGCGCTGCGTCAGCCAGGCGTTGCCCTGAGACCAGGTCAGGACAGCGTCGTGCGGATCACGGCTGGCGCCTGGCTCGTCAAAGCCGTGCCGGCTGGCGAAGTACTGCAAGCCCGCCCAGGCCGAGACCTGGTGGATGCCTGCGCCGTAATCGTCGCGGCAGGCGTAGTCCAGGTACCAGCGCAAGGCGGTGGCGTCAAAGCCATGGGCATCCAGCCATTGGGCGAAGGTCTGGCGGTCCAGGGCATCCAGGCCGGGGTGCCAAGGCGCGTGGGCCGTGGGCATGGCGAAGGGCCACTGTCGGGCAGCGTTGGCCACTTCTTGAGAAAAACGCAGGTACTGGGCCTGGGTCTGGGCGGCGCCGGGCGAATCGGCCATTGGCATGGGCAAGATGCCTTCCTGCCAGTGCCCTGCCTGCACCCCCGGTGGGTAGTCCTGGCGGGCATCGGGCACGAACAGGCGCTCTTGCAGGCTGTGGCACAGGTGGCGCTCGTCGCCTTGCCAGCGGCCCTGCACCTGGCGGATCACGCCGATCTCTTCCAGCCATTGGGCCACCTCCACGGCGGCGGGGCCGGGCACGGGCAGGTAGTGCGCGCCCAGAGGGCATGGCAGGCCATGGATGCTGTGGCCACGCGAGTTGCCACCCGCTTCGTCCTCCAGATCCAGAACCGCGAAGTCGTCGATGCCCGCCTGCTGCAATCCGCGTGCGGCCGACAAACCCGCCACGCCTGCGCCCACGATCAAGGTGTGCACGCGGCGGGTCTGGTCCCGCGCTGACGATGGCGGCTTGCCCAAGCCATCGCGCCAGGCATGGCCACGGTCCATGTGCGCTCCGACCCATCCACCTTCGACCTCTGGGCGCAAAAGGGCATTTGAAGGGGACACACCCGTCTCGGCCGACCAGCGGCGACATCCCGCCAGGCCCAGCCCGACGGCCCCACCCAGCCATGCACGGCGGGTGCTGTGGCCCGACCAGCTCATTCGTGCACCTTGCCCCATTCCTCTTCGAAGGTCTGCACCAGCACCTGGCTGCTCAAGCGGTTGGGTTCGGTCTGGACGCGGCTCATGTCGGGCGGGAAATCTTGCAGGGATGGCAGGCCCGGCACGGTCAGGAATTTCAGGCCAGCGGGCAAGGATGTTGGCACGCGCCAGGGCCGGTGGTGCGCGATCACGAAGCCCCATTCGCCAAAGCTGGGCACATGGGCATGGTAGGGCGTGGTCTGCAAGCCCACGGCCTCGAGCGTGCTCACCACGGTCCAGTAGCTCTGGCGGGCAATCAGGGGCGAGCTGGTCTGGATGACCGCATAACCGCTGGCCGCCAGGTGCCGGTCCAGCAGGGCGTAGAAGGTGGTGGTGTAGAGCTTGCCGACGGCGTGGTTGGTGGGATCGGGGAAGTCCACCACGATGACGTCGAAAACCTCGTCGTTGGTGTCGAGCCAGGTGAAGGCGTCGGCATTGATGATGCGCACTTTGGGTGATTGCAAGGCCGACTGGTTGAGCTTGATGAGTTGCTCGTCGGTGCTGAAGAGTTTGGTCATGGCCGGGTCGAGTTCGACCAGGGTGACCTGCTGAACGCTGGGGTACTTGAGCACTTCGCGCACGGCCATGCCGTCGCCGCCGCCCAGCACCAGCACACGGCGGGGGGCACCGTGGCCGCTCATGGCCGGGTGCACCAGAGCCTCGTGGTATCGGTACTCGTCGCGCGAATGGAACTGCAGATTGCCATTGAGGAACAGCCGTGTGCCCGCATGGCCCTGCGTCACCACCACGCGCTGATACGGCGTGCTGAGGCGGTGGGTGATGGGCTCGCCGTAAAAGCGGTCCTCGGCCCAGGTGGTCAGGGGCTGGGCGCCCCACATGAGCGCGCCCAAAGTCAGCACACACAGGGCACAGGCCAGGGCGTGCGCGCCCCACGAACGCAGCTCGCTGCGGAACAGCAGCAAGGCCCAAACGGCCACCGCCACATTGAGCAGGCCGAACAAGGCGCCGGTGCGGATCAAACCCAGGTGCGGCACCAGCAGCAATGGAAAGGCGATGGACACAAGGAGCGCGCCCAGATAGTCAAAAGTCAGGACCTGCGAGACCAGGTCCTTCAGGCCATAGCGGCCCCGAAAATGGCGCTGCAGGATGCGCATCACCAAGGGGATCTCCAGCCCCACCAGGATGCCCACCAACAGGACCAGGCTGTACAGCAAGACACGGAAGGCGCCCACCGCGCTGGCGGGCAAGCTGCCGTGCGCCAGGAACAGTGCCACCGGCATGAGCCCCCCCAGCAAGCCCACCAGCAACTCGATGCGCAGGAAGTGCGCGACCAGGTGCTGCACCAGGTAGCGCGACAGCCAGGACCCGATGCCCATGGCGAACAGGTAGGTGCCGATGATGGTGGAGAACTGCAGGACCGAGTCACCCAGCAGGTAACTGGCCAGGCTGCCCGCCGTCAGCTCGTAGACCAGACCGCAGGCGGCCACCACGAAGACGGACGTGAGCAGGACCAGCTCGGTGGGCGAGATGCGGGCATCGGTCGCCGTGGCATCGGCCGGGGCGGCCGATGGCGCTTCAACCATGGATGGCGGCCGCCACGATGATGCCAATGGACAGACACATGGCCGCCACGACGATGGCCAGCGCCACGTTTTTCTTCTCGATGATCTCGCCCCACAGGTCGTAGGGGGTGAGCTTGTCCACCACGATGAAGCAGATCCAGAACACCAGCACGCCGATCAGCGCGAACACGATGGAGCCGATGAACACACCGGGCTTGAGCCACTCAAGTTCGAACATGGTTTTCTCCTGGCATCAAAGGTTGAAGGTTGTTGGTCATTTGTGAGAGCCGCCGCTGCTGTAGCCACCCCAGGAACCGCCGTGGTAACGGCCGCCGCCACTGCCCCGAGACGATTTGCACTGCTGGTATTCGGTGCTGGCCGAGCCATAAGTCTCGCGCACATCGCTGCAGTCGTCGGAGCAACTGAACATGACAAGCACCATCAGCACGACCATGCCGATGATGAGCCATGACGACACGTCGCCATTCCACGAGGATGACGTCGATGCCCGGGACAGCAAGGTGGAGCCGCGGCGGAACTGCGAGGCATCGGCCGGGTTGATGCGGAAGGCGGCGATGACGGTGTGGGCCTCCAGCGCGCTGCCCGCCGACCACACGACTTCGTTGCCGGTCTGCTCGCGGTTGAGCTGGGCCTTGGCGTTGCTGCCCTGCCCCGCGTAGTCGGTGTTGAAGGTGCGTTGGTCGCGGTAGACGCGCCAGTAGAACTCGCCCAGCACGTAGGTGGTCTTGGCGGGATAGGCAAAGCGCTTTTTGTAGCTCACGCCTTGCCAGTCGACCTTGTCGCCGCGCCCCGAGGGCACGCCGGTGATGGGCCGCACGGCGCTCCAGCCATCTTCGGCATCCACCAGGAAGGCAAAGCCCAAACGCCGGTTGTAGAGCAGGTACTCGCGCCAGAAGGTCTGCTCTTCTTCCTGGCTGTCGGGTTCGTCGCAGCGCTCCTGGTAGCCCACCACCTGCCAACTGTCCTTCTTGCCATCGATGGTGAGCACGCCGGTGCTGCCCAAGGGGATCAAGGGGGCCAGGGCGTTGTCTTGCCGGTAGAAATCCAGGTCGGCCCCCAGGCCCTTGGAGATGTCGACCACGGACCGGCAAGACCCGCAGGTGATCGATTTGGTGCTGTCCAGCTTGGGGGCCAAGGCGGCGCCGCAGTTGGGGCAGGCCATGGCCTGGCCTTGCACCTTGGACACCGAACCTTCGTGTTCATCGCGCAGGCCGACCAGGGCCAGCTCGGGCAGGCGCACGGCGCGGCCCAATGAGCGCGTGGGCGGGTCGTCGCGCGTGTCCAGCGACAGGACCTCGCCTTGCGGGTTGCGCAGCTCGACCACGGTCAGGCGGCGTTTGAAATCCGGCAGGAAGGCCAACTCGCCTTGGGCCGCCTTGACGCTGGCCTGGACCACGGACGCCACGGTCCAGGCCCGGCCATCGATCACGGCCGATTGACCCGGTTGGGACTTCGTCCAGTCAAAAGCGATGGGCTGGCCCGAGGTGGCCGCGTCAAAGCCCAGCACGTAGGCGCCGTTGTCCTCGCTCAACCAGCCGGATCGGCCGTTGTCGAACAAGGCATGCCACTCGTTCCAGGTGCCGTCTTCGGAGGCCATCTGCAGGCGCCCGACCAGGGCAAAGCCTTCGCCCTGATGGCGTCCGGTGACGCCCAGTTGCAAGGGGCTGTGGTCATCGAACAGCTCGGCGCTTTGGCCGATGCGGCGCAGGGCTTCGCCATCGCGCACCAGGGTGCTGCGGCAATAGCTGCACACCGCCATGGGCGAAGCGGCCGAGCGGAACTCGACCGGGGCGCCGCAAAACGAGCAGTTGGCGCGCCAGGCGCGCTGAGACGTCGCGTCTTCTTGACTCACGAAAGGCCGCGACCGCTCACGTCAGCTTTTTCAGCAACTCTGCCTTCTTGGCCGAGAACTCGTCGTCCGTGAGGATGCCCTTGGCTTTCAGGTCGGCCAGCTTTTCCAGCGTGGCCATGACCTCGTCGGGGCGGATGCCGGTGCTCTCCTGGGCAGGTGCACCGCCTGGCTGCGCCCCACCTTGCAAGCCTTGCTGGATGGACTGCGCCATGACCTGGCCCAAGGCCAGGCCTGCGCCCAAGCTCGCTGCATCGCCCGCCACACCACCGCCACCACTGGAGGCGGCCAGCGTTGGCAAAGCCTGCCCGGTCTGGTACTGGATGAACTTGCCCATGTTGTCGCCGACCATGCCCATGCCAATGCGCTGGTCAAGCACCTTTTGCAGCTCTTCGGGCAGGGACACGTTCTGCACGGTCACGCTGTCCAGCTTCAAACCCAGGTTCTCGAAGGCCGATACCGTGGCAGCCTGCAAGGCCTTGGCGAACTCGATCTGGTTGGCGGCCAAATCCAGGAAAGGCACGCCGCTGCCCGCCACCGCATCGCTCAGGTGCTGGATCAGCACGCCGCGCAGTTGCCCGTCCAGGTCTTCGACCGAATAGCTGTCTCGCGTGCCCGCCACCTCGGTGTGGAAGACGCGCGGATCGGCCAAGCGGCAGCTGTAGTTGCCGAAGGCGCGCACGCGCACGGCACCAAAATCCTTGTCGCGCAAGGTGATGGGCTGGCTGGTGCCCCAGCGCAGGTCAAGCTGCTGACGGGTGCTGAAAAAGTAGACGTCGCTCTTGAAGGGCGAAGCGAACAGCTTGTCCCAGTTCCTCAGGTTGGTGAGCAGGGGCAGCGTCTGCGTGGTGAGCTTGTGCGAGCCGGGCCCGAACATGTCGGCAATCTTGCCCTCGTTGACGAACAGCGCCACTTGGGATTCGCGCACCACCAGCACGGCACCGTTCTGGATTTCGCGGTCCTCGAAGGGGTAGCGCCACATCAGGACACCGTCGGTGGACTCGGTCCATTCGATGACGTCGACGAATTGTTTCTTGATGAAATCGAGCAGTCCCAAGGCTACCTCCCAGTGTTGACTTGGCCTGGCGGTGATCTTACCGAGATCCGTGTGCACTGGGGCGCCTGGCGCGGTAAAATCAAAGACTCATTCACAGCCCCTGGATCTAAACCATGCATCGCTGTCTATTGACGGCCTCGGTCGCCCTGGCCCTGGCCGTCCCCGTTTTGGCGTCTGCACAAATGCAGGTGCAGCGCAATTTCCCCGCCAACGCCTTGCGTGGCGAGCTGGTGTTCACTGGCGCACGCAAAATCACGCTCAATGGCAAAGCGGCGCGCCTGTCGCCCGGTTCACGCATAAGGGGACCCAACCAGATGTTTCTCATGTCTGGGGCCATCACGGGAGAGAAACTGATCGTCAACTACACCGTCGAGCAATACGGCATGGTGCATGACGTCTGGGTGCTGCGCCCCGAAGAAATCAAGAAGCTGTGGCCCAAGACCCCGCAAGAAGCCGCCACCTGGTCATTCGACCCCATCGGCCAGACCTGGACCAAGCCCTGAGCATTTCCCCATGAGCAACACCGCCATCCCCACCAAAGCGACCAAGAAGGTCTACATCAAGACCTACGGCTGCCAGATGAACGAATATGACTCGGGCAAGATGTCCGACGTCATGAATGCCGCCCAGGGCTATGAACCCACCAATGACCCCGAGCAGGCCGACCTGATCCTGTTCAACACCTGCTCGATCCGCGAGAAGGCACAAGAGAAGGTCTTCTCTGACCTGGGCCGCGTCAAGCATTTGAAAGACAAAGGCGTGATGATCGGCGTGGGTGGTTGCGTGGCCAGCCAGGAAGGCGCGGCCATCATCGAGCGCGCGCCTTATGTGGACGTGGTGTTCGGCCCGCAAACGCTGCACCGCCTGCCCGCCATGCTGGACAAGCGCCTCAGCTCGCGCCGCCCGCAGGTGGACATCAGCTTCCCCGAGATCGAGAAGTTCGACCACCTGCCGCCGCCGCGCAAGGAAGGCGCCTCGGCTTTCGTGTCGATCATGGAAGGCTGCTCCAAGTACTGCAGCTATTGCGTGGTGCCCTACACGCGCGGCGAAGAAGTCTCGCGCCCGTTTGAAGACGTGCTGACCGAGGTGGCCGACCTGGCCGACCAGGGCGTGAAAGAGATCACGCTGCTGGGCCAGAACGTGAATGGTTACCGCGGCACCATGGGTGGCACCACCGAGATCGCCGATTTCGCGACCTTGCTGGAGTACGTGGCCGAGATGCCCGGCGTGGAGCGCATCCGCTACACCACCAGCCACCCGAATGAGTTCTCGCAGCGCCTGATCGATGTCTATGGCAAAACCGACAAGCTGGTGAATCACGTGCACCTGCCCGTGCAGCACGGCTCCGACCGCATCCTGATGGCGATGAAGCGCGGCTACACCTCGCTCGAATTCAAGAGCACGATCCGCAAGCTGCGCTTGGTGCGGCCCACCATCAGCCTGTCATCGGACTTCATCGTTGGCTTCCCAGGCGAGACGGACGAAGACTTCGACAAGATGATGAAGCTGGTGCACGACCTGGAGTTCGATGCTTCGTTCAGCTTCATCTTCAGCGCCCGCCCCGGCACACCAGCTGCCAACCTGGAAGACACCACGCCGCAGGCGGTGAAGCTCAAGCGTTTGCAGCATTTGCAAGGCGTGCTGGACACGCATGTGACGCGCTTCAGCGAAGCACTGGTGGGCAAGACTCAGCGCATTTTGGTGGAAGGCCCCAGCCGCAAGGATGCGACCGAGTTGATGGGCCGCACCGAGTGCAACCGCATCGTCAACTTCCCAGGTGGCCCGAACATGGACCGCCTGATCGGCCAGCTGATCGACGTGACAATCACCCAGGCTTATCCGCACTCATTGCGGGCTGAAGTGCTCGTGGCCTGAGGCCGCTCGTTCGGTCAGATCCCCATCTTGCCCAGCGTGTCCATCACGTCGCGCAAGGTGGTGGACAGGTAGGGATGCTCGGCCGAGAAGCGGGCATCGATGGCCTGGGTGCGCTCGTTCAGGCTGGCGACCAGGTCGTCTTCCGGTTGTTCGTTCGCGGCCAGGGCCGACTGGATGTCCTTGTCCAATGATTTGAGCAACTGCTGCAGTTCAGGGTCGAGCTTGCCGCCCGATTCCAGCTCGCTTTGCAGTTGCGCCATCGCGGTCTTCAGTTTGTGGGTGTCCATGGTCAAACTCCTTGTTGAAGCCATCGTAGCTCAGACCGCCTCGGACAGGGCCTGGCACAAGGCATCGACGTGCGCACAAGTGTGCGCCGCCGACAAGGAAATGCGCAAGCGGGCGGTGCCGGGGGGCACGGTCGGTGGACGGATGGCGGGCACCCACAGGCCTTGGCGGTCCAGGTGGGCCATCACGGCCAGGGCGTCTTCGTTGCGGCCGATGATCAAGGGCTGAATGGCCGTCTCGGACGGCATCAGGCGCCAGGGGCGGGGCAGCTTCAAGCCTGTGCGCAAGCGGTCTCGCAATTGGTCTCGCAATCGGGCCAGGTGCTGGCGCCGACCTCCCTCCTCCTGAATCACGCGCAGGCTGGCCCGCACGGCCTCGGTGAGCATGGCGGGCGCGGCGGTCGCGAACATGTAGGTGCGCGCCTTCTGCACCAGCCATTCGACCAGGGTGGACTCACCCGCCACGAAGGCGCCCGCCACGCCCGCGGCCTTGCCCAAGGTGGCCATGTAGATCAGGCGGTGCAGGCGGCCTTGCCATTCAGGTGACACACCATCGCGCCCGGTGATGCCCCAGTGAGCCAAGGTGCCTTCACCATGCGCGCCCAGCACCCCAAAGCCGTGGGCATCGTCGACCATCAACCAGGCATCGTGACGCTCGCACAGGGCCAGCAAGGCGGGCACATTGGCGATGTTGCCGTCCATGCTGAACACCGCGTCGGTGAGCACCAGCTTGCGCCGGGCCGTGCTGGCTTGCAAGGCCGCGTCCAAAGCGGCCAGGTCACCATGCGGCATCACATGGACATCGGCCCGCGACAAACGAGCACCATCGATCAGGCAGGCATGGTTCAGGGCATCGGAGAAGATCGCGTCACCGCGGCCCACCAACGCCGGAATCACACCCACATTGGCCATGTAGCCCGACACAAAAGACACAGCGCGCGGCAGGCCCACCATGGCCGCCAGCTCCAGCTCCAGCGCCTCGTGCGATGGGCTGTGGCCGCACACCGAGGGCGAGGCCGTGGCGCCCACGCCATAACGCCCGGCGGCTTGCTGCGCGGCCAGGATCAAGGCGGGGTGTTGTGACAAACCCAGGTAGTCGTTGCCACCAAAGGACAGGCGCGTCTGGCCGTTGATCACGTAGGTGGTGCCGCGCACATGCTCCTGGTCGGGCGACAGGTCGGCTGGCGGCAACAGGGGCGAGACCTCGCGGCGGTGGCGCAGCAGATGCGCTTGCGCCAACTCGGACAGCTCACGTTCAAATAAGGGTATGGAAGGCATCGCGCAAGCGTACCAGCCTGCACGGTGCTCACACCAGGCAGCGGGCCAGGCGGGACACGGCCTCGTCGATCTCGGAGGGTGACAAGGTGACGAATGACAGGCGCATGGTGTTGACCTGCCCTGGCGCGCTACCTGCGTAGAACGACACGCCTGGCACATAGGCCGCCCCCGCTTCCACCGCTGAGGGCAGGCGCTGCAAGGTGTCGATCCCATCAGGGCAAGTCACCCAGAAGAACATGCCGCCCTGGGGCAGCTGCCAGGTGCATCCTGCCGGCAGGTGGCGGGCCAAAGCGGTGGCCATGGCATCACGCTGGGCACGGTAACGGACGCGCACGGTCTCCAGGTGGCCCTCCAGGTCAAAGCCAGAATCCAGCAACTGCATGATGATGCGCTGGTTGAGCGCGGGCGTGTGCAAGTCGCTGGCCTGCTTGGCCTGCAAGAGCTTGGCGCGCAAGGCCAGTGTGCCAGGGTGCTCGCCTCTGGGCGTGACGATGTAGCCCACGCGCAAGCCCGGCGCCAGCACTTTGGAAAACGAGCCCAGGTAAATCACCTGCTCGGGCGCATGCGCGGCCAGGGGCGGAGGCGGCGGTGCATCGAACCACAACTCGCCATAAGGGTCGTCTTCCAGCAATGGTGTGTTGCTTCGCCGGGTCTGCTGAGCGATCTCACGCCGACGCGCATCGGCGATGCCATGCCCGCTGGGATTCTGGAAGTTGGGCACCAGGTAGGCCAGGCGCGCAGGCTCGGCCTTTGACAAAGCTGACGGCAGCGGCCCCTCGGCGTCGGATGCCCACGGCCGGAACACAGGCTCATAAGGTGCGAACGCCTGCAGCGCGCCCAGGTAAGTGGGCTGCTCCACCAGCACTGGCGAGCCTTCGTCCAGCATGACCTTGCCGACCAGGTCCAGCCCCTGCTGCGACCCCGTGGTGATCAGCACTTGCGAGGCCTCCACCTGCCAGGCACTTTGGGACAAACGCCGGGCGATCCATTCGCGCAAAGGCGGCAGGCCTTCGGTGGCGGCGTACTGCAAGGCGGCCGCACCTTGCGTGGACAGCACCTGATCGCACGCCCGCTGGAGGGCTTCTATGGGAAAAGAAGCTGGCGCGGGCAGACCACCCGCCATCGACAACACACCAGGCCGCTCCGTGAGTTTGAGGATCTCGCGGATGGCCGATGAGTTCATGCGCTGAGTGCGCCGGGCCAATGTGAAGATCATTGCTTCATCTCTCGACGGGCCGCATGCTGGCCCCAGATCACCACCAGCAACACCGCACCGGCCACCAGCCACGTTGAAGCATCGACGGCTTCCTGCAGCACCAGCACCGACAAGGCGATGGACGTGAAGGGCTGCATCAACTGCAACTGGCTGACGCGCATGGGATCGCGAGCCAGGGCCGCATACCACGCGAAGAAGCCTAGCCAAGTCGAGATCACGGCCACGTAGGCGAAGGCGCCCCAGGCCTGCCAGCTCACCGCTTCGGTGGGCCAGGACCAGGCTGCGGTTGGCAGGGTGACGGGCAAGGCCGCGACCAAGGCCCATGAGATGGCCTGCGCAGCAGGCATTTGCCGGGACAAGGCGGCCCCTGCCACATAGGCCAGTGACGCGCCCAGCATGGCCACCACGAGCCAGGCATCTGCGCTCACCCAATGGTCGGCGCCATGTGCGCGGGCCACGCCCAGCGCGAACATCAACACCAGCGTGCTGCCCACGGCCCCGGCCAGCCAAAAGGCCAAGCCAGGCCTTTGCCCCAACCACCACGAGGCCAGCGCCGCGGTGCACATAGGGAGCAGGCCCACGATGACGGCCGCGTGCGCCGCAGGCACTACGCGCACCGCCCAGCCCATGCACAGCGGGAAAATCAGCACCGCCCCCAGCACCACGCCTGCCAGCAAGGGCCATTGCGCCTTGGCAGGGCGGGCCGCACGCACCGCCCACAGGTACGCCATGGCCAACAAACCGGCGATGGCCCCACGCCCCACCGCCACGAACAGCGGTGGCAGTTGAGGCGCCTCGACCGAACCATTGGCCAGCCGGGTCATGGGAATCGTCATCGCAAACATCAGCACCGCCAAAGCGCCCAGCCAGCGCGGCGAAACGGTGGGCCAGGCTGCCCACACGGGGCGGCGGACAAGGACTTGTGGTGTGGTGTTCATCTGTGGCACTCTAGGGCGATTGACCAGCACATGACCAATACACAAAGCCACGTCATTGAACAATCTGTACTGGCCAAACCACCAACACATCCACTGACCATGACCACGCCCTTGACCCGCGACAGCGCCCAGACCCTGACCGAACAGCTGGTGGCCCGCTTTGCCCAGCGCATCCGCCAGCACCTGCTGGCACCGGGCTCGCGTCTGCCCTCGGTGCGCGAGTGCGCGCAGGCTCATGGTGTCAGCCCCTACACCGTGGTAGCCGCCTACGACCAACTGCTGGCGCAAGGCCTGATCGAGTCGCACCGGCAGCGCGGCTTCTTTGTGCGCCAGGCGCAGGGGCACACCAAAGAAGGCAGCCCATCCCGGGCCATCAAAGCGCCCCACCCTTTCCAGCCCCGCACCCCGATCGACGCCACCACGCTCATCAAGGGCATGTTCCACGAACCCGGCAGCCACCCCATGCCCGGCCTGGGCACCCTGCCCCCAGCCTGGCTGGACGCGGCCATGCTGGGCGCCGCCTTGCGCAAGGTGACGCAAGGCGATCGCCTGCTGCCACTGACCTTGCACTACGGCGAGCCTGCAGGCGATTCAAGGTTTCGTGAAGCCGTGTCGCGCAAGCTCGGTGAGTTCGGGTTGAAGACCGATGCCGGCCAGATCATCAGCACCGTGGGCGCCACGCATGCGCTGGACGTGGTGTCGCGCACCTTGCTGCAAGCCGGTGACGCGGTGCTGGTGGACGACCCGGGTTGGGCGATCGAGTTCGCGCGGCTGGCCCAGATGGGCATGCGTGTGCTGCCCGTGCCACGCGGGCCCGATGGCCCCGACCTGGCCGTGCTGGACACCCTGTGCAAAACCCACCGCCCCAAGCTGTACGTGACCGTGTCGGTGCTGCACAACCCCACCAGCGCCCTGCTGTCGCCCGGCCATGCCCACCAGGTGTTGCGCCTGGCCGAAGTGCACGACTTCCACATCCTGGAGGACGACATCTACGCCTACCTGGCACCCGCCCACGCCACGCGCCTGTGCGTGCTGGATGAGCTGCGCCGCACCATCTCGGTGGGCAGCTTTTCAAAGATCCTGACGCCGAGCTGGCGGGTGGGTTACATCGCCGCGCCAGCGCATCTGGTAGACCGCATCATCAACACCAAGCTGCTGACCACGCTCACCACCCCGCCCATCCTGGAACAGGCGCTGGCGCTGTGCCTGGAGCAAGGCCAGTTGCGCCGCCACAGCGAACGCGTCATCCAGCAACTGGACGTGGCCCGCGCGCGCTGCCTGCAACTGGCGCGGCAATCAGGTTGCCATTTCGCGGCCCAGCCCCAAGGCCTGTTCGGCTGGATGGACGTGGGCGTGGACACCGAACGCCTGACCCTGCCCATGCTGGACGCTGGCTGGCTGATCGCGCCCGGCGCCCTGTTCCACGCGCAGCGGCAGGCCAGCACGCTGATGCGCATCAACTTTGCCAGCTCGCAGGATGCACGCTTCTGGAAGGCCCTGGTGGCCGCCCGCAAGCACGCGCCAACCTCGTCGTCAACGCCGAGCAAGGGCGCTCTTCAGTAAGACCGCGCCGCCAACCAGCGCGTGAGCACCGCCGTCAGGGCCTCCACCGACAAGGGCTTGGCCAGGTGTTCGTTCATGCCCGCATCCAGGCAGCGCTGGCGGTCTTCGCTGAAGGCGTTGGCTGTCAGGCCAATGATGGGCGTGGCGGCATGCGCGGGCAGGGCCCGGATGTGGCGCGACGCGTCCATGCCATTCATGTTGGGCATCTGCATGTCCATCAGGATCAGGTCATACGACTGGCCCTTGGCACGCTCCACGGCTTCCAGCCCATCGCTGGCGGTGTCGGCCTCGATGCCCGCGATGTAGCGCAGCATGTCGTGCGCCACCAGCCGGCCCAAAGCCTGGTCTTCCACCAGCAGCACCCGGGCACCTTCGCAGCGCAACTTCAAATCACTGTGGCTGGTCGGTGCATCCTGTTCGGGCACCAGCGCCGCAGCGTCAGCCGCCGTCAAGCGGGCCGTGAACCAGAACACGCTGCCTTGGCCAGGCTCGCTGGTGCAGCCCACCTCTCCGCCCATCAGCCTGGCCAGGTGCCGACTGATGGACAAACCCAGGCCCGGACCTCCATGGCGCCGGGTCATGGAGGCGTCCACTTGTTCGAAGGTGGTGAACAGGCGGTGCTGCTGCTCGGGCGGCACGCCGATGCCGGTGTCTTCGACCTCGAAACGCAGCACCACCCAGGACGGGCTCTGCTCCACCAGCTTGACCCGCAGATTGACATGCCCGTTGGTGGTGAACTTGGCCGCGTTGCTGCCGTAGTTGATGAGGATCTGCTGCAAACGCTGAGGGTCGCCATGCAAGAGCCGCGGCACCTGCGGGCCAATGTGCCGGTCCATCGTCAAACCCTTGGTGCGCATGCTGTCGGCGAGCACATCGCAGGCGGCATCCAGCACGGCGTCCAGCTTGAAATCAACCGGGTGCAAGGCCAGCTTGCCCGCCTCGATCTTGGACAGGTCCAACACGTCATCGATGATGCCCAGCAGGTGCTTGGCCGCGCCCATGACCAGGCCCAGGCGATCGCGTTGCTGCGATGTGGGGTGCTCCAGCAGCATCAACTGCGTCAAACCCATGATGGCGTTCATGGGCGTGCGTATCTCGTGGCTCATGTTGGCCAGGAAGGTGCTCTTGGCCAGCTTGGCGGCTTCGGCCCGCTCGCGCGCCAGCACCATCTCGGTCTGGTTGCGCACGATGGCGATCACGCACGGCTGCCCATCCAGTTCAATCGGACCCAGGCTGACCTCGGCGTCGAATGTAGCGCCATCGCGACGCTGAGCCTTGAACCAGGTGCCAGGCGACATCTCGCTGGCGGCGGGCATGCTCGCCTGGCCAGCCATGGCCAGCGCGGTGGGCCGACGGGCCGGATCGGGCAAGAAGTCGTCGATGCTCAGCGACGGCATGGTCTGCTCGTCATGGCCGAACATCAACGCGGCGGCCTCGTTCCACTTGACGAGGCGCCCTTGGGCATCTGCCACCAACAAGGCCTCGGGGGCCAAAGAAAACAGCTGTTCGAACTGGGAACGCGCCACACCACCATGCGCCGTCTCAGAACCCTGAGACGGGCGCAACTCACCTGGATTATTCATCGGTGTCTCTTCGAGGAGCCCTGATGAAGTGAATGTTCTCAGGAAACGCCGCGTTGTGCCAGCGTGTATGAGCGGTATTAGCCTTGTTGCAACTGCGACTGGCGGATGTCGGCGGCTTGCTGCATCACGCGACCAATGATTTCGGACACGGTGGGCATGTCATGCACCAGGCCTTGCGATTGCCCGATCAACTGCACTCCTTCGTCATGGTCGCCCTGGTGGATGGCTTTGCGCATGGCCAAGGTGGCCGCGCCAAAGTAAGCCACCTTGATGGCCCCGACCACACCTTGCCGCAAGGCATCGCGCATCAAAGGCCACAGCGGCGCATTGAGCTCGCGCGCTGCGCGCCACGACCGCACGATCACCAGACCTGGCCCCAGCCGCCGCGCCGTGTATTTCTGGCCGCCCGGTGTGCGCATGACGCGGCAAGGGAAGGTGTCGAAGTTGGACGAGTAGATGGTGTCCTCGGCCGGCTTGTCGATGATCAATTGCTTGGTGGCCGCGTGCACCACGCTTTCACGCGAGGTGGCGAAGCGGGTGCCCATGGCCACGGCATCCGCGCCCAGCGCCAAGGCCGCCATCAGGCCCCGGCCATCGGCAAAGCCCCCGGCAGCGATGATGGGCAGGTCGGTCATGTCGCGCACGGCGGGTATCAGCACCAGCGAGGTCACGGCGCCACCATGTGCGGCGGCCTCGTGGCCAGTCACGATCAAACCATCGACGCCCATGTCGATGGCCGAACGGGCGTGCTTTTCGTTGGACACGGTGGCAATGACTTTGCCGCCGTAGGCATGGGCGCCTTGCACCACCCATTCGGCGCGGCCCATCGACACGTTGATGACGGGCACGTGCTCTTGCAAGGCCACGCGCGCGCATTCGGTGGCGCCTGGCAGCAGCAGGCTGCAGCCCACGCCGAAGGGCTTGTCGGTCAAGGAACGCACTTGCTGGATGGCGAGGCGGCATTCTTCGGCCGACAAACCGCCCGAAGCCAGGATGCCCAAGCCACCGGCATTGCTGACGGCGGCCACCAGTTCGGGCACAGCGACGTAGGTCATGCCGGGCAGGACGATGGGGTGTTCAATGCCCAAGAGGGTGGTGATGCGGGTCTTCATGGTTCAGGACAAAGAGTGTAGTGGTGCTTTGTCTTGGCAGCGCGGGGCGCGGGCTGGGGCGGTCTCCGGCAGGGCTTCAGCTTGGTGGTCCCGCTTTTCAAGCGGAACTGCCTTGCGATGCTCATGCCGAGGTGGGGCCGTGGAACTCACTGCGCGGCCTTTGGCCGCTTCGCTCAAACAACCACGGCCGGTCAGATGTTGATGCGTGCTGCGCACGCCCACCTCGGCATTCCGCTTCTCAGCACCCAGCCAGGCGCCCCGCCCGAGCCCGCCCCAGCCCATTGATCGCCCCGCTGGTGGCCTGCCACCACTGCAACCGTGCCACGCCACCAGCGGGGCGATCAGGGATGAGTCGGAGGCGGGCCGGGCTGCTATGGTGGCGGTCCACCGCGTAGCGGCGGACAGCGCTCGGTGCTCGGCCACGGCGGGCGGCTGCGGAACTCGCTGGCCTGCGGCCAGCTCAAACAGTCCTCGCCGACCCCTCGCTGCGCGAGGGGCAACCCGCCGTGGCCTGTGCGCCTCGCCGCCCCCGAAGTCGCCCCGCCCGCCTCCGACTCATCCCTGATCGCCCCGCTGGTGGCGTGGCACGGTTGC
>NZ_JAUSAR010000016.1 GCF_030652515.1 Aquabacterium sp. | reverse complement strand
ACACCTACAACACGCGTACAGCCGGAGGTGCTGGTGTGTCACGTGGCCCCTTTGGGCACAAAGAATAGGTCACTGGCAGACAGGCAGTCGGCAGCAACACGAACTTGAAGTTGCTGACGAATGTGCCTGTTGTGCCCCATGATACTGCTGTCGTCGCGCCGTGCCTCACCATGCCCGACACACTCTCCGTGTCAACTGCGCGTGCGGAGTGGTCTGTGTGGTTGGACGGGCCCGTGTTCATTGTGACATGCGCGCCGGCTGCAATGCACGTTGCACGTTGGCAAACACGCTTCCAGTGGTTCGTGGGGCTGGCCGGTCTGAGTCTAGCGTCCACTGTGGCGGCGGCTTCCGCTCATGTCGCCACTGCAGTTGCTCCCAACCGTGGAGCAGCACTCGCGTACGGCGTGCGGCTGGCAGAGGCGACCAGCCAAGGCGATCTTCCCTCCCTCTACCGGTTCGGCAAGTTCGCTCTCGCCTCTCACCTCACCAGTGCCCACAGGAAAGCTCAGATATCCGCAGCGGGTGCCGCGTCACTGTCACTCCCCAAGGCACATGCCATGCGCCCGCTCGACATGGTCAATGCTTCTCCATTTGCTGAAGGCACCGCTGACCTCGCACTGGTCGCCCCGCCGTCATTGGCGCGTGATCCTACCGCACTCGCTGATTACACCGCTGCATGCTCGCCCTCGGGAGTGTACCCACCTTCACCCTCACCAGCCCCACTCGTGTGCGGGGAGAGGCTGCTGGCGGCGCACCGGGCTACACGCCTGTGGTGTGAGGATTGCGCAGCAGGCACCTGCCAGCCTGAGTTGATTGCGCAAGCAGCCTCTGTGGGTCGAGTTCCCTTCTTCGTGAACTCTGCCGGCGTGTCGCAGCGGCCACCACCTGGCACGCACACTCGTATAGAGCAGTACGAGCTCTCACCTGACGAGCGCACCCGACTGGATGCCGACGTGCGCGAAGGGCGCATGGGTGGCGTCTTCCAGCCCGTTGGTGAGTGTGAGTCATCCCTCTGTAGCCCCGTTTTCTACAACTACAAAACCACCTTCTCACCCATGCTGCCGCTGGTGGCGGGCTCCAAGCCAACAGTTGATATGTCTGCCATCGCCGCCACCTTCGCATCACCTGAGAGAGCCCTCGCGCACTTCGACGAGCGGGTGCGGGAGGCGGTCGCTACCGCCACCTCATTACCGGCGAGTGGGTGGAGCTCGGCGCGTGCTACCGCCTCTGCTGTCGCCTCCATGGTCACGGTGTCGTCACCACGTTTGGTGTTTGACTACAGTGGACTGCTCAACGAGCGCTTGGCCAAGTGGCCGATGTCCTTGGTGACCATGTGGGAGCTGGTGGCTCAGTTTGGGAAGGGGTGGTGGGTTGCAGTGGAGGATCTTCAGAGTGGCTTCTGGGGACAGAGTGTCGACCCTCGTGACCGCCCCTACATGGCCATCATGGTGCGCGGCGAGATGTTCATGCCGACACGTCAAATGTTTGGCTCGCGCAACGCACCCGCTAGCTTTTCCGTGTTATCGGGGGAGCTGGCGGCGGTAGCTTTGCGTCTCTGTCGTCAGGCTGGGCTGCTTCACGTCCGCATTGTTGTGTACGTAGACGATTTTGCCGTGTTCGGCCCCACAGAGGACGAGTGCACACGTGCCCGTGATATCCTGCGCGCACACGTGGCGAGTGTGCTCTGTCAGTTCAAGAAGACAAAGGCGCAGGGCCCCACACAGACGCCCACTCTGCTGGGCTTGGCCTTTGACACCCGCACCATGACTGTGTCCCTACCCCAGGAGCGGCGGTACAACCTGTGTGTGTTGCTCGCCTTCGTGGTCCACTGGTGTGCTGCTAAGCCGCTGCCCCGCACACTGGCACGCAAGATGGCTGGCAAGCTGGGCTTCGCGTCCATGGTGGTGCACGGTGGCATCGGCCGCATTACACCATTTTGGGACGCCGCTGAGAACACGGGTGACTCCTCCACCTCTGTTGACTTGCTGGCATCCATCGTAGCGGCTGCGCGCTGGTGGCTCACTCGGCTCACCACCGACGTGCTGGCGGCTCCACTCATTGACTTGACGCCTGCAGGTGGCACCCCGTTCTTGCCGTCATTCAGTGACGCGTCAGGGGACATCGCCTGCTCCATCACGGTGGGCAACTTGGCGATGTACCACTCGTGGGGGGAGAGCATGTCAGGCCCCAACCTCATTGCCTGCCAAGAGATGTACCCGATCGCGTGGTTGGCGTCCACTGTGGGGTATGTGCTGCGCGACGTGGCGTGGCAGCCCTTGTGCGACAACGCAGGAGTCGTGTATGAGTTGTTGCGCGGGTCGTGCCGCTCGTCGCCAATGGCGCGTGCCCTACATCGCCAATTGTGGAGTGGACTGCATGGAGCGGATGGTGAGACACCGCGTCTTCCCGCTCACGGCACCTTCTTGGCTACTTGGCAACCGAGGGAGGGCAACGAGTTCATGGATGCTGCGTCCAAGTGCGGCACGGTGCGGGCGTTTGCGGGGCTGTTGATGGGGGCCATGTGCGTGCCTCCGTTTGTCGTTCCCGAGTGCGGCTGCTAGTGTATTTCGCATGCTCATCCGTCTGTGGTATGATTGTGCAGGGTGGTTGCGTGCTTGTGCTCGCACCGGAGCCGCGGCGCCAGTGGCGTCGGTACCGGTGTGCTCGCCACTGGTGCTGCCGGTACCGGTTCGCATGCCACTGGTACCGCTCGCAACGGTCACGCACCCGGCGGCTCTGGCTCTGCCGTCTGTCGGGTCCCGTCGTCCGCTTGGGGCTGAGGAACATGTCAGGCCCGTGCAGCCGCGGCGAGCGTCCACAGCACCAGTGACCTTCTCCATCGCTGACGTCCTGCTCGGCGCGCGCACTACTGCTGGTGGCGCAGCGGTCGATACTTGGTGCGCCCTCCGGCTGGTGGACAAGGTGGCCATGGTCGAGCGGGTGCGCAAAATGACGGCTGCGCAGCGTGCCGCTCTCGCGTACTCGGCAGCGCTGTCACGTTCCTCTATCGTGCGCTACACCGGCGCACTGAAGGGCTACGAGCTGTGGTGTCATGCGGAGGGCCTCACCGGCTTCCCTATCACCACTGACGTGCTGGTCGCGTACCTCATGCACTATGTTGTTCTGAAGGGCCTCGCCTCCCAGTCCATCGATGGGATCGTGACTGGCATCAAGCGTGCTCTGGAGCTGTCAGGCAATGGGCACTACTGCCTGAGTGTGGGCGACGAGCTGCTCGTGCGAGACGCGCTCAAGGGTATCAAGCGCATCGAGGCGGAGGGTGGCGTCAAGCATGACAATCGCCGTGCCCCCATCCTCTTCTCCCACCTGGTGGACATCCTGGCCGCCTCCTTGCTGTTGGTGGAGTCGTTGGCCGCAGCGGTGGCGGCTCAGCAGGTGTTGTGCATGTTTCTAGCCCACTCCGGTATGTTGCGGGTGGGCGAGTACATGGATGGCGCCCTGGAGCTGCAACACATCAGCTTCCACTCCGTTGACGGTTCCACCGTGCGGCCCACCAAGAGTGTGTGGCGCCCCAGAGTGGCGTACGCGGTGCTGGTGTTGATGCGGAACAAGGGCTCCGCTGACCGCAAGGGCGAAACGGCAGTCATCCCCAAGCAACCGGTGCCTGTGGATGCGCTGTTGCTGTTGCTGGCATACTACGAGCGGTTCCTGCTGCAGCGCCGGCCTGGCGACGAACCATTGTTTTGCCATCTGGAGCTACAGGCTGGAGTGGTGGTGCGTGTGCCCTCTCGGGTGTTGTCTGACTCCTACCTCAACCGCTCCATCACGCACTGGCTCTCCGCCGCTGGCTACGTGCCAAACCGCCACTCCTCGCACAGTCTGCGCGTTGGTGGGTGCACAGACAGCCACTGCAATGGCGTGGCTGAAGCAGCTATTCTGCGCAATGGGCGCTGGCACGATGTTGGCACCATGACCAAGTACAATCGCTCTGACCCACGTGACGCCGCCAGTCTCACGTACGACCCGGCGCTGGCTGCACAACGCCTGGAGTACGCCGCAGCGGCGAAGGCTGGTCAGGTCAGCGTCGCCGCCGCGCTTGATGCGTACGCCGATGAGGATGCCGGGCCGCTGCTTGACGGCCTTCTGGTGGAGGAGGGTGAGACGCTGCCTTCCGCGAGTGCTAGTGAGGAGGGTGAAACATTGCCCCCTGCCAGTGCGGGTGCCGGCGCGCCGGCAGTGACACCTCCAGTGGTGGGCGTCTCGGCGTCGCCTCGAGAAGTTGTCGGGCCGACAACGACTCCTGCCCACTCGCCTCCTGCGCCCGCCGCCCTGCATCGGGTTACGGCGCCACGTTTGGCGCCAGCGGCGTCGGGTGCATCGTCTACGGCTGCGGTGCGAGCGCCCAGCTCTCGTGTAGGACGAGGGCTGAGGAAGCCTACCAACACGGACTAGCGTGTTGTGCTGTCCCGAATGCTGCTGCGCCATTGGGTTTCCATTCGTTTCAGCCAGGCTCAGGCTGGAGCGGCGTAAGCGGGGAACAGTACCTGACACCGTCTGCGCTCCAAGCGACGCGTGCCGGGGCACAAGCTTGCGTAAATGGTCCCAAGAGTACCCAAGGGGGATCCTTTACTCCATTGATGTCTGCCCACTTCAATTGCGGTAACTTCATTACCTTGCGTTAGCGGTGGCGATGGGGACCGAGTGACCGTATCCGGTAGTGCAGACGCAGGATAC
>NZ_JAUSAR010000010.1 GCF_030652515.1 Aquabacterium sp. | reverse complement strand
TTGAATTCCTTCCGGTTGCCAGACGCGGCTTAGAACTGAAGACCGGCTTCGCGAGCCGCTTCAGCCAATGCCTTGACACGGCCGTGGTAGGCGAAGCCCGCACGGTCGAAAGCCACCTTCTCGACGCCAGCAGCTTTCGCCCTTTCGGCGATTCGCTTGCCAATCAGCGTTGCGGCGTCCACATTGCCACCTTTGCCAGCCGCGCCCAATTGGGTGCGGATTTCTTTTTCGGCGGTTGAGGCCGAGGCGATGACAGTGTTGCCATCGCCAGAAATCACGCTGGCGTAGATGTGCAGGTTGGTGCGGAACACCGAGAGACGGGCCGCGCCCTGGAGCGCGATGCGTGCACGGGTTTGACGCGAGCGGCGCAGGCGCTGTTCTTTCTTGTTGGTAGACATGATGAATCAGCTCCTTACTTCTTCTTGGTCTCTTTCAAGACCACGCGCTCGTCGGCATAACGAATGCCCTTGCCTTTGTAGGGCTCGGGAGGACGGAAGGCACGCACTTCTGCGGCGATCTGGCCGACGACCTGACGATCCACACCCTTGATCAGCACTTCGGTCTGAGACGGGGTCTCGACCTTGATGCCGGCGGGCATGTCCTTGACGACTGGGTGAGAGAACCCGATTTGCAGGTTCAGCTTCTGGCCTTGGGCTTGGGCACGGAAGCCCACACCGACCAGCGTCAGCTTTTTCTCGAAACCCTTGCTCACGCCGTTGACCATGTTGTTCAACAGGGCGCGAATGGTACCGGACATGGCATCAGCTTCAGTGCTGTTGTCAGCCGGCGCCACACTCAACACGCCGGCGTCGTTTTTCACGGCGACCAGGCGGTGCTGAGGGCGGGTCAGGGTGCCCAGGGCGCCCTTGACGGTGATTTGTTCTGCAGAGATCTGCACGTCCACACCCTTCGGGACGGCGATCGGCATTTTTCCTACGCGGGACATTGCGATGCTCCTAAGGGTTAGGCGACGTAGCAGAGCACTTCGCCACCGATACCGGCAGCACGTGCTTTGCGATCGGTCATCACACCCTTGGGCGTCGTCACGATGGCAACACCCAGGCCGTTTTGGACCTGAGGGATGTCGTGGCGACCCTTGTAGATGCGAAGGCCGGGACGGCTGACTCGCTCGATGCGCTCGATGACCGGGCGACCGGCGTAATACTTCAGCGAAATTTCAAGCGCAGGCTTGGTAGCCTCGCCTGCAACGACGTAAGAGTCGATGTAACCTTCGTCCTTCAGGACCTGGGCGATCGCGACTTTTAACTTTGATGACGGCATCGTGACGCTGGTCTTTTGGACCATTTGTGCGTTGCGGATGCGAGTCAGCATGTCGGCGATGGGATCACTCATGCTCATGGAATAACTCCTGTTCGTGCCCTAGCCGATTACCAGCTTGCCTTGGTGACACCGGGGATGTCGCCAGCGAAAGCCAATTCACGGATCTTGGAACGACCCAAGCCAAATTGGCGGAACGTACCGCGCGGACGACCTGTCAAGCTGCAACGATTGCGCAGACGGGTCGGGTTTGCATTGCGGGGCAACTTTTGCAGCTCAAGACGAGCGGCGTAGCGCTCTTCGTCGGACTTCTTGGCATCATTGATGATGCCTTTCAGTTCGGCGTACTTCTTGGCGTATTGCGCCACCAGCTTTTCGCGCTTTTCTTCGCGTTGCTTCAGAGACAGTTTTGCCACGGTCTACCTCAGTTCTTGAAGGGGAACTTGAATGCCGTCAACAGGGCCTTGGCCTCGTCGTCGGTATTCGCGCTGGTGGTGATGCTGATGTTCAGACCACGGATCGCGTCGATCTTGTCGTACTCGATTTCCGGGAAAATGATCTGTTCTTTCACACCGACGTTGTAGTTGCCACGACCATCGAATGAACGACCCGAGATACCGCGGAAGTCACGAACGCGGGGCAGCGAAACGGTGACGAAACGGTCCAGGAATTCGTACATGCGGACACCACGCAGGGTGACCATGCAGCCGATGGGCATGTTTTCGCGGATCTTGAAACCGGCGATGGCCTTGCGCGACATGGTGACCACGGGCTTTTGGCCTGCGATCTTGGTCAGGTCGCTCACAGCGTGTTCCATGACCTTCTTGTCGGACACCGCTTCCGAGACACCCATGTTCAAGGTGATCTTGGTCAGGCGGGGCACTTGCATCACGGACTTGTAGCCGAACTTTTCAACGAGCGCCGGAACGACAGTCTCGCGGTAAAAGTCTTGCAGGCGTGCAGTTTGTTGAGTCATCTTGAACCTCAAGCCTTGATTTCTTCGCCGCTGGACTTGAAGACGCGAACTTTCTTGCCGTCAGCCAGGAGCTTGATGCCAACACGATCAGCCTTGCCGGTGGCGGCATTGAAGATGGCGATGTTGGACTGGTGAATGGGCATGGTCTTGTCAACGATGCCGCCGGTGGTGCCCTTCATGGGGTTGGGGCGAACATGCTTTTTAACCATGTTCACGCCATCGACCACCAGATGGTCTTCATCCACGCGGACCGAAACGGTGCCGCGCTTACCTTTGTCGCGACCGGTCAACACAATGACCTGGTCGCCTGTACGAATCTTGTTCATGGGCTGTGTGTCCTTTGCAGCTACGCCAGAGGATCAGAGGACTTCAGGAGCCAGCGACACGATCTTCATGAAGCGCTCGGTACGCAGTTCACGCGTCACGGGGCCGAAGATGCGGGTGCCGATGGGCTCCAGCTTGGCGTTCAACAGCACAGCTGCATTGCCATCAAACTTGATGAGCGAACCGTCTTGACGACGAACGCCCTTGGCGGTGCGGACGACCACAGCGCTGTAGACTTCGCCTTTTTTGACGCGACCACGAGGAGCAGCTTCTTTGATGCTGACCTTGATGATGTCGCCAATACCGGCGTAACGACGCTTGGAGCCACCGAGCACCTTGATGCACATGACGCTCTTGGCACCCGTGTTGTCAGCGACGTCAAGTCGCGATTGCATTTGAATCATGGTGTACTTACCCCAACTTGGCTTTTCGGCTGCGCAAAAATTGCACAACAACGAACAGTCAGTCTTGGGCCCGTAGAACGGGCGGATCTGAAATAAAGCCTGAGCCCTTGATTTACCCGCCGCAGCAACCGCACTGAATTTTCATCAGGTCAGTCGAGGGACTTGGGCTGGAACTCAAACCTTGTTTCAGCGAAGAAGTCGATTATGCACTACTTTTGGAAAGAGTGTCAAGCAGTTCCGCCAACAGTCAATCCATCGATGCGCAAAGTGGGTTGGCCGACACCGACAGGCACGCTTTGGCCATCTTTGCCGCAGGTGCCCACGCCGCTGTCCAGTTCGAGATCATTGCCGATCATGCTGATGCGGGTGAGCGCGTCGGGACCATTGCCGATCAGGGTCGCACCCTTGACCGGGTACTGGATCTTGCCGTTCTCGACCCAATAGGCTTCGGAGGCCGAGAAGACGAACTTGCCGCTGGTGATGTCGACCTGGCCACCGCCGAAGTTGACCGCGTACAGGCCCCGCTTGATGGACGCGACGATTTCTTGCGGATCCTTGTCGCCGGCCAGCATGTAGGTGTTGGTCATGCGGGGCATGGGCACGTGGGCGTAGCTTTCACGACGACCGTTGCCCGTGGGCTTGGCCTTCATGAGGCGCGCGTTGGTGGCGTCCTGGATGTAGCCACGCAGAATGCCGTCTTCGATGAGCACGGTGCGCTCGGTGGCGCAGCCTTCGTCATCGACGTTCAGGGAGCCGCGGCGGTCCGGGATGGTGCCATCGTCGAGCACGGTGACGCCTTTGGCGGCCACGCGCTGGCCGACACGGCCCGAGAACACGCTGGAGCCCTTGCGGTTGAAGTCGCCTTCCAGGCCATGGCCGACGGCTTCATGCAGCAGGATGCCGGGCCAGCCATTACCCAGCACCACGGTCATTTCGCCAGCGGGCGCCGGGCGGGCCTCCAGATTGACGGAGGCGGCGTGCACAGCCTGATCGACGTAGCGCTGAAGCATGTCGTCGGTGAAATAAGCCAGGCCGAAGCGGCCACCGCCACCGGAGGAGCCCACTTCGCGGCGTCCGTTTTGCTCGGCGATGACGGTGAGCGACAGGCGCACCAGCGGGCGCACGTCGGCGGCCAGGGTGCCGTCGGCGCGGGCGACCATGACGACGTCGTACTCACAGCCCAGACCAGCCATGACCTGCACGACGCGGGGGTCCTTGGCGCGGGCGCGCTTTTCGATGTTTTCGAGCAAGGCGACCTTCTCCGCGCTGTCGAGCGAGGCGATGGGATCGAAGGCGGGGTAAAGGGTGCGGCTGCCCGCCACGGTTTGCGATCCGACCTTGACGCGGCGGCTTTGGCCGGCGGAGGCAATGGTGCGGACGGTTCGGGCGGCGTCCAGCAAGGCTGCCTCGGAAATGTCGTCAGAGTAGGCAAAAGCGGTTTTCTCGCCAGACACGGCGCGCACGCCCACGCCTTGGTCGATGCCGAAACTGCCGGATTTGACGATGCCCTCTTCCAGGCTCCAGCCTTCGGAGCGGGTGTACTGGAAGTACAGGTCCGCGTCGTCAACGCGGTGCTCCGTGATGACCTTGAGGGCCTTGAGCAGTGTGGATTCATCCAGACCGTAGGGCGCGAGCAGGAGTTCGCGGGCGGTGTGGAGTCGTTCGATGGTGGCGTCAACAGCAATCATGAGGTCATTGTAGGAGTCTTGCCAGAGGCCATGTGATCACAGGTGCAATCACAGGTGTAAAAGGGCCTGCACGCGAAGTTGTTCGTCGGCCGCGAAGTTGGACTTGATGTAGGCGCTCATTTCAGCCTTGCGCTGAACATCCGACAGGTTGGCGGCCTTTTGCAAGCGATCCCACTCGGTTTTGGCAGCGTTCAGGCGGCGCTCCCAGTCAGCCCATTCCGCATCGGCCTTGTCCAGGCGGTTGGCGGCGGCTTCGCCATAGCGGGCCACGCGCTCGGCACGGACGGCGGCGGGGTCTTTGCCGGGGGCCATCTGGGGCACAGGCTCGCCGGGATCAGGTGGTGGCGGCAAGCCGGATTCGAGTTGGGCGTAATACTCCTGGAAGTGCTGCTCGTCTTCCTTGAAGAAGGCTTCGGCCCAGGGCTGGCCGAGGAGCTGACGGCGCACGGCGCGCTGCTCCTCGAACACCGGCATCCAGGTGCTGCGGTCGGCCTGGATGAATTTGTGGCGCCAGGCGTAGGTGCGCACCTGCCAGTATTTGTCCCAGACGGCCATGATCTGGGCGGCCAGGGCATCGCCATTGGCACGCTTGGCCTCGTCCTGGATCAGGCCACGGATTTCTTCGATGGTGACTTCGCCCAGGCCCAGGACGTAGTACTCGAAGCGACTGCGCAGCTCCGGACAAGGCTTGAGTTTCTGATCGCTCACGCACCAGTTGCCGGCGGGCTCGGTGCCGGCAAAAGAGCCTTCCTTGAACAGGCGCACGCGCACCTGATCCGGAGAGCGCACTTGCGCGGAGGCCGCCGCGGCGCTGGCCGCCGTGTCCTTGGGGCCACCGATGAAGCCCCAGCCCTTGGTTTCCTGGTTGACGCCCTGCGGCCCCGACACCGAAGTCTCGGTAGAAGAGCGCTGCCAGAGCACGACGCTGCCCACCCCGATGACGACGGCCAACAGACCCGTCGCCCACATTCCACGCACTTGCATCACACACGTCCTGTCAAAGCCAAGGGAATTTCCCGGCTGCCCGCATTATTCGGGCAAGTCGCGCACACCACACCCGGGAAACCTATGACGCCAAACGACAACAAGGGCCGACCTCTTGTGGAGGCGACCCTTGCCTGACTCAAAGGCTGAGGTGCTCAGCCCGGAGTATCAACCCATCACAGGAAAGCCCACTTCAGGCGGTTGGCATGCTGCTTGTAGAAGGCTGCGGGTTCAGGCGCGCCCTTGCCGATGCCGCCCAGGACCTGGTTGATTTCGTCCAGGTGATTCCAGGGGTAGTTGTCCTTGACGACCTTGCCCCAGTGGCTGGAGCAACGCGACACCAAGCCGTCGTTGGCCTCGCCCTTGAAGTAGTCACCGGTGTAGGCCAACAGCGCGTCGGAGATGTCGCTGGTGTTGGTCTTGAGCGAGGTGCCCGAGAACGAGTAGAACAGGATGCTGTTGCCAGCGACCTTGGCGCTGCTGGGGCCTTGACCGCAGACCGTGGTGGGCGCACCAGCGGGGTACTTGGCGTTGAAAGCAGCCGCGCCGGGGGCGCTCAGCGCATTCAAGGCGGTCAGCAGGTCCGTGTCGCTGGTGGTCTTGTTGCCAGTCAACCACGAGATCAGCTTCAGGCCCGCCGTGGCGGTTTGGTCGAAGCCGCCACCGGGGGTGGTGCCCGCCAGGATGTCATCAGCGACCTTGCTGCCGAAGTGGGTACCGGCCACCGTGGACACGCTGGCCACCATGGTGGGCACGGTGCCTGCCGCGTAACGAACGGTGGGGCCGCCGTGGCTGTGACCGATCAGATTGAACTTCTTGACGCCGTCTTTGGCGGCCCATTGCTTCATCTGCTGGATCAGCTCTTCACCGCGGAATTCCGTGGTTTGCGAGGGGTTGACCGAGGCGATGTAGACGGTGGCGCCGTCGTCACGCAGGGCGCCGGGGATGGTGTAGAAGTACTGAATGCCCACGATGTTGTCGAAGCCGATGAAGCCGTGAACCAGCACCAATGGGTACTTGGTCTTGGAGGCTGTGCCAGCGTGGGCGGCGGGGGCCATGACGGCACCGGCCACGGCAACGGCGGCACACACGGCGCGCAAGGTGAATCCGAATTTCATTGCAAATCTCCTAAGGAAGTCACTCGCACCGTGTTGCGGTGCAGCTAATTTATGACGCAAATCGTTATATGAACGATGGCGCGAGTATTCCGTTAAATAATTGGCAAGTCGCTCGGGTTAGCCCTTGAGTCCGGGGTTTGCCCGGCCCGCGAACCCAGTGTTCAGGGAACAAAGGCTGTCAGGACTGCTCGTCGGCCTGGCGCCAGCTGAGGGCTTTCTCGTAGAGGGCTTTGCGAGGCAGACGGGTGACATCGGCCACCAGTCCGGCCGCCTGCTTGATGGGCAGATGTGACGACAGGGCCTGGAGCAAGGCCAGCACCTCGGTGGAGAACTCGTCAGCGGCCGCGACCGCACCGGCGGCGTGGACCACCACGACGAATTCGCCCCGGTCGCGGTGCGGCTGGGCCTTGATCCACTCGGGCAACTGGGGCACGCCCAGGGTGGCGATTTCTTCGAATTGCTTGGTCAGCTCGCGGCACAGGGTGACCTGACGGTGGGCGGCGTGCGTTTGCAGGTCGCGGGCCAGGTCGTCGATGCGGTGGGGGGCTTCGAACAAGACCAGGCTGCCCGGCCAGGTCAGGGCTTCGGCCAGGGCCGTGGCGCGCGCGGCGCCCTTGGGCGGCAGGAAGCCCATGAAGTGAAAGCCGGTGCTGGCGGTGTCGCCCGCCACACTGAGCGCGGTGGTGACGCTGCTCACGCCCGGGATGGGCACGGCGCGCAGGCCCGCCGCCTGGACTCGAGCCACCAATTGCGCGCCAGGGTCGGACACGGCGGGCGTGCCGGCATCGCTGACGTAGGCCACGCGTTGGCCTTGCTGCAGGGCCTCGATGACCTGGTGGGCCGCGCTGGCTTCGTTGTGCTGGTGGACGGCCATCATCTTCTTGTCCAGGCCAAAATGTCGCAGCAGGCCACCCGTGACGCGAGTGTCCTCGCACGCCACGACGTCGGCCAGGACCAAAACCTGGATGGCGCGCAAGGTCATGTCGGCGAGGTTGCCGATGGGGGTGGCGACCAGGTAGAGCGCCCCTTTGGGATACTGCTGGCCGGCGGCCGCGTGAGAAGCGGCCTGGAGCAGCACATTGGCATCGAAGGTCACGACGAAATCCCGGGGAGATGAGGCGGAGGGCCGCGCCCTGGCCTATTTGCAGGCGCAGGGTCTGGAGCTGGTTGAGCGCAATTATCGGGTCGCGCGCGGCCCGTCGGCACGCGGCGCGGAGGTGGACCTGATCATGCGCGATGATCGGGACGGCACTTTGGTGTTCGTGGAAGTGCGCCAGCGCAGTGGTGCCGACCACGGTGGCGCGGCGGCCAGCATCGGGCGCGGCAAACAGCAGCGCTGCATCCGAGGCGCGCGGCATTACCTGATGCAGCTGAACCCCTGGCCGCCTTGCCGCTTCGACGTGGTGGCCATCGACGGCGATGCACTGGAATGGATCGTGGCCGCCTTCGACACCTCGGCATAGCCCTTATCATCGACCTTCATGTCGGACACACCATTTCAGCAACCTTTCTCGCAGCAGCCCTTCCTGGAGACCGCCGATGTGCTTTACCAGTCGGCGGATCGGTTGGCGCTGCACCTGCACTACGCCGCCCAGGCCATCACGCACACGCTGACGGCGGGCGGCAAGGTGCTGTGCGCGGGCGTGGCCGAGGCCGAATGGCTGGCGCAACAGACCGCCTCGCTGCTGGTCAGGGGCGTGAGCCGCGAACGCCCGCCGCTGGCCGCCCTGGCCGTGCCCAGCAAGGACGACAACCTGGTCGCACAGGTTCGCGCCTTGGGCCACCCCGGCGACATCTGGCTGGCGTTTTCACTGGAACGCGATGAGCCCGCGCTGGTGGCGGCCACCGAAGCGGCCCGCGAACAAGATCTGACTTTGGTGCTCTTCACGGGCGAGGCCGCTTCGGTGCTGGGCCCGCTGCTGAGAGACACCGATGTCTGGGTACCTTTACCCGGACACCAGGCGGCCCGGCTTTTCGCCGTGGCCTGGCTGGCCCTGCACAGCCTGTGCGAGGCCGTGGACACCCATTTGCTAGGAGACGTGGCTTGAAAAAAATCAACACATTGCAGAACCTGGGACGCTTTGGCCGCTGGACGGCGCTGGCGCTGGCCTTGAACCTGACGGCCGGTTGCGCGCCGCTGGTGCTGGGCTCGGCCATCGGCGGGGCCTTCATGGCCTCGGACCGCCGCACCTCCGGCACGCAGCTGGAAGACCAGGGCATCGAGATCAAGGCCTCTTCGCGCATCCGCGAAACGGTGGGCGAAAGTAGCCACGTCAACGCAACCTCCTACAACCGCCTGGTTTTGTTGACGGGCGAAGTGGCGTCGGAGGCGGATCGCACCGCCGTGGAACAAGCAGTGGCGCGGGTCGAAAACGTGCAATCCGTGGTCAATGAACTGGCCGTGATGGGCGCCAGCTCGCTGGGTTCACGCTCCAGCGACATGCTGATCAAGGGCAAGATCAAGGCGAGCTTCGTGGACGCGCGCGACATGTTCTCCAACGCCTTCAAGATCGTGGTCGAGCGAGGAGACGTTTACCTGATGGGCCTGGTGACCGAGCGCGAAGCCAACCGGGCGGCTGAACTGGCCTCCGGCGTGAGCGGCGTGACCAAGGTGGTCAAGGTGTTCCAGCTGATGACCGAGGATGAACTGGCGCGCAAGCTGCCGCCACCCCGGCCCGCTTCACCAGCGGCGTCCAATCCCTGACCCCCTGGGGGCAGGGGTCAGCGCAAACGGCGGATCAGGCTGGAGGTGTCCCAGCGGCCGCCGCCCATGCCCTGCACATCAGCATAGAACTGGTCGATCAGGGCCGTGGCGGGCAGTCGGGCCCCCAGGCGTTTGGCTTCATCCAGGCACAGGCCCAGGTCCTTGCGCATCAGGTCAACCGCGAAACCAAAGTCGAACAGGTCATTGACCATGGTGGGGCCGCGGTTCTGCATTTGCCAGCTGCCGGCCGCGCCTTGCGTGATGACGCCCAGCACGGCCTGCATGTCCAGGCCCGCGGTCTGGCCAAACGCCAAGGCTTCTGACAGGCCTTGCAACAGCCCGGCCACGCAGATCTGGTTGACCATTTTGGCCAGTTGGCCCGAGCCGCTGGCGCCCAGGTGGGTGACCGCGCGGGCATAGGCCTGCAACACGGGCTGAACGCGGCTGAATGCGTCGGCATCGCCGCCACCCATGATGGTCAGCACGCCGTTGATGGCCCCAAGGTTGCCACCCGAGACGGGGGCATCGATGAAATGCAGGCCTTGGTCGCGGGCGATTTGAGCGAGTTCGCGGGCCACCTCAGCCGAGGTGGTGGTGTGGTCCACCAGCACGCTGCCATCCGGCATGGCACCGAAGGCGCCCTCGGGCCCCACGGTGATGCTGCGCAGATCGTCGTCATTGCCCACGCAGGTGAACACGATCTGTGCCTCGCGCACCGCTTCGCGCGGTGACACCGCCCAGGCGCCGCCATGCTCGGCCACCCAGGCCAGGGCCTTGGCCTGCGTGCGGTTGTAGACGGTGACCTGGTGGCCGGCTTTGAGCAGGTGGGCCGCCATGGGCGCGCCCATGGTGCCCAAGCCCAGGAAGGCCACCTTGTGTGGCGCCACGGCTTCGTAGGTTTTGCTCACGGTCATCAGACGATCTTGAAGTGCTCGGTACCGGACGACAGATCCGTGCTGCGCGCGCGCTGGCTGTGCAGCTTGATCTGCAGGCGCAAGTCGTTGACCGAGTCGGCGTTGCGCAGCGCGTCTTCAAAGGTGATGTCGTTGTTCTCGAACAGGTCGAACAGGGCCTGGTCGAAGGTCTGCATACCCAGCTCGCGCGACTTCTTCATGATCTCCTTGATCTCGCCGACCTCACCCTTGAAGATCATGTCGGAGATCAAGGGGGTGTTGAGCAGGATTTCGACCGCTGCCGCGCGGCCCTTGCCTTCCTGGCGGGGCAGCAGGCGTTGCGAGACCAGTGCCTTCAGGTTCAGCGACAGGTCCATCAGCAGTTGCGTGCGGCGCTCTTCGGGGAAGAAGTTGATGATGCGGTCCAGCGCCTGGTTGGCGCTGTTGGCGTGCAAGGTGGCCATGCACAAGTGGCCGGTTTCGGCGAAAGCCACGGCGTGCTCCATGGTCTCGCGGTCGCGAACTTCGCCCATCAGGATCACATCGGGGGCTTGGCGCAGGGTGTTCTTCAAGGCCATCTCCCAGCCATCGGTGTCGATGCCGACCTCGCGCTGGGTGACGATGCAGTTCTTGTGCGGGTGCACGAACTCGACCGGATCTTCGATGGTGATGATGTGGCCGTAGGTGTTCTCGTTGCGGTGATCAACCATGGCCGCCAGCGTGGTCGATTTGCCCGAACCCGTGCCACCCACCAGGATGACCAGGCCGCGCTTGTTCATCGCCACCTCTTTCAGGATCTGCGGCAGGCCCATGGCATCGACCGTGGGCAGTTGCTGCGGAATGGTCCGCAGCACCATGCCGACGAAGCTTTGCTGCACGAACACGTTCACGCGGAAGCGCCCCACCCCACCTGGCGAAATGGCGAAGTTGCACTCCTTGGTGCGCTCGAACTCGGCCGCCTGCTTGTCGTTCATGATGGAACGGGCCAGGGCCATGGTGTGCTGCGCCGTCAGCGGTTGCGGCGACACCTTGGTGACCTTGCCGTCGACCTTGATGGCGGGCGGAAATTCGGCGGTGAGGAACAAGTCGGAGCCCCCACGCGCGATCATCAGCTTGAGCAGATCGTTGATGAATTTGGAGGCCTGATCGCGTTCCATGGCGTGAATCCCGTTGAATGTTTTAGACGACGATGGTGTTGTGTGGACTGTAAATCAACCGGCCGTGAGCAGGGCGCCCAAACGCGCGCTGAGCTGGCGCATGCGCAGGGACAGGCGGCGAGCCACACCCGCCATCAGGGCAAAGCCCAGGCGTGGCTCTTCGATCGCGAACTCGTCCAGCGCGCTGCGCGTGATGACGGCCAGGGAGCAGCGGCTCAGCGTCTGGCAGGACGCGAAACGCGCCCCGGCATCCAGCAAGGACATTTCACCCAAGACATCCCCTTCGCGCAATTCGGCCAGGCGCGCGCGCTCGCCAGTGGGCTGCACGCGATCGACGGCCACCAGGCCTTCCAGTATCACCAGGGCATAGTCGCCCTTTTCGTCCTGCACGATCAACTCCCGGCCGGCCGGGACAGTGACGAATTCGAGGTGAGTGCGCAGTTTGTCGCACTCGGCCTCGCCCATCAGGCTGGTGAAGGTGTCATCAAGCCAGGCTTTGAGCAGCAAAGCCACCCCCACCTGGGGGTCCAGGCTCTGGGCGCCGACGGCCAGGGCCCGCGAGGTCCAGGCCGAAGCAGCCCGCGAGATTTCGGGGCGCTCCATGAACTGGGTGGAGAAGAAACCTTCGTCGTCGGCTTCGCGCTCCGAGAAGGTGTCGCCAGGGCTCGTGCTTTTGAATCGGTCCAGCAAACGTCTCATGTCAGCCCGGGAAGTTTTCGGGCGACTTGGCCCTGGAGCGGGCTTCGGCGGGCGAGATGAGGTTGCGGCGCACCAAGTCGCTCAGGTTCTGATCGAGCGTCTGCATGCCGGCGTTGTTGCCGGTCTGAATGGCCGAGTACATCTGGGCGATCTTGTTTTCGCGGATCAGGTTGCGGATGGCGGCGTTGGCCACCATGATCTCGTGGGCGGCCACGCGGCCCGAGCCATCTTTGAGCTTGCACAGCGACTGCGAGATCACCGCCACTAGCGATTCGGACAACATGGCGCGGACCATGTCTTTTTCAGCCGCCGGGAAAACGTCGACCACCCGGTCAATGGTTTTGGCCGCGCTGGAGGTGTGCAGGGTGCCGAACACCAAGTGGCCAGTTTCAGCGGCGGTCAGGGCCAGGCGGATGGTTTCCAGATCGCGCATTTCGCCCACCAGGATGCAGTCCGGGTCTTCGCGCAGTGCCGAGCGCAGCGCGTTGGAAAAGCTCATGGTGTGCGGCCCGACCTCGCGCTGGTTGATCAGGCACTTTTTGGATTCGTGCACGAACTCGATCGGGTCTTCCACCGTCAGGATGTGGCCGTATTCGGACTCGTTCAGGTGGTTGACCATGCCGGCCAGCGTGGTGGACTTGCCCGAACCGGTGGGGCCGGTGACCAACACCAAGCCGCGCGGACGCAGCGCCAGGTCGGCGAAGATCTTGGGCGCGTTGAGCTGCTCCAGCGTCAGGATCTTGGAAGGAATCGTCCGGAACACGGCGCCAGCGCCCCGGTTCTGGTTGAAGGCATTGACCCGGAAACGCGCCAGGCCCTGGATCTCGAACGAGAAGTCGCACTCCAGCGTTTCTTCGTACATCTTGCGCTGGGCGTCGTTCATGATGTCGTACACCATGTCGTGGACCTGTTTGTGGTCCAGCGCATCGACGTTGATGCGCCGCACATCGCCGTGCACCCGGATCATGGGGGGCAAACCCGCCGACAAGTGCAAGTCAGACGCTTTGTTCTTGACCGAGAAGGCGAGAAGTTGGGTGATATCCATGGATGATTGGGGCCGGGATTTCTTGACAGACCATTATGGCGACGATCACCAGCAAGCTACAACTCGTGCAAAGCCGAATAAAGCAGGCTTGTTCAAAAGTGGACCGTCCGGCCGATGGTGTCACATTGCTGGCGGTCAGCAAGACCTTTCCGGCAGCCGATGTGCGCGAGGCTTTTGAGGCCGGACAGCACCGCTTTGGTGAAAACTACGTGCAAGAGGCCGTGGACAAGATGGCCGAGCTGGCCGACCTGCGCCCGCAGATCGAATGGCATCTGATCGGGCCGCTACAGAGCAACAAGACCCGCGTGGTGGCCGAAAACTTCGACTGGGTGCACACGGTGGACCGCGTGAAGATCGCCCAGCGCCTGAGCGAACAAAGGCCTGCGCACCTGCCGCCTTTGCAGGTCTGCGTGCAGGTCAACACCAGTGGCGAGGCCAGCAAAAGCGGGGTCGATCCGGCCGAGGCCCTGGCCCTGGCACAGGCCGTGGCCCAACTGCCCCACCTGCAATTAAGGGGGGTGATGGCGCTGCCAGCCCCCAGCACCGACGCGTCCACCCAACACCAGGCCCTGAAAAAGATACGAGAAGTGTTCGATGAACTGCGTGATCACGGGTTAACACTGGATACTTTGTCGATGGGCATGAGCGCCGACCTCGAAATGGCCGTGGAACAAGGGTCAACCATGGTACGAATTGGGTCCGCCATCTTTGGACAACGCTGACGGCCCAGATAAGATCACGCCCAGAAGAAGGCGCCATGGATCACCAATCTCCGCATTACCTGTTAGTTGATGATCACAGCCTCATCCGTGAAGGGATGATGCACGCCATCCGCAGCCTGCAACCCGCAGCACGCTTTTCGCAGGCCAACACCTGCCGCGGCGCCCTGTCGCACCTGGCCAACTCGGCCGCCGACCCGATCGACGCGGTCCTGCTGGACCTGGGCCTGCCCGACAGCAGTGGCGTGGACACCCTCAAGCATGTGCGCCAGGTGGCCACCACCCAACGCATCGGCATCATCACCGGCAGCACCGACGCGCAACTGGCGCTGGAGTGCATCCACCACGGCGCCTCCTGCTTCATCCCCAAGCTGGGTGAGCTCGATGGCTTCATGACGGCGCTGCAGGCCCTGGTCGAGGGGCGGCTGCACTTTCCGGCCGATCTGCTGTCCAGCCCGGCGGCCACCCTGCCCGATTCACCTGACTTGCTGCCCAGCATCAAGCTCACCCCGCGTCAGAAAGACGTGCTGACCTGGATCACGCGCGGCTGCTCCAACCCGGTGATCGCCACCGCGCTGGGCATCAGCCCCGAGACCGTGAAGCTGCATGTCAGCGCCATCTTCCGGGCCTACAAGGTGCACAGCCGCACGCAGTTGGTCCTGTTGTGCTCCCGCCAGGCGCCCGTCGAGGAGCAGCTACCGTGAGTTGGTGGCGCGGCTCCCTCAAGGGGCTGGCGCCCATCGAATCCCGCATCGACCTGCAATTGCTTCAAGACAGCTGGCGCATCACGCCCGGCTCGGTCTTGCCGCAGATCCCTGCGCTGCTGTTGCTGGCCTGGATGGTGAAGGATTCGCCCCTGCCGCGCTGGCACTGGGTCGCCCCGGCCATCGGCCTGCTGATCGTGTGGGCCGTCGTGGGCCTGATGGCCCGGCGGTTTCAGCGCTTTGGCATCGCCGCCTCGGGCTACCGCACCTGGCGCGCCACCCTGGTGGGCTGGCATCTGCTGCAAAGCGTGTTCTGGGGCCTGATGGGCGTGGCCTTGCTGAGCGTGGCCACACCCAGCTGGAAAATGAGCCTGGTGGCGGCTGTGGTGGTGTACGGCTACACGCTGATGCTGGTGCTGGTGCACGACTGGATCGTCGGCTTCTTTGGCAGCTTTCCGCTGCTGCTGCTGGTCAGTGCACGTTTGCTGGTTGATCACGAAGACAGTTCTGTCTACCTGGCCGTGGTGCTGCTGCTGTCGATGATCACCTGCATGTTCATCTCCTCCGGCATCAGCCGGCGCCTGCGCGAAGGCGCCCTGCTTCGCCACGAAAACGCCGCGCTGGTGCTGCAACTGCGCCACGAGATCAACCAGGTCACACTGGCCAAGGCCCTGGCCGAGGGCGCCGACCGGCAAAAGAGCGAGTTCTTCGCCGCCGCCAGCCACGACCTGCGCCAGCCCCTGCACGTGATGATGCTGCTCACCAACGCCCTCACCCCCTGGGTGCCCCAGGCCGAAGGGCAGGATCTGCTGTCCAAGATCAGCACCTCGCTGCGATCACTGAGCACTTTGTTCGAGCGCATGTTCGACGTGGCCAGCATTGATGCCGAACGGGTGGAGCACCAACCCCAGGCCCTGGCCTTGTCCACCCTGTACCGGCGCCTGGACCACGAGTTCGCGGTGCTGTGCGCCAACAAGGGCCTGAGTTGGCAGGTGGACGCCACCGACGCCTGGGTGCAGGCCGATCCGCACATCACCGAGCGCATCTTGCGCAACCTGCTCAACAACGCCGTGCGCTACACACACCAGGGGCAGGTGCGCTTACGTGCCCGGGTGCGGGGGCGCTGGGTGCTCTGCCAAGTGTGGGACAGTGGGGTGGGCGTGGCCCCCGAGCACCGCGAACGCATTTTTGACGACTATTTTCAAGCGCACACCACGGCACGTCGCTCGGGCGAAGGCCTGGGGCTGGGGCTGGCGGTGGTGCGGCGGCTGGCACGCCTGGGCCGCGTTCAGGTCACCGTGCGGTCAAAGCTGGGGCGTGGCTCCTGCTTCTCGTTGCGGCTGCCGCTGCGCGAGGCAATCGCCGCACCATCGCCCAACTCCGTGGGCGTCAGCCAGGATGCGCCCAAAGACCCGAATCAGCGCGGTGTGGTGGTGTTGATCGACGACGAACCCCAGGTGCTGGACAGCATGGCGCTGGTGCTGCGCCAGAACGGCTGGCAAGCCGCCACCGGACACACGCCCGACCTCGCGGTGGAGGCCGTGGCCGCGCTTCAGACCTCGGGCGAGATGCCCTTGGGCGATTTGCCCGTGGCCGTGATCAGCGACTACCGCCTGGGCCTGAGCATCACCGGCCTGGAGGCCATAGCCCAGTTGCGCTACGAGTTCGGAGAAGACTTGCCCGCCTTCCTGCTGACGGCCGACGCCACCGCCGACCTGGGCTCGCAAGCGGCCAGCGTGGGCGTCACGCTGCTGCGCAAACCACTGAACCCCAGCGAGCTGATCCGCATCCTGGATGCGGCATGATCACGTCCCATGAGCACTTCATCTTTTGACATCGCATTCATCGGCGGCGGCAACATGGCCACCGCCATCATCGGCGGCCTGTTGCGGCAAGGCCGCGCGGCCAGCAGCATCCTGGTCATCGACCCGAGCGAAGAGCAGCGCCTGCGTTTGCAGCAAACCCTGGGCGTGAGCGCCCTGCCCTCGCCTGATGTGGCCCTGTCCACCGTGTCCACCGTGGTGTGGGCGGTGAAGCCGCAGCAGTTCAAGGACGCGGCCGCCGCTTGTGGTGCACACACAGCCCAAGCCTTGCACTACAGCGTGATGGCCGGCCTGCGCACCAGCGACATGGCCCGCCTGCTGGGCACCCCGCGCGTGGTGCGCGCGATGCCCAACACCCCGGCCTTGGTCGGGCAAGGCATCACCGGGCTGTTTGCCCGGCCGGAGGTCAGCGAGGCTGAGAAGCAGGCCGTGCAGGACATGGTGGCGCCCACAGGCCAATGGCTGTGGGTGAAGCAGGAAAGCGACCTGGATGCGGTGACGGCACTGTCGGGCTCAGGCCCGGCTTACGTTTTCTATTTCATTGAGGCGATGGTGCAGGCGGCGGCGGACATGGGTTTGGATGCCGAGCAAGGCCGCGCCTTGGCCTTGGCCACCTTTGCGGGGGCCACGACCCTGGCGTCGCAATCGACCGAACCACCCTCGGTGCTGCGCGAGCGGGTCACGTCCAAGGGCGGGACCACCTACGCGGCGCTGAGCAGCCTGGAAGCGAATGGCGTCAAGGCGGCGTTCGTGGCCGCCATGCGCGCCGCGCAGCAGCGGGCGGGCGAGTTGGGGGATGAGTTCGGGCGCTAAGGTTGGGCGGGCTCACCACGTTGTGAGCGTTTGATCGGTGCAGCGCGGGGCGAGGGCTGGGTCGACATCCGTCGGGACTTCAGCTTGGTGGTCCCGCTGCGCGGGACTGCCTTGCGATGCTCGCACCGAGGTGGGGCCGTGGAACTCGCTGCGCGGCCTTTGGCCGCTGCACTCAAACAACCACGGCCAGTCAGATGACGATGCGCGCTATCGCGCGCCCACCTCGGCACTCCGCTTCTCAGCACCAAGCAGGCGCCCCGCCGGATGCCACCCCAGCCCTTGTTTCGCCCCGCTGGTGGCGCAGCACGGTTCTTTTTCGTGCCACGCCACCAGCGAGGCGATCAGGGATGAGGCGGTGGCTGGCGGGGCGACTTCGGGGGCGTCGAGGAGCGCAGCCTGGGGCGGAAAAAGGATCGTCCGTTGTTTGAGCCGAAGGCGAGTTTCGGACGATCCCCGCCCCTGGCGAGCACCGCAGAGCAGTCCGCCGCGCAGCGGTGGACCGCCACCATAGGAGCCCTGCCAGCCACCGGCTCATCCCCGCCTCGCGCTCCCAGCCACAGCCCGCCAACTCAGCCCGCCAGCACCGTGTCCAGCACCAGGCCCACGAACACGCTCAAACCCAGCCAGTGGTTCAGGCGGAAGGCTTTGAAGCAGCCATCACGGTCACGGCGGCGGATCAACCAGCCATGCCACAAAGCCTGCAGCGCCGCCACCGCCAGACCCGCGAAATACCAGACGCCGCGTCCAGCCTCATGGCCCACCATGGCCCAGCAGCCGATGCACAGGGCATAAAAACCCATCACACCCAGCACATCGAAACGCCCCAAGGTGATGGCCGACGTGCGGATGCCAATCTTGAGGTCATCATTGCGATCGACCATGGCGTACTCGGTATCGTAGGCCAGCACCCAGCCCAGGTTGCCCAGCACCAACCACCAGGCCTGCGCCGGAACATGATCGCCCACCGCCGCATAGGCCATGGGGATGCCAAAGCTGAAGGCCACGCCCAGCACCGCCTGAGGCATGGACACGAAACGCTTGGTGAAGGGGTAGATCACCGTGACGGCCAGCGCCGCGAAAGACATCGCGATGGTCAGCGCGTTGGTGGTCAATACCAGGGCGAACGAGACCAGGGCCAGCACGGCCCCCACCGCCAAAGCCTCTTTCACCGACAGCTGCCCGCTGGTCACCGGCCGCTGGGCCGTGCGTTGCACGTGGCGGTCAAAATCCCTGTCGGCCACGTCGTTGACGGCGCAACCCGCGCTGCGCATCAGGATGGTGCCCAGCGTGAACACCAACAGCAGATGCCAGCCCGGAAAGCCCCCTGCCGCCAACCAAAGGGCCGCCAAAGTGGGCCACAAGAGCAGCAGCCAGCCCTGGGGACGGTTCCAGCGGATCAGGTCCAGGTAAAGCGACCAGCGCGACCGGGGAAGGGGCAGACCAGGGGTGTTCACAGGATGGGATTATCGCGACACTGGGCCGTCATTGAAACTGACCATAATCTGCCACGGGCCGATCCTGGCCCAACCGAAGGGGACGTGCCATGAAAACTTTGTTGATGTACGACAAGCTGGTGCCGGTCAACCGCGAGCAGCACCGCCAACTTCGCGTCAAGGCCAGCGACAAGAAGCTGAACTTTGCGCGCGAGACCAATTCCGTGTTGTTGGCCGCGACCGAACTGCCGCTGGCCGCGCTGGACTTTCCCTGCGTGTTCGTCGCCTCGGGCGACCAGCACACCCTGGTGTCCGTGGTGGGCCTGCGCGACAAGGAAAACCTGCTGATCGACGACCACGGCGCCTGGGACACGCACTGCTACGTGCCCGCCTTCATCCGCCGCTACCCCTTTGTGCTGGCCGAGCAACCCGGCAGCACGCAACTGACGGTGTGCGTGGACGAGGCCTTTGACGGCCTGAACGCCACCGACGGCGAGGCCCTGTTCGATGCCGAAGGCAAGGACACGGCCTACCTGCAGCAGTTGCAGAAGTTCTTGCTGGATTTTCACAACGACATGCAGCGCACCACAGCGTTTGCCAAGCGCCTGGTTGAGCTGGAGTTGCTGGTGGACCGCAACATCGACTTCAAACTGGCCGAGCAGCACATCACGCTGAACGGTTTCAAGGTGGTCGACGAAGACAAGCTGCACAAGTTGCCGCCGGACACCGTGCAGGAACTGTTCAACAACGGTGCCCTGGGCTGGATCCACGCCCACTTGCTGTCATTGAACAACGTCAACAAGCTGGGCGCGCGACTGATCCGCAAGTTAACGAACTGAGGTTGGCTCGGGCGGCGTCCAGCCGCCACCCAGCGCCTTGTACAGCGTGATGTGCGCCTGCTGGCGCGCCAGCTGCGCCGAGATCAGGGCCTGTTGTGAAGCAAACAGACTGCGCTGCGCATCCAGCAAATCCAGCTGGCTGGCCACGCCACTGCTGTAGCGCAAGGTGGCCAGGCGCAGACGGGCCGCTTCGGCATCGGTCTGGTTCTGCTGGGCCTGGGCCTGGTCGGCAAAACTGCTGCGCGCCACCAGGGCATCGGCCACTTCACGGAAGGCGCTTTGCAGCGCTTTCTCGTACTGGGCCACGGCAATCTCGCGCTTGACCTTGGCGCTGTCGATCAGCGCCAGATTGCGACCCGTGTCAAAGATGGGCAGCACCACACCGGGCGAGAAACTCCAGGCACTGCGTCCATCGCTGAACAGGCCGGACAGCGAGTCACTGACCACGCCCGCGCTGGCCGTGAGGCTGATGCGCGGGAACATGTTGGCCCGGGCCGCACCAATGTTGGCGTTGGCCGAGACGAGCTCTTGCTCGGCCTGGGCGATGTCGGGGCGCTTGAGCAAGGCTTCGGACGGCAAGCCCACGGGCAGCTCGCTCAAACCGGGCCACAAGGCGTCGCGCACCAGGGCGGACACGGCTTGCGGGTCCTCCATGGCGCTGGCGGTGGGCAGCACAGGCGCGGGCGGCAGCAGGTCGGCCGGGGCGGTTTCACCCAGCAGCAAGTTGAGGGCATTGGTGTCCTGCGCCAGTTGACGCTGCGCCTGCGCACGGCTGATGCGCGCAGCTTCCAGCACCGATTGCGTCGAACGCAAATCCAGCTCGTTGAGGACACCGTTGTCGAACTTGAGCTGCTGCAGCTTCATCGAGCCTTGGCGCGCCTGCAAGGTTTGCTCGGCCAGGGCAAGTTGCCAACGGTCGGCCCAGATCGCGTAATAGGTGTTGGCCACCGCGGCCACCAGGCTGATGTGCGCGGACTTGCGGGCCTCTTCCGTGGCCAGCAACTGCGCGCTGGCCGCGGCGCTCATCGCGCGCAAGCGGCCGAACAGGTCCAGCTCGAAGGCGGTGATGGTCACCCCACCCTGTGCCGTCGTGGTGACCGGGTAAGGTGCCACGGTCGAAGGCTGGCGCGTGCCCGTGATCGAGGCGTTCAGCGTGGGCAACTGGTCCGCACGCGTCACCTGGTACTGAGCCCGCACCTGCTCGATGTTGAGCACGGCCACGCGCAGGTCGCGGTTGTTCTCCAGCGACTTGCGGATCAGGCCCTGCAGGCGGGCATCCGGGAAGTAGGTGCTCCAGGGCAGTTCGGTCGCATTGGCGGCCGACGATGCCGAAGAGGCGGCCGATGCCGCCGGGCTGGGCGCCTGAGGCCAGTCGCTGGCCACCGGCGCATCGGGGCGCTTGTAATCGGGCGTCAGCGAGCAGGCGCCCAGGGCCAGGATGGCCGCCAGGGCCAGGGTTGATTTGACAGCAGTGAATTTAGTCATGAGGGACGACCTCTGCCTCGGAGGCGTTGGGGGTCTTGGGGTGTTTGGCGCCCTTGTTGAGCCACGTCATCACCACCACAAAAAACACCGGCACGAAAAACACCGCCAGCACTGTGGCCGCGATCATGCCACTCATCACGCCTGTCCCGATCGCGCGTTGCGCGGCTGAACCTGCGCCGTTGGCCAGCACCAGGGGCAACACGCCCAGGATGAAGGCCAGCGAAGTCATGATGATGGGGCGGAAACGCAGGTGACAGGCTTGCAAGGTGGCCTCGATGAGGCCCATGCCCTTGTCGTGCAGCTCTTTGGCGAACTCGATGATCAGGATCGCGTTCTTGGCCGACAGGCCCATGATGGTGATCAGGCCCACCTTGAAGTAGACGTCGTTGGGCAGGTCGCGGAACGACGCCCCCAGCAAGGAGCCGAGCAAGCCCAGCGGCACCACCAGCAGCACAGCCAGCGGGATGGTCCAGCTTTCATACAAGGCCGCCAGGCACAGGAACACCGCCAGCAGCGAGAAGCCCAGCAGCAGGGTCGCTTGCGAACCCGACAACTTCTCTTCACGCGACAGGCCGGTCCATTCGATGCCGATGCCTTGGGGCAATTGCTTGGCCAGGGTCTCGATCTCGTCCATGGCCTGGCCCGTGCTGAAGCCCTTGCCCGCGTCGCCCGAAAGGCGCATGGCGGGGTAGCCGTTGTAGCGCACCGCCTGCATCTGGCCGGTGATCCAGCGCGTGGTCGCGAAGGAGGACAGCGGCACGCTCTGGCCTTGGTTGTTGGTCACGTTGAGCTGCAGGATCTGGTCGGCCTGCATGCGGTCCTTGGCCTCGGCCTGCACCACCACGCGTTGCAGACGCCCCTGGTTGGGGAAGTCATTGATGTAGCTGGAGCCCAGGGCCGTGGACAAGGTGGCGCTGATCGCGTCGAAGCCGATGCCCAGGGCGTTGGCCTTGTCGCGGTCGATGTCCACCTGAAGTTGGGGCGCGTCTTCCAGGCCATCGGGGCGGACCCCGGTGACCTTGGGATTCTGCGCCAGCATGCCCAGCATCTGGTTGCGCGCGGCCAGCAAGGCGGCGGGGCCCAGGCCGGCGCGGTCTTGCAAGCGCAGCGAGAAGCCCGTGGCATTGCCCAGTTCGCGGATCGGCGGCGGGTTGAGCGGATAGATGAAGGCATCGCGGATGCCCATCAGTGCGCCAAAGGCCTTGCCCGCCAGGTCTTGCGCCGAGTGCCCGGCACCCTGGCGTTCGTCCCAATCTTTCAGCGTGACGAAAGCCAAGGCGGCGTTCTGGCCCGAGCCGGAGAAGCTGAAGCCCACCACACCGACCACCGACTGCACTTCCGGTTGCTTGAGGAAGTAGTCCTCGACCTTCGCGATCACGGTCTCGGTGCGGTTGGACGTGGCGCCCGGTGGCAACTGCACGTTGACGATCAGGTTGCCCTGGTCTTCGCTGGGCAGGAAGGACGAGGGCATGCGCACATACAGCCAACCCACCACGCCCACCAACACGGCGTACACGATCAACATGCGGCCACCGCGCTTGACCAGCTTGGCGATCGAGCTTTCATAACCATGCGTGGTCGCGGTGAAGCGGCGGTTGAACCAGCCGAAGAAGCCGCGCTTTTCATGGTGTCCCTCGGGGATGGGCTTGAGCAGCGTGGCGCACAAGGCGGGCGTCAGCGACAAGGCCAGGAAAGCCGAGAACAGCATCGACGACACCATCGACAGCGAGAACTGGCGGTAGATGTTGCCCACCGAGCCACTGAAGAAGGCCATCGGGATGAACACCGACACCAGCACCACGGTGATGCCGACAATGGCGCCACTGATCTGGCCCATGGCCTTGCGCGTGGCTTCCAGCGGCGACAGCCCCTCCTGCGCCATCAGACGCTCGACGTTCTCAACCACCACGATGGCATCGTCCACCAGGATGCCGATGGCCAGCACCATGCCGAACATGGTCAGCACGTTGATCGAGAACCCTGCCACCGACATGACCCCGAAGGTGCCCAGCAAGGCCACCGGCACCACCAGGGTCGGGATCAGCGTGTAGCGCAGGTTCTGCAAGAAGATGAACATCACCACGAACACGAGCGCCACGGCCTCGATCAGCGTTTCAACCACCTGGCTGATGGAGATCTTGACGAAGCCCGAGGTGTCGTAAGGGATGGAGAAATCCACGCCCTTGGGGAAATACTGCTTGAGCTCGGCCATGCGCTTGCGCACGGCTTCAGCGGTCTGCAGGGCATTCCCCGTGGGCGAGAGTTGCAGGCCGATGCCGCTGGCGGGCTTGCCATTCAAGCGGGCATAGGTGCCGTAGGTTTGCGCCCCCAACTCGATGCGGGCCACGTCACGCATGCGCACCACGGCGCCATCCGTCTTGGCGCGCAGCACGATGTTGCCGAACTGCTCGACGTTGGCCAACTGGCCGCTGACCACCACGGTGGCCGCCACAGTCTGCTCCACGATGTTGGGCCGCTCGCCAATGCCGCCCGCGGGCACCAAGGTGTTTTGTGCCCTGATGGCGTTGTTGACATCGGCGGCGGTCAGGCCGAAGGACACCAGCTTGGCCGGGTCCACCCAGATGCGCATGGCGCGCTCGGTGCCGAACAACTGCGCCTGGCCGATGCCGGGCACGCGCTGCAGTTCAGGGATGACGTTACGCGAGGCGTAGTCGCCCAGGAAGACCGGATCCTGCTCCGGGTTGCTCGACGACAGCATCACGAACATCAGGAAGTTGCTGCGCGATTTATCGACCTTCACACCCTGCTGAGTCACCGCCGCTGGCAAGCGCGGCGAGGCGCGTGACAAGCGGTTCTGCAACTCAACCTGGGCCAGGTCGATGTTGGTGCCGGGCTCGAAGGTCACGGTGATCGAGCCCGTGCCATTGGCCTGGCTGACCGATTCCATGTAGGCCAGGCCGGGCGCGCCATTGAGTTCCTGCTCGATGACGCTGACCACGCTGTCGTCCAGCGTCTTGGCCGAGGCACCGGGGTAAGTGGCACTGATCACGATGGACGGCGGCGCCACCGTGGGGTACTGGGCAATGGGCAACTGGGTGATGGCCACGCCACCAAACACCAGGATGAACAAGGCGATCACCCACGCGAAGATGGGCCGGTCGATGAAGAAGCGAGGCATGTCAGACTCCCTCAGCGCGAAGCGGCTGCATCAGGCGCAGACGCAGGGGCCGACGCGGCACCCGGCAACGGCGTGGGCTGCCAGGGCACGGCCTTGACCGGCGCCTTGGGGTTCATCATCTTCTGGAAGCCATCGACCATGACTTGCTCGCCAGACTTCAAGCCACTCAGCACCACCCACTGGTTGCCCTTGGCACCGCCCAGCTTGACCGGACGGGGTTTGACCATGCCATCGGCACCCACCACCATCACCGTGTCGCCCTGTGTAGAGCGGGTCACGGCCTGTTGGGGCAGCAAGATGCCGCCATCGACCTGGGCTTGCTCCAGGCGCACTCGCACGTACAAGCCCGGCATCAAGGCGCCGTCCGGGTTGGGCACCTCGGCGCGCAGCGAGACTTGGCCCGAGGTGCTGTCCACGCTCAGGTCAGAGAACAGCAGCTTGCCGGGCAAGGGGTACTCGGTGCCATCGTCCAGCAGCACGCGCACGCTGGCGGCCTGGCCACCGGCGCGCTTGAGCTTGCCCTGGGCCATGGCCTGCTTGAGCTTGAGCACCTCGGCGGCCGATTGCGTGAAGTTGACGTACAAAAGATTGGTTTGCTGGATCAGGGCCAGCTGCGTGGCATCACCCTGCCCCACCAAGGCGCCTTCGGTGACCAGCGCGCGGCCAATGCGGCCAGAGATGGGCGCGGTGACCGTGGCGTAACCCAGGTTGATGCGCGCGGTCTGCACGGCGGCCTTGGCGGCAGCCACATCCGCTTGCGCCTGGCTTTGCGCCACCTGGGCGTTCAAAAACTCTTGCGGGCTGATGGCCTTGGCGGCTTGCAGCGGCTGGTAGCGGCCCACCAAGGCCGTGGCCTGGCTCAAGTTGGCTTCGGCCTTGGCCTGCGAAGCCAGGGCGCTGTCAAGCACCGCCTTGAAACTGCTCGGGTCGATCTGGAACAGCACCTGCCCGGCCTTCACGTCGGAGCCTTCGACAAAAATGCGCTGCTGCACGATGCCGGCCACGCGGGCGCGAACCTGGGCCACGCGCGAGGCCTCCAGGCGACCTGGCAGCTCGGTGATGATGGGCACGGTTTGCGGCTGCACCGTGACCACGCCAACCTGCGCAGGCGGCATGCCGCCACCCGGCGCGGCAGCGGGTGCCGCCGCCTTGGGCCCGCAAGCGGCGAGCAAAGAGGCGGTCACGGCCAGCACGGCCCAAGCGCTGCTGCGCCGAATCATTCCCTTGTCATGGCTCGCCATGGATCACCTCTTCAAAAATACTTGTCTGGTCAATCAATTTGGCAACTATACATACATTCTTGTATGTATGAAATGAAATCAGTCACAATCAGCCACATTGAATTGACTGACTTGATGAAACCGGACACCTCCCCATGCGCCGCACCAAAGAAGACGCCCTGCTGACGCGTGAACAACTGCTGGATGCCGCTGAACTTGTCTTTGCGGACAAAGGTGTGTCGCGAACCTCCCTGCAGGACATTGCCCAGGCAGCGGGCATGACCCGTGGCGCCATTTACTGGCACTTCAAGGACAAAGCCGCTCTTTTTAACGCGATGATGGACAGGAGCACCTCGCCCATCGAAGAGACCATCGGCCGAGTAGGACAAGAGGCCACCGACGACCCGCTGGCGCAGGTCCGCGCCGCCATGATGGACGCCCTGACCCGCATCGCCACCGAACCCCGCACGCGCCGCGTGATCGGCATCGCCGTCAACAAGGTGGAGTACGTGGACGAGCTGAGCGATGTGCGCGCACGCCATGTGAGGGTGCACCTGAACTGCCAGGCTCACCTTGAAACAGCCTTGAAGCGCGCGCAGAAGCTGGGCCTGGTGGCGTCTCAACCCAGCGCCCGCGTGATGACCGTGGGCTTGCAGGCGCTGGTGAGCGGCCTGATCAACACCTGGATGCTGGACGACAAACTCTTCCACCTGACCCGCACTGGCGCGCAAGCCATCGACCTTTACTTGTCCGGGCTCAAGGCCACGTCGCCATCGCTGGTCTCGTCCAGGCCCACTTCGTCGTCCAGGTGCCGCGTGTCGGCCCAGCCCAGCAGGCTGAAGCCTTCGGGGCTGTAAAGCAGCCGGTTGATGCTGACGTTGCCAATCGTCCAGGTGCGTGGCGCCTGCAAAGGAATGTGGTTGGCAGCGCGGTAAAAACAATCCAGCACGCCCCCATGGGCCACCAGGGCCACGGTCTGACCGGGGTGCAAGCGGGCCAGGCGCTCGGCGGTGTCAATGCAGCGTTGGTAGAACGACTGCAAGGTCTCGCCCTCTGCAGGGCCATAGCTGGGATCGCGCTCGCGCCAGCGTCGGCCCTCTTCGGGCCATTGCAAGGCCACCTGGTTCTGGGTCATGCCTTCCAGGCGGCCGAAGTTGCGTTCGCGCAGGCCCTGGTCCAACTGCAAGGGCAGGCCGGTGGCGCGCGCCACGGCCTGCGCGGTGTCTCGCGCGCGCTGCAAGTCACTGGTGTAGAGCGCATCCAGTCCTTCATCGGACAAGGCCAGGGCCAGGCGCTCGGCCTGCCAGCGGCCATGTTCGTTCAAAGGGATGTCGGTGTGGCCCTGGATGCGCGCCTCCAGGTTCCAGGCCGTTTCGCCATGGCGAATGACCAGCAGGCGGGTGATGTGATCGCTCATGTCACCCATGATGCCTGAGTTGGCCGGTCAAACACCCCAGACGATGGGCTCCTTGGCCGCCTGCGCGGCTTCGATCATCTGGATCAGAGGCCAGGCGCGGCGGCGCAGATCCACCGCATCGGCCTCAGGCTGCTCGCCGTCACCGTCCTGCTTTGCGGACGCGCCCTCCTCGGAGATCTCATCCAAGGGCAAGGACCTGAGGGCGGCCAGCGCGGCCGGCATCTCCTCCGGCGTCAGGATGCCCTTGGGATCGGACGACTTGCCGATGTGGTGCAACAAGGCGTGCGCGTGTGCCGACAGCATCAACAGGTCACCGGTGGCTTGGGATTTGAATTTGAATGTCATGGGGTACCTCCGACTTCATTGTGCGCCCCATTGACAAAGCCCCTGGCGGGCTCATGCCGCCGCAAGCCGTGGATCTCCATGGCCTTGATGAGGGACTCTGCACTGCGCTCGATCACGAAGCGCTGATGGAAGCAGGCCAAGGCATCGCGCTTCATCTGCGCCCACATCGCCGGGTCAGCCTGGACCCATCGGTCCAGCAGCCGCTGGGTGCCCGGCAGGTCATCCGAATCCACCAGCCCGGCACCGGCCTGCTGCACCTCGCGCCAGATGTTGACCTGGTTGGAAATCAGCACCGGCACGGCGCAGGCCAGGGCCTCGGCCACCGCAATGCCGAAGTTCTCCTGGTGCGAGGGCAGGATGAAGGCATCGGCGCTGTGGAACGCGCCCCACTTGAGATCGCCCGACACCATCCCGGTCCAGGTGATGTGGTGCGCCAGCCCCAGCGAGGTGGCCAAAGCCTTCATCTCCACGCCATAAGCATCATCAGCCGGGCCGGCCATGACGATGTGCAAGTCCCTGGACTGCTCGGCAGGCAGGCGATTGAGCAAGGCGGCGAAGGCCTTCAGCAGCAGGTCTGGCCCCTTCTTGACGTGGACCCGACCCAGGAACAACAAGCAGCGCTTGCCCACCAGGTGCGGAAAGCGTTCCAGGAACACCCGGCGCTGCACCTCGGCGTCACCCGTGGGCGCGCTGGTGCCGTAGTTGACCACGTGCTCGTTGCACTTGTAGAGCCAGAAAGACTGGCGTGCCAGGAGCCGTTCATCCTCGCAAGTGAACATCACGGCGGTGGCGTCGCGCAATACCCGGTACTCGGCCCAGGGCCAGTACAACCATTTCTTCAGATGCTTGAGTGGGTAGGTGCGTTTGAACCAGGGGTCCAGCATGCCGTGCGTGTAAACAAAGTACGGTGTGGACGATCCTTGCAGCGCCCGCCAGGCCGCGAAGGAGTGGTACTCCCAGATGCCATTGACGATGACCACGTCGTAGTTGCCGCGGTGCTCACACAGCCAGGGCACGAGCCTGGACGAGTAGCGGTAAGGCGCACTGGAAGGCCCCATGGCATGGCACTTGATGGGGAAGTTTTTCACCCAGGGGCTGTCGGGATCGTCCAGCGAAACCACCTCCACCGTGTTGCCGTGCCTCAGGTTGACGGCGGACAACTGCTTGACGCCTTCAATGGGACCGCCCCCCACCGGGTTCACCGAGGAGATGCAATGGAGGATGCGAAAAGACATGAGACAAAGACCCGAGATTTGGCGGTGTGAAACACGTTCGATGACGCCGACCATGGCATGGCCAATGCATTCGAGCCTAGCCCCGGACTGTGACAACACCGTGATCGACAGTGCGTCAGGCATCGCCGGACATGCCATGTGGAGAACTGTCACAGAAAGTTTTTAGACTCCGCCGCACCTTGGCCTAAGTCACTTTCCGAACGCTCTGATCGATGTCCATGCAGTACGAATTCATCCCTGGTGCCTGGGGTCAACCATGACCTTCGAACAACTGTTCGCGATCTTGCGGGCACGCTGGATCATCGCCAGCGGCATCTTCCTTCTGGTGCTGAGCAGCGTGACGGCATTCACCCTGCTCAAAGCCAAAACCTACACCGCTGTGGCTTCGGTGGTGGTGGACATCAAGTCGCCCGATCCGATCGCGGGCGTGGTCTTGTCAGGCGCGGCATCGCCCAGCTTCCTGATGACGCAGATCGACGTGATGACCAGCCAGCGCGTGGCGCTCAAGGTGGTCGCGGACTTGAGGCTGAACGAGGTCCCTTCCCTGCGCCAGAACTGGATGGACGCCACCAAGGGCACAGGCGACTTCAAAGGCTGGCTGGCAGACCGGTTTCGTTTGTCGCTGGAAGTGCATCCCTCGCGGGGTTCCAACGTCATCAACGTGGCTTACACCGGGGCCGAGCCCAACTTCTCGGCGGCCATCGTCAATGCCTTCATCAAGGCCTACCTGGATGTGAACATGCAGCTTCGCACCGATCCGGCCAAGCAGTACAACCAGTTCTTCGACACCAATGCCAAGCAACTGCGCGAGCAATTGCAAGCGACCCAATCTCGCCTGTCCGACTTCCAGCAAAAGGAAGGCATCGTGGTGACGGATGAGCGACTGGACGTGGAAATGGCGCGCTTGAACGAGCTGTCCTCTCAGCTCGTGCAGATGCAGTCGGCCGTGGCCGATTCCATCAGCCGCCAGGCCGCCGTGAACGCCCAGGGCGACAAGACCCAGGACGTGATGATGAACCCGCTGGTCAGTACCTTGAAGGCCAACCTGGTTCAGCAAGAGAACCAGCTGGAACAGCTGAGCACCAAGCTGGGCGACGAACACCCTCAGGTGCGCGAGTTGCGCAACAGCATTGCCGACATGCGCCGCAAGATCGAGTTGGAAGTGCGCCGGGTCAGTGGCAGCTTCGGCATCAGCAACGCCGTCAACCAATCGCGCGAAGCCCAGATCCGAAGCTCTTTGGAAGCCCAACGCAGCAAGGTTCTCAAGATGAAGGCCGTGCGCGACCAGGCCTCGATGCTGCAGCGCGATGCCGACAACGCCCAGCGCGCCTACGAAGGCGTATTGATTCGCCAGAACAACACCCACCTGGAAAGCAAGGCCCTGCTGGACAACGTGGCCGCACTGGAGTACGCCACCGCCCCCTCCGTGCCTTCGGGACCGCGCGTGTTGAACAACATCGCGCTGGGTGGTGTGGCCGGCATCGTGTTGGCCTTGACCGCTGCCTTGCTGGCCGAGCGCCGTGACCGCCGACTGCGCACTTATGGCGAGATCGAGGGCCTGACCCACCTGCCCCCCATGGGCTCGATCCCCGCTTTCAAGAAGCGCTTGAAGAACTCGGAATTGCCCCAGCGATTTCGCCCCATGCCCAGACAAGTCAAGGCCCTGGCCTGAACCGCCGCTGCCAAGCCCATGAACTCATCACAAGAACACCGCGTCATCGAAGACGCCTCGCTGGGTGACATCCTGCGCCGGACCAAGGGCTTGTCGGCCGACCAGGTACTGCAGGCACTGGACCACCAACGCCAGCACAGCGTCCGCTTTGGCGAGGCGGTGGTGGCTCTGGGATTCGCGCGCCCCGCCGACGTGGTGTGGGCCTTGTCGCAGCAGTTCCACTACCCCTATGCGCCCACGGCCGAGCAGAAGTTGAATGAAGAGTTGGTCGTGGCCAATGATCCGTTCAGCGAGGAGGTCGAGGCCTTCCGCGACCTGCGCTCGCAGTTGCTGATGTCGGCCATGGGCGATGACGCCGGACGCCATGCCCTGGCGGTGGTCAGCCCCGATGTGGGCGATGGTAAATCTTTCATCGCCGCCAACCTGGCCGTGGCCTTCAGCCAGTTGCCCGGCCGCACCTTGCTGGTGGACGCCGACCTGCGATCGGCCCGCCTGCACGAAGTGTTCGGCGTGGACGCGGGCCCCGGCCTGACCAGCATCCTGGCGGGGCGGGCCGAGCCCAATGTGATCAAGCCTGTCGAGCACCTGCCCAACCTGTACCTGCTGCCCGCTGGCGTGGTGGCCCCCAACCCGGTCGAGCTGCTTCAGCAAGCCGCGTTCAGCTTGTTGCTGCGCGAGCTGCTGGGCAAGTTTGACCATGTGCTGGTGGACACCCCGGCGGCCTCACTGGGCTCGGACGCGCGGATCATCGCCTCGCACTGTGGCTCGGCTTTGGTGATCGCGCGCCAGAACCGCAGCCGCGTGCCTCACCTGCAAAAGCTGGTCAAGCAACTGAACAAGGCCTCCGTCAAGTTCGGTGGCGTGTTGATGAACGAGTTCTGAAAGCCACCCCATGACATCCCGAAAAACTGCATTGATCACCGGCGTCACCGGGCAGGATGGCGCCTACCTGGCGGAGTTTCTGCTGAAGAAGGGCTACGAGGTGCATGGCATCAAGCGCCGCTCCAGCCTGTTCAACACCGACCGGATCGACCACCTTTACCAGGATCCGCACGTTGACAACCGCAACTTCATCCTGCACTACGGCGACCTGACCGATTCCACCAGCCTGGTCCGCATCATGCAGAAGGTGCAGCCCGACGAGGTTTACAACCTGGCCGCGCAGTCGCACGTGGCCGTGAGCTTTGAAGAGCCCGAGTACACGGCCAACGCCGATGGCATCGGGGCCCTGCGCCTGCTGGAAGCCATCCGCATCCTGGGTCTGGAGAAGAAAACGCGCTTTTACCAGGCCTCGACCTCCGAGCTGTATGGCCTGGTGCAAGAGATCCCCCAGAAGGAAACCACGCCTTTCTACCCGCGCAGCCCTTACGCGGTGGCCAAGCTGTACGCCTACTGGATCACGGTGAACTACCGCGAGGCTTATGGCATGTACGCTTGCAATGGCGTGCTGTTCAACCACGAAAGCCCGGTGCGCGGCGAGACCTTCGTGACGCGCAAGATCACGCGGGCCATCAGCCGCATCGCGCTGGGCCTGCAAGAGTGTCTGTTCCTGGGTAACATGAGCGCCCTGCGCGATTGGGGCCATGCGCGCGACTACGTCGAGATGCAGTGGCTGATGCTGCAGCAGGACGTGGCCGAAGACTTCGTCATCGCCACCGGCGTGCAGTACAGCGTGCGCCAGTTCGTGGAGTTCGCGGCCAAGGAGCTGGGCATCACCCTGGTCTTTGAAGGCCAAGGCGAGCGCGAGGTCGGCATGGTGGCCGACATCCGCTCGGTGAACGGCCAGCTGTTGGCAACCTGCCGGGTGGGTGACGTGGTCGTGCGGGTGGACCCGCGCTACTACCGCCCGACCGAAGTGGAAACCCTGCTGGGCGACCCCTCCAAAGCCAAATCCAAGCTGGGCTGGAGCCCGCAAACCACCTTGCGCGAGCTGGTCGGCGAGATGGTCCGCAGCGACCATGCCTCGGCCCAACGCGACAGCCTGATCAAATCAGCCGGCTTCCAGACCTATGACTACCACGAGTAATCCGTCCCTGGCCGCCAACACGCTGCCCGGAAAATCCGCACCCTTGAGCATCCCGCTGGACATGGTGGTGCTGGCCCTGGGCCTGCTGGCCATGTTCGCGCTGACCTTGTGGGACCTGCTGCAAGACAACGAAACCGGCTTGTGGGCCAAAGGCGAGCACAGCCATGGCCCGATCATGCTGGCCATGTCGATGTGGCTGCTGATCACGCGCTGGCGTGAATACACCGCCCCACCAGGGGAGCCACCTCACCGCGGCTGGTGCTGGCCAGCGTTCGCGGTGGGCTTCCTGTTCTACGTGGCGGGCAGGGCGCTGGGCGTCATCTACTTCGAGGTGTTCGCCTTCATCCCCATGATGCTGGGCGTGGTGCTGATGGCCGGTGGCACGCCCCTGCTGAACCAGTTGAAGTTCCCGCTGTTCTTCCTGCTCTTCATGGTGCCCATCCCCGGCTTCCTGCTGGACCCGATCAGCCAGTTCATCAAGCTGAACATCTCGATCGCCGTGAGCAACCTGCTGTGGGCCGCGGGCTACCCCATCACCCACACCGGGGTGGTCATCAACATCGGCCAGTACCAGTTGCTGGTGGCCGACGCTTGCGCGGGCATGCGCACCTTGTTCATGCTGGAGGCCATGGGCATCTTCTACCTGAACGTGGCCCGCCATTCATCGCTGCTGCGCAATGTCGCGCTGGGCCTGCTGATCGTGCCCATCTCGTTCACGGCCAACATGATCCGCGTCATCTTCCTGGCCTTGCTCACCTACCACTTCGGCGACGAGGTGGGGCAAGGCTTCCTGCACGGGTTCGCCGGGGCCGTGCTCTTCCTGGTCGCGCTGATCCTGATCGTCTCAATCGATGGCTTGCTGCGCTGGGCATCGGCATGGCTGTCGGCCCCCACAAGGTGAATGCCATGCTGCCCAGACCTTCCAGAATCAAGGCCAGCGCGCTGTTCATCGCCGTGCTCATCATGGTGGGCTCGGTCGCGGCGGCCGAGCTGCTCAAGCCACGCCAGTACTGGGCCGATGTCATTGGCGAGCCCCATTACGCTACCCTGATCCCCACACGCTTCGGTGAATGGCAGGAGCTGCCTTACGCGCAGAAATCAGTGGTCAATCCCGTGCAGGAAGAGAACCTGATGCGCTTGTACAGCGAGACCTTCGCGCGCACCTACCTGCACCGCCCCACCGGACGCAAGATCATGCTGTCGATCGCTTACGGTCGGGACCAATCCAACGACACCCAGCTGCACACACCCGAGGCCTGCTACCCCTCGCAAGGCTTCCGGGTGGAAAAGCGCATGGAGCACACGGTGAGTTCAGCCTTTGGTCCGATCGAGGCCGTGCAACTGATCACCACCATGGGCCCTCGGCGCACCGAGCCCCTCACCTTTTTCATTCGCGTGGGTGACGAGGTGTCGCGCGGATCGCGTGATCGCAACCTGGCCCGCATCAAGATGGCCCTCAAGGGCTACCGATCGGATGGCATGTTGTTCCGGGTTTCGGAGGTCACGCGCCTGCCCCAGCCCTTCGGACTTCAAGATCGCTTCATCCAGGATTTGCTGGGCGCCATGAATCCCGAAGATCGCCGACGCATCATCGGCCAGCAGGACACCTGAGGTGAGCCCGGTCATTCGCCGGATCGTGGCCGCACTGGGGGCCAATGCGTTTGGACAAGCCGTCAGCATCGGCATCCAGCTGGCATCCCTGCCGCTGTTCCTGCACCACTGGGATGTGGCCACGTATGGCACCTGGCTCATGCTGTCGGCCCTGCCGGCCTACCTGTCGATGGCCGACGTGGGCATGGTGGCCACCGCGGGCAACCGCATGACCATGGCCATGGGCCAAGGCCAGGCACCGCAGGCCAACACGGTCTTTCAAAGCGCTTTGGTGTTCATGCTGCTGACCTGCACCGGCGTGGCCTTGCTGAGCTTGCCAACCGTGATGCTGGCGCCCATCCCCGGCCTGGACAGCAGCGATGAGCGACTGGCCTTGGCCGCCCTGGTGGGCGGTGTGCTGCTGGCCCTGTTTGGTGGCCTGGCCGAGGCCATCTTCAAGGCCACCGGCCGATACGCGCTGGGCACCACGCTGGGCACCCTCATCCGCTTGCTGGAATGGGCAGGGTGGATGGTGGGGCTGTGGGTGTGGGGCAGCTTCACCGCCGTGGCGGTGGGGGGCCTGTGCGCCCGGCTGCTGGGCGTGGTGGCCACCGGCCTGATCAGCCGACAGGACAGTGCTGGCCTGCGCTGGGGCACGCAACACGCCCATTGGGGCGAGGTGCGGGCCATGCTCAAACCGGCCTTGTCCTTCATGCTGTTTCCGCTGGCCAATGCCATCAGCTTCCAGGGCATCACCTTGCTGGTGGGCCAACAGTTCGGTCCGGCCGTGGTGGCCCTCTTCAACACCTACCGCACGATCGCGCGTGTGGCGGTGCAAGTCACGGCCACCTTCGGGCACGCGCTGTGGGCCGAGTTCTCGCGCCTGTTCGGGCTGGGTGGTGGCCCGGCCACCAAGCCCCTGTATCAACGCTCCTTGGTCCTGGGGCTGGCGCTGTCCGTGGGATTGAGCCTGGTGCTGTGCCTGATCGGCCCCAACTTGCTGCGCCTGTGGACCCATGACGCCATCGGGTACCAGGCCGGGCTGATGTGGGCCCTGTTGGCCTACGCCGCCATCTGCGGCAGCTGGCACGTGCCCCGCGTTCTGCTCATGGCCACCAACCAGCACATCGCGCTGGCGCAGTGGTCCTTGCTGGCCGCGGCGCTGGCGTTTGCCTTGTCACACGCCCTGGGCGGCATCTGGGGCATCAACGGTGTCGGCCTGGGCATGCTCGCGGCCGAGTCGGCCATCGCCCTGCTGTGCCTGTTCATGGCGCATCGCCTGGTTCACGCACCATGAAAGTTGTCTTGTCCGCACCCGGCCGGTTCCACACCTTCGACCTGGCCCGCGAGCTCCACGCCCACCGCTGCCTGGAGGCCCTCTTCACGGGCTACCCGCGCTTCAAGCTGGGGCGTGAAGGATTGCCCCCCGACAAGGTCCGAAGCTGGCCCTGGGTTCAGGCGTCTTACATGGCCATGCCCAAACGGCACCTGCTGGGCAAGCGCCTCGTGCGCGAATGGGAGTGGTTGAGCAAGACTTCGCTGGACGCCCACGTGGCACGCCACCTGCCCGCCTGCGATGTCTTTGTCGGCCTGTCGGGCTCCGGCCTTCGCAGCGGCCAGGCCGCGCAAGCACGCGGGGCCCGGTATGTCTGTGATCGGGGCTCCTCGCACATCCGCGTGCAAGACACCCTGTTGCGCGAAGAATCTGACCGCTGGGGCGTGCCCTTTGACGGCATCGACCCGCGCGTCATCGCCCGCGAGGAGGCCGAGTACGAGATGGCCGACTGCATCACCGTGCCGTCCAGTTTCAGCGTGATGTCCTTCATCCAGGCCGGCGTGCCAGCGCACAAGCTGCGCATGCTGCCTTACGGCGTCAACCTGCAGATGTTCAAACCGACAGGTCAGCCGGTGCCCGGGCAGTTCGATGTGCTGTACGTGGGCGGCATGAACCTGAACAAAGGCCTCCCCTACCTGCTCCAGGCCTACAAGATGATCAGGCATCCGCGCAAATCGCTGACCTTCGCTGGCGCACCATCGCCCGTGTTCATCGAGCGCATGAAGGCCCACGGCCTGTGGCCCGATGAGCTGCGCTTGCTGGGCCACGTGCCACAGGCCGAGTTGAAGTCGCTGATGAGCCAAAGCCATGCGATGGTGTTGCCCAGTGTTCAGGATGGCTTTGGCATGGTGTTGTCGCAGGCCATGGCCTGTGGCTGCGTCGTGATCGGCACGGACCACACCGGGGCGCGCGACCTCCTCACCGATGGGCGGGAAGGCTTCATCGTGCCCACGCGCCAAAGTGAAGCCCTGGCCGCACGCCTGCAGTCGCTGGCCGACAACCCCGCCAAGCGCGCGGAGATGAGCCGCCAGGCCCTGCTCAAGGTGAAGGATGCTGGCGGCTGGCGCGACTATGGCACCAGCGCACGCAGCATCTACCAAGCCCTTGGGAGGGCATGACATGCGTGTTCTGTACCTGGGTGCCTCCAGCCCGTCCTCCACCTCGGGGCACCGCGCCGAGGCCTTGCGCCGCCTGGGCTGCCACGTCGATGTGCTCGACCCTTACCAGGCCGTCGAGCCGCACACCCGAGGACTTCTCGGCGCCCTGCACTACCGCACGGGCTACCTGATGATCCGGTCGGTGGTGAACCAATGGCTGAAGACACAGCTGGCACGCCACCCTGGCCACGACCTGTGCTGGGTCGACAACGGCGAACTGCTCAGCCTGACCGCCCTGCAGCAACTGAAAGCCCACGCCACGCAATTGGTGCTCTTCAACCACGACGATCCCTCGGGCACGCGCGACCGGGCACGGTTCATGACCTTGCGCAGCGCCATCCCCGCCTACGACCTGTGTGTGGTGGTGCGGCCCATGAACGTGGCCGAGTTCCAGGCGCTGGGGGCGCGCGACGTGCTCCGCGTCTGGATGAGCCACGACGAGGTGGCCCACCGCCCCATCGACGAAGCCCGCCCGGTTGACCCCCTCTACGACAACGACATCGTTTTCATCGGCCGGCGCATGAAGGGTGAAGGCCGCGACCTGTTCATGCTGGACCTGATCCGGCAAGGCCTCAAGCCCGCCATCTGGGGCGACAACTGGCAAAGCTCCGATGTGTGGCCTGCGCTTCAACCCTATTGGCGTGGCCAGAGCCTGTCGGGCCAGGCCTACGTCGATGCGATCCGTGGTGCACGCCTGTGCATCGGCATGCTGTCCAAAGGCAACCGGGACCAGCACACCACCCGCACCATGGAGATCCCGGCGGCCGGTGGTTTGCTGTGCGCGCAACGCACGGACGAACACCTGCAGCTTTACCGCGATGGCGAAGAAGCGGTGTTCTGGTCATCCGCCCAGGAATGCGCCGCGCATTGCAAAGCCCTGCTGGCCAACCCCAGCCTGCGCGAGAAGATCAGGCAGGCAGGACAACGTCGGCTGCTGGCCAACCAGGTCGGCAACGAAGACCTGTGCCGTGCGGTTCTCAAGCGCCTGGCCAACCTCCAGGCTTCATGAGCATGCGCGCCAACAAGCTCGACCTGTTCTTTGGCCTGATGCAGGCCCTCAGCCTGCTGTGCGCGCTGTGCCAACTGCGAATCGACCCCAGCGTGGCCAACCTCAATTGCGTCGCGCTGGTGGTGGCCTCCTCGTCGTTGGTCATCCAGTACCTGTGGCGCTCCAAAGCCCCCATCGATTACCCGATCTCATCGCTGGCGATCCTGGGCATGTGTGTGACCACGCAGTACGCAGCCCTGCTGGCCCAGACCTTGAGCTGGACCCCCTTCATCGCTTTGCTGCGCTGGCCCGAGGTGACCTTTGCGGTGCTGGCCTGTGTGCAGGTGCTGGCCGTGGGCACGCACTGGGTGTACCGCCACCTGGCCGTGACAAACGCCATCCGCGACTTCATCGCCCACCAGGTGCTGGCCCCCATGGGCGCCTTGTCGATCCCCCCCATCAACACGCTGTGGATCATGACCGCCATCGGCCTAGTGGCCATGGCCACGGCGGGCGGCACCGCCACCGGCGATGTGGGCGGCAAGGCCTTCCAGGCCTTCAGCTTCCTGGCCTACATGCCCTTCCTGATCCTGATCTACCACCGGCGCCTTGGCGAGGCCTACTGCGACATCAGGAAGCAAGGCCCCTTGCTGCTGGCCTACCTGGCCATCCTCATCGTGGTGGCCATGGCCCGCAATGGCCGCCAGCTCATGGCCATCGGCCCGGTGCAGGCCTGCCTGATCTTCCTGGTCTACTTTCTGCAAGACCCAACGCCCATCACCCGCCGAACCATCCACCGCCTGGCCGTGCTGACCGTCGCGGCGTCGATCGCCATCGTGCTGTTCGCCGACCTCGCCGTGGCCATGGTCATCAACCGCGACAAGGTGGCTCAACTCAAGCGCATGGAGATGGTCGAAGAAACCCTCCGCACGCTGGCCGACCGCACGCGCCTGCAGCAGTACCGACAAGCCGCGCAAGACGGCGCCGAGTTCAAGCGCTATGACGAGGCCTACCTGGACAACCCCGTCATCGCACGATTTTCGGAGACCAAGTTCCACGACAACAACATCCACTTCGCGACCACCACCGCTTCAGACCGCCGAGCAATCTGGCAACTGACCGAGGACAAGGTGCTGGCGATCCTGCCCCAGCCGATGCTGGATGCGCTGGGCCTCAAGGTGGACAAGAACGAGCTGATGTACACCTTTGCCGATTTCAACCGCTACCTGAGCGAGGGGCCGGACGGCACCTTGGGCGGCTATGCCACCGGCTCGGTGTGGGCCCACACCATCGCCTTGTTCGGCCTGGATTGGGCACCCCTGGTGGTGTGCCTGACGCTGCTGCCCACCTACGTGATCCTGGACAGCTTTTCACGGCGGGGCAACGGCTTTGACATCGCGCCCATGGCCATGTGCTCGACCTGGGTGATCTTCATCTACGGGCTGGGCGGCGATTCGCTGGTCTACAACATCGGCTTCTACCTGCGGGATTTTCCACAGCGGCTGGCACTCTACCTGCTGGTCTACGCTGGCGTGCGCTACAGCCTGATGCTCTTCCAAAGACCGGCCCACGCCTGAACTGCCCACCGCCGCACCTGGGCGGTGTGCCGCTCGAACAACCACCACACCAGCCAGCCCAGACCCAGCAACAGTGCCAAGGCGCCTGCAAAAGTCAGCAGGGCTGGCCCGCCTGGTTGCAGACGATCAGGCGCCTTCACGAACAACGCCGCCAACAGCATCAGCAAGGGAAAGTGCGACAAGTACAGCGAGTACGACAGGTCGGACAGGCGTTTGGCCAGGCGGCCTGACCAGCCGGACAGCGCAGGCCCCGGCCCGGCCAAAGACAGGCACCACAAGGCGAACAGCGCCCCCAGCAACAGGTCCGCGTTCACGCCCAGCGCAGCTTGCCAGGCCTTGGATTTGCTGTAGGCCAGGCCGACCAGGAACAGCCCCGTGGTCAAGGGCATGAGCCGCTGTGCCATGAAGCGCACCCAGCCCGGCGCCAACTGCGTGCACCACCAGGCCACCACGCCCATCAGCCACACCGCAAAGCCCTGGACCAGCTCACGGGGCAAGCCCACCAGCAGGAGCAAGGCCGCGCCCAAGGCCAAGGCGCGCACCATGCTGCCGGTGCCATGGGCAGCCCAGCCCGCGCCCACGGCCAGCAAGGGAAACATCACGTAATACCAGAACTCGTGCGCCAGGCTCCACAGCGGGCTGTTGCTCCCAAAGATGGGCACGGCCACGGTCTGCAAGAACAAGGCATTGCCCAGGAAGGTCAGGGCGCCCGCGTCGTAAAGACCGGCCTGCGGGCCAGAGTGCCATTGGGCCTGGTGCGCCCCCACCATGATCGAGGGCGCCACCTGCAGGGTCACGGTGTCCAGCGCCCAAGTGATCAACAAGCAGGGCAGCAGCACCACCCACAGCCTGGCCAGGCGGGCCACCACATACGCCCTCGCCTCAAAGCCCGGCTTGAGGACCGCCCCACCCACGAAGAAGCCGCTGAGCACGAAGAACACCATCACCGCCTGGTGGCCCAACCCGGTCAGGGCATAGAAGGCCTGATGCCACAGCGCGGGGTGCTCGATGTCGGCAAAATCCACCATCAGCACAGCGCGCAGATGCCCCGCGCACACCAGCAGCGCGCTCAGGCCACGGACCACGTCGAACCAGGGATGGTGTTGGGATGGCTTGCTCATCCCGCCACGCTAGCAAACGCATGTGACGGCACGTGCAGGCATGCATGTGGTGTCTTGTCACATTGCCCCCAGACAATGCCGATCACGATGATCCTCCAAGGCACCGACTCCTACACCGCGCCCTCGTTTTCGCTCCGGCAACGCCTGGCCAGGCAACTGTGGGACATCACCTGGATGGTGCTGTTCCGCCCCACACCCCGGCCCCTGCACGCCTGGCGGCGCGCCTTGCTGCGCGCCTTTGGGGCCCGCATTGGTGACCATGTGCATGTGCACCCCTCCGTCAAGGTCTGGGCGCCCTGGCACCTCACGATCGACAGCTTCGTCGGCATTGGCGAAGGGGCGGTCCTCTACAGCATGGACCACATCCACATCGAGTCCTACGCCGTGGTGTCGCAAGGCAGCTACCTGTGCGCGGGCACCCACGATTTCAACAGCCCCAACCTGCAACTGACCACTGCGCCCATCACGCTCAAGCGGCATGTGTGGCTGTGTGCGCAAAGCTTTGTGTGCCCCGGCGTGGTCATCGCCGAAGGCTCGGTGGTGGCCGCGCGCGGTGTGGTGTCCAAATCCTTGCATGAAGGGTGGGGCGTCTGGGCCGGTGTGCCCGTGCGCCGGGTGGGCGAGCGTGACCAGCAGGTGGCGCGGCCATGAGCGGCATCTCCATCCTGATCCTGACCAAGAACGAGCAGCAGGATTTGCCGGGCTGCCTGGACACCATGACCTGGTCGGACGATGTCCACGTGTTCGATTCCATGAGCACCGACCGGACCCTGGAGGTGGCGCAGCGCTACGGTGCCAAGGTGACCCAGCGCGTGTACGACAACGAGTCCACGCACAAGAACTGGGGGCTGGCCCACATCCCGTTCAAGCACGATTGGGTGTACCAGAGCGACGCCGACGAACGGCTCACGCCCGAGCTGATCGCCGCGATGCAGCATGCGGTGCGGCATGCCGGTGACTGTGTGGCCTTCCGGGTGCAAAGGCGCGACTACCTGTTTGGCACCTGGCTCAAGCACGTCACGCCTTCGCCCTTCAACATCCGATTGTTCAAGCCCGCCAGCATCCGCTATGAGCGCCTGACCAACCCGGTGACAAGGGTTGATGGCCCGGTGGGTGAGTTGAAGGCGCACTTCAACCACCTGCCCTTCAGCAAAGGCATCGGCTTCTGGTTTGAAAAGCACAACTGGTACAGCACGCTGGAGGCGCGCCAGATCATGGAGAACCGGCAGGGCCAGTCTGGCTTCAGCGTGGTCAGCGCCTTCACGGCCCGCGACCCCAATGTGCGCCGCTTCCACCAGAAGGAGCTGTATTACCGCCTGCCGTTTCGGCCGCTGGTGATGTTCCTGCTGCTGTACGTCGGCAAGCGCGGCTTCCTGGATGGCCGCTCGGGCTTCATCTACGCCGTGCTGCGCGCCATCTACGAGCACATGATCGCGCTCAAGGTGCGCGAGTACAGCGACAAGCCCTGAGCAAGCTCACGCCTTCATCAACGCCAACCGACTCGCGCCCGAGAAGTTGACCAGGTTGGGAAAGATGTCGGCCAACTGACCGGCGCCCAACCCGAACCATTGGCCCAGGGCCGCGCCGTACTGGTCCACCGAAACCTTGGGCAGCAGGATGCCGTTGTGGATCTGGTCCGGGCTGGCATCGAACAGGTTGTCGCGCCGGTTCTTCCTGCCCAGCATGGGAAAGTCGCCGTGCACATCGCCGCCTTGCACGGCCCCGCCCATGACCAAATGGTGCGCGCCCCAGCCATGGTCAGAGCCATCGCCATTGCTGGTGAAGGTTCGGCCGAAGTCGGAGGCCGTGAAAGTGGTCACCTGGGGCGACACGCCCAGGGCCATCAAGGCGTTGTCAAAGTACTGCAGGCCGTGGTTGAGGCGCGCCATCAGATCAGCGTGGGCGCGGTTCTGATCGCTGTGGGTGTCGAATCCCGACAGGCTGACAAAGAACACCTGGCGCTTGACGCCCAAGGTGCGCTGGGCCGCGATGGTGCGCGCCACCACTTGCAGCTGTTGCGCCAAAGGGTTGGGGGCCCGGCTGCCCGCCAAGGTGGTGTATTGCAAGGCCGTGGCGGGGCCAAAGGGCGCCAAGGCCGCACTGGGCAAGGCGCTGGAGAGGATGCGCTCGGCCTGCATGCTGCGCTGGGTCACCCCGGCCAGGTCGGCGGCCATGACGTGGTTGTTGCGCGAGCTGGACACAACGCGCTCCAAGGCGGCGCCGACCACGTCTGAGCCGTAAACCCGGCTGACGCCTTTTGAATCAGGCATGGTGCCCAGGCGGATGGGCCCGGCGGGGCTGACCTGGTACTGGCGCACCGTCTGGCCCGTGAGCCACACCGAATCGCCACTGGCCGAGATGGCGGTGAACAGGCTGCCGCCCTGGGCACTGGCCAGCATGTCGGCCATGCGCCCGCCCCACCCCACGGAGGCCCCCTCGGGCGCCAAGGCCATCCAGGTGCTCTGCTGGTCGTTGTGTGAAAAGAGTTTGCGGGGTTTGCGCTTGAGGCCTTGCAGGTAATCGGCCTTGCTCAAAGGCTCCAGCAAGGGGCCCACATTGGCCACCACGGCCAGGCGCTTGCTGGTGTTGAACAGGCCTTGCAGGTCGCCCAGCAAGGGGTGCAAGGCGAAGCTTCGCCCAGCTTGTGCGGTGGCCGCCGTGATGGGCAAAACCCCGCCCAGCCAGGCGGGTGTGCCCGGTCTGGCAGTGCGGTTGGCGGTCGCATTGCGCAGCAAGGCGATGGAGTCGGGCAGTTGGTGGCGAACCTCGGTGTAGCTGCCCCACGAGTCGTCATCGGTGGCCAGCACGGTGTTGAAGGCGTCATTGCCACCGTGCAGGAACACGCAGACCAGTGCCTTGTAATCGGAAGCGGTGGCCGCCGCCGCAGCGCCAGCAGCAGCGAGGTTCAAGGCCAGGGGAGCGCCCGCGCCCAAGGTGGCCAAAGCGCCCGCCTGTTTCAAGAACAGACGGCGGCCAGCGCAAGACAATGGGTCGTTCATTTTTGAACCTGGTATTCAGGAGAGGCCACGGTCAGCAACAGGGCCGACCAGAGCCGATGCCGCCGCGTGTCGGCAATCTGCTCAGCCGTCGGTGGCATGGATGATCGGAAGTCCAGGGCGGTGATGGCCTGGACGATTTCCGACTTCAAGGCGGTCGGCATGGTGCCGTACATCAAACGCTGGTTGAGCTCGTCCACCAACGAGGCCGGTGTGTCGGTCATGGCCAGCCAGGGGCTGTTCGGGTTCAGGTTGTAGTCCAGTTGGACATCGGCGCGCTTGGCCTGGTTGTCAAACCCATGGCGGCCCGTGCCGCTCCAGATGAAGCGGGTCATGAAGTTCACATAGCCTGCCGCGCTGGTCTCCGTGGCGATCTGCAACTCGGGCGTCGCCAGCTTGGCAGCGGCCGACAAGGAGCCTGGCTTGACGTAACCGGGCCTGAAAAAGTTGAACACCGAAGGCGAGGCCAATGCCGACTGCCCCAGAGAATCCCCCGGATCGGTGGTGGTGGTGATCAGGAACATGCCGCTGTCCGAGCGCGCCTCGAAGGCACGCAGAACCGCCGAGAACCGAAGGATGGGTTCACGCACCTTGCCAAAGCTAGGGCTGGCCAGGACGGACATGTCGCGCGCTTCAGGGTCCAGCAAGATGGCCGAGACCATGGCCCGCAAACTGCCGCCCGAGGCCTTGAAGGCTGAGGCCACCCGGCCCACGTAGGCGGGGCTGGGGTTGCTGGTCACCAGGCGCTGGATCAACTGCTTGCCGATGAATGGCCCGACATTGGGATGGGCAGACAAGGTGTCCAGCGCCACGTTCAGGGCGGCCTCGGGCGAGGGCTGGGCGCTGGCGGGCACCACGGCCCCCAAGAAGCGCTTCTCAGCGCCCGAGTGGTATGGCGAGAAACCTCGCAGGTCCGAGACGAACTGCTCTGGCCAACTGGGGTTGGAGAAGAAGCAACTGGCGGTCAAGCCCTCGGCACAGGTCAGGCTCCAGCCGGTGAACACTTTGGCCAGGCCCGACACATCGCTGGCCGTGTAAGCCTCCAGCGGCTGCGAGCTGGCATCAAGCTTGAAGCTGCCATCCTGGTTGAGCTGGTACAAGCCGATCGAGAACAGCTGCATGACCTCGCGGGCGAAATTCTCGTCGGGCAGGCGCCCCGTGCTCATGTCCTCTTTCTGATTCTGAAAGTAGGTGAGGTAGCAGCCCATGACCGGGTGCAAGGCCACCGAACGCAGAAGATCACGGTAGTGGCCGAAGGCCTGTCGGCCCAACATGTCCAGGTAGCCTGCCGCGCCGCGGCTGTAACCATTGCCACCGCAGCTGTCGCTGGTGGACACCACGAATATCTCGGACAAGGCGAAGGCCACCCGCTGGCGAAGCTGGTCAGGCGATGTGACCGCCTGGCGCCAGAAGCTGCTGCTCACTTCACCACTGCTGGCTTTCTGGCCAGCGTCCAAGGCCATGATGGCACGGTTGGCAGCATCCCAAGCCGCGGTGTGCGAGGTGGCCGATGCGGGCAAGGCGAACTGTTCTGTCAGCCACGCCTGGTAACCCACCGCCATCACACGCGCCACCTCGGCCTGGGTGGGGCCAAAGGTGGCCTGGGTCAAAAATCGGGTCGCCTCTTGCCGGGTCGGCTGGCCGGGCTTCGGCGTGACGGCGGCGGGGGCTGCAGGCAGAACGGCTGGGGCCACGGGTGTCACGGTGGCCGCCTGCGCTGACCCCGAGGTTTCACAAGCACCCCAGTGATCCGCACCGCTGCCACCACAAGCCACCAGGGCCGCGGCCATCAAGCCTGCTTGCGTCAATGTCCAGAATCTCGAACCCATGCCCCATCTCTTGGTGAACCGCGGTGGCCGCCGCAACGCGCCATGATCGGTCCGGATGAGCATGGACGAGCGTTGAAATAGCACACGCAGAACTGTTCTTACGCCTGCTTACCCGTTGAGCACCGTAGTGATGCCGTCACATGCGCTGCCCACAATGGCCGCATGAAGTTCGTATTTTTCTGCCACCCACCCTTCATGCGTTCGCAGAGCATGCCGCGCTTCGCTCGGATGATTGGCACGGCCATGCAGACCAAAGGCTACGACGTGGACTACTGGGCACCACAGGCCCATGCCCACGCGCTGTTCCAGCACACGCGCCTGGCCAAGTGGGCGGGGTATGTGGACCAGTACCTGATCTTTCCATTGCAGGTGAAGGTGCGCCTGATGAAGCAGGCGCCAGACACCCTCTATGTGCTGTGCGATCAGGCCCTGGGCCCGTGGGTGCCCCTGGTCAGACACCTGCCCCACGTGGTCCATGCTCATGATCTGCTGGCCTTGCGATCGGCCTTGGGCCACATCCCGCAGAACCCCACCTCGGCCACGGGCCGGCTTTACCAACGGTACATCCGTTGGGGCTTTCAACGGGCGCAGCACTTCATCTGCGTCTCGCAACGCACGCAGGCCGATCTGGTGGAACACGGCCTGGTGAGGGCCCAGACATCGCGCGTCGTCTACAACGGCCTGAACTACCCCTACAAGCCCGTGCCGCGCCAACAGGCCATCCAGATGCTGGAACGCGCAGGCCTCACCGGCAGTGCCCAGGGCATGATCCTGCACGTGGGGGGCGGCCAGTGGTACAAAAATACCGTCGGCATCATTCACCTGTATGCGCGCTATGCCGCCAGGCATGCCGAACCCTTGCCCTTGTGGATGGTCAGCCCCCATCCTTCCAGCGCCGAAACCCTGGCAGCACTCGCCCAAGTGCCGCCCCAGGGCCGCATTCACTTTTACCAGGGCATCGACAACGCCGCGTTGGAGGCGGCCTACTCCGTCGCCAGCGCCTTCTTGTTCCCCAGCCTGGCCGAAGGCTTTGGCTGGCCCCTCGTGGAAGCACAGGCCTGTGGCTGCCCGGTCATCACCACCAACGATGCCCCGATGAATGAGATCGCGGGCCCCCTGGCTTCTTACCTGCCTTTGCTGCAAGCGGGCGAGGATCTTCGCCCTTGGGCCGAGCACGGCGCCGATGCTTTGGAAACGGTGCTCACCCAGGATGACCATGAACAGCGCCAACGCCGAGTCGCCTGGGCCGCGCAGTTCACCACGCACAGCGCCATCGAGCGCTACCTGTCCATCTACCAGTCGGTCTTTGCCAACAGCACGCAAGCGCAAGTCACCGCCTGACGCCATACGGCCCACGCCGGTTCATGAACGTGACACCCCGGGTTGTCACCATTCGTAGCACCTGAAGCGCAACGCGGCACGGCGCCAAAGGTCGAGTCATCCCCATTCAAAACGAGAGAACCCATGGTCCGTTCGGACCACTGGGCAGCCTTGTCACGCAGCGCTGAAAGAACATCCGTGAAGATTCTCATTTACAGCGCCAATTTCGCCCCCGAACCCACCGGCATTGGCAAGTACTCTGGCGAGATGGCCGAGTGGCTGGTGTCAGAAGGACACGAGGTTCGCGTGGTGGCCGCACCGCCCTATTACCCCGACTGGAGAATCGCCGAAGGCTACGCCTGGCCACCCTATCGCCACGAGGTGTGGAAAGGCGCACGCGTGTGGCGCGCGCCCTTGTGGGTGCCCTCCAGGCCGAGCGGCCTCAAGCGCATCCTTCACCTGTTGACCTTCGCTGCCTCATCCTTGCCTGTGATGCTGCGGCAAGTGGGCTGGCGCCCAGACGTGGTGTTGACCGTGGCCCCCGCCTTTGTGTGCGCCCCCACGGGTTGGCTGACCGCGCGCTTGTCAGGCGCCCAGGCCTGGCTGCATGTGCAGGACTTCGAGATCGACGTGGCCTTCAAGATGGGCCTGATGGAAGGCCGAGGCGCGCGCCAGGCCCTGCTGTGGCTGGAGCGGCGCATGCTCAGGCGCTTCGATGTGGTGTCGTCCATCTCGAAACGCATGGTGGACCGCTTGCGGAACAAGGGCGTGGACCGCGACTGCATTCGGCACTTTCCCAACTGGGTTGATGTGGACAAGGTGCAGCCACTGGGCCATGTGAGCGCCTATCGGGAAGAGCTGGGCATCTCGCAAAGCGCCACGGTCGTGTTGTTCTCGGGCACCTTGGGCAGCAAGCAAGGTTTGATGATGATCCCCGAAGCCGCCAGGCTGCTGGCGCACCGCACCGACGTTGAATTTGTGATTTGTGGCGATGGGGTGATGAAGCCTCAGTTGGAAGCAGCGTGCGCAGAACTAGGCAATGTGCGGCTGCTTCCCTTGCAACCCGTTGAGCGCCTGGGCGAGTTGCTGGGCCTGGCCGATATCCACTTGTTGCCCCAATGCCCCGAGGCCGAAGACTTGGTGCTGCCCTCCAAACTGTCGGGCATGTTGTCCAGCGGTCGGCCCGTGGTGGCCACCTGCCATGAGGGCACGGAGATGGCCCACGTGGTGTCGCGCTGCGGCATCGTGGTGCCGCCGGATGACAAGGTGGCGCTGGCAGGCGCGATTGAGTCGCTGGCCAATCAACCGGATGCCCGCCAGGCGTTGGGCGTGCTGGCACGGCGGTTCGCCGAAGACCACCTGGCGCAAAAGTCTGTGTTGGGCAAGTGGATCCAGCAGCTGGATGAGTTGCTGGCCCCTGATCCCATCACCATCGATTCGTGACCTGAGGCTTCGAAGCGCGCTCTACTCTTTGAAGCGCGCTTCCTCCAGGCGGTCCAGCCAGGACTCCGCCACGTTCTCCAGCGTGACCTCACCCATGCCCAACACGGGCACCTGGCGCGCCAAGGTGTCGGCCGGCTTGCGACTGCGGTATACCTCGACCACCGACACCCCCACTTTGTAGAGCTGCTGATTGCGCGCCTCGAGCACCTTCTGGGCCTGAGTGCTTCGCTCCAGCATGGCCGTGACGGCCGCCACACGTGACTGGCTTTCCTGGAGCTTTCGGCCCTGCTCTTCGTGCTGCGCCTTCAGCATGTCCAGCTCAGCCTTGACGGCGGTGAGTTCGGTCTCCAGCTGACTTGATCGGGACTGCGCCGCACGGGCTTCCGCTTGGGCCGAACTCACCTTGGAGGCGGTGCGTTTGAGCTCACCATCCAGCTTGCTCATGTCCTGCGACAGACTGTCTTTCTCAGCGGCCAGCTTGGCCTTGTCACGCTGCAAGGTGCCTTGCTCTTCCTGGGCGGTGCGCAGGGCTTGTTGAACGCGGCGCAAGGCCTCCCGTTCGCGGCTGGCTTTCTCCTGCGCCTGCGCAGGCAAGACCGAGGCCAACAACGCCAAGGTCAATGCCAGCATCACCGGGGTTTTTTTGTTCAATAGCTGATTCATGTTCGTGTCCTTGGATTTGCCGATTCAGCTTCAGAAGCGCGAATTCAACTCCAACTGAATCACGTCGATCTTCAAGGGCGCGCTGCTCACATTGGACACACCACCGATCAGGACGCCGTCCTCCAGGTTGCGGGTGCTGGTCACGCGCAAGCCGGCCGAGGTGCGGGGGCCCACGTAGTAGGCGCCGCCAATGGACCAGCCGGAATAGTTGGTTCCACCCAGGTGCCAGGTCGTGTCGGTGAACGCATCCACCCAGGCATCGCGCTCGAACTTTCGCCAGCTCAGGAAGGCCGTCCAGTCGCCGCGCAACTCTTGCTTGGGGCTGCCAAGCTGCGCTCGCACTTGCAAGGCCGTGGTTTTCTCGGCCAATGAGATGGGGGCGGCCGTTCGGCTGTTGATCTCAGCCAGGTCAAAGCCCGTGTTCTTGATCAAGTCAAGCGAGGTCTTGAAGGTCACCGATTCCATCGCGGTGGTTTGGTAGCCCAGGTTCAACACCAGGGGACGGAACTTGGAGGCCAAGCCCCAGGCCGGCGCAGGCAATCCGTTCGTGGTGTTCAGGCGGATGAGGGTGTTGCCCTTCTGCCGCACCGATGTGGGGTACTGCGAACTCAGGTAGCCACCGGCCTTGGCCACGACGGCGGTCGGCGTGTCGGCGCCGTCATACAAACCCTCCACGCCTTTGAAGTCATACAAGGCCAAACCCAGGCTGAACTTGTTCTTGGGGTTCAAGTCCAGGTTGGCCCCCATCTGCACGCCATACAGCCACTTGTCGGTGCTGGCCACTTCAAACTCTTGCAAGGGAAAAGCACCAGCGGTGGCATACACCTGGTTGGTGTCATTGAGCTTGAGCTGGTAGCGGGCCGACACGCCATCGAAGTTCAGATCATCCGGCCAGGCCAGGTCAGAGCCCGCGAACGGATTGGCCATGCGCCCCGCAGTCAAGGTGACATCCGGTGTGTAGGCATCCCACTGCAAGGAGGCACGGTCGACCCACACCGCGTACTTGCTGAAGTTGCCGTCCCCTCCGCCCAAGGTCTGCGAGGTGGACACCGGCCCCGCATTGCCCGTGCTCAAACGCAAGGCCGTCTTGAAGCCGAACTTGAGGTCGCTGGTGATCCCCAGGCGCGCGCGCATGGTCAGCCGGTTGCGGTTGCCCGTGGTGTTGACCAGATCAGGTGCCCAGGCGGGCGTGTCGGCCTGCGAATAAAAGGTGAACGGGGTGGCGTTGTCATTGGCCCAATCTTCGTATTGCCAGCGCACCCGCACATCGCCCTCCAGGGCAATGCGGTTCAACCACGACGGCAATGCGCCAGGCTCACCCCAGCGCTCGGTGCGCGCCTGGGCCAGCACTTCGCGCTTGACCTCGTCGCGCATCTCGGCCTTCAGAGATTCAGGCACATAGGGCACGCGGATGACCGAGCGCTTGGCGCCATCGGCAGCGGCCGCCGTGCCAGACGGTTGTGCAGGCGCGGCCTGGGCCTGCTGCTTGGCCGCCAGCAGCAAGGCATCGGCCTTCTCCTTGGTGAGCAGGCCAGCATCGATCAAGGCCTGGATCAGGCCATAGGTGGTGTTGCGCAACTGCTCAAGCTGCGCTTTCTCGTCCGTGGGGACCTGGGCTTGCGCGGTGCTCATCGAGCACGTCAAAGCCAAAGCGATCATCACCGCCACGGAGGAACGAGGAAGGGGGCAGGTTGGGAAAACGTTCATGAAAATTCTCTGATTAATGCAAGTGAGTCAGGCCGCTATCAGCCGCCTTGGGGCATCACGGTCATGCTCAAGTTGATGGGTTGGGGCATGCCCGCCGGGGGACGGCTGCGCAAGTTGGCCTTGGCTTTGTCCAGCGATTCGCGCACTTCACGGTCAAGCTCCGGACGGCTGAGGCCGCTCATCTCGTAGCGGGCAATTTCACCCGTGTCGTCCAGCCAGACCTGGAGGGACAATTTCATCCGGGGCAACTCGGAGCTGCCGAGTTGGCGCTCCAACTCCGACTGCAGTCGGCGCGTCAATCCATCGGCGAACAAGCGGAACTTCTGGCGATCGACCGGTGCCGATGGCGCGCTGGCGCCGCCCCCACCCGGCTTGCCTTCGGTGTAGTCCTTGCTCACACTGCCCGCCGCGAAGGGGCTACCGCCCTCACCCGCCGCGCCTTCCGCCTTGAGCTGCTGGCCAGGTGGCGCCGGGGTGGGCGTAGGCTGTGGCCGGTTGAGCTGCACGGTCTCCTTGGGCTCCTCTTTGGGTGGCTCCTTCTTGGGCTCTTCCTTGGGGGGAGGTGGCGGAGTGTCGGGCATCAAGGCCACTTTGGCGGTCTGCCGCTTGGGTGCACCTTTGCCCGTTCCGACCTGGCTCATGCCCCACCACACCAGGGCGGCCAGTGCCAGCAGCACCCCAAAACCCATGGCGATGGTTCGCCAATCGCGGGTGGATGACACCGTGGCGGCTGCCTCGAAATGAGGGCTCACTTGTGCTGAATCGTTCATGCTGGACGCGCTCACGTGCCGATGCGGGTGGTCACCAACGCCATGTTGACCTCCAGCTTGTTGCACAGGTCAATCACCGACACCACCTTGTCGTAATGCGCCTTGGCATCGCCTTTGATGGCCACCGTCATCTTGGGGTCGGCCGCCTTGGCCTGGCCCAACTGGCTTTCCAGCTCGGTCAGGCTGACACCGACGCCATTGATCGTCACGCCACCATCCGCCAGCACTTGCACAATCCGCAGATCGTGCTGCTCGGTGACCGGCTTGTTGCTGGGCTTGGGCATGCTCACGTTCAAGCCCTGCACGGAGGCGGTGGTCATCAGGATGAACACCACCAGCAGCACATAAGCCAGGTCCAGCATGGGCGTGACATTGATCGTGTCGTAGGGCTTGGTTTCGTCTTGAACTTTCATCGCCGGCGCTCCTTACTTACTGCGCGCGCTTGGTGACCAAGCCGATTTCGGTGATGTCCAGGCTCTTGGCCACGTTCAGCACGTCCATCACCTTCTCGTACTGCGCCGAGGCATCGGCCTTCAGCACCACGGGCAGGTTGGGGTTGGCCGCCTTGTACTGGGCCAGGCTGCTGCGCAGCTGGTCCATGGTCACCGGGTAGGCGTCCAGGTACACCTGGCCATCGGTGGTGATGGTGATGCCGCGGGTTTGCGGCTTGGCCAGGTTGTTGGCGGCCTGCGTGACGGGCGACTTCACCTTCACGCCCTGCACCGAGGCCGTGGTCATGATGATGAAGGTGACCAGCAGCACATACGCCAGGTCCAACATCGGCGTGATGTTGATGTCGTCGTAGGCCTGGAGGTCGCCCTTGATGTCAGCGGACATCAGCGCGCTCCGTGAACTTCGGCCACGCGGGTCACGAACTCATCAATGAAGATCTGCATGTCGGATGAGATGTTCTTGATGCGCGAGGCCAGGTAGTTGTAGCCGAACAAGGCCGGGATGGCCACCGCCAGGCCCGCCACCGTGGCCAGCAGCGCCGACGCGATGCCGGGCGCAATCGCGTTGACGTTCACATCGCCCGCCGCGGCGATGGCCGCGAAGGTGATCATCACGCCCACCACGGTGCCCAGCAGGCCCAGGAAGGGCCCACCGGCGATGGCAATGGTCAGCAGCACGATGCCCGAGTTCAGCTCCTGGCTTTCACGGACCAGGTCGGCATCGATGGCGGCTTTCACGGCATCGATGGAGGCGCCAGACAAAGGCTTGGCTTCGGCCTTGCCCACGTCGCGCTTCTTCAGCTCATGCAAACCAGCCGCGTACAAGCGGGCCAGCGACGAGTGCTGGTAGGAGCCCTGCACGGCCATCACGTCCTTGGCTTCGCGGAACTTCAACAAGAAGGCGCGGTTGCCTTTGTCGGTGCGGCCCACCAGCATGGACTTGCTGATCATCACCCAGAAGGCCAGCACCATCATGATGCCCAGGATGACGATCACCACCCAGGCATCCACGGTGAGGTTGCTCACCAGGATGCCCATGTGGCCTTGCTCACCACCTTCTTCGGCTTCCGCATTTTCAGCGGTTTCGGTTTTGGTGGCCACGAGCTTGGCATCGGCGCTTTGGGCGGCATGGGCCAGCTTGATCCATTCAGCGCTGCGCACTGTGGTGTGCACCTGCACTTCATCCACCAGGCCTTGCAAGCCGGTGCCCACGGCCACATCACCTTCAATGGCGGCGGTGCCAGGTGCAGCATCGGCTTGCGCTGCTTGGGCGCCGTTGACGTACAAGGTCCACTTGCCACCACCCAAGGTGGCGGCAATGTGGGCCCAGGCATCCACCGGCACTTGCCCGCCAGATGTCTGCGTGGTACCGACCGAGGCCTGCACCTGACCATTGGCCAGTGCCACCTTGACGGGCCCTTGCTGGAACAACACGCCATTGGCGTTGGCCGCCTTGACCCACAAGCTCACGCTCCAGGGGCCGGCCGCTGGCGCACGGGTTTTGTCAGAGGCTGGCCACACCAGGGCCTGGCCACTCAGGCGCGCGGCCGAAGCCATCAGGCCATTGGGGTCTCGGTCCACGGAAGCGGCAGGGCCGTCTTTCTCGGAGAAGTGAACCGCCAAAGCGGTCGATGCGTCCAGCAAGTCGCTACCGCTTGGCTCGGCCGCTGCCGTCTCATTGCCGGCGTAGACGTGGATCTCGTTCTTGTCGGTGCCCGGCAGGATGGAGGGCACTTGCACCCAGATCAAGGCCAGCTCGTTGGTGCCGTCAAAGCGCTCCACCCAAAACTTCAAGGGCGTTTTGTCATCGCCCGCCACCACGCGCAGGTCACTGCCATCGGGCTTGGCGGCCAGGAAGTCGAAGTTGCCTGAGTGCAGTCGCACCGGCACCACCGTGGCGGCCACGGCTTCCTTGGTCTCCACGCCCTGCGCCGTGGTGTTGAGGGTGACGCGCGTGCGCTGCGTCCAATCGGGGTTCCACCAGGCGTGAGCGGTCTGTGGGGCCAGGGCCGGCACCAAGGCTGCCCAAGCCAGGGCCATCGTCAATTTGCGCATGGTCATTTCAATCAATCATCAAATCAAAAAGAGAGAAGTCGGCGATGAGCCGATTGGCTCACTTCACAGAGTCAGCACAATCGCCTTCTTGCGTGACACCATCACGACAACCGGCGGCTGGGTCGGGTAATTCGCCACCGAAACCCAACAGCTCCAGCAACACCTGGCGTCGGTTGCGTCGTTTGGAGGCGCTGTTTTCGCCAGCGTCGTTGCCGGCCGCGGTGGCGGATTGGCCCAGGGAGCCGACGTTGGTGGCGGCGTTGCCGACGGGAGGGGCAGCGGGCACGCCGATGGACGGGCCGCCTGCGGCGATGTTGTCTACGCCGACGATTTGCATCGCCGTCAGGAACAAGGCACCGACGGCCTTGATGCCGGCATCGCCCGCGTTGATTTCACCGCGCGGCGCGAACAGGTCAAGGGCGCTGTCTTCGTCCAAGGCGGCAATGCCACTGCCCGAGAACGATCCGGAGGTGTCGACCACAAACTGCCCGTTTTCCAGGCGGAAGACCGGCGGCGGTGCGCCCGTCACGGTCTTGGCACCACGACCCGCATCGATGTTGCCCTTGGAAGACCACAGCAACAAATCGCCCTTGGCCACCGTGAAGATGCGCGACTGGTTGATGTCGATGTTGTCGCGCACCAGGGTTGTGATGTTGCCGCCCGAGGTGGTGACGATGCCCAGTTCAGGCGCGGCGCTGAGATCGCTGCCGCTCAACTGGCCCACGTTGATGCCGCCGCCGGGCGCCATCACCGTGATGGGGCTGTTCTGCAAAGTCTTGACCTGACTGGCGCCCATCAGCACGTTGGCCGTGGCCTTGCCGTCGGTCAAACCAGGGAACACGGCATCAATGGCCTGGTAGCCCGGCAAATAGGCCAGGTCCTTGGCTTGCTGATCGGCGGCCACCGCGGCCGCTCGGCCCGCTTGGCGCACGTCCGCCGTCAGCTTGCGGTTGATGAACAACAGCTTTTGCTCCACAGGCATGCCGTCAAAAGCCACCAGGGCCTCGGCCAGCGTGGGGGCCTTCTCTAACATCAGTCGGTGTTGAACAAAAGTCCTGAGTTCGGCACCGTCCAGGCCCATCTCTGCAGCCAAAGCCAAGGCTTGCGTTCGCCGCTCTTCGGCCGTGCCCGACAGCTTGCCGATACCGGCCACGCCGAGCAACTCGTAATGGTCTTGCGCGGCCTTGCCATAGTTCTGCCCGGAGGCCAAGTCCACGCCAGCCAACAAGGTGAGGTTGGCACTGCCTTCGGGCAGCAAGTCGTTCTCGCGGTTGCCCAGAGCGGTGACACCTGGCACCGCGAGCACGTTCAGATGACGGCCCGCAGCCGCCACCACGTCACCCGGTCCGTGCGTCTTCAAGCCCGTCGCGCTGGTGATGAGGTTCACATCACGTCCCGCCTGGATCAGCGACAGCTCCTGGTCCGATTGGTGCTGCAGCACCACAGACCCTGCGGTGATGTCTTTGGCGGCCACCACCCGGACCGGGTTACTCACGAGCGCCTCGTTCAAGGACACGGATCCAGTCTCCGACAGGAGCCGCACCGGCTCTCTCGACCCGAGCTCGAATGCCTTCTGCAGGAAAACCGAGGTCAGATCCGAAGGGCCGTCGCCACCTTTGTCGTTTCGCACAAGGAGGACGGTCGGCGTGTCGCCGGAATCAAGGACCTTGACCCGCAGTTTGTCCACCTGAAGTGCCCCCTGCGCCAACAGACTCAAGTCGGCACCCGTGCCGCTGGCCTGGTTCAGCGTGGCCACTTGCAGGGCGCCCTCGGGCGCGGCCACCTGAGTGACCTTGGGGAAAAGGTGTGCCACGCCAAGGTCCGTGCTCTGTATCACCTCGCCGTTGGCGGGCAATTCAGAACTCAACAAAACATCTCCACCAGAAGACAGCACGGCCATGCTCGCATTCGGGGCCAAGCCCACCACCTGGAAGCTCGACTTGGCCTTGTTCTGCCTGGCCGAGTTCACGGAGCCCACCTCGGTGATCGCGCCCAGCTTCAGCATCTGACGAGACCAGATGCTGGCCGACGTGTCCTGGTAGTGGATCTGCGGCGCCGCACGCGTCGGGCTGGCCTTGATGTCCCGACCTGCGGCCACGTTCAGGCTGGCACCACCCGCATGGATGAACACGCCTTCGACGTCGTCAGCGGCCTTGATCGCCACCGCGCCGCCCGCGAACTGCGTGGTGGTGCCAGTTTCAGCGTTCACGTAGCCACTGCTGGCCGACGACACCCCGATGTTCCTGACACTGCCGCCAGCCTGCACGCGAACATCACCCCCGCCAAAGCTGGCAATGCCTTGCTGGAACTTGTCGTAGCGGCTGAACCAGGTCAGGTCGAATTTTTCGTCCACGGTGCCACCGGCGCGCCACCACCATTCGGTGCCGTACTGCGCGGCGCCCGTTGCCAACGATTCAACATCGCTGCCCGCTGTGAGCTGCACGCTGCCAGCGTCCGTCAGGTACAGGCCCTGACGCACCAGGTTGAAGCCGGACCCTTCGCCGATGAACAGGCCATTGTTGAGCGCATTCACAGGCGGTGCAACCGGGCTGCCCACCTCGGCCTCCGTGGCCACACGTCCTGTGGTGTACACCACCGCCCGGTCGTTGAGCAGTTGCACCTTCTGGCTCGCGGCAACCGCAATGTCCCCGGTGGTGGTGCGAACCAACACGTCCTTGTTGGTCGCGCCGATGATGACGTTGCCCTTGGCACTGGCGGCATCGTCACCCGTCAGAACAGGCTTGATGGCGGTCACATCAGACGAACCCAAATCCGCCCCCGCCACCAAGGTCAGGTCAGCGCCCTCCCCAGGGGTGATCAACCCCAAGGGGGCCACCTTGGCCGCCGTCGTGGCGCTGGTGCCCGAGGAGCGGAAGCCATCACTCAAGCTGGCCTGAACCTTCAGATCTCCTTGCGCCCGCAAGGTCAGGTTCATGGGCTGGCCGTTGCCAGTGGGCTTGACGGTGCCATTGGCATTGAAGCTCAGCAGATTCCAGTCGGCCGAGACGGTCATGTCGCCCGTGCTGCGCACTTCAGCGCCCGAGCGCACCGCCAGCTTGGTGGCCAGGTCGATGTTGACCGATGCCAGGCGGTCCACGATCTTGCTGGCGTTCTGGCCCGTGGCACCGATGAACGAAGTGTTATCGGATTTGACCTTGTCGATGAAGGTCTGGTTGATCGTGCTTTGTTGGTAGACCTTGACGCCCTCCACCGTGATGCGGTCAACACCCGTCATCTGGCTGGCGATGGCTTCGATGGGCACCTCATTGCCCGCTGTGCGCACCGCCCGCAGATCCACCTGACCACCCTGGCCTGCCGCGCCGCCGCTCAGGTCCACCACGGCATCCTGACGAAGGCCGATCGATCCGCCATCGCTGTGAATGGTCAGCTCGCCACCCTGGGCACCAGCCTGCGTGGCGCTCGCCTTGATGGCAGCGAGTTGGCCCTCGCTGCCGACCAGGATCACGTCGCCCTTGGCAGCCAGCTTGATCGATCCGGCCTGGGCGCCGCTGGCGTCCAGTTGCCCGTTGACGGTCAAGGCACCGCCATCGCTGACCAGCTTGATGTCGGCCGCGCGCAGGGTCGTTTCCGAGCCCACCGTCATGTCACCCGCGCGCTGCCGCACAGTCAAGGCCTGGCTGAAATTGCGCTGCTGGGCTGTTTGCTGCGCCGCGATGCGGCTGGCCAGCTTGGCCAGGTCCACGGCCTCCAGGCTGTCAATCGACAAGCTGCCACCGGTCTGCCCCACCCCTGCCGAGGCCTTGATGGTCCCGTCCAGGCTGACCTGTCCTGTGGGCGCGCTCAGGGTGACGCTGCCAGCGCTGATGCCTGCGGCGCCAGTCCCTGCCGAGACATCGATCACGCTGCCTTCGTTCAAGCGGATGTGCCCTGCGGCCGCCGTGGCGCTCAAGTCTCCGCCGGGCGTGGCCACCGTGATGCCGTCCATCACCTTGCTGCGCCCCGCCAGGTTGGTGATGGATCCAGCTCCAAAGGTGATGGCATCCTGGCCGTCAACGCCACTGGCTTGCAAACGCAAGGCCCCCGATGACAGTTCGACCGTGCCCGCTTGCTCAATGCTTTGGCCTTTGAGGGTCAATCGCCCCCCCGAGCCAGCGGTGGCCGCCAGCTTGCCAGTGGCATCACCAGGTCGTTCAATCCTCAAAGCCCCTTGCGCCGCGATCTCACCGTTGTCACCCGTGCGCGTGGTGATGGACTTGGCCTGCAACGTGAGGTTACCCGTGCTACTGAGTTGCGTGACCACCGGGGTGGTGGAGACCACCTGATCCTGCGTGTTGGTCACTGCCTGGCGTCGGCTTTGCACCACGACGCTGCCAGCCGCTTCAATGCGATTGGTTTCAGCGCCCGACATGGCCAGCGTGCCACTGCCCAAACGCACATGGCCATCCGCACCACCTTGGCCGGTGGCCGACAGCGTCAAACGGCTGCCCACGGTGCCCGCCTCTGCCGCGACCGCACTGCTGCCACTGGTGTTGGTCCAACTGACACTGCCGGCCTGAACATGCGCCACCGAAGGCTGACCACTGGGGCCATCAAGCACTCGCAAGGCAGCCGAATCCAAGGTCAGGCGGCTTTGATTCGCGCTTCCCAACTGAGCCTGCCCGATGAAGTCAATGCCATCGAAGCTGCGCAAGGTCAAAGCTTTGGCCGCGGACAACTGCGCTGTCAAGGTGGGGTTCAACAGCAGTGTGCTGGTGTCGCCGGCATCGGCCAGCGATTGTGCCGCGCCATCGCCCACTGCCATGCGGCCGGCCCCCAGGGTCAAGCTGTCGCCCGCGAGCTTGGCGGTACCTGCCACCTCGGTGCGTTGTGTCGCCTCCACGGTCACGGCACCTCCCTTGAGGATCACGCCCTCGCCCAGCACGACCTCGCCCTTTTCTCGGAGGGTGTTGGTGCGCGCGCTGGTGGCGGAACTGTCCGCGCTGACGCGCACCAAGGCACCATCCCCCTCAAAGGCCAGGGCTTCCGAAGCCCCTGTTCCCCGGGATTCGATCTGGGCGCCATCGGCCACCAAGACCTTGCCGTTGGCGGCCAGAATGATGTCTGCGCCTGCATGCAGGCTCACGTCCTGGTCAATGACCACGTCGGAGGCGGACACCACCGTCTGGCGAGCCCCGCCCGATGCATCGCCACTGGCCACCGTGGTGCTCTGCCCTTGGCGCGTGCCGCCCAGCATCAACGAACCGGCACCGGTGGCATTGAGTTGGTCCGCCGTCAGAATCAGCGCATCAGGATGGTTGGTCGCGGCCACATTGGCCGCTGTGCCATCGCTCACCACGCGGATCTTGTCGGAAGAGATGTTCAACTCCCCACCGCTCTTGAAGAGCGCTCGGCCCTCCAGGCTCAAACGCGTGGCCGCCAGGTTGAGCGTGCCGCCTTGGGCCGTGCCCCGTGGTGCAGCCTGGTCAGCCGCCGCCGCTTTGCCTGCGAAGAAGGTGTCGGCGTTGGCTTCACGGATTTCACTGGAGCGTCTGGCCACGGCTTGCGCCATGACCTCGTAGGTCGCCGGTGCAGCAGCAGATGGCCCGGCACCCAAGGTGCTCAGCGTCGCGCCCACCAAGGTGGATCCAATGGGCTGTGTCACGCTCTGCCCCACGGCCAGGTTGGCCTTGCTGCTGGGTCGGACCAGGAAGGCCCCCGGCAGCAATGCATAGCGGGCTGGCAGGACAGTGTAAGTACCCGCCGGCAGAGGCCCACCAGCCCCGAAGGTGATCTGGCGCGCGGTGTTGAAGCCCAGCAAGTCGTTGACCCCGGCGGTGTCGCTCAGCAACTGAGCGTCAATCGGAGCGTAGCCTTTGACCGTCGGCACCACGGCAAAGGTGCCCGTGGTGTCAAAGCTGCCTGTGAAAACGTCCTTGGAGCCATTGGGCCCGGCCACGAACTCCCACGCGACCACTTTGCCCCCTGCAGAGAGGTCCAGTGTGGAACCCGCCTTCAACTCCACCAACTGACCGGGTGCCTCCACGGTGATGGTCTTCTCCGGCAAACGGTCAATGGTCTGGCCGTTGACCTGCCAGGTGTCCTGACCACCCGTGGTGGTGCCGTATGGCGCGGTGATCCCATCGCCCGACACCGAGGTCACACTGCCTTCGTGCAAGGTCACACGCTCGGTGGCGCTCAAGGTGATCTGGCCAAAGGGGGCCTGGATGGTGCCCCGCTGGTCGATGGTGGCTGCCTTGAACGCCAGGCTGGCGCCGACAGACAAAGGTGACGCTGCGGCAGGCCGACCGCCCTCGATGGACAAGGCATGGCCTGATGCATCCAGCGTGTAGCTGCTGCCGGTACTGCCCACCAACTGCGGGCTCTTGATCACGACATCGGCCGCCGTGGTCAATCCCCCGCCCCCCGCGCCCGCGGCCAAGGTTCGCAGACGAACTTCCTGATCACCCACCAGGGTCAACTGGCTGACGCCATCCGTGGCCACTTGACCTGACAGGTCCAGCAATCCGCCCTGCAAGGTCAACCAGGCCCCCACACCTTCGCCCGCGGCGGGCTGGCCATTGGTGGTGCTGGTCCATGCCAGAACGGAGGCCGCTTTCAGCAGCGACTGCGCTGCATCCTTGGCCATCAACACGGGCGCATCAAGCACCAGGTTGCGGCGCATGGCCAAGTCCACGGCACCCTTCAGCTCGATGTGCTCTCTGGCTTTGAGCTTGAGGTCGGCAAAGCCGCCCTGTCTCACCATGTCGGCCGACACCGTGATGACGCCTGCCTCAGTGGCTTGCTGGTCATCCACCAACCCCGTTTGCAGGCGCACGGTCTCCGTGCTGCTCACGGACAAGGTGCCGCCCATGGCCTGCGCACCACCAGCCTTGGCTTGCAGATCGCCCGCCAGCACACCTCCCCCCGCACCAGCGACCACGCTGATGCTGCCGCCATCGCTGGCCACGGCTTGCCGTTGGGTGACGGTGCCGCCACTCACCGAAGGCAGGCTCACGTACAACTGGTCGATGGCGCCGTTGGCCTTGAGCTTGGCGCCCTGCGCCACCGTCACGACACTGCCGGTGCCTGAAGTCAGCCCCAGGCTAATGCTGCCGCCATTCAGGACCTCACCTTGGCGCAACCCGTTGCTGCTCGGCTTGAGCACGGTGGTACCCGACACGTCGAGGACCGCCGTGCTGCCGAGCTGATACCGCCCGACATACTTCTCCGAGACAGTTCTATCCTTGTCATTGGGCATGCCGACCATGTCCAGGGCGATTTTCCCACCCGCGGCTTGCACCAGACCATTGACCAGCAACTCGTTGCCCCCCGTCAGGTTGACCGCGCTCTTGGGGCCCAGCTTGATCTGGCTGCCAGCGTTCAATGTCAAGCTGCCGTTGTCTGGCATGTTAGCCGCATCATTGGGCAGATGGCCTTTGGAGGACAGGCTGAGGTTCACTGAAGGACGCTGCCCCTGCGGGTTCACCACCGCCGTCGTCACGGCATTCATCGCGCTGCCCGAAGCAGCCCATGCCGCACTGGCTTTGGGCGTCCATTGCCTGACCTGCGGATCGATGACGGCATTGCCAGCCACGTCCAGATGGCGCACACCTTCCAGGTCAAAGTTCCTGAAGCCCCCTTGCGAGAAAAGATCCGTGCTGATCGTCATGCCATCCTGGGTGAGGCCTTCACGGATGGCAGGGCCACCGTCAGCGGCCACCACGCGGACATCGCCCACCTTGATGCGCAGCTTGCCGCTTTCCGCGTCGCTTCGGCTGCTGTCGTTCAGCGACTTTGCGGTGTTGACCATCTGCTGGCCCAGCAAGGTGGCCCCCAGGTGAACATCCCCGAACAAGGGCTGCTCAGATCCCACAGCATTTTGTGATTCAAGGATGATGGCCCCGGCCCGGGTCCCCACCATCGCGCCCGTTGAAGACACCGTGGCGCCTCCCGACACGTTGATGGCACTGCCATCCTGAAGGTCAAGGCCACCCGCCGACGCCAGCGTCACGTTGCCACCTGCCCACGCGGCTTGTTGGTTCGCACCGCCAACTTGGCGATTCACAAAGTTGCCGGCGACGTCAATCGTCTTGCCGGACTTGAGCGTGATGCTTCCGGCTTGAATGTCGACCGACACCGGAACCAAACTCACGTTGACACTGGCGCCACGGCCTGTGATGTTGCCGCCCAACGAGATGCCATCACCAGGAGCCATGGCCCGCGAACGCAAGGTCAGCTGCGCTGCATCGGCCAAGCGAAGATCAGCGCCGTCGCTCACAGTGATGGACCCTTCCGACGCTACTTCGATCACGCCTGCACCGCTGGCATTGAGGGTCGCCGCCGACACGCGGTTGCCCCCGGTGATCTCGCCTTCGATGGCATCGTCCCAAAAATCTGGGGACAAGGGTTGCGCATCCGCGGTGATGGTCATGCCTTGCAAGATGGCATTGGCGCTGGAAGCGTTCATCATCTTCAACGACCCCAGCCTGATCGCCGAGGCGATGGCCAGCTTGTCTTTGCCCAGGCGCTGTCGCTCGCCCGCCACGGTGCCCGCCTTGACCTGCCCGGTTGCCACCACCTTGGGCGCGAAGATGGCCAGTTCACCACCCGCGCGGCCTTCCACATAGCCCGTTTCCAAACGGCCCTGCAAGCTGGTGCCCGGAGCGGTGACTGGGCCAAATCGGGTGTCGTCGGTGACCGCCTTGGTGAGCACCTTCGTGATCAGGACATCCTTGGTCGCGGTGTTGGCGGTGTAAACCTTGCCATCTGCGCCCAGCAGTTGCGTGGGCTTGACCACGGCGCTGGTGTAGTTCACCTGACCACCCGACACATTGACCAAGCTGTCCTGGTGCGTGACCACCGCACCCGTGGACGCCAGGACCACGCTGCCAGCATCCGCCAGGCGTTCGCCCGCGGTTTTCTTCACGCCCAACAGGTAGCTGCTGCCGGCATCGTCTTTGGTGTGCCCGATGACAGCGGCCGAATCACGGATGTCAAAGGTAAGCTTGGTCTGTGCCAGACCCGGGTAAAGCGCACCGCCCTTTTGCAAGGGCGAATCCTTCAGGTCAGTGGCGCCGAGCAGCTCGGTGGTCACAAAGTTTCGGTCCACGCCCACCGTGGTGTCCGTGGTGCCGGACACATCAATCACCACGTCCTTGCCCAACACAACGCGGGCGGTGGTTGAAGGCGCCGCCCCCGCGCCAATGAACGGATCAGCCCCGTCATCTCCTATCGCGCCTTCGAACGCGACGGATCTGCTGGTATAGCTGGGCCTGTCCTCCGCACGCACATCGACCATGCCGCCCTGGGCCAAGATAGCACTGCCCTGCTCCAGGGAGATGGTCTGGCCAGACAGGTGGACCCGCGACCGCGTGAAGGTGCTGTTGCTGTCATAGGCCTCACTGTTGTCGGGTGTGATCTCGATGCGGCTGCCTTCCGCCAAGGTCAGTTGCCCCCCCTGGTCTGCCATCACTGGCTTGTTCGCCGCGGGCGTTTCGGTCACCCGGCGAGCCTGCAGAAAGACCGACCCATTGGACGTGGCCGAGGTGGTGGCTTGCAGCTTTCCGGCATTGCGCACGGCATAGCCCACCAAGGTGATATTGCCCTTCTGGGCCAGGATCTTGCCCAGGTTGGTAGCGCTACCCGCACCCGACACCTCCACCAGCAATCCGCGCGTGGCTGTGAACTTGGGGTTGGCCTCCGAAGCATAGATGGCTCCCTTGTCAGGCGATTTCAACCAGACCTTCTCACCCCCCGCCAGCACGGTCTGCCCACCCGGCGTGGTGATCTCGCCCGCATTCTCAACCTTGGGCGCCATCAGGAACACCCGCCCCCCGGAAGCCGTGGTGATCTCCGCACCCGCCTCCACCCTCACAAAGTTATCCTCTGGCGCATAGGTCGCCACACCCTCGGCATCCTTCCACTCAAAGGTCGGATTGATAGTGTCGATGGTGGTGAAGCCCCCCAAGAACACGTCGTCATTGATGTCCAGGGTGGAAGCGATCAAGCCCTGCACATTGACCTGAGCGCCCTTGCCAAAGATGATCCCGTTGCGGTTGATCAGCAGCACCTCGCCATTGGCATTGAGCTTGCCAAAGATCTGGCTGGGGTTCTGATCGTGGATGCGGTTCAACGCACTGGAGCCCGCCCCACCCTGCATGTCGAAATTGACGGTGGCATTGGCACCGATGTTGAACGACTTCCAGTTGTAGATGGCGCGCCGGCTGACCTGCTGCACCGTGGCTGTCACGGAGTTGAGCCCTTGGTTCACCACATAGCTTCCGGCCCCTTGCCCAGGCTTGATCCAGACATCGGACTTCACCGGAATCTCTTGCAAGCCCGGCGCACCCCAAGCTGGTCCCATCAACACCGCCACGGCCCAGGCCAGCGGACGCAGACGAGGCAAGGTGGCAGGCGCAGTGCGGCGGCGGGGGTGGCGTGAGGTGGTCATGGCAAATCTCGGGTCAACAGCAAACAACAGGCGAACGGCGGGCAAGCTTAAAAATCAAGGCCCAAGCGGGCATGCACACGGGGATCGTTTTTCTTGGTGGCGTCGGTGGCGCGCAGGGGCCAGGCCAGGTCCACCTGGGCGCTGAACACCTTGCGGGCCCTGAACTTCAGGCCCACTCCTACCGAGGCCAGGCCCGTTCGGGCGTAGGCAAAGCCAGGGTTGAAGGTGCGCACCAGGCCGCCTTCAACAAACGCCAGCCCTTGCAACTCGTCCAGAGCGCTGAGCCCATACCCTTCTCGCTTGGCCACATTGGGGGTGCGCAGCTCGACGCCGGTGTGCACCCCCACGTCGCCAATGGCTTCGGCCTCGTAGTAGCCGCGCACCGAGTCCGTGCCGCCAATCGAGAACTGTTCGCCCCCCACCAGCGGCTGGCTGGTGATCTGCGCGCCCAGTCGCCACCGGGTCTGCCAACCTTCCAGTGCCCCGCGCCACAAGGGGCGGGTGTGGGTGGCATCAATCGTCATGGCGGCAAAGCTGCCGTCGCCCCCCTCGCGCTTGCAGGCGAACTGGTCCACCGCCCCCGTGTCGGCGCAGTCCAATGACTGGCGCACCACACCGCGCAAGGCCAGCACCCCACCCAATGACAAGGTCGAGCTGGTGTCCTCGGTCTGCGCATTGGCGTTGTAGTCCAGCTTGACCGGCACGTAGCGCAATGGGCTCGACAACTCACTGCCATCGGCCTTGATGCGCTCTTGCGAATCCTTGTAATCCACGCCGACTGCCAAGGTGTGTTGCAAGGTGCTGCTGCCTGGCAAGCCCCAAATGCGTTTCACGCCCAGCACAAAGCCCTTGCCCACCACATTGGCCGAGCCCAGCGGCTCCACCAGGCTGTCGGACAGCACGGCATAGCCCAACCAGGCATCGCTGCCCTGCAGAGGGATGGTGTACGACATCGCCAACACCTTGCTTTGGTCGATGTTCTGCGGCGTGGTGATGGCCGTGAGCGACATCGAATGATCGGCCTGCCACAGATTGTTGTAGCGCGCCGTGGCCTGCAAGCGCCACGGCTCGGTGAACTGCACCTGGCGGTTGTTCAACTCAATATTGAACTGCATTGGCAACTGGTCGATCACCTGCAGCTCGATGTCCACCGTCTCGGGCAGTTGGCCGGGCTTGACCACGGGTTGAACTCGCCGCTCCTCGGTGCGGTTCAAATCGGCCAGCTGCGCTTGGGCCAGCGTGAAGTTGGGCACCTTGCCGGGCTCCATCTCGGGCACCTTGTCGCGGATGTAAGCCTGGCTGTGGTACTGCGAGCCGCTGACTTTGACGCGGCCAATCGTGCCCTCCACCACCCGCAGACGCACGATGCCGTCTTCCGGGATGCGGCCACTGGCCTCTTCCACATAAACGGAGATGTAGCCAGTGTCCTGGTAAAGCTTTTCCAGGGCGGCCCGGGCGCCTTCCATGTCCGCGAGGGCTTTGTCGGGCCCCAGGAATGGTTGAACGGCTTTCTCGACCAAGGTGACGGGCAAGACGCTGTTGCCCTCGATCTCGAATTCCTGGATGTCGAAGCGGCTGGCCTTGATGGCGTCAGGCTCGGCGGCCTGGGCCAGCGGCGCCCAACACACGGCGATGGCCACGCAAATGGCTTTGAAACACGGGCGCACGGGATGAGAAATGAACTTCATGGTGGCCGCGAGTCTGACCAGCCGCCATGAAACTTCCGCGCGCCATCATGAGCCGTTCGGCTCATTCATCCCGTGATGCGGCAGGCTCCCCCGCGAACGAGTGTCATGGAAATGACATCAAAGGCATCAACCATTCAGCTCATTTCATGCGTTCAACAGCTTTGACAAACCAGCCAGGCCCACCGGTGCTTCCGGCACCCACGGCACAGCGAATGTGCGCTGCGCCAGCCCTGCGGCCAACCTGCCCATCTGCTGCCTTTCTCCGACCAACCGGGCTTGCAGCAAAGGGTCATGGGTGCCTGCAGCCAGGATGGATTTGTTGACCACCCACGCATAAGGTTCAATCTTGGCGCGGCGCAGGTCGTCTTGCAGCGCCCCGGCTTGGGACACTGGCGTCACCTCTGGCAGCGTCACCAGGATGATGCGGGTGTAGCTGGCATCTTGCAGCCGCATGAGCGGTGTGACCACATGCACCGAGGCCTTGCCCTCGAACTCCCGCGTCATCTGGCGGTGGTAGGCACCGGTGGCGTCCATGAGCAGGAGGGAGTGACCGGTTGGCGCGGTATCCAGCACCACAAAGCCACTGCGCGCTTCGGCAACGGTTCTGGAAAACGCATGAAAAACCGCGACCTCTTCGGTGCAAGGCGACTGCAGGTCTTCCAGCAGCAAGGCACGCTCCTGCTCATCCAGGCCCGGCGAACGCGCGGCCATGATCTTGTCGATGTAGCGCTGGGTCTCCAGCTTCGGGTCAATGCGCCCCACTTGCAGCCCCGGCAACTCGCCATCCAGCGTCATGGCCAGGTGGGCGGCCGGGTCGGTGGTGGTGAGGTGAACAGCGTGCCCGCGCTTGACCAGGCCAATGGCCAGGGCGGCTGCGATCGTGGTTTTACCCACGCCGCCTTTGCCCATCACCATGATCAAGCCGCGCCCGGCCGCCGCCAGTTCGTCCACCAGTTGGTCAATGTGCCCGGCTGCCAGTGGCGGTTCATCGACCAGTGAGCGAGCTTGCCCGCTGGTCGGCGGCGAATCGCTCAGCAAGGCGCGCAAGGCGGGCAAGCCCACCGTGTCAAAGGCGCGCAAAGGCACCGTGCTTTGGGGCAAGGCCCGCAAAGCATCCGGCATGGCATCCAGCGCTTGCTGGCCCAAGGCCTCAATGGCACGCGCCACGCCGTCGTTCGGATCGGTGGCCCTGAACACGCCGTTGATCACCAACTGCTGCTCACTCAGGCCCAGCACCCGCAATTCATCGGAGGTGCGAGCGGCCTCGGCCAGCGCACTGCGCTCGGCACGTGCCACCAGCACGATGGTGGTGAGCGCGGGATCACACAAGGCAACGAGAGCCGCATTGAAACGCTCCTCCTGCATTTTCAGGCCCGAATGCGGCCCCAGGCAGGAGGCGCCTCGGTCGTTGTCTTTGAGGAAACCGCTCCAGGCCTTGGGCAGGCTCAGGAGGCGCAATGTGTGTCCGGTTGGCGCCGTGTCAAACACGATGTGGTCGTAATCGGCAGCATCACCGGCCAGCAGGTTAGAAAACTCGTCGAACGAGGCGATTTCGGTCGTGCATGAGCCGGACAACTGCTCACGCACCGTGGCCCGTTCGGCCTCGGTGGTTCGCGCCTCCATTTGCGCCAGCACGCGCTGGCGGTAGGTCTCCGCCGCCACATCGGGGTCGATGTTGAGCACCGACAGCCCCGGTGCACCAGGCACGGGGGTGGGGATGTTGCGAAGCTCAATGCCCAGCATTTCATCGAGGTTCGAGGCCGCGTCGGTGCTGACCAGCAGTACCTTTTTTCCGGCGTCCGCCAGCGTGAGGGCGGTCGCGGTGGACAGCGATGTTTTCCCGACGCCACCTTTGCCGGTGAAGAACAAGTGCCGGGTCGGGTGACGGAGAAACCCCAGTGACTGGGGCTTGAGCCAGGACTGCACCTCTTCATGTGACGGCAAGCCGCCGCTGTGCACGATCTGGTCGCCGATCATGACGGCGGGGGTGGCCTGGACGCCAAGGCGCCTGATCTCGTCCGGGTTCTCGATTTTGGTGATCTCCACGGGAACCCCAGAAGCTTTGGCCACCCGTTCAATCATCTCGACGGTGATGCGGCACTTGCTGCACCCCAACCCCAATACCTTGATGTCCATCGTGCGCTCCTTGAGAGCCCACACTGTGGCACCTGCTCACCAAGATTTTCCTGCGCGTGATCAAGGTATGGTCAAAAGCCGTCAGATCGACGCCTGGTTCACGCGCTTCATCAAGGCTTCAGCGCTCTCCTTGCGCTCGCTGTAGCGGTCCACCAGGTAGGGCGATACGTCACGCGTGAGCAAGGTGAACTTGACGAGTTCCTCCAGCACATCCACCACACGGTCGTGGTAGCCCGAGGGCTTCATGCGGTCGTGCTCGTCAAACTCCAGGAAAGCCTTGGCCACCGACGACTGGTTGGGGATGGTGATCATCCGCATCCAGCGCCCCAGAACCCGCATCTGGTTGACGGCATTGAACGATTGCGAGCCGCCGCTGACCTGCATGACCGCCAGGGTCTTGCCTTGTGTGGGACGCACGGCGCCGCTGTTCAGGGGGATCCAGTCGATCTGCGCCTTCATGATGCCGGTCATCGCGCCATGGCGCTCGGGTGAGCACCAGACCATGCCTTCGGCCCATTGGGCCAGCCCACGCAGTTCAACCACCTTGGGGTGGGTGTCAGGCGCATCGTCTGGCAGCGGCAAGCCGCTGGGGTTGAAGATCTTCACCTCGCCGCCCATGGCCTGCAGCAAACGGGCCGACTCCTCGACCACCAGACGGCTGAAGGAACGCTGGCGCAAAGAGCCATACAGCAGCAAGAAGCGCGGCGCGTGGGTCGATGTCTGAGCGGACATCAAACGGGCCAGGTCCGGCACCTGAAAATGCTCGGCAGCCACCTGGGGCAGCCCCTGCAGTTGAGCAACGGCGTCAGACAAGGCGGCGCCCCTGCTCGTCAATCACCACTTCTCCGTCCTCTTTGGTGAAGGGCCCTTGCTGGGGTAGCGGCAAGATGTCCAGCACCAGCTCCGAAGGGCGGCACAGCTTCGTGCCCATGGCGGTGATCACAATGGGGCGGTTGATCAGTATCGGGTGCGCGATCATGAAATCCAACAGCTCATCGTCGGTCCACTTGGCGTCATCCAGTTTGAGCTCGTCATAGACCTCGCCCTTACTGCGTAGCACCTCGCGCACGGACATGCCGCAGGCAGCAATCAGTTGAACCAGTTGATCGCGCGTAGGCGGCGTCTCCAGGTAGTGGATGACCTGAGGTTCGATGCCCGCATTGCGGATCAAAGCCAGGGTGTTGCGCGACGTGCCGCACTTCGGGTTGTGATAGATGGTGACTTCGCTCATGACTTGGATGGTGTGGGTGTATTAGCAGGCGTGAGCGCGTAGGCCAATGCCCAGCCAACGCAGGCGCCCACCAGTTGCGAGGCCACGAAACCGGGCACGCTGCTGGGTGCGATGCCCGCGAATGTGTCGCTCATCATGCGGCCGACCGCCGCGGCGGGGTTGGCAAACGAGGTGGAGGCGGTGAACCAATAGGCTGCGCCGATGTAAGCCGCGACCATGGCGCTGGCCTTGCCTGCCGGGGCACGCAGGATCACCAGCAACAAGCCCGCCGTGGCCACGGCTTCGGCGATCCATTGGCCCTGGCCCGTGCGCAGCTTGCTGGAGATCTGCTGCAATGGCATGTCGAACATGGCGTGGGCCAGCCAGGCACCCGCCACTGCCGCGGCCAGTTGAACCGGCACATAAGCCAAGGCGTGCGATTTGGGCAAGGCGCCGCGCAGCATCATCACCAGTGACACGGCCGGGTTGAATTGCGCCCCACTGATCGGGCCAAACACCTCGATCAGGATGTAGAGGCCGCCGACGGTGGCCCCCGTGTTGGCCAGCAAGGCCACGGCCGTGTTGCCGCCAGACAGGCGCTCGGCCATGATGCCGGAGCCGATGACGATGGCCAGCAGCAGCATGGTGCCCAGGGCCTCGGCCAGCAGCGCTCGGCCCAGCAGCGGGTGCGGCGATTTCATGGTGTTGTCACGCACGGCCGATGTCCTCCAATGCCGTGCGCAAGGCCTCTTTGCTCATCGTGTTTAGTGGCAAGGCCAGCAACTGCAGCATCTTGTAGCCAATGGCCTGACGCGTCAGCTCAAACGCGCGGCGCTTCCCCTCATCCCCACCTTCGGCGTTGGACGGATCGGGGTAGCCCCAGTGCACCTTGACCGGCTGGCCCTGGCCACCGAAGAAGACCGGGCAGGTCTCGGCCGCCGCGCTGTCGCACACCGTGATGACGATGGACAGGGGTGGCGCGCCATCAACGCTGAACTCATCCCAACTCTTGCTGCGGTAGGTCGCAGTATCAATGCCCGCGTTGTTGAGCGCCTCGATGGCGAAGGGGTTCAGGCGGCCACTGGGGGCGCTGCCCGCACTGTGGGCCTTGACGTCTTTGCCCAGCTTGGCGGCCAGGTGGTTGAGCATGCCTTCAGAGAGCACGCTGCGGGCGGAGTTGTGCGTGCACAGGATCAGAACGTGGGTGGTCATGGCGGGCTTCAGGATTGGCCAATGGCGTTGAGTTGGGCCTGGATGGACAAGGACTGCAGGCTTTGAGGCGGCAGCGACAGCATCAGCTCGATGCGACGCTTGAGGATCTGCGCAACATCATTGAAGGCGTGGTACTTCTTGTCTTCACTGCCTTCAACGGCTGCGGGGTCGTACACGCCCCAGTGAGCCGTCAAGGGTTGCCCTGGCCAGACCGGACAGACCTCGCCTGCCGCGTTGTCGCAAACGGTGAAGACAAAGTTCATCACGGGTGCAGTGGGCGAAGCGAACTCGTCCCAGTTCTTGCTGCGAAAGCCCTCTTGCTGTGCCATGCCAAGGCGCTGCAGCACATCCAGCGCCATCGGATGGACCTCACCCTTGGGGTGGCTGCCCGCCGAATAGGCCTTGAAGCGCTTGCCGCCCATGGCATTGAGGATGCCCTCGGCCAGGATGGAACGCGCCGAGTTACCGGTACAGATGAACAAAACATTCAACAACTGATCGCTCATTTTTAACCTCAACAGAAATCAATGTTTCAGCAGGTGGCGCAAGCCCCCTTACGCGCGGGCTTGCCGGACGGTGTGGCAGGGGTGGGAATGCAGGGCTGGCCCTGGCAGCAGTGCTCGGTCAGATAACCGAGCAGACCATCCATGTGATCAAAGGCCGCCCGGTAGATGAGGTGCCGGCCATCGCGTTCCTGGCTGACCAGGTCAGCGTGCATCAGCTCTTTGAGGTGGAACGACAGCGTGGTGGCGGCCACCTCCAACTGTGCAGCCAAGTCCCCAGGCGTCAGACCCTGGGGACCAGCGACCACCAAGGCGCGAAAGACGCGCAAGCGCACGGGCTGGGCCAGTGCTGCGAGGGATTTGACGACGGCCTTTTCTTCCATTATTCAATAATAGTTGAATTATTAAATAGGGTCAACCGCGCAATCAGTTTTTCCAGGACATGTACAAACATAAAAAAACCCGCAGGCCATGAGGCACCGCGGGTTTTGCTTCAGGCTTGCATTGGCCCCATCCAGGCGGCCAATCAATCACTCATTCAGCGAGCGATGATCAGCACGTCATCCACGCCAGGGCGGCTGACGCGTGAGCAGAACTTCTCAGCGGTGGAACCGGCAGCGTAGCCACCGAAGGGAGCAGCAGCGCAATCGGCCGCCGTGGGCAGGGCCATCACGCCATTTTGAGCAGCAGCAGGCAGCGAGTTCAGGTTGACCGACTTCTTGGCCGAATCAATCATGCCGTTCAAGAAGCTCTTCTGCGTGGCAGGAGCAGCGTTGTTGATTTGCATGGTCGATTCAAACGCGTAGTGGTAGTGGCCCTTCTTGGCGTTGTCGCGGCTGGCAACAGCGCCGTCAACGGCAGCGAACTTCCACTTGGCGGTTTCAGCATTTTCCAGCGAGATGTGGCCAATGGCGAACGAAGCGGTGTCGTTGGCCTTGTCCAGGCAAGAACGCACGTTGCCCGAAGAAGAACCCTCGTACACCATGATGAGGCCAGCGTTGCCAATGTTGTTGATGTCGTTGGCGAACTCGGAATTGCCAGCATTGGTGGCAGGCAGCAGGCTCAGAGCATTGCGGGGATACTCAAGGAAGAATGCGTTGGCAGACGTTTGGGTGCCTGAACCATTGACACGGCGGCAGATGTTGATTTGTTGCTCATTGACCGCAGGGCTGTTGGGCAACAAAGCCTTCCAGCTGATGCTGGGGTCAAACGTATTGGCCAACATAGAAGCGATCACAGCCTTGGGCACCGTGGGGCGTACAGTGGCAGCCAAACCTTGGTCAGCTTGCAGGGCCGTGTACAAAGGGGTGCTGACAGCCAGACCGAAGACGGTGTTCACCACGCCATCAACACGGGCAAAATTGCTGTTGGAGACATTGGGGAACAAGCTGGTGTCGGTGAAGTCCACCGGCACGGCAGGGCGATTTTGATCAGGGTTGAAGCCGGTGGGGGCCACGTCGGACACACCGCCATCAGGGGCCTTCACATAGCCGTTGCTGTTGCAGACCAGACCGGCGCAGTTGGCGGCCGTCAGGTTCAGGAAAGGCAGGGTTTGGCTGTAAGCCACGGGGAACACGCCATTGCCCGAACCACCTTGGTCAGACTTCTGGAAAACCACGTACTTGCCGCTGAAGGCCGGGCCGAAGTCGTTCTTGACCGAAGCGGTGTCAACGATGATGCGGCAGGTGTAGGCCTTGACAGATTGGCCGTTGGCGGTGTCGCCAGCGAATGCGCCGTCAGTGAAGTTGCTGACGTAGGTGTCGAGGGTGCCGGCCACGCAGTTTTGCGTGAACAGGCCGCCGATGACAGCCGACAGGGCCGAAGCGCCGGAGAAGTGAACTTCAAACAGCTTGTCGGGGTTGGTGGCGGGCAGAGCACGCTTGGTGGCGATGTCGGCGATGGTCAGGGCGTGAGCTTGACCAGCGATGGCGGCCAGAGCGGCCAGGGTAACGATGCGCAGTTTCATGGTGGAATCCTTGAAAATTTCAGCGAGGGGACGTGTTCAGACCACCCTCTGGACCAGAGCGGCCCAGAAGGTTGAGTCAGACATGCGGGTGGAACGACAGGCCCAAGGCCTGCCAGGATTACTTGGCGCGGCGGCGACGAGCCATCATGCCCAGGGCACCCAGACCAACCAGGGCCAGAGCCATGCTGGTGGGTTCAGGAACCGGGGTGGTGAAAGCCACGCTGTATTGCGTGTCGTTCAGGCGATTGATGCTGAACTCGCCAATTTCGGTTTCGATGGCATCGCCAAGCAACGCAGTGCTCGAACGAGCAAAGCTGTACACCTTCAATGTGGTACCAACCGAGCCATCGTTGCCGATGGGGAACTTGGTGTTCATCGTGGGCTTGTCGTTCACATAGTAGTGACCGGCGCCTTCAGACTGGGTGAAGAAGCTGGAGCCGTTGGCGGCAAAACCACCACCTTGCTTGCCATTGACGATGGCAATGTAGTTTTGCATCTGGTTCATGCTGTCAAGCATGTTGCCATTGGTGATGACGCCAGCATTGCCACCAACGCTCACGGTAGAAACCATGTTGCGCGCAGAAGCAGTCACGCCATTGTTGTCGCCACCCCAGAAGGCGAACTTCAGGTCCGAAGCCGAGCCAGCCAAAGCCAGGAACGAGGCGAAGGCCGTGTCAGTGGCAGCGTCCAGCGTGGCGTTCCAGGTGTAAGGCGTGCCAGGCGTGGCAGCCAGCGCGGCCAGATTGAAGTCGTTGAACAGAACGCCAGAGTCGAGCTGGTAGGTGGCTTCAGCAGATTGGCTGAAGATGTGAAGGGACATTTCGCCGCCAGTGGCGGTGGTGGTGGGAGTACCGATGGCAGCGAAAGCGGAACCGGTCACAGCGAAGGCGGCGGCAGCCACCAGGGTCTTGATCTTCATCATGCTTGTTTCTCCAAAAGGGTAGTGAATAGGAAAGGTTGTGAACAACCGCCTGATCGCAACCACTGGCAAGCGAAGCCCCCCTGTGTGAGGTCTTGTGCGGTGATGTCGTTGGGCGGCTTGCCCGCCAGGGCAAACTCATCAAAGAACGCGTGAAATTCAAATTCTTGTTAATTTCTCAACAACTCGGATTCTTCGATACGCAAGTGACACGCCATGCAGTGCCCAGGGGTTGTTTCGTAGTCCGTTCGGATCACGCCGTCCACTGCACCACCGGGGTTGAAGACGCAGACTCCTGCCCTGCCCCGAACAAATTCATGGACATGGCCTTGGCCACTGCCTGCGCACGGTTGGCGGCGGTGAGCTTGCGCAAGATCTTTTGAATGTGGTTTTTGACCGTGAGCGCGCTGATGTTCAACTCATCAGCGATGGCCTGGTTGCTTTTGCCATCGCGCACCCACCGCAGGATCTCGCGCTCACGCTCGGTGATGGAGACCGCTGAACGCGCACGACCGGGCGGCTCGGAAAACCCGCCACGGCCTGCCCGCCCCGGCCCAGCCATCTCGCGCTCGGTGGTGTGCACGCGCAGGTAGGTGGCATGCAGGTAGGGCATCATGATGTTGAGGGCGTAGGCCGACTGGTCATCGGGCTTGGCCCCAGGCAGCCCAAACACGAAGAAGCTCTCCATGTCGTTGGGTCGCCCTGGCCGGCTGGCGCCGTGCGTGAGAAGGCAGCGGTAGCCGATGTCACACAAGCCCGCGGCCACGGCATCCATCGTCGCGAAGTCGGTCAAATCGATCCAGCAAGCTTGCTGGCGTGACTTGCCCCACTCGGTCAACAAGTAGGTCATGACAGGTGAGTGCCCATCCGACAAGGCGGCGATCAGCTCGGGGGGCACCACCACGCTGTTGAGCACATCAAAGGCCAACTCGCGCATGCCGATGTCATACGCACCGCAGCTGGCCAGCTTGTGCTGCATCAGGCGCTGCAGGTCGCCTTGCGTCCACAGGTAGAACTGGTAGCGTCGCGACACCTGCACCGAGGCCTCGATCAGGCGCAACAGGGATTCGGATTGTTCAGGCGCAAGGGATAGGAGGCTCATGGGAGGGCGATACTAGGCACATCAGGTGACGGTTTGTTGACGGTTGATTCATCCGCCTCGAATCGCCACTCCTGGTAGGTGCTGACACCCTGGGGGGCGCGCAAAGGCTGCCGGTCTGAGGTGCTGTAGACGCCCCGAATGACTCCGCCCTCGCGCACCAATCCCCATTGGCTGGAGCCAGTGATGGGATCGGGCCACAACTTCCTCAGGTGGCGCTTGATGTCGGGGCCACGCTGATCCTCGATCAAGTCTTCCAATCGCGTTGGCAAGGTCTTGGGCAATGTGGGCGAGGATTCCTGGTAAGACAGCAAGGCGGCCTTGATCTGCTCGCCACGAAACACCAGCTCCATTTCACGCTGGCGGCGTGCCTCAATGGACCAGCTCTGACCCAAGGCCGCCAGCAACACGCTGCTGACGGCCACCCACCACAGCAGCATCAGGTAGGTGAAGCCGCCAAGACGTCGGGTGCGTGCAAGCATGGGCACGCACTCACCATTCACTGAAGGGGACGCCATCCTGGCCCTTGCCTGCGGCGCCGCTGCGCACATCGGCCATGCCACCCTGGTTGATGCTGTCGGCAGGCGGCGGCAGCATTTGCCAACTGTCAGGCCGCCCGGTGACCGGGTCTTGCGGGATCTGGCGGATGTAGCCGCGTTGCACCAGATCATCCAGGGAGGCGGGATACGTGCCGCGATCACCCAGGTATTTGTCGATGGCATCGCGCATGACGTTGAGCGAAGTGCGCAAGCTGGCCTCGCGGGCGTTCTCGACCGACCTGAAGTAGCGTGGGGCCGTGATGCTGGCCAGCAGCGCGATGATGGCCAGCACCACGATCAGCTCGATCAGGGTGAAGCCGCGGGCTTGCTTCATGGGCACCTCATTCACCAATCACGGTAAGACGTGCCGTCCATGGCCACCCCGTCTCGCAAGACATGGACATCGAACACATCCTTGCCCGGCGCGGGCGCATCGGGCGGGCTGGCGTAGCTGCGCAAGCCCCAGGTGGCGGCGGCTGGCACGCTGGGGTCATCCGCAAATGGATCGCGGGGCAGGCGGCGCAGAAAGTAGATGCGATCACCCTTGGGTGAGGTGGCATCCGGCACACCCTGGACCAGCACCTCCAGACTGGGTGGGTAGCCCGTTTCATCGACTCTCTTCTCGATGCGGCCTTGGTCCCAGGCGCGCTTGTAGTCGTCAATGGCGGTGCGCACCGTGCGCAGTGCCTGGCGCAGATCGGCCTCTTGCGCGCGGCGTTTGTGCAAGGCGGCCAGCGGCATGGCCGCGCTGGCCAGGATGCCCACCATCATCACCACCACGATCATCTCGATCAGGGTGAAGCCGCGCGTTCGATGGGCGTGCCGGGCGGTCATGTCAACGGTCCGGGGCGGGAGGCGCAGGTTCTTCGGCCGCGGGCGGGGCTTCGGCACCGCTGGGGCGAATGCGCAGCAACAACGATGCGCCACCACTGGCCAGGCTCACCGTCGCTTCAACCGGGGCGCTGGCGGGTTTTGCCGACAAGGTGAGCACCTGGCTGCCCTGCGGCGGGACTTCGATCGCAACACCACCCTCCGCCCCCCCGGGCCCGGCCAGCCATTGCGAATCAAACAGCACGGTGGTTTGCAAAGGCAGGTCGGTGGGGTTGCGCACCGTCACCTGGAAGCTGGCGCCTGGCATGACCTCTTCGGGGCCCGTGATCTCGGGCTGGGCTTTGGCGGCGGCGCCGGGTCGGAAACGGTTTTGCACCACGCCACGGGGCGACGCCCCTTGGCCAGCGTTGGAGCCCGCCGTGCCTTCCTTGATCAACAAGCGCGCCGCGCCTGGCTGGGCTTCGGTTCCCGAAGGCATGGCCGACCCGGAGGTGTCCGGCTGCGGCAGGTTGCGCACGATGTGCGGCGTGACCAGCAGCACGATCTCGGTCTTGTTGTGCTCGTCCTTGGTGGTGCCAAACAGGCGGCCCGCCACGGGCAGGTCATGCAAGCCGGGGATGCCCGCCGAGCTGCGGCTTTCATCGTCGTTGATCAGGCCGGCCAGGATCTGGGTTTCGCCATCTTTCAAACGCAAGGTGGTGGTGGCCTGGCGCGTGCCCACCTGGTAGGCTGACGAGCCCGAGCCCGCCGGGCCATCCACCCGGCCGGTGACGGTGCTCACCTCCAGCGCGATCTTGATGGTGACGTCGTTGTCCAGTTGCACCTGGGGTTCGATGTCCAGCTTGAGGCCCACGTCCAGGTAGGTGATGGTGGTCGATGCACCGCCGCCCGTGCCCGCCACGAGGTTGGACGTGAACACCGGCAGCTTCTCGCCCAGCATGATCTTGGCCTTCTCGCGGTTGCGGGCGCGGATCTTGGGGTTGGCCAGCATGTTGGTGCTGCCGCTGGTGCCCCGCAGGGTGGCAATCGCCAGTGGGTTGGTGGTGCTCCACTGCAGGCCTTTGAGCGAGCTCAGGGTGTTGATGGTGGTGGGCAGCGCGCCGTAGCTGGCTTTGTCCACGGGGGTGATGCCGATCTCCGTGAGCTTTTTGCTGGAGACCTCCATCACCTCGACCTCGAGCATGACCTCGGGGTCGGGCAGGTCCACGCTTTGCACCAGGCGTTCGACCAGGCGGATCACCTCGGGCGTGTCGCGCACGACCAGCAGGTTGAGCCGGTCGTCCACGTAGACATCGCGGGACTTGGCCACCGTGCGGATCAAGGTCTGCACCTGCTTGGGATCAGCATTGACCAAGTAGAAACTGCGCGTGACGGTGTCCAGCAGATCGCGCTGCTTTTGCGCGGTGTTGGGGAACACCAGCATGGTGTTGTCATTGAGCAGCTTGGAACCCAATTGCTGCGTGCTCAGGATCACCCGCATGGCCTCGTCCACGGTGGTGTTGCGCAAGAACAGCGTGACCTTGGCGTCACCGCGCACATCCTTGTCGAACACAAAGTTGACGTTGGCGGCCCGGGCCAAGGATTCGAAGACGGTACGCAGGCTGGCCTCGCGGAACTCCAGCGTGATCGGCTTGCCCGCCGTGGCCAGTTGCACCGTGCTGACCTGGCGCGTCTGATTGGCCCGCAGTTCCTCCACGCGCGTCAGCAGGCTGCGGGCCGAGGTGCTGCCCAGGTCTTCGCTCAAGATGGTTCGCAAGGTGATTTCGGCGCGCTCGTAGGCGCCTGCGTCAAAGGATTGCTGGGCCTCGCTCAGCAGGCGCTGGTGCCGCTTGAGCCGGTCCACCTCGCTGCGCAGCCACACAGTTCGCGGATGTTCCGGGGCGGCAGCCTCCAGGCGCTTGAGCACGGCCTCTACCCCGTCCAGGCGGCCTGCCGCGCGGGCCACATCGGCCTGGTAGATCAGGTAGGCCACGGTGGTGTCGGTTTGCTTGAGCACGGCGATGCGCAGCTCACGGTCGTCCTGCTGTTGCTTGAGGGCGGCCTGCAATTGCGCCAGGGCGGCCTCGTGCTGCCCGGCCTGGCTCAAGGCCTGGGCATCGCGCAAGGCCGGGTTGGCGCAGGCGCTCAGCAGCAAGGCCGCCACGCAGGCGAGTGTTGGTAGCAAATACTTCATGGTGCTTTCATGGCAACGGTCTGGTGTTGCTGCAGCGGCAGGTAAGTCAACTTCATCTGCCGCTCCTGGATTTGGTCGATGCGCCACTGGCCGTCGATGACGTCGCCCACGGCCACCACCCAGGTCGAATCGGTGCCGGAGACGATGGCGCGTTGGGCCGGGTCGTTGAAGCGTCCCACCCAGGCGTGAGGAAATGGCGGCACCATGGGCGGTGGCGGGGCGACTGACACCACTTCAGGGGGCGGTGGCGGCGGGGGCCGTTGCGATCCCCACGGCATGGCGGTGTCCGGCGTCAGAGGTGGCAGGGGCTGGCGAGACTGCCATTGCGCCACGCTGGCCACCAGCCGCTGGGCTTGGTCTTCGTCCACTTTGGCGGGGCGCTTGGCAGGGGCGCTGCCGCCACCTCGCCGCTCAGCGTTGGCGCCCTGGCGCACGGGCTCCACGGTGCTGTCGTCACCTTGCAAGGCCACCCAGGCAGTCAATGCCAAAGCCAGGGTCAAGGCGATCAACATGGGCGGCCGCATCAGCGCACTCCCTTGGTCAGGACGGGCGCCTGACGCCACCACAGCGAGATACTCACCTTGGCCTTGACGGCATCGCTCATGACATCGGCTCGCTGGATGTCCAGCGCGTCCAGACTCAAGGCGGGTTCGCTCAGCAACTGGCCCAGCCAGGCGCGCACGTCCGCGTAGCGCCCCTCCACCGGCAGGATCAGGCGCTGGCGCCACAGGCCGGTGCTGCCTTGTGCGGTGCCATTGAACTGCACCGTCGTCAAGATCAAGCCACGGTCGCGGGCCGAGGCCATCACGGCAGATTGCAAGGGTGTGCGCTGCGCTGCTTCAGGCATTTTCTGCCACAAGGCCTGCCAGGCCTCGGCGGGTGTCAAGGTGCTGGCTGGCCCTCCGATCGCTTGCGCAGACTGCAGCAACTCGTGTCGAAGCTGACGCGCTTTGGAGGCTTGCACCTCGGCCTGATCCCGCTGCTGAGGCAACCAGTCCCACTGACACCAAGCCGCACCGGCCAGCAACAAGGTGCCGAGCAGTCCTGGCAGGCCCAGGCGCTTCACCACCGTGCTGGCCATCATGGCTGCACCCCCGCAGGCCAGGTGGCCTCGGCGCGCAGGGCATAGTGGCCTGTCATGGCCTCGAAGGGCGCGCTCAAGGCACTGCGCCCCAACATCTGGGCGCCGTCACCATGCGCCGCCACCCAGCGCAAAGCCGACGCATCGTCGCGCAGCGCGGCCTGCAGGCGAACGGGCGGGCGAGCATCAAGCTTGGCGCCCAGGCTGCTGATGTCCAGGCTGAAGCCGGTCAACACGGCCTGCTCTTGCAAGGCTGATTGCTCCACGCGTCCGATCACCGCTGACCAGGGATAGGCCAGCCACTGCGCCACCTGGGCCGCCTGGCGCGTGGACGCTTCATCCAGTTTCTGGCGCGTAGGCAGGCCTGCCGCCGAAGCCGCGCGAGGTGCTGCGCGCGCCATGGTCTGCTGGTGCTTGGCACGTTCAAGCCGGTGCAACATGGCCTGGGCCTCGGCTTGAGCCACAGTGGCTTCCTGGGCTTGCTCGGCCACAGCCATGCAAGCGGCCACGCCCATGATCAACAGGGCCCAGGACCACAACGCCGTCCGCACACGCGGCCCCGCAAAATCCAGCTCGTCGGCCCAACCGGACTGCCAGGTGTTCGATCCCGGGTTGGGCCAGGGAGCCAACGACGTGTCGGCGGCCATGTCCAGCCTGGTCTGTTCAGTGCGCGCTTGAGTGGGCGCCACGGCCTCCGGCAGACCGGCCTCGTCAGAGGCCTCCGCCCAAACCTGGCGAAGGCAGCGCTTGCCCTGGCCATCCAGGCCCACCGTGAGGTGAGTGCACAAACCAGCCTCCATCGCGTTGAAGGTGTGTTCGTCCGAGGACGGGTCTGGCACTTTGGCCAATGCTGTCAGCCACCGCTGTGCATCGCGCGCCCACCAAGGCCCGACCCACTGCAGCTTCACCGAGTGCTCACGCGCGGTGTTCTTCAGGCCATCCACAAGGGCGCGTGGCGCGGCGCAGCTGAGGCTCCAGGACGGCATCGACACCGAGCGCAGCACCCAGCCTTGCTCAAGGGCGATGGCGTTCAAGCCCAGGTAATGGTCCCATTGCGCCAAGGCCTGCTCCGGCGGTGCGGCGCAAGTGATCAACCAGTGCCCCGACAAGGCCAGCTCGCAGGTGCTGCCCGCGTTCTGCTCGCACCATTGGGCCCACGCCTTCAGCGCCACCTCGTGCCCCGCCTGCGGGCTCAAGGGCCGCAAGCACACTTGGTGGGGACGCCAGCTCGTCGTCAAGCGCATCATTCCGCCAGGGTCACGCGGTTGAGTTCGTCCAGCGTGGACTCGCCCCGCAACACGCAGGCCAACGCCGATTCGCGCAGCAGCCTGGTGCCGCTGGAGCGCGCATGCGCCTTGATCCTGATCAGCGAAGCACGGCTCACGATCAGGTCGCGCAGGGTGTCGTCCATCAACAGGATCTCGGAGATGGCCTTGCGCCCCCGGTAGCCGGTGCCACGGCATTGCGGGCAACCGACGGCCTGGTGGAACTTGCCGTGCGTGTCCAGCGGCAGCATGGCGGCCTTCAGATCGCTGGCCTGTGGCTGCCATGGCTTGGCGCAGTGGGTGCACAGCTTGCGCATCAGGCGCTGTGCCACCACACCATTCAGGGCCGACACCACGTTGTACAGATCAAGCCCCATGTGCATGAAGCGGCCGACCACGTCGAACACATTGTTGGCGTGGATGGTGGACAGCACCAGGTGGCCGGTCAGCGCGGCTTGCGAGGCGATCTGGGCGGCTTCGGCATCACGGATCTCGCCGACCATGACGCGGTCTGGATCGTGCCGCAGGATGGAGCGCAGGCCGCGCGCGAAGGTCAGGCCCTTTTTCTCGTTGACGGGGATCTGTACCACGCCGCCCAGTTGGTACTCCACCGGGTCTTCGATGGTGATGATCTTGTCGCGGCCATCGTTGATCTCTTGCACCACGGCGTACAGCGTGGTGGTCTTGCCGCTGCCGGTGGGGCCGGTGACCAGCAGCATGCCGTAAGGCTTGCCCGCCAGGCGGCGCACCACGGCGCTGTCGTCGGCGTCAAAGCCCAGGCCTTCCAGGCTCAGGGCTTCGGCCTCGGTCGACAAGCGCGATCGGTCCAGGATGCGCAGCACGGCGTCTTCGCCAAAGCTGGACGGCATGATCGAGACGCGGAAATCGACATCGCGCACGCCACTGTCGGTGCTTTGCTGCACGCGCAGCTTGAAGCGGCCATCTTGCGGCAAGCGGCGCTCGCCGATGTCCAGCTCGGCCATCACCTTCAGGCGCGACACCAATTGCTCGGCCACCTCGCGCGAGCCCACGTCGCCCACCTTCACCATCACACCGTCCAGACGGTGGCGAATCACCATGCCCGATGCGGTGGATTCCAGGTGCAGGTCGCTGGCCTGGGCCTTGAGCGCGTCAAACAAGGTGGCGTCCAGCAGACGCACCACGGGGCTGCTCTGGCGGCTGATGGTGTCCACCGACAACGCGTGACCGGCCTCTTCCGCACCCGCCTCATCGTGGCCCACGTGGGCAAACGTGCCCCGGGCTTCAAAGTCTTCTTCACCCAGGGCCAGCAGACCGGACAAGACCTCGTCGCTCACCTGCCGCCAGCGCAATGATTGGGCCACTTGGCGGCCCACCGCATCGCGCAGCATCACATCGTCGGGCGTGGGGCTCAGCGCCCACAAGACCTGGTTGGCATCGCGGGCCACCACCACGCGCAAGCGCATCGCCTGCGCCAAGGACCAGCGGGACCAATCCGGCTGGTGATCCTGCGCAGGCACCGGCCCAGGCACTTGGTGAGGCACCGATTGCAAGACCGCGCTCATTGGATCTGCTCCGCCACCTGGAAGATGGGCAGGTACATCAGCACCACGATGCCGCCAATCAACACGCCCATGATCAGCATCAGCACCGGGCTGACCACACGCCCCACCCAATCGGTGAAACGGGCCAGCTCTTCGTCATAGAAGGTCGCGGCCCGGTCCAGCATCGGGCCCAGCTCGCCGGTGTGTTCGCCCACGCGCATCATGCGCAATGACACCGGCGTGGTCAGTTGATGCTGGTGCAGGCAGTCGGACAGGCGGGCGCCCTCGCGCACCCGCTGCGTGGCCAAGGACAGCGCCGGGCGCAGTGAGGGGCTGACCAGTTCGGCCGAAGCTTCCAGGGCCGCCACCACGGCCACACCAGCTTGCAGCAGCAAGCCCAAGGTGCGGTACAGCGCGGCCAGCTCAACCAGGCGCAAGCGCTCGCCCACATAAGGTACCTGCCACAGCCAGTCGGACACCGCCGCGCGCACCGTGGGCGCACGCCAGGCGGCCATGGCCGCGGCCACCAGGGCACCCAAGCCCATCAGCACCAGCCAGGGGTGCTCGCCCACCGCCTTGCCCGTGCTGAGCAACACCCCCGACAACCAGGGCAACTCGCCGCCCATGCCTTCGTAGATGTCGGCAAAGCGCGGCACCACGAACACGGTCAGGAAGGTGATCACCAGGAAGCTGGCGCTGATCAGGATGGCCGGGTAGATGGCCGCGCCCACCAGTTGGTCGCGCAGGCCACTCAACCAGGCCAGGTACACGGCATGCTGGCGCAGGGCCTCGGGCGTCTGGCCCGTGCGTTGGCTGGCTTCAATGGAGGCGATCAACAAAGAGCTGAAGGCCACCGGCGTCAAGCGCATGGCCTGCGACAAGGTCTTGCCTTCCGACAAAGCGTCGATCAAGGAGCTCAGCACCTGGACCACGGGCTTGGCCGCTTCCTTCTCGCGCAGCGTGATCAACGATTCCAACAGGGGAATGCCCGCGTCCAGCAGCACCGCAAGTTCCTGGCAGAACAGGCGGCGCGGAAAGTCCTTGGCCCGCAAAGCAGGGGTGCGCGGCGCGAACAAGGCATTCAAAGATGGGAGGCTCATTGTGGGACCCTGCAGCATCACCAATTGGTGATGTCCTGGTCTTCGCCCTCGCCGCCTTCGCGGCCATCCTTGCCCAGCGAGAACACGTCGTAGTCGCCATGCTCGCCTGGTGCGCGGTATTGGTATTCGCGGCCCCACGGGTCTTTGGGCGGGGCCTTGCGCAAATAGGGCCCCCACCAACGGGTCTCGTCACCGGGCTTGACCCACAAGGCGCCCAGGCCCTGCTCGGTCGCGGGGTAGTGGCCGGTGTCCAGGCGGTATTGGTCCAGGGCCTTGCCCAGCGCGTCCAGCTGCGCGGCCGCCGTCTTGACTTCGGACTTGCCAATCTGCGCAAAGAACTTCGGGCCCACGTAGCCCGCCAGCAGGCCAATGATGACCAGCACTACCAGCAGTTCGAGCAAGGTGAAGCCCGACTGGCGAAAGTTGGGGACGAGCTCAACCAACACCCCAGCCCGGGGCGTTTTGCACTTGTTCATCAGGGGGATCCTTCATGCCCCGCCAGACCTCGCGACGGGGAGAGCCATGATCCTATCGGCCCATTGCTGACAGCTTTGTGACAAGCCCTTTGGCGCCAATCCTTCAGCGCGCCGCTTGTCTTCGTGCTGACACGAAGTTTTTCTATGCTGCGCCTCATTCTTCTCTTAACCAGCCGGAGACGCAGTATGAAAGGTTCCTTTCACCCGACCAATGACCTGACGCTCAACTTGTCAGGCAATGAGTCCATTCATGACGTGATCGACAAGGTCAGCTCATCGCGCCGCACGTTCATCAAGGGTGCAGCCAGCGCCCCAGTTCTGGCCATGGTGGGTGGTGTCACCCTGTCTGGCCTGGTCGGCACCGTCCAAGCCGCTTGCGTTGATGGCACCGCAGTGCCCATCGGCTTTGACAACTTGCCAGCAGCCCTGGCCCCCGTGCCAGACGCCGTGCGCGTTGCCGCGGGCCACACCACCAAGCTGCTCGTGGCTTGGGGAGACCCCATCATGCCTGGCGGCCTGCCTTTCTCAGGCACCGCCTCTGAAACAGCCGCACAGCAAAGCAAGCAGTTTGGTGCCCACATTGACGGCATGCACTACTTTGGCTTTGTGAGCCGGGGCGTGGAATCCAGCCAGCGCGGCTTGCTGGTCACCAACCATGAGTACACCCACGAAGCCGTGCTTCACCCCGACGGCCAGGCCAATTACAGCATTGCCAAGGCCCGCAAGTCACAAGCCGCCCACGGGCTCGCCGTGGTCGAGGTGCAGAACACCTCAGGCAACTGGGGCGTTGTCAGCAGCTCGGCCTATGGTCGCCGCCTGACGGGCAACTCGCCCATGCGCTTGAGTGGCCCGGCCGCCGGTCATGCCTTGATGAAGTCCAAGCAGTACGACATCACCGCCACCGGCTCACACGAGATTGGCAGCAACAGCGGCTTTGATTGCTTTGGCACGCTCAACAACTGCGGCCATGGCGTGACCCCTTGGGGAACCTACCTCAGCGGCGAAGAGAACTGGAACGGCTACTTCGGCAGCAACGGCAGCCTGCCAGCCAGCACCACTGAGCTGGGCAAACTGAACAACCGCTACGGACTGAATGCAAGTGGTTTTGGATACCGTTGGCACACGGTGGACCCACGCTTTGACCTGGCGCAGAACCCGTTGGAGCCGAACCACTTTGGCTGGGTGGTTGAGCTCGACCCCTTCGATCCTTACAGTGTGCCCGTCAAGCGCACGGCCTTGGGCCGCGTGAAACACGAAGGCGCATGGACCGTGCTGGGCCCCAACAACGAAGTTGGCGTGTACATGGGCGATGACGAGCGCAACGAGTACATCTACAAGTTCGTCAGCGCTGGCCGCTACAACCCGACCAACCGCGGCGCCAACCGAACCCTGCTGGACAACGGCGTGCTGTACGTGGCCAAGTTCAATGCTGATGGCACAGGCACTTGGCTGCCTTTGGTCCCCGGCAGCATCGGCGTCGATGGCGTGGCTTTGCGCGACAACCCCAACTTTGCGGGCATTGACGACACAGAAGTGCTGGCCAAGATCCTGATCAAGACCCGCATGGCCGCCGATGCACTTGGCGCCACCATGATGGACCGCCCTGAATGGACGGCAGCCCGCCCCAAGGGCTGTGGCTTTGATGGCATCGAGGTGTACTGCACCCTGACCAACAACAACCGCCGAGGCTCATCAGCCACGCCCACCACCAACAACCCTGACGGTTCAACCACCGCCGCTTCAGCCCGCCCCGCTGTCGATGCCGCCAATCCGCGTGCCAACAACCTGTATGGCCACATCATCCGCTGGCGCGAAGATGGCAAGAACGTCACCTCGCTGACCTTCACCTGGGATCTCTTTGTCCAGGCTGGTGACACCGCTACCTCGAAGACGCCCGCCGCCCAGTACACCGGCAACATCGTTGATGCACCGAACGGCTCGGCAGACTACGGCGCGCCGGACGGCATCTGGTTTGACAAGTACGGCCGCCTGTGGGTGCAGACCGACCAACAAGGCGACGCGAGCGGGGATTGGACCAACATCGGTGCCAACAGCATGGTGTGCGCCGACCCGGCGACCGGCAAAACCAAGCGCTTCCTCACCGGCCCCTTGCAATGCGAGGTGACGGGCGTGGTGATGACACCCGACGGCAAGTCCATGTTCCTGGGCATCCAGCATCCCGGCGAAGAGGCCACCAACCCCGCCAACCCCACCCAGTTCTCGAACTGGCCCGCCAGCCAGTTCGCCACCAATTCGGCGGGTCAAACCGTCGTCGGCGGCCGCCCCCGCTCGGGCGTCGTGGTCATCACCAAGACCAACGGCGGCATCGTCGGCAGCTGATTGATCCGCACCCATCAAGGAGTATCCACATGCGTCACATTTTCACCATCGCCGCCCTGGGTTTGGCCTCTGTGGCCTTCCAGGCCCAAGCTGCGCTCATCAACCAGACCAGCCAACTGCCCGCCCCCGCGCAAGTCATTGACTTCAACGCGGAAGACGGCCTGTTCATCGGCATCGGCTCGTCCTACAGCGCCAACGTCCCTCCCGTCACGCTCAGCTCGCAAGACGGCGACTTCACCGTTGGCCAACGCATTGCCACCGACCTGGGCATCAATGGCAGCTGGGGTGCTGGCAAGTCTTTCCTGTCGTTCGACAAGATTGGCGACATGACCCTGCGCATCGACTTCAACGGCTTGAAGACCCGCGCCTTCCTGGCCGACTGGAGCATGTACGAAGAAGCCGGTGACGACCGCCTGACCACGGTCACGGCCTACGGCATCGACGGCAGCTCGGAGACCTTCACCCTGGGTTCGTTCGCGACCTCGCTCGATGGCGTGGACCTGGATGACAGCCAGTTGATCTATTCCACCAACTTCTCGGTGACGCAAGGCATCCGCCTGGCCCATGCCGACATCGCCTACATCACCGTGCAAGGTGATGGCGTGGTGATGGACAACTTCGCCTACACGCAGGCCGTGCCCGAACCCGAAAGCATCCTGCTGGCGGCCCTGGGCCTGGGCACCATCGCCTTGCTGCGCCGCCGTCGCCAGGCATGACCCGGGCCGCGTGTTGACCCACGCGCGGCTTGGCGGACTTGCAAGCATGCGTCTTGCTTAACCCAGCAGGTGTTCCCGGACACCTGCTGGGAATGCACCACCATGCTTCTTCATTCACCCAATGCACTGGAGTAATGAACATGAACCCGCAAGTCTCTTCTTCACGCACCAATGTTGTCTACCGCCGCACCCCAAAAGGGCAAGCGGCGGCCATGCCATCGGTGACGCCCACCATGAACGACGAGCACCGCCGCTTGCTGCTCCTCGTCAATGGTTTCACGCCGCTGGAGGCCCTGGCCCGCGTCTGCAAGTTCCAGCAGGGACCGCAAGACGTGGCGGATATCCTGCAATCGTCTGGCCTGATCGAAGAAGCCCGAGAGCGACGACACGAAGACGGCATGCGGGCGCCGTGGCGAACCACCGAACAGCCTCAGTGAGGGCCCGCTCCAGCGGCCCATGATCCCTCCGGCTGGCCACTGTCGCCGCCCTGTCAAACAAGGTTTCCATACTTGCCTGGCGCCAAAGCGATGCCCGCTTTGGCGCACTGTCAGCCAGCAAGGAAGGAAACGAGATGGGCCGCCCACAACGCCAAACGCCACGCCCCCAGGGCACCAATCGCCGCGATTTTTTCAAGCGTTCCGGATCGGCCGCCATGATCCTGGCCACCGCGCCAGCGCTGCCCATCGGCCAAGCCCTGGCGGCCACCAACGCCGGACCGCTGTTTCAGCATGGCGTGGCCAGCGGTGACCCACTCGCCGACCGCGTGATCTTGTGGACCCGTGTTTCATCGCCCCGCAACGCGGCGATCACCGTGAGCTACACCGTGGCCACCGACCCTGCCTTGACCCAGGTCGTGCTGCGCGGCAGCACCAAAACCAGCCCGGCCAGAGACTTCACCGTCAAGGTCGATGCTGGCCCGCTCAAGCCCAACACCACCTACTACTATCGATTCAGCGCCGAAGGCAGCAGCTCGCCCGTCGGCCGCACCAAGACCTTGCCCGTGGGCAGCACCCACCGCCTGCGCATGGCCGTGGCCAGCTGCTCCAACCATGCCCACGGCTACTTCAACGCCTATCGACACATCGCCGAACGCGCCGACCTGGACCTGGTCATGCACCTGGGCGACTACCTCTACGAGTATGGCAGTGGCCAGTACGGCAACGTGCGCCCCACCGAGCCTGCCACCGAGATCATCACCCTGAGCGACTACCGTGCACGCCACGCCCAATACAAGCGCGATGCCGACCTGCAAGAGGCCCACCGCCAGCACCCCTGGGTCATCATCTGGGACGACCACGAAACCGCCAACGACGCCTACAAGGATGGCGCGCAGAACCACACCGAAGGCGCCGAGGGCACCTGGATTGGCCGTCGCAACGCCGCCTTGCAGGCCTACTACGAGTGGATGCCGGTGCGACCGGTGGACCCGACCGACCTGGCACGCAACCACCGCGCCTTCCAGTACGGCGACCTGGTCGACCTGGTGATGCTGGAAGAGCGCCTGAGCGGCCGATCTCAGCAGCTTCAGGCCACGATCCCGGTGCCAGGCCTGGGCACGCTCTTCACCCAAAGCGGCAGCTTCACCGACCCAGCCCGCAGCCTGCTCGGCGCCACTCAGGAAGCCTGGCTGGCCCAACGCTTGCGCGGCTCGGCCACGCGCTGGCGCTTCCTGGGCCAAGGCGTGATGTTCGCCCAGCTCAAAGGCGTCGCGGCGGCCAATGCTGCGGGTGGCGGCCTGTTCCTGAACTCGGACCAATGGGACGGCTACCAGCCCGCCCGCAACCGCGTCTACGACATCCTCAAGGGCAGCAACAGCCAACCCGCCGTCAACAACGTGGTCGTGCTCACAGGAGACATCCACAGCTCCTGGGCCGCCGACCTGAGCCAGGACCCCAACAACCCCATCGTGGCCGCAGGGGGCTACAACCCCTTGACTGGCGAGGGCTCGCACGCGGTCGAGTTCGTCGGCACCTCGATCACCTCGCCCGGCATCGCCGACCCGCAAGGCAGCACCGCCGCCTTCCTGCGCGGCGTCAACCCCCACTTCAAATACATCGACCTGAACCAGCGCGGCTACATGCTGGTCGATGCCAACCCCCAACGCGTGGTGGCCGAGTGGTGGTTCGTGGACACCGTGGCCAGCATCAGCCATGTGCAGACCTTCGGCACCGCGTTTGAAGTGCGGGACGGCAGCAACCGACTGGCGCCCTCGGCCCAGACCACACCACGCCCCAACGCCCCGGCCCTGGCGCCTTGAGTGAATCACCCCGGCCACCAGCCCCCCTTCAAAGGACCAGATGATGCAAGCCCTGTCACCCTTCATTCGCCCTGCGGCCATCGCCGCCGCTGCCCTGGCTTTGAGCAGCCTGCAGGCGCAGGCCGCCAACTTCAGCTTTGATGGCGACCTCGCCTACAACACGGATGTGGTGCAGGTGGCCTTCACCCTCAACGCGGCCAGCAGCCAGGTCCGCCTGTGGACCGACTCGTGGACCGACGGCCTGAACTTCGACCCCACCCTGACCTTGTGGATCAAGGACGGCAGCGGCTACAACCTGGTCGGCGACAACGACGATGACCACACCATCGGCCCGGCCCAAGGCTTCTACGACGCCGGTTTGTCACTGGCCACCCTGATGGCGGGCCAGTACCTGGTCACCCTGGGTGCAGCGCCCAACTACGCCAACGGCACGCAGTTGTCCCAAGGCTTTGCCTTGGACGGCAGCACACCGACCTTGATCTCGCAATGGATGCAGCCCAGCTACAACGTCAACGCCAACGACCAGAAAGGCACCTTCTGGCGCTTGAACCTGTCGGGCGTGGACACGGCCACCACGGTGCCAGAGCCTGCCACGGCCGCTTTGATCCTGGCGGGCCTGAGCGCAATGCTGCTGTCGCGTCGGCGCATGAGCTGAATGGCTCATGGCTTGATGCGCACTTCCCACACAAAACGCAATAACAAATCAATATGACATTTTTATTAAGGTAAATCCCTCATTCGCGGGGTCATGGATGAGCGCATGCTGGTCACTCACAAAACAGGAGGCTCCCATGCTGACCATCGCACTGATGTCCCTCGTCATGATCACCGTCGTCACCCACCTGGCTGCCCGCGGCCTGCACAGCACGGCAGAGCTTTCGAAACAGCGACACCATTGACGCGCGCCCCGGCGCTGGCAGGTGTCATAGTGATGGCCCATGACCACCACGCACCTGCTCTACCTGCACGGCTTTCGATCCTCGCCGCGTTCTGCCAAGGCGCAACAGATGGCCGCCATCGTTGAAGCCTTGAACGCGCAAGGCCAGTCCGTCACCTGGGCCTGCCCGCAATTGCCCCCCTCGCCTGAGCAGGCCTGGGCCGACATCCGGGCGCAAGTGGCCGACTGGCCCCACCACACCATGGCCGTCATGGGCTCCTCCCTCGGCGGTTTCTACGCCACGGTGCTGGCGGAAAAAACCGGCTGCCCAGCGGTGCTCATCAACCCAGCCGTGGCCCCGGCGCGCGATCTGGCCCGCTACATCGGCGAGCTGAGCAACTTCCACGACCCCGACGCCAAATTTTTCTTCCGCCCTGAATTCATCGACGAATTCAAGGCCATAGCGCCCTACCCCATCACCCGCCCCGAGCGCTACCTGCCCATCATCGCCAAGGGCGACGAGGTGCTGGACTGGCGCGAAATGGTGGCGCACTACCCCGGCACGCCGATGACCTTGCTGGATGGCGGGGACCACGCCCTGACGGATTTCGCCCCGCACATACCCGCCGTTTCGCGGTTTCTAGGCCTCTTGCGGTAATGCCCATGCATGTATATACTTGCAATATATATACCAAGATTCCACCATGACCACCACACGTGTTTTTCGAAGCGGCAACTCGCAGGCGGTTCGCATTCCGCTCGAATTCCAGCTGGCCTGCGACGAGGTCGAGATTGAGCGCGTGGGCTCTGACCTGATCTTGCGCCCGGCATCTTCCAACCGCGTCGAGCGGTTGATCGCGTCCCTGGCCTTGTTTGAGCACTTTCCTGACCGCGAGCAGCCCGCCCAGCCCGACGCGCGGGAGGACTTGTGACAGCCCGCTTCCTGCTCGACACGAACATTTGCATCTACACCATCAAACAGACGCCCCTGGCTGTGATCGAGCGGTTGCGCCAGCACGCGTCCGACACCCTGGCCGTCTCCAGCATCACGGCAGCAGAGTTGTATTTCGGCGTGGCCAAGAGCGGCTCTGCCCGCAACCGCCTGGCCTTGTCCCAGTTCCTGTCCAGCCTGCAGATCCTGCCATTTGACCAAGCAGCGGCAGACGTCTACGGCAACGTGCGCGCCCACCTTGAACGCTCAGGCACACCGATTGGCCCCTTGGATACCCAGATCGCCGCCCATGCATTGGCCCTGGGCTTCACCATGGTCACCAACAACACCCGTGAGTTCGAGCGCGTGCCCGGCCTGAAGGTCGAAAACTGGGCTGTTCCGAACAACACCGGGGCGTAGGACAATGGCGGCTGATTCCTTTGCCGAAAACCACATTTGATGTTTGCCCTTTTTGACGACGCCGGAAAATTCCAGGCTGGCCGTGTGATGTCCGAAGCCGACAGCTCGATGCAAATCGAGCTTGATTCGGGCAAGCGCGTGAAGGCGAAAACCGCCAACGTGCTGATCAAGTTCGCCAAGCCGAACCCGGCCGAGGTGCTGGCCCAGGGCGCCGCCCAGGCGGGCGAGATCGACCTGGACCTGGTCTGGGAAGTCGCCCCGGAGGACGAGTTCGGGTTTGAAGACCTGGCCAAGGAATACTTCAGCGACAAGGCCGACGCCATCCAGCAGGCAGCCATGCTGTTCCGCCTGTACGACGCGCCGCACTATTTCCACCGCCGTGGCAAGGGCCGCTTCCGCAAGGCGCCAGAAGACATCCTCAAGCAGGCCCTGGTCGCCATCGAGCGCAAAAAGCAAATCGCCGCGCAAATCGAATCGTGGACCGAAGACCTGGTCAAGGGCAGTTGCCCCGCGCCCATCCGCGAGCAGCTCTACAAAATCCTCTTCAAGCCCGACAAGAACGGCGCCGAGTACAAGGCCGTGGTCGAGGCCTCCAAGCGTTCGCAACGCGCACCTTTGGATTTGCTGAAAGACGCCGGTGCCATCGACAGCCCCTACCAGTTCCACTGGCGGCGCTTCTTGTTCGAGAACTTCCCCAAGGGCACGGGCTTCCCGGCCCTGGACGCACCGCCCATCAAGGACGAGCTGCCCCTGGCCCCCGTGCAGGCATTTTCGATCGACGATTCCAGCACCACCGAGATCGACGATGCCCTGTCGGTGCAAGGCCTGGGCACGGGCACGGTCATCTACGGCATCCACATCGCCGCGCCCGGCCTGGCCATCGCGCCCGGCACGCCGGTGGACGTGGTCGCGCGCAGCCGCATGTCCACCGTCTACATGCCCGGCCACAAGCTGACCATGCTGCCCGACGAGGTGGTGCAGCGCTACACCTTGCAAGAAGGCCGAAACTGCCCCGCCGTGTCGCTGTACGTCACTTATGACGAAGCCACACTCGAAGTCAAAGGCAGCGAGACGCGCCTGGAGACCGTGCCGATCGCCGCCAACCTGCGCCACGACAAACTCGATGGCGTGGTGACCGAAGGCACGCTCAACGGTGAGCTGGAGGCCACCTATGCCTTCGCGCCCGAGCTGACCTTCGCCTTCCGCCTGGCCAAGCACCTCAAGGCCCAGCGTGAAGTGGTGCGAGGCAAGCCCGAGAACTTCAACCGCCCCGACTACACCTTCAAGCTGGTCGAACCCGACGGCAGCGAGAACACCACCGAAGATCGCACTGAGCCCACGGGCACCGAGCAGGTCGTCATCGGCACGCGCCAGCGCGGCTCGCCGCTCGATTTGATCGTGGCCGAAGCCATGATTTTGGCCAACAACACCTGGGGCGGCTGGCTCAACGATTTCGGCCTGCCCGGCATCTACCGCAGCCAGGCCAGCCTGCAGCCCGGCATCAAGGTGCGCATGGGCACCAAGGCCCTGCCGCACGCCGGCATGGGCGTGGCGCAATACACCTGGGCCACTTCGCCGCTGCGACGTTATGTGGACCTGGTCAACCAGTGGCAGATCATCGCCGTGGCCAAGCATGGCCGCACCGCCGCCCTGGTGGCGCCCTTCAAGCCGAAGGATGCCGACCTGTTCTCGATCATCTCCAATTTTGACGCGGCCTACAGCACCTACAACGGCTTCCAGTCGAACCTGGAGCGCTACTGGACCTTGCGCCACCTGGGCCAGCAGAACATCACCGAGCTGGATTGCGCCGTGATGATCAACGGCCTGGTGCGCGCCGACAGCCTGCCCCTGGTGTTCAGGGCCATTGGCGCCGACAGCCTGCCGCGCAATGCCCGGGTGCGTGTTCGCGTCACCGGTGTGGACGAGCTGACCTTGGACGTGCATGCCAGCGTCATCGCCCGCATTGATGAAACTGCGGCCACCGCCGATCAGGGTGATGCCGAGGGTGATGATGCCGACGAAGCGTTGGACAATGCAGGACCGCTGACGCTGGCCATCGACGTGACCGACGCCGATGCGCCAGCCCCCGCCAGCCCAGAGGCTTGAAGCCAACCCCAAGAGCATCCATGCTGCAACGCCTGAAGCCAATGCTGGTCAAGCTGACACTGCTCCAGATTTGTCTGGGGGTGTCCATCGCCGTGCATACCGTAGGGCTCACCGTGCGTTTCGTCGACCCAGAAGGCTTCAACCGCGTCTTCAAGGACACGCCGCTGGAAGTGATCCTGGTCAACGCCGGCAGCGAGCAGCGGCCTGACAAGGCCCAGGCGCTGGCCCAGCACAACCTGGTCGGTGGTGGCGAAGGCGAAGGCCGGGCCACTTCGCCGCTGCCACCCGCCTTTCAAACCGAGGTGGGCGAGGCGCTCGACGAGTCGCAGCGCATGGTCGAGATGATGCAGGTTGAGCAGCAGCAACTGCTCACCCAGATCCAGAACGAGCTCTCAAGCCTGCCACCGCCACAACCCCGCCAGAAGCTGGAAAGCACCCAGAACCGCGCCGACGAAGAGCGCCGCCGCCAGCTCACCGAGCTGCTGGCCGAGATCGACAAACGCATCCGCGCTGAAAACTCGCGCCCCAAGAAGCGCTACCTCAGCCCGGCCACGCTGAAGTCGACCGACGCGATGTACTACAGCCACTTCCGCACCATCATCGAGCGGGCTGGCACCGAGCACTTCCCCACCGGCAACAACGGCAAGAAGCTGTATGGCGAGCTGGTGATGGAGACGTGGATCGACCGCAGGGGCCAGGTGGTCGAGGCGATCGTGACCCAAAGCTCGGGTAACAAACAACTCGACAAGCGCGCGCAATCCATCGTCAAGAAGGCCGGGCCTTTTGGCGCCGTGCCTTTGGAAGTGAGCCAGGGCCGCGACCTGCTGCTGATCTCGTCTCGGTTCCGTTTCACGCGCGATGCCGCGCTGGAAGCCTCGACCCAGGCGGTGATGCCCAATTCAGGAAGCGCCCCATGAGTGACCGCTACGCCGTCGCTGGCAACCCGGTGGAGCACAGCCGCTCGCCCGCCATCCACCAGCAGTTCGCCCAACAAACGGGGCAGGCCGTGGACTATGGGCGCCTGCTGTGCCCCCTGGATGGTTTCAAGGCCGCGCTGCAAGCCTTTGCCGACAGCGGCGCGCGGGGCTGCAACATCACCGTGCCCTTCAAGTTCGAAGCCTTCGAGATGGCCGCGCAACGCACACCGCGCGCCGAGCTGGCCCAGGCCGCCAACACCCTGCGTTTTGATGCCCAGGCAGAAGGCGGCTGGCTGGCCGACAACACCGATGGCGTGGGCCTGGTGCGCGACATCACCGTCAACGCGGGCGTGGCCCTGAGCGGCCAGCGCGTGCTGCTGCTGGGGGCTGGCGGCGCCAGCGCGGGGGCCCTGGGCCCGCTGATCGAAGCAGGCCCTGCCGAGATCGTCCTGGCCAACCGCAGCTTCGACAAGGCCCAGGCCCTGGTCGACCGGCACGCCGACTGGGCGGCCGCGCATGGCGTGCGCCTGACCGCCCGCGCCTTGGACAACGCCGGCCAAGCCTACGACGTCTTCATCAACGGCACGGCGGCCAGCCTGTCAGGCGGTGACGTGCCCGTGGGCCCGGGCGTACTGCGCCCCGGCACCCTGGCCCTGGACATGATGTATGGCCCGGCCGCGCAGCCCTTTTTGCAATGGGCGCACCACTACCATGCCGTGCCGCGCGATGGCCTGGGCATGCTCGTCGAACAGGCGGCCGAAAGCTTCGCCCTGTGGCGCGGCGTCCGGCCTGACACGGGGCCGGTCCTGGCCGCATTGCGGGCGCAGATCGATGCGCCTTCAACCCTCCAGAACAAGAAACCTCTGTGATGCGCAACGTCTGGCGAATCGTGGTCCTGATCGTGCTGGGCGGCCTGTCGCTGCAGCTGTATTTCCTGGCGCGCATCGCGCTGATGACAGTGGTCGATCCGCAGTCCACTACCTTCCAGCGCAGCGAGGTGTTCAGGCTGGCGCGTGACAATCACCAGGTGCTGTGGAGCCAGGAATGGCGCCCCTATGACGAGATCTCCGACAACCTCAAGCGCGCCGTCATCGCCTCGGAAGACGCCAACTTTGCGGACCACAGCGGCGTCGAATGGGATGCGCTGGAAAACGCCTGGAAGCGCAACAACCAGGCGCAAGCCAGGGTGGACAAGGCCCGCGCACAGGCCCAGGCCCGCTATGAACGGGCCGTGGCGCGGGCCCAGGCGCGCGGGCGCAAGCCGCCCGAGCCGCCCGCGCGCGCCCTCGGTGCCACGCCCAAGGTCATCGGTGGCTCGACCATCACCCAGCAACTGGCCAAGAACCTGTTCCTGAGTGGCGAGCGCAACTTCCTGCGCAAGGGCCAGGAGTTCGCGATCACCTTCATGCTGGAAGGCCTGCTCAGCAAGGAACGCATCCTGGGCGTCTACCTCAACAACGTGGAATGGGGCGAGGGCATCTTTGGCGCGCAAGCGGCCGCACGCCACTATTTCCGCGTCGATGCCAGCCAGTTGAGCGCCACGCCTGCGGGCCGCCTAGCGGTGATGCTGCCGGCTCCCAAACGCTTTGAAAAGAACCCTCATTCCGCTTATGTGGCGGGCCGGGGCGCCACCATCGCGGCGCGATTGCAGGGCGTTGAATTGCCCTGATCAATGCTTGCGCAGAGCAGGCAGCCAGCGGGGCATCAACCACGCGTCCAGGGCCAGTCGGCCCGGCCCGAACAGCACCAGAGCCAAGCTCAGAACGCCCCACAGCACATGGTCCTTCATGCCCGCCAGGCTGATGTCCGGGTAGCTGTAGGCCGCCACCGCATTGAGGAAGAAAACGCCCAATGCCGCCGGACGACTGAGCAGGCCAACGGCCAACAACACCGGGAAGACCAGCTCACCGCCCGTGCCCAGCCAGGCGGCCAGTTCGGGGGGCAAGACAGGCACGTGGTATTCCTCGGCAAACAGGAACAAGGTCGACTCCCAATCCTGCAGCTTGGTCAGGCCTGATCTGAAAAACACGTCCAGCAAGTACAGGCGCGCGGCCAACAAAGCCAGGGACTGGGCCCAGGGCTCGGCGCGCTGGGCGAGTTGCACGGCGGGTTCAATCCAGCGTTCGATGAGTGAGGTCATGCCGAGGCTCCTGAAAGATGTTGCTCATGCATGAGTCGCTCAAGCCGCCGACTTCTTACACCCGGCCCGCACCCGGCTCCTCATCGTCATCGTCCTGACGCTTGGCAAAGGCCTGCATGGCCTGGCGCAAAAATCCCACCTGCTTGCGGAAGTTGCGGCAGCCCACGCACATCCAGGCGTGGACCTCCAGCGCCGTGCGCTCACCACGGCTCAACGGGCGGTCCTGTGACTCGGACATCAGGCGGGTGGCTCGATCGCAATTCATCGACGTCCCTTCTTCTTCGGCGCATCTTTGGCATCGAACCAGCGCTGGCCCAGGCAAGCCTGCAAACGCAGGCGCGCCCGGTGCAGCATCACGAACAGATTGGCTTGGGTGATGCCCACGGTGTCGCAGATCTCGTCGGTCTCGAAGCCCATGAACTCGCGCATCATGAACACGCGCGACAACTGGGCGGGCACGCCATCCAGGCACGCCTCAAAGACCAACCAGAACTGCTGCTGCTCCAGGCAGGCCTGCGGGTTGTCCCAGGCGGTGGGTCGGCTGTCCGACAACCAATGACCGCGCTGGTCAAATAAATCATTGGTCGCGCCTTCCTCGTTTTCCTTACACAGGCTGCTGGCGTCGACCATGCGCTGCTTGTGGCGCAGCACGTCGGCCACCTTGTTCTTCAGGATGGCGAACACCCAGGTCTTGAGGGCGGCGCGGCCCGCGAAGCGCTGAGCGCCCACCAAGGCACCGGCCAAGGCCTCTTGCACGGCGTCTTCGGCCAAATGCGCATCGCCCAGGTGCATCTGGGCGAACTTCACCATTTGCTGGCGCAGCGCACTCAGGTAGCCCGAATCGAGCAGGTCGTCGTCCGGGACAGCAGCAGCGGTGCTCATGGGTGGCGCGGTCTGGCAGACCTCAGGGTGGCATCACCACGAACTTTACAAGCAGATCAGGTGTCCAGCACCTCGAAGTCCACTTTGTCGCGCACGGCACAACCAGGGCAGGACCAGTCTTCGGGGATCAGGGACCAGGCTGTGCCCGGGGGAAAGCCATCGTGAGGCTCGCCTTGGGCTTCGTCATAGACATGGTCGCAATTGGGGCAGCGGTATCGCATGATGGGCGCGCTCCTCCTCAAGCGCGGGCCTGCTGGGCCGACCCCTGGTAGCGGGCCAGCAACTCGGCGCGCTTGGACGGTTGCAGATTGATCAGACTCATGTCGCCCTTGTAGTGCGCCAGCACGCGCTTGTTCATCAAGGCAAACCACAGTGGCGGAATGTAGGCCAGCACGATCATGCCGGCATAGCCGGACGGCAATTGCGGGCTGTTGTCGAAGTGGCGCAAGGACTGGTAGTGCCGCGTCGGATTGGCATGGTGATCGGAGTGGCGCTGCAGGTGGTACAGGAACAGATTCGTCACGATGTGGTTGCTGTTCCAGGAGTGCTCGGGCTCGCAACGCACGAAGCGGCCATCCTTGCCCTTCTGGCGCAGCAGGCCATAGTGCTCCAGGTAGTTCACCACCTCCAGCAGCGAGAACCCATACACGGCCTGGATGATCAGGAAGGGCAGCACGGCCCAGCCCAGCACGGCAACCATGGCGCTGAACAACACCACCGACATGGCCCACGATTGCAGGTTCTCGTTCTGCACGCTCCAGGCGCTTTTGCCCAGGCGCCCCAGGCGCTCGGCCTCCAGGTGCCAGGCCGAACGGAAGCTGCCAATCACGGTGCGGGGCAGGAAGGCGTAGAACGATTCACCAAAGCGCGAGCTGGCCGGGTCATCCGGCGTGGCCACGTTCTTGTGGTGGCCGCGGTTGTGCTCGACAAAGAAGTGGCCATACAGGGTGGGCGCCAGCGCGATGCGGGCCAGCCAGCGGTCGAACTTGGATTTCTTGTGGCCCAGCTCATGCGCCGTGTTGATGCCGATGCCGTTGATGATGCCCACGCTCAGACTCAGGCCCAGCAGGTGGTACCAGGGTAGGTCGTGGGTGACGGCGAGCCAGCCACCCAAGCACAGGATGGCCATCTGCATGGGCACGAAGGCGTAGGTGACCCAGCTGTAGTAGCGGTCGGCTTCCAGTTCGGCCAAGGCTTCGGTGGGAGGGTTGTTGCGGTCTTCGCCAATGAGCCAGTCCAGCGCGGGAATCACGCCATACAAAATGCCAAAGCCCAGCCACAGCAGCCAGGTCTGCTCGTACTTCCAGAAAGCCAGCAGGCCAGCGCCCGCGACCAGGGTGACGGCCGGGCTGAGCAGCCACATGTAGCGCTTTGAATCGACCCAGACGGCGGGGAGGGTGGTGGGTTGTTGCAAGGTGAACTCCTGTAGAAGCTGACCGCAGTGTCAAACGAAGCGGCTTGTGTGTGAAGCACCAGAAAGCCGCTTCGCTTCACTGATACGCCGCCCACCCATCCACGTTAACCCTGAGCCGCTTCAACGCTGGCGGATCGCACAAAAACCGCGGCGGCTCGGCACTTGCAGAGCATGGCATGCTCACGCCATGGACCCACTCAGCCTGATCCTGGACGACATGCATTTCAATGGTGTCGTGTTTGCCTACACCGAGATGACCGCGCCGTGGTCGCTGCACATGCACACGCCCGGCCTGGCAGCCTTCCACACGGTGGGCGCCGGCCAATGCTGGCTGATCCGCGAGGGTGAAGAGCCCTTGCTGATGCAGACCGGCGACCTGCTGGTGCTGCCCGCCGGCAGCGCGCACAAAGTGCAGGACAAGCCCCACACCATGGCGCAGACAGAAGACCTCGTGCCCCACCTGAGCACCTCGGACCTGGACGCCCTCAAGCTCGGTGGCGGCGGCCCGGTGTGCCGACTGATCAGCGGCCATGCACGCTTTGACATCGACATGGCGGCACCTTTGATCGCCGCCCTGCCCCCACTGATGCACCTGCATGGCCTGGGCGAGGCCCCACCCCTTTGGCTGGGCATCGGATTGCAGTTCCTGGCGCAGGAAGTGTCCGCGCGCCGACCTGCACAGCAGGCCATCATCAACCGCCTGGGCGACATCCTCTTCATGGAATGCCTGCGGGACTACGTGGAGTCGATCCCTGAAGACTCGGGCAACTGGCTGGCCGCCTTGAAGGACCGGGCCCTGTCGGTGGCCCTGGCGCAGATGCACCAGAACCCGCGCCACAACTGGACCGTGCCCGAGCTGGCGCAGCATGCCTGCCTGTCTCGGTCAGCCTTTGCTGACCGTTTCAGCCAGGCTTTGGGCGAACCGCCTCTGACCTACCTGACCCGCCACCGCATGCGGCTGGCCGCACGGCAGTTGGGCAACCACAGCGGCATGTCGGTCAGCCGCGTGGCCGACCAGGTGGGCTATGCCTCGGAGGCTGCGTTCAGCCAGGCCTTCAAGCGCGAGTACGGCGTGTCACCCTCGGTGTGGCGACAGCAGCGCACCCGCGAAACTTCAACGGCAGAGTGAGCCGGGGCCGCCCAGCAAGGCCGCGACCTTGCGCTTGGGCTTGATGAAGCGCGACACGCTGCTGCCAGCGCTGGTGCTGGGGCCGGCGTTCTTGTCTTCCCAGACAGGATCGGCGTCGGGCGCAGGCTCGTAGGGCTTGTTGAAAAAAGGATCGGCCGACTCGGCTCGACGGTAGGCCGGGCGCGCAGGGCGCGTCGGGCGACCAGCTTCGCGCGGCGATTCAGCGCGATCAGCCTCCGGCGAGAACGACGGCGCGGGAGAGGACTCCGAACGCTCTTCATAGCGCGATTCGCGACGCGGACGGCGCTCGGCTTCCAGTTCGAAAGGCTCGACCTCGATCTTCTTCTTGATCAGCTTTTCGATGTCGGCCATCAGGCGGGCATCGGATGACGTGACCAGCGACACGGCCAAACCGGAGGCACCAGCGCGACCAGTGCGACCAATGCGGTGCACGTAGTCTTCGGCACCGAAAGGAATGTCGAAGTTGAACACCGCTGGCAATGCCGCGATGTCCAGGCCACGCGCGGCCACATCGGTGGCCACCAGCAGATCGACTTCACCGGCCTTGAAGGCGGCCAGGGCCTTCAGGCGCTCGTCTTGCGACTTGTCGCCGTGCAGGGCCGAGGTGCGCAGGCCATCGCGCTCGAAGGAACGGGCCAGGCGCGATGCCCCCAGCTTGGAGTTCACGAAGACGATGCTTTGCGTGATGCCGCGTTCGCGCAGGATCTGACGGATCACGGCGCGCTTGTCGTCGTCGGTGGTGCGGTAAAAGCGTTGCTCGACGTTGGTGGCCGTCTCGTTGGGGCGGGCGGTTTCCACCAGGATCGGGTCTTGCAAGTAGCTTTGCGCCAGCTTCTTGATCTCGGGCGAGAACGTGGCCGAGAACAACAAGGTCTGCCGCTGCTTGGGCAGGTAGCTCAGGATGCGCTGCAGATCGGGCAGGAAGCCGATGTCCAGCATGCGGTCGGCTTCGTCCAGCACCACGTACTCAACCTGGCCAAGGTTGCAGTTCTTGGCTTCGATGTGGTCCAGCAAACGGCCTGGGGTGGCGATCAGCACTTCGACGCCAGCCTTGAGCTCAAGCGTCTGCTCTTTCATGTTCATGCCACCGAACACCACGGCCACGCGCAGATTGGTCTGCTTGGCGTAGTTGGTGACGTTGGCGGCAACCTGCACGGCGAGTTCGCGCGTGGGGGCCAGCACGATGGCGCGCACCGGGTGGCGGGCGGGCGACATGCTGGGGTTCTCGTGCTTGAGCATCTTCTGCAGCAGCGGGATCGAGAACGCGGCGGTCTTGCCAGTGCCGGTCTGGGCGGCGCCCATCACATCACGGCCTTGCAGCACCAGGGGAATCGCCTTGGCCTGGATGGGCGTCATGGACAGGTAACCCTGCGTCACGATGGCGCGCAGCAGTTTCGGGTCCAGGGGCAACGTGTCGAACCGCAGGGGTTCTTCGGGTGCCACGTCAGCGGACAATGCGCTGGGGATGGGAGCGGCCTCTGCGGAAACTGTCTCTGGGACGGTCGAGGGCGTGGGCGGCAACTCTGCCGCGAGGGGTGTGTTTTGATTCATCAAGTCGAACATTATCCCCTCTGCGTACCCCCAGCGCAAGCCAGCGCCTAGAAGGTGTAGCCCACCGTGCGCTGGATGCCCATGGTGCTGGCCTCGGCCGCTTCCAACAGCTTGGCCAATGGGCCCAATCCTTGATAGCGAGTACACACTTTGTGCGCATGCGTCCAGACCCGGGGAATGTCGGCCAAATACCCCTGTTTGCCGTCGCGCAAGGCCAATCGAGCAAAGATGCCCAGCACTTTGAGGTGCCGCTGCAGGCCCATCCAGTCCAGATCGCGCCAGAAATCGCCAAAATCTGCGGGCACGGGCAGGCCCTGCTTGCGCGCCCGCTCCCAGTAACGCACGGCGTGGTCCAGCTGGGTTTCTTCATCCCAGAACACGTAGGCGTCTCGCAGCAGGGAGACCAGGTCGTAAGTCAAGGGGCCCACCACGGCGTCCTGGAAATCGATGACGCCAGGGCGGGCCTTCGTGTCGTCGACGTTCACCATCAGGTTGCGGCTGTGGTAATCGCGGTGGACCAGCACCGTGGCCTGCGACAGCACCTGCGACTTGATCAGGCCGAAGGTTTTGGCCAGCATCGCCTGTTGGATCTCGTCGAGCTTCTGGCCGCGCAGTTGCGTCAGGTACCAATCGGGGAACAAGTCCATCTCGCGCTGCAGCAGGGCATCGTCGTAAGGCGGGATGTTGGCGGGCGGGGCCACGGCCTGCAGCCGCAGCAGCTCATCCAGGGCCGCCACATAGCGGGCCCGGCTGTCGGGGGTTTCCAGGTTGCCCACTTCCACCCCGGCATTCAGGGTCGACAGCAGGGTGTGCTCGCCCAGGTCGGTCAGCAGCATGAAGCCCTGCATCTCATCCCAGGCCAGCACCTCGGGCACGTTCACCCCCCCCGCATGCAACAGGCGCGCAATCGACACGAAGGGGCGGCAATCCTCCTTGGCGGGCGGCGCATCCATGACGATGAAAGACGCCGCAGCGCCCTGCGCATCCACCCGGAAGTAGCGGCGAAAACTGGCATCGGCGCTGGCCGAACGCAAGGTCTCGGGCCGCAGGCCATGGACGGGCGCCAGCCCGTTCAACCATTGGTGAAACGCCGCCTGGCGATCGGCTTCAAGCCAGACAATGGAATCAAAAGAAGGCATGGGTGTGAGCGCGTGAAATAATCCCCCGATTGTAGGCAAGGCCGCTGCCGAAGCGGCGCCCCTTCCATCCAGGACAGCGCCCGCCCCACACCGTGACCCGATCCACCGCCCGCCCCCTGTCCGCCCGCTGGACCCCGATCGCCCTGGCCGCTGCCCTGGTGGCTGCCCCGCTGGGTTTCTCAACGCCCGTGCATGCTCAGGCTGCGGCGGCGAATGCCGCGCCACCCGCATCGGCATCAGCGTCGGCCGACCCGCTGCGCTTCTCGTTCAACCTGGACGTGCCCATCGCCGGCCAGGGCAACCCGGCCCTGCCCTTGTTTTTCGAGGCGGACCACCTGGAAGGCCAGCCCGATGACCGCATGCGGGCCACCGGGTCGGTGCGGCTCAAGCAAGGCGACCTGATCGTGCGTGCCGACGAAGTCACCCACACCTATGCCGACAACACGGCCAAGGCGGTGGGCAATGTGCGCATCACGCGGCGCGGTGATTTCTACAGCGGCCCTGAGCTCACCCTCAAGCTGGACACCCTGGAAGGCGAGTTCGTCAACCCCAATTACCGCTTTGCCCGCACCAACGCAGGCGGGCACGCCGAACTGGTCGAGTTCCTGGGCAACAACCGCTTGCGCGCCACCAACGCCACCTACAGCAGTTGCACCCCCGAGAACACCGCCGACGGCAGCCCGGGCGAGCCCGACTGGGTGCTCAGCACGCGCAAGGTGACGATGGACATCGACGCGAATGAAGGCCGCGCTGAAGGGGCCGTGATCCGCTTCCTGGGCGTGCCCATCCTGGGCGCACCCGTGCTGACCTTTCCGCTGTCGGACGCGCGCAAATCGGGCTGGCTGCCGCCGAGTTTCGACGTGGACAACAAGAGCGGCTTCGAACTGGCCGAGCCTTACTACTGGAACATCGCGCCCAACCAGGACGCCACCCTCACGCCCACCATCTCCACCCGGCGTGGCGTGGGTCTGGACAGCGAGTACCGCTACCTGTTGCGCAGTGACTCGGGCACCCTGCACGCCTACATGCTGCCCCATGACGACGTGGCGGGCCGCTCACGCGGCCTGGTCGACTTCAGACACCAGGGCGACCTGAACACCAGCGGCAACCCCACGGTGACCAACTATGAACTGCGCTGGCGCCGCGTCTCGGACGACGACTACTGGAAAGACTTCCCGCGCGGCCTGCCCTCGCTGACCCCTCGCCTGTACGACAGCCACGCCAGCATCGAACGCCAGCTCAACACGCGCAACTGGGGCCTGGGCAACAGCCAGACCTCGCTGTACGCCAATGTGCAGACCTGGCAGACGCTGCGCGACCTGTCGCCCACCGCCGATGCCGAGACCCAGGTGATCTCGCCCTACCGGCGCGAACCCCAACTGGGCGTGCACAGCCGCAGCACCTCCGAGACCGGCTGGGCCTGGAACCTGACCGGCGAATTCAACCGCTTCACCAACGAAGACACCACCCGCATCAGCGGTAACCGCGTGCACGCCATCGCCAGGCTGGAGCGCCCGATGGGCGACAGCGGCATCGCCATCACGCCCCGCCTCACCCTGCATGCGGTCAGCTATTCGCTGGACCGCACGTTGGCCACTGGCCGGAAAGAAGCCTCGCGTTTCATCCCCACCTTCAGCGTGGACAGCAGCGCCACGCTGGAACGCCAGGCGAACTACTTCGGGCAAGACCTGATCCAGACCCTGGAGCCGCGCGTGGAGTACGTCTACACGCCCTACCGCAACCAGTCGGACCTGCCCTTGTTCGACAGCGCGCCGCGCGACTTCAACCAGTACTCCAGCTTCGACGAAAACGCCTTCACTGGCGTTGACCGGATCTCCGACGCCAACAAGATCAACCTGGGCGTGACCACCCGCCTGCTGAACCCGCTGACCGGCGCCGAAGCCATGCGCCTGGGCCTGGTGCAAGGGGTGCTGTTCTCTACCCAGCGCATCACGCCCAACGACGAAGCCCCGGTCCGGCAAAAGCTGTCCGACCTGCTGTTGCTGGGCTCCACCACCGTGGCGCCTCACTGGACCTTGAGCGGCACCGCCCAGTTCAGCGCCCAAGGGCACCGCAACGAACGCTCGGTGATTGGCGTGCGCTATTCGCCGGGCGCCTGGCGGACCATCAGCGCCGACTACCGCTACACCCGTGACAGCAGTGAGCAACTGGCCCTGGGCTGGCAATGGCCCATCTTCGGCAAAAAGCCACCAATGAACGACATGGCCAGGCAGGCCGTTGCGGAAACCACCGCCATGAACTTCGACAAGCCCACGGCTGGCGGATCGAGTTGCAAAGGCACCTGGTACAGCGTGGGCCGCCTGAACTACAGCCTGCGCGACAGCCGTTTCGCCGACACCCTGTATGGTTTCGAGTACGACGCTGGCTGCTGGATCGGCCGGATCGTGGCCGAACGCCTGTCGGTGGGCCGCGACCAGGCCAGCACCCGTTTCATGTTCCAACTCGAATTGGTCGGCCTGTCACGCCTGGGTTCCAGCCCCCTGCGCGCTTTGAAGGACAATATCCCTGGCTACCGGCTGCTGCGCGAAGACCACAGCGTGCTGACGGCCCCGAGCACCTTGCCCCCCTCCTCTGATGACTGACCACTCCACGCCCCCCACCCACACCGCGCCCTGCCAGCCCCGTCGCCACCGGCTTGTCCCAGGGCTGTGCTTGATCATGGCCCTGCTGATGGCGGGCCCTGAAACCCAGGCCCAGGGGTTCAAGCGCAACGACGCCCCCTCGGTGTCGCCACGCATCTCGGGCAACCGCGGCCTGAGCACCGAGCTCAAGCTGGCCGGCGTGCAAAGCACCGCCGACTACATCGTGGCCGTGGTCAACCAGGAACCCATCACCCACATGGAGGTGGAAAAGCGCGTCAGCCGCATCCAGGAATCGGCCCCGGCCGGCTCGCGCCTGCCTGCGGGCGAAGCCCTGCGCCAGCAGGTGCTGGACGCCCTCATCAATGAGAAGGTGCAGCTCTCCTTCGCCAGAACCTCAGGCATGGAGGTGCCCGAGGCCGAACTGGACGCGGCGATCGAAAACATCGCCACGCAGAACAAGATCACCGTGGCAGACCTGAAAGACCGCATGCGCTCCGACGGCCTGGACTATCAACGCTACCGCGACAGCCTGCGCGAGCAGATCCTGCTGGAGCGGGTGCGTCAGCGCGAGGTCAACGCGCGCATCCAGGTCAGCGATGCCGATGTGGCCGAGTTCTATGCCAAGGGCGCCGAAGGCCTGGGCGAGACCTCCTACAACATCGCCCACCTGTTGATCGTCGTGCCCGAAGGCAGCAGCCCGGCCCAGGTTCAGGCGCTTCAAGCCAAGGCACTGGAGCTGCAACAACGGGCCAGCAAGGGTGAAAACTTTGCCCAACTGGTCAAGGCCAATTCGGCCGACACCAACACCCGCGACCAAGGCGGCACGGTGGGCATGCGCCCGGCCAGTCGCTTGCCCGACCTGTTCGTCGACGCGGTCAAGAACCTGGCCGTGGGCAAGGTGGCGCCCCTGGTCCGCTCGGGCGCCGGTTTCCACGTGGTCAAGCTGGTCGAGCGCGAGAACTCGGGCAAGGCCACCTACACCCAGCAACGGGCCCGCCACATCCTGATCCGCACCACGCCGCAACTGGACGCCAGGATGGCCGCTCGCCGCATGGACGACATCCGCAAGCAGATCGTGGGCGGCCAGGCCAGCTTCGCGCAGCTGGCCCGCCAATACTCCGAAGATGGCAGCGCCATGCGAGGTGGCGACCTGGGCTGGACGGCCCCCGGCCAGTTCGTGCCCGAGTTCGAGAAAGCGCTGCTGGCCCTGCAGCCCGGCCAGGTCTCCGAACCCGTGGTGACCCGTTTCGGCGTGCACCTGATCCAGCTGATCGAGCGCAAGGAAGTCGAGTTGAGCGAGCAGCAAAAGAAGGAAGCAGCCCGCAGCGTGCTGCGCGAGCAGCAATTCGAGGCCACCTACGAAGAATGGGCCAAGGAACTGCGCGCTGCCGCGTACGTGGAACTGCGCGATGCCCCCTGATCGCCAAAGCAGCCACAAGGGCCACTTCGCGCGCAAGCGCTTTGGCCAGCATTTCCTGGCCGATGTCGGCGTCATCGAAGACATCGTGCGCGCCATCAAGCCCAAGCCGGGCCAGGCACTGGTGGAGATCGGCCCCGGCCTGGGGGCGATGACCGACCCCGTGGTCGCCGAGTGCGAGCACCTCACCGTGATCGAACTGGACCGGGACCTGGTGCAACGCTTGCGCCAGCGCCCGGAGCTGACCGTCATCGAATCCGACGTGCTCAAGGTCGATTTTGGCGCGCTGGCGCAAACACACGCACCGCAAAAATTGCGCGTGATCGGCAACCTGCCCTACAACATCTCCACGCCCATCCTGTTCCACCTGCTGCCCTGGGCCGACCAGGTGGAAGACCAGCACTTCATGCTGCAAAAGGAAGTGGTGGACCGCATGGTGGCCGGGCCGGGCTGCAAAGACTACGGGCGCCTGAGCGTGATGCTGCAGTGGCGTTACCACATGGAGTCGGTGGTGGACGTGCCGCCCACCGCCTTCGATCCGCCCCCCCGGGTGGATTCCGCCGTGGTACGCATGGTGCCCCTGCCGCCCATTGAGGGCATCAACCAGAAGCTGCTGGGCGAGATCGTGACCGTGGCGTTTTCTCAGCGGCGCAAATTGCTGCGTCACACGCTGGGCGCCTGGCTGACCGCGCGCGGGGTGAGCGTCGAGTTCAACGTGACACGCCGCGCTGAAGAGGTGCCGGTGGCCGAGTACCTGGCGCTGGCCAAGCATTGCCAGGGTTGAGAAGATGCCCGGCACCACTGCCGGGAGACCCTCAGTCGCGCTTGTCGTCGCCGTGACGGCGGCGGCGCATCAAGACGGCCACCGCACCCAGACCCGCCAAGGCCAAAGCATAGCTTTCAGGTTCAGGCACGGCCGTGGGGGTGATCGTGCCCGTGCCCGACATCACCAGGGTATAGGGTGAGTCCGCCACGCCGAACAAGCTGATCAGGTAGCTGCCCGACAGTCCGGCGAACGAGTAGGTGGTGACACCCGGCACGCCTGAAGTGATGGGGCTGACCGGTGCATAGCTGGTTGTGAACAAACTCAACACCGGTGAACCAAGCACCGTCAACGCATAGTTGCCCGACGAGAAATCGTAGGCGAGCAAGTCCAGCCCGAACGGCACCGTCGTGGCGTCCAAGGTGCCCGTGACCACCTCGACCGCTGCCTGCGAAGACACGCTGGCGGTGGCCAAGGCCAGGCCCGTCGTCACCACAGCGGCCACCCGCTTGGTGTGTTTGAAGGCCGAGTTGGTCAAACTGCCCAATGAAGTCATTTTCATGATCAATCCCTTCCGAGAAAATACCTACTGCAAGTGCTTTTTTAACTGCACGAAGCGTGCCAAATCTGAACGTGCCACTGAGCTCGGAAAATCGGCCATATTTGCACTGCAATGGCACAAGGCCCCCTTGAAAGAGGGGGTAAAACGGCACCACGATGTGTTCACCCCCCCTTTCCAAACAGGTGCGTCCGCCCCGATACACTCCCACCCATGAAGCGTTTTTTAGTGGGTGGTGCCGTTCGCGACCGACTCCTGGGTCGGCCTGCCGGCGACCGGGATTGGGTGCTGGTGGGCGCCTCGCCCGATGAGTTGATCGGGCTGGGCTACACCCCGGTAGGCCGTGATTTCCCGGTTTTTCTGCATCCCGACACGAAGGAAGAGTGCGCCCTGGCCCGCACCGAACGCAAAACCGCGCCCGGCTACCGGGGGTTCGTCGTTCACGCCGCGCCCGACGTGACCCTGGAAGAAGACCTGGCGCGCCGTGACCTGACCATCAACGCCATTGCCGAAGACGAATCCGGGCAACTGGTCGATCCCCACGGTGGCCAACGTGACCTGGCCGCCAAAGTGCTGCGCCACGTCTCGCCCGCCTTCTCGGAAGACCCGGTCCGCATCCTGCGCCTGGCCCGCTTCGCCGCTCGCTTTGACGATTTCAGCGTGGCGCCCGAAACCCTGGCCTTGATGCAGGACATGGTCGAGCACGGCGAGGTGGACCACCTGGTGCCCGAACGCGTCTGGCAGGAACTCTCACGAGGCCTGATGGAAAGCAAGCCCTCGCGCATGTTCGAGGTGCTGCGCTCCTGCGGCGCCCTGGCCCGCCTGCTGCCCGAGGTCGAACGCCTGTGGGGCGTGCCGCAAAGGGCGGAGTACCACCCCGAGGTCGACACCGGTGTGCACCTGATGATGGTGCTGGACATGAGCGCCCGCCTGCAAGCCGACCTGGCCGTGCGCTACGCCTGCCTGGGCCACGACCTGGGCAAGGGCACCACACCCGAGCACCTCCTGCCGCGCCACATCGGGCACGAAGAGCGCAGCGCCCGACTGCTCAAGGCGGTGAGCGAGCGCCTGCGGGCGCCGGTTGATTGCCGGGAGCTGGCCGACGTGGTCGCTCGCGAGCACGGCAACATCCACCGCAGTGGGGATTTGAAAGCGGCGCCCACCTTGCGGCTGCTGGAGCGATGCGATGCCATCCGCAAGCCTCAGCGCTTCAAGCAAGTGCTCCTGGCCTGCGAGTGCGATGCACGCGGCCGACTGGGCATGGACGAGGAACCCTACCCCCAGGCCGCGCGGTTGCAAGCGGCGCTGGACATCGCCTTGGGCGTGGACACGGCCAAGGTGGCTTCGAAATGCATGGAGACGGGCAAGCAGGGACCGGCCATCGGCAAGGCGATCCAGGATGCGCGCGTCACGGCCATCGAGATCGCGTGGGCGAAATCCCGGGCTGAGGGCCGCAAGAATTGATTCAGCGAGCCATGGACTCAAGGCGCCCTGCGCATTCGCAGGGCGCCTTGGAGTTCACTGGACTTCGGTACGACTGACTATCTAAGCAACGTAGAGATCAGTCCGCCTGCTTGCGCAGGAAAGCAGGAATCTCGATCTCGTCCATGCCATTGCTGGCCAAAGCATCCACCTTCGCAGCCGCCTGGGTGCGACCAGAGCGCCACACGCTGGGCGTGTTCAAACCGCTGAAGTCGTTGTGGCCCGAGGTGGCGCCCATGCCCAGACCGGACGAGCCACCATGCACCTGGTGGTTCAACACCGGCAGGTTGTCCGTGCCCGTGCGGGCAAAGACCTGGCCATGCGCTTGCGCGGCGCTGTGCACCACCGACATCGGCGCTTGCGCACGGCGGCCAGCGCTCAGGCCCGTGGCGATCACGGTCACGCGCAGTTGGTCGCCCAGGCTTTCGTCGTAGGCGGTGCCGTAGATGACATGAGCCTCTTCCGCGGCATAGCGGCGGATGGTATTCATGGCATTGCGCGACTCGCTCAGCTTGAAGTTGCTCTTGCCCGCGGCAATCAGCACCAGCACGCCACGCGCGCCCGACAGGTCGATGCCTTCCAGCAGCGGGCAGGCCACGGCCGATTCAGCCGCCTTGGTGGCGCGGTCAGGGCCCGACGCGGTGGCCGTGCCCATCATCGCCTTGCCAGGCTCGCTCATCACCGTCTTGACGTCTTCGAAGTCCACGTTCACCAGGCCCGGGATGTGGATGATGTCGCTGATGCCGCCGACGGCGTTCTTCAGCACATCGTTGGCTTGCTTGAAGGCTTCTTCCTGGGTGATGTCATCGCCCAGGACTTCCAGCAGCTTCTCGTTCAGCACCACGATCAGCGAGTCGACGTTGGCTTCCAACTCGGCCAGACCAGCGTCGGCCTGCTTCATGCGGCGGCCGCCTTCGAACTCGAAAGGCTTGGTCACCACACCGACGGTGAGGATGCCCATTTCCTTGGCCACGCGCGCGATCACAGGTGCTGCGCCCGTGCCCGTGCCGCCGCCCATGCCGGCGGTGATGAAGACCATGTGTGCGCCATCGAGGGCCGCTTTGATCTGCTCGACCGCCTCTTCAGCCGCCACGCGACCGGCTTCGGGTTTCGACCCGGCGCCGAGCCCGCTGTTGCCCAGCTGCATCTGCATGTCCGCGCTGGAGCGGTTCAATGCCTGTGCATCCGTGTTGGCGCAGATGAACTGCACACCCTGAACACCCTGGGCGATCATGTGGTCGACTGCGTTGCCGCCGCCGCCACCCACCCCGATCACCTTGATCTGGGTTCCCAGGTCGAAGTTTTCAATCATTTCGATTGCCATGTCGTACCTCCAATATTTCAAGCAGTTGCCAGTGAATGAATAAAGTCGAGCCAGTGAAGCTCTTGTTTAAAAATTACCAATGAACCAATCGCGGATGCGTCCGAACCAGGTCTGAACCGACCCGGCCTTCTGCGCCGCCTTCATCCCGCGCGTTCGCGCGAGTCTTGCCTCTTCGAGCAAGCCCATGACGGTGGCCGAGCGCGGGCTGGCCACCATGTCGTGCAGTGCACCCGAGTACAAGGGGATGCCCTTGCGCACGGGTTTGAGGAAGATGTCTTCGGCCAGCTCGACCATGCCCGGCATGACCGCCGAGCCGCCGGTGAGCACGATGCCCGATGACAGCAGTTCCTCGTATCCAGACTCGCGGATCACCTGGTGGACCAGCGAGAAAATCTCTTCAACACGCGGCTCGATCACACCGGCCAAAGCCTGGCGCGAGAGCATGCGCGGGGCGCGGTCGCCCAGGCCGGGCACCTCGACCTGTTCGTTCGGATCGGCCAACATCTGCTTGGCCACGCCATGGTCGACCTTGATGTCCTCGGCGTCCTTCGTGGGCGTGCGCAGGGCCATCGCGATGTCGCTGGTGATCAGATCGCCAGCGATCGGGATGACGGCCGTGTGCCGCACCGAGCCATCGGTGAAGATGGACACGTCGGTGGTACCAGCGCCGATGTCGATCAGGGCCACGCCCAATGATTTTTCGTCTTCGGTCAGCACGGCCGCGCTGGACGCGCTGGGGTTGAGCACCAGTTGTTCGGCTTCCAGGCCGCAGCGGCGCACGCACTTGACGATGTTTTCGGCCGCACTTTGCGCACCGGTCACGATGTGCACCTTGACTTCAAGCCGCCCACCGCTCATGCCGATGGGCTCTTTGACCTCGTGGCCATCGATGATGAACTCTTGCGGCTCGACCAGCAGCAGGCGCTGGTCGTTGGGGATGTTGATGGCCTTGGCGGTTTCCACCACGCGTTGCACGTCGATGGGCGCCACTTCCTTGTCGCGCACGATGACCATGCCGGTGCTGTTCTGGCCGCGGATGTGGCTGCCGGTGATGCCGGTCCAGACGCGGCTGATCTTGCAGTCGGCCATGAGCTCGGCTTCTTTCAAAGCCTGCTGGATGGACTGCACCGTGGCGTCGATGTTGACGACCACGCCGCGCTTGAGGCCGTGGCTGGGCGCCACGCCCAGGCCGGCCAGGCGCAACTCGCCACCGGGCATGACTTCGGCCACCACCGCCATCACTTTGGCGGTGCCGATGTCGAGTCCGACAACCAGATCCTTGTATTCCTTGGGCATGGTGTGTGTGGTGTTCGGTTAATGTTGTGCTTGCTGCTGACGTTGGCGGGCGGCCCAGGCCGCGTTTTGCGCCGCCAGCTTGGCCTTGAGTGCTGCCTTGCTGGCCGCCTCCTGCAAAGTGGCCACGCCACGCAGCTTGACGGCATAGCCTTCGGGATAGCGCAAATCGGCTTGCACCAGCGGCGCAGGGTATTGGCGGTGCAATTCGGGCACGGTTCGCACGAAGCGTTGCAGGCGCTCGGCCAACTCATCGGCGGTGCCCCGACCCAGTTCAATGCCAGCGCCGCTGTCCAACTCCAGGCTCCACGAGCCCCGGTCGGTCAGGCGCAGGGTGTCGATCTCGGCTTGCAAAGGCGCCACCAGTGGTTGCAGGCGGCGCAGCATCTCCAGCATCACGCGCGACTGGTCAGGCGAAGGATGGGCAGGCGCGGCCAGCGTGGGCAAGGGCTCGTCTTCCACGTCGCCCAGGTTGGCGTCGAAAACCTCGCCGAAGGTGTTGACCAGTTGGTCGTCGCGTGCTTCGTGGCGCCAGTAGGCGGCGGGACGGTGCTCTTCCAGCGTGACGCGCAACTGGTTGGGCCACACGCGGCGCACGACGGCGCGGCGCACCCAGGGCACGGCTTCGAAGGCGTCCCTAGCCTTGAACAGGTCCTGGTTGAAGAAGCCCCCGCTCAGGTACGGCAAGGCATTGGCGCGCACCGTGGCCAGGTTGTTGCGCTGCAGCTCACCATCGATCTGCAACTGCTGGATGTTGAAGAATGGCAGGCGCGACAACTTGACCAGACCGGAGGCCAACACCACGGCCAGCGCCAACCCTGCCAGCGCGGCAGACGCGGCATTCATCCAGCGGACGTCTTGCGGCATCTCGCTGGGGTGGGGGTTGAGGGCGGCGTTGGCCAACATGGTCAGGTCAGGTCTTGTCGGTTACTTGGCAGAGTCCAGCGTGGCCGAGGCCAGCAGGGTGAGGCACAGTTGTTCGTAGCTCAGACCCGCCGCCTTGGCCGACATCGGGACCAAGGAATGGCTGGTCATGCCGGGCGAGGTGTTGATCTCGAGCAGAAAGGGCTGGCGGTCGGTGTGGCGGATCATCACGTCGGCGCGCGCCCAGCCCCGGCAACCCAGTGTCTTGAAAGCACGTAGCACCTGGTGCCGGATCTCGACCTCTTCGTCCGCGCCGAGCTGGCTGGGGCAGAGGTACTTGACCTCGTCGGTAAAGTACTTGTTCTGGTAGTCGTAATTGCCACCAGGCGCGACGATGCGGATCACCGGCAGGGCCTGCGCCTCGCCCTGTACCAGCAGCACCGGGCAGGTGGTTTCTTCGCCCTCGATGAACTGCTCGCACAGCACTTCAGGGTCGTGCTGGGCGGCGGCCGCGTAGGCGGTGGCGCACTGCGTTGGGTCGGTCACCTTGGTCAGGCCAATGGACGAGCCTTCGCGCGAGGGCTTGACGATCATGGGCGCGCCCAGGATGGCCAAAGCCTGTGAGCATTCCTCGGCGGACGAGACCATGCGCCAGTCGGGCGTGGGCAAGCCTTCGAAGCGCCAGATGCGCTTGGTCATGATCTTGTCCATGGCGATGCTGGAGGCCATCACGCCGGAGCCGGTGTACGGGATGCCCAGCAGTTCGAGCGCACCTTGCACCGTGCCGTCTTCACCACCGCGTCCGTGCAGGGCAATGAAGCAACGGTCAAAGCCCTCGGTCTTCAGGTCTTGCAAGGGCCGGTCGGCCGGGTCAAAAGCGTGCGCGTCCACGCCCTGCGATTGCAGGGCCTGAAGCACACCGGAGCCCGACATGATCGAGATGTCGCGCTCGGCCGAGGTGCCGCCGAAAAGCACGGCGACCTTGCCCAGCGACTTGGCATCGATGGTGGGGACAGGCAAGTTCATCAGGCTCATGGTTGGACATCCTTCAACAGCTCGACAACCTTGGGCGGCACGCCACCCATGGAGCCGGCGCCCATGCAGATCACCACGTCGCCATCGCGCGTGTTGTGCGCGATGGCACTGGGCAGCTCGGCCATGTCATCCACGAAAAGGGGTTCGACCTTGCCAGCCACGCGCACGGCGCGGGTCAAGGCGCGGCCATCGGCGGCCACGATGGGTTGCTCGCCCGCGGAGTAAACCTCGGTCAGCAAGACGGCATCGGCCGTGCCCAGCACCTTCACAAAGTCTTCGAAGCAATCGCGCGTGCGGGTGTAGCGGTGCGGCTGGAAGGCCAGCACCAGGCGTTGGCCTGGGAAGGCACCGCGAGCCGCGCTGATCACAGCCGCCATCTCGACCGGGTGGTGGCCGTAGTCGTCGATCAGGGTGAAGCGGCCACCATCGGCGGCGCGCAACTCGCCATAGCGTTGGAAGCGGCGGCCCACGCCGGTGAACTCGGACAAAGCCTTGGCGATGGGCTCGTCGGGCAGCTCGATCTCGGTGGCCACGGCGATGGCGGCCAGGGCGTTGAGCACGTTGTGCACGCCGGGCAGGTTCAGGGTGACGGGCAGGTCGGGCATGACGCTGCCGTTGCGGCGCTGGACCACAAAACGCATTTGGCCACCAGGCAGGGCTTCGACATCGACCGCGCGCACTTGGGCGTCTTCACCAAAACCGTAGCTGATGACCGGGCGCGAGATCAGCGGAATGATCGAGCGCACGCCGGGATCATCCGCACACAAGATGGCCGCGCCATAAAAAGGCATGCGGTGCAGGAAATCAACGAAGGCCTGCTTCAGCTTGGCGAAGTCATGGCCGTAGGTGTCCATGTGGTCGGCGTCGATGTTGGTGACGACGGCCAGGATGGGCAGCAGGTTCAGGAAGGAGGCATCTGATTCGTCGGCCTCGACCACGATGTAGTCGCCCTTGCCCAAGGCTGAGTTGGCCCCAGCGCTGTTGAGCTTGCCGCCGATCACGAAGGTCGGATCGACCCCGGCCTCGGCCAGGATGCAGGTGACCAGCGAGGTGGTGGTGGTCTTGCCGTGCGTGCCGGCGATGGCGATGCCGCGCTTCAAGCGCATCAGCTCGGCCAGCATGACCGCGCGCGGCACCACGGGGATGCGCTTGGCGCGCGCAGCGATCACTTCGGGGTTGTCGCCCCGCACGGCGGTGGACGTGACCACGGCTTCGGCGCCCAGCACATGGTCGGCGTCGTGGCCCATGAACACCTTGATGCCCAGAGAGGCCAGGCGGCGCGAGGTGGCGCTGTCGCTCTGGTCCGAGCCGGACACGGTGTAGCCCAGGTTGTGCAGGATCTCGGCGATGCCGCTCATGCCGGCCCCGCCAACCCCAACGAAGTGGATGTGTTTGACGGCGTGCTTCATGCGGACGCCCTTTTCGAACTGGTGGTCACAAGTTTCTCGATCTCATTGGCGACGGCGGCCGCCGCGTTCGGGCGGGCCAGGGCGCGGGCCTGGGTGGCCATGGCCTGCAGGCCTTCGCGCGTCAGGGCCTGCAGGCGTTGGGCCAGCGATTCCGCCGTCAGCTCGGTTTGCGGCAGGTGCACGGCCGCGCCGTGCTCGGCCATGTAGGCGGCGTTGTCGCGTTGGTGCGAGGTGGTGGACACCACCAGCGGCACCAGGATGCTGGCCACACCCGCCGCGCACAATTCGCTGACGGTGATGGCACCGGCCCGGCACACCAGCACATCGCAGTCGGCCAGGCGCTGCGCCATGTTGTTGATGAAGGGCACGACCTCGACATCGCGCACGGTGTCGAGGCCCAAAGCCGCGTAGTCAGCCTTCACGTCGTCGAAGTTGGCCATGCCGGTCTGGTGAGTGACCTTGGGGCGCTGGCCTGCTGGGATCTTCGCCAAGGCTTGCGGCAAGACCTTGTTGAGCGTGACCGCCCCCAGGCTGCCACCGACCATCAAAACGCGCAGCGGCCCGGTGCGGCCCTGGAAGCGTTCTGCTGGCACGGCGATGGCTTCGATCTCGGCGCGCACCGGGTTGCCGGTGACGCGGGCCAGCTTGGTGCTATTGGCCGCCGGGCCGTCGAAGCCAAAAGCCACGGCATCGGCCACCGGCAGCAAAGCGCGGTTGCTCATCAGCATGGCGGCATCGGCATTGACCAGCACCAGGGGCAGGCCACGGGCCGCGGCCATCATGCCGCCGGGGAAGCACACGTAGCCACCCATGCCCAGCACGGCGGAGGCCCGGCGCTTGCCCAGGATGTTGAAGCATTCAGTGAAGGCTTTGAGCAGACGCATGCCGCCGGTCATGGTGTGCAACATACCCTTGCCGCGCAGGCCGCTGAAGGCGATGGTGTCCAGCGGGATGCCGGTGGGCGGCACCAGGCGGTTTTCCATGCCTGTGTCGGTGCCCAGCCAACTGACGGTCCAGCCACGCTCTTGCAGCTCTTTGGCCACGGCCAGGCCCGGCATGATGTGCCCGCCGGTGCCAGCCGCCATGATCACGAGGTGGTGAGCACTCATGCGCGGCCTCCTCTCATGAGTTGGCGGTTCTCGATGTCCACCCTCAATACGATGGCCAGTGCGATGCAGTTCAGCATGACACCCGAGCCGCCGTAACTCATCAGCGGCAAGGTCAGGCCCTTGGTCGGCAACACCCCCAGGTTCACGCCCATGTTGATGAAGGCCTGGCCACCCATCCACACGCCCACGCCCTGCGCCACCAGGCCTGAGAAGACCCGGTCCAGCGCGATGGCCTGGCGGCCGATGTGGAACAGGCGGCGCACCAGCCAGAAGAAGGCGCCGATGACGACGGCCACGCCAATGAAGCCCAGCTCTTCGCCGATCACGGCCAGCAGGAAGTCGGTGTGCGCCTCGGGCAGGTAGTGCAGCTTCTCCAGGCTGGAGCCCAGGCCTTCGCCAAAAATCTCACCACGCCCGAAGGCGATCAGCGAGTGGGTCAGCTGGTAGGCCTTGCCCAGCGCATTCTTTTCATCCCACGGATCCAGGTAGGCAAAGATGCGCTCACGCCGCCAAGGGCTGAGCGACACCATCAGCGCGAAGGCGCCCACCAGCACGGCCGTGATCAGGAAGAACATGCGCCCGTTGACACCGCCCAGGAACAGGATGCTCATGGCGATCACGGCGATCACCATGAAGGCGCCCATGTCGGGCTCGGCCAGCAGCAGCAAGCCCACCACGGCCACGGCCACGGCCATCGGGGCCACGGCGCGGAAGAAGCGTTCCTTCACCTCCATCTTGCGCACCATGTAGTCGGCCGCGTAAAGGGTGATGGCCAGCTTGGCCAACTCGGAGGGCTGGAAGTTCATCACGCCCAGCGGTAGCCAGCGGCGTGCACCATTGACGCCCTTGCCCACGTGCGGGATCAACACCAGCATCAGCAGCAACAAGGACAGGACGAACAACCACGGCGCCACACGCTCCCAGGTGGACAAGGGAATCTGCGTGACCACGGCGGCGACCATCAAGGACAGGACCAGGAAGAACAGGTGGCGGCTGAAGAAATAGGCGGGCGTGTACTTGGCGAACTTGGGGCTGTCTGGCAAGGCGATGGAGGCCGAATAGACCATGATCAGGCCCAGGGCCAACAGCGACAGCACCACCCACACCAGCGATTGGTCAAAGCCCATCACCTTGGAAGGTTGGGCCAGGATGTTGATGCGGTCGCGCACGGGCAAGGCACCGTGGCCCTCGCCATGCTGGCCACGCCAGCTCGACAAGCGCTCGCGCAAACCACCCAGCCAGGACATCGGATTGAAGGCGCTGACGTTCATGCGACCTCTCCCCGTTCGATGGCCAACTCGCGCACGGTGTCGATGAACACCTGGGCACGGTGGCCGTAGTTGCGGAACATGTCCAGGCTGGCACAAGCGGGGCTGAGCAACACGGCATCACCCGGCCGGGCCTGCTCGAACGCCCAGCGCGTGGCGGCTTCCAGGCTGTCGTGGCCTTGCAGGCTCAGAGCCTCACCGTTCGCGCCGCTGGCGCTTGACAGGACTTCTTGCAAGGCTGGCCCATCGCGGCCGATCAAGGCCACGGCGCGTGCATAGCGGCCCACGGGATCGACCAAAGGCGCGAAGTCCTGGCCCTTGCCATCGCCGCCCAGGATCAGCACCAGCTTGCCGGGCGACAGGTCGGAACCCAGGCCCTGCAGCGCGGCCACGGTGGCGCCCACGTTGGTGCCCTTGCTGTCGTCGATGGCGTCAATGCCTGCCACGCTGGCCACGTGCTCCACCCGGTGCGGCTCGCCACGGTACTCGCGCAAGCCATGCAGCATGGGCGCCAGCGGGCAGCCCACCGCCGTGGCCAAGGCCAGTGCCGCCAGGGCATTGGAGGCGTTGTGGCGCCCGCGGATGCGCAAGGCATCAGCCGGCATCAGGCGCTGCAGGATGATTTCTTCCTCGTCGCCCTTCTTGCGCTTGATGGTGGGATCGGCTTCCAGGGCGCGCACCAGCCAGGCCATGCCGCTTTCGGTGACCAGGCCAAAGTCGCCGGGGCGCTGTGGCGCATCAAGACCAAAGTTAACGAGATGGCGGTGCACCACCTTGGCCGGACGACCCTTGACCCCGGACTTGATGACCTCGGGCTCGGGCACCATGGCCAGCACAGCCGGGTCATCGCGGTTGATGACCATGATGGCGTGCTTGCCGTAGATGCGGGCCTTGGCGGCGGCATAGGCTTTCATCGTGCCGTGCCAGTCGAGGTGGTCCTGCGTGATGTTCAGCACCACGGCCGCGCTGGGCTCGAAGTTGCTCACGCCATCGAGCTGGAAGCTGGACAACTCCAGCACCCAGACTTCGGGCAGCACTTCGAACACCGGGGCGGACGGTGGCGGTGGGGTCAGGACGATCAGGGGTGCATCGGCATCGTCGGGGATGGCGGTGGGCGCGGGCTCTTCGCCGGGGGCGTCCAGTTCACGCTCAGGTTCCTGTTCGGCATCAGCTGCAACTTCAGGCTGCGATTCGGCCACCACGGCTTCTTCGTCGGTGGCTGGAGCGACCTCGGCAACGGGTGCTTCTATCTCGCCCAACGGCTCAGGCTCCATGTCCAGCGCCGCGCCCAAGGTGTCCAGCAAAGTCGGGCCGATGTTGCCCGCCATGCCCACGCGCTTGCCCGCCCGTTCAATCAACTGGGCGGTCAGCGAGGTCGTCGTGGTCTTGCCATTGGTGCCCGTGATGGCGATCACCTTGGGCGCGTAACCCCGATCGGCCTTCAGATCAGCCAGGGCCGAGGCGAACAGCGACAACTCGCCACGCATCGGGATGCCCAGTTCATCGGCTTTCTCCATCAAGGCGGCCACCTCGGGCGAAGTCGGGGCCAGGCCCGGGCTCTTCAGCACCAGCTTGACACCGTTCAGCAAGTCAAGCCCCAAGCCCACGTGCAAGCTCGCGCCCGGCACGTCCTGCGCCAGGGTAGCCGCCTGCGGTGGTGCCTCGCGCGTGTCGGCCACGCGCACGATCGCCCCGCAGCGAGCACTCCAGCGCGCCATGGCCAGGCCGGAGTCGCCCAGACCCAGGATCAGCACGGTGATGTCGCGGAGGTAGTGCATGTGTTTCGTGTTGGTGCGGCTCAGCGCAGCTTCAAAGAGGACAGGCCCAGCAGGCACAAGAGCATGGTGATGATCCAGAAGCGGACCACGACCTGCGTTTCTTTCCAGCCGGATTTTTCAAAGTGGTGGTGCAAGGGCGCCATCAGCAAGATGCGACGGCCCTCGCCAAATTTCTTCTTGGTGTACTTGAAGTAACCGACTTGCACCATGACGGACAGCGCCTCCAGCACAAAGACGCCGCCCATCAGGGCCAGCACGATCTCCTGGCGCACGATCACGGCGATGGTGCCCAGCGCGCCGCCCAAGGCCAGTGCGCCCACATCACCCATGAAAACCTCGGCCGGGTAGGCGTTGAACCACAAAAAGGCCAGCCCCGCCCCCGCCATCGCAGCGCAAAAAATCATCAGCTCGCCCGCCCCCGGGATGTGCGGCAGCAGCAGGTACTTGGAGAACACGGCGTTGCCGGTGACGTAGCAGAAGATGCCCATCACCGAGCCCACCATCACCACCGGCATGATGGCCAGGCCATCCAGGCCGTCGGTCAGGTTCACCGCGTTGCTGGTGCCCACGATCACGATGTAGCTCAGCACGATGAAGCCCCACACGCCCAGCGGGTAGCTCACGGTTTTGAAAAAGGGCACGATCAGGTCGGCCTTGGGCGGCAGGTCGTTCGAAAAGCCCGAACCAATCCAGCGGAAGAACAACTCCAGCACGCGCAGGTTGTTGGTCTCGGACACGCTGAAGGCCAGGTACAGCGCCGCGACCAGGCCAATGATGGACTGCCAGAAATACTTCTCGCGCGAGGGCATGCCTTCCGGGTCCTTGTGCACCACCTTGCGCCAGTCGTCGGCCCAGCCAATGGCGCCAAAGCCCGTGGTCACGATCATCACGATCCACACGAAGCGGTTGGACCAGTCGAACCAAAGCAGCGTGGACACACCGATGGCCAGCAGGATCAGCGCGCCGCCCATGGTGGGCGTGCCGCGTTTGGTCAGGTGGCTTTGCATCGCGTAGTCGCGGATGGGCTGGCCGATCTTCAGCTCGGTGAGCTTGCGGATCAGGGTGGGGCCCAGCGCCAGGCCGATCAGCAAAGCGGTCATGGCGGCCATCACCGCGCGGAAGGTCAGGTACTGGAAGACGCGCAGGAAGCCCCACTCGGGGTGCAACACTTGCAGCCATTCGGTCAGGCTAAGCAGCATGGGCGCCTCCCAACAACATGGCGACGACTTGTTCCATCTTCATGAAGCGAGACCCCTTGACCAGGACCGAAGCGGCTTCAGGCGCACCGGTCTTTGTGTTGAGCGCGGCCACGATGTCGGCGGCGCTGTGGAAATGGCGGGCGCTGGCGCCAAAGGCCTGGGCCGCGTGGGCGCACAAAGTGCCAGCGGCCCAGAACTGCTCAATGCCACGCTCGCGGGCGTAGCGCCCCACCTCTTCGTGGAAGGCCTGGCCCTGGTTGCCCACCTCGCCCATGTCGCCGAGCACCAGCCAGTGCGGGCCGGGCAAACCAGCCAGCATGTCGATGGCGGCGCGCACCGAATCCGGGTTGGCGTTGTAGCTGTCGTCGATCAGGGTGACATCGCGGCCTTGGCGCTGGATGCCATGCAACTGCGAGCGGCCTTTGACCGGCTCGAAGGCCTCCAGGCCCTTAACCACGGCGCTCAAAGGCACGCCTGCCGCCAAGGCGGAAGCGGTGGCGGCCAGCGCATTGCGCACATTGTGCGCACCCGCCATGGGCAGCTTGACATCGGCCTGGCCTGCCGGCGTGCTCAGCGCGATCACCCAATGCGGTGAGGGCTGGCTTTGCCAGGTGGCCTGGCCGGTCACCGCCGCCTGGCCTTCGGTGGCAAAGTCGAGCACGCGGCACCCGTTGGCCAGCTTGCGCCAAATCGGGGCATGCTCGTCATCGGCCGGGAAAACCGCCACGCCGCCGCGCGACAAAGCCTGCAACACCGCGCCGTTTTCACGCGCCACGGCCTCGACCGTGTGCATGAACTCCTGGTGCTCGCGCTGGGCGTTGTTGACCAGGGCCACGGTGGGGGCCGCGATGGCCGACAACTGCGCAATCTCACCCGGGTGGTTCATGCCCAACTCGACGACGGCGCAGCGGTGCTGGCCTTCGCGCAAGCGCAACAAGGTCAGCGGCACGCCAATCTCGTTGTTGTAGTTGCCTTGCGTGGACAAGGCCGCCTCGGGCAGACCTTGCTCAACCACCCAGGCCCGCAGGATCGAGGCGACCATCTGGGTGACGGTGGTCTTGCCATTGCTGCCAGTGACGGCGATCAAGGGGATGTCAAAGCGCGAACGCCAGCCCGCGGCCAGCCAGCCCAGGGCCGCGCGCGTGTCGCTGACGGTCAAACCCGGCAAGCCCGAACTGCCCAGTCCGCGCTGCACCAGGGCAGCCACCGCTCCGGCTTCGCGCGCCTGCGGCAAGAAGTCGTGCGCGTCGAAACGCTCACCACGCAGGGCCACGAACAGGTCGCCGTGTTGCAGGGTGCGGGTGTCGGTGTGGGCACGCATCAGCGGCGTGGCCGGATCACCCGTCAAGGTCGAGCCTGGCAAAAGCTGTTGGGCCAAACCAAGGGTCATCATGGGTGCACTGCCTTGAACAGGTGCGCCAAAGCGGCGCCCCAAAGCCTGAGTAGCCTGGTCGGTGTCGGAGAACGGGGTTTTGACGCCCGCCACTTCCTGGGTGGTTTCATGGCCCTTGCCCGCGATGAGCACCACGTCTTTCGGGTCGCAGCGCGAGACCGCATCGGCGATCGCTTCAGCGCGATCATCCAGCACGTCGACGTCGTCGTGGCGCGCGATGCCGGCCATGATCTGCGAGAGGATGAAGCAGGGCTTCTCGTCGCGCGGGTTGTCGCTGGTCAGCACCAGGTGGTCGGCGAACTGCTCGGCAATCGCGCCCATCAGCGGGCGCTTGATCGGGTCGCGGTTGCCGCCACAGCCGAACACGCACCACAACTGGCCACCCCGGGCCTTGGCCAAGGGCGACAAAGCGCACAGGGCTTTCTTCAAGGCATCGGGAGTGTGGGCGTAGTCCACCACCACGACGGGTTGGCCTTCTGGCGCCAACTGCGGCAAAGCCACCCGCTGCATGCGCCCGGGCACGGGCGTGAGGTTCTCGCAAGCAGCCACGGCCTGGCTCAAGGGCACACCTAAAGCGCGCAAGGCACCGATCACCGCCAGCAGGTTCGAAGCATTGAACTCGCCCACCAGGTGGGTGTGGACCTCGACGTGGTCCAGCGCGGCGTCCAGGTCGGCATCGCGCTCGACCAGGGTGAAGGCCATGCCCTCGGCGTGGTGCGTCAGGCCGGTGGCCTGCAACCGTGCCGTGTGCACCAGGCCATAGGTCCACAGGTCCAGACCGCGTGCACTCACGCCATCGGCCAGCGAGCCGCCCGCCGGGTCGTCCAGGTTGACCACGGCCGCGCGCAGGCCAGGCCAATCGAACAAGGCCCGCTTGGCTTCCCAGTAGGCGGCCATGCTGCCGTGGTAGTCCAGGTGGTCCTGAGTGAAGTTGGTGAACTGGGCCACGCTGATCCGTGTGGCGCCCAGGCGCTGCTCTTCGATGCCGATGGACGAGGCCTCGATGGCCGCGGCCTGGCAGCCTTGATCCGCAAAGTGGCGGAAGGTGGCGTGCAGGGTGACGGGGTCGGGCGTGGTCAAACCCGTGGGCACAAAGTCGCCCGCCCCAGGTTGGCCGACGCCCAAGGTACCGATGACACCACATTGGCGGCCCACGGCGCTGAGCGCCTGCGCCGTCCACCACGAGGTCGATGTTTTGCCATTGGTGCCCGTCACGGCCACCACGTCCAGCTGCGCACTGGGCTCGTGATAGAAGCCATGGGCGATCTCGGCACTGGCGGCTTTCAAGCCCTTGAACGCGGCCACACGGGCATCGCTGAACGCGAAGGCCTGAACGCCATCGGCCTCGACCAGGCAGGCGCGGGCGCCATCCTGCAAGGCTTGCGACACGAAAGCACGGCCATCGCGCGCGGCACCTGGCCAGGCGATGAAGCCCACGCCTTGATGCGCCTGCTCGGCCACCGCGCGGCTGTTCACCGTGAGCGACCGAACACCCTGCTGGCGCAGCCATGCCAGGGCATCATCGACGGACGTGAGGATCAGGCCCATCAGAAGCTTTCCTCCACGCTTTGCATGGCCGTGATGTCGGGCCGCACGTCCAGGTCGGGCATCACGCCCAGGCGGTTCAGGGTTTGCTCAACCACCTGGCTGAACACGGGCGCGGCCACGTCCCCGCCAAAGTAAACGCCATTGCCCGGCTCGTCCACCATCACCGCGACCACGATGCGCGGATGGCTGATGGGCGCGATGCCGACGAACCACGAACGGTATTTGTTGCCGGAGTAGCCCTTGCCTTCTTGCTTGTGCGCGGTGCCGGTCTTGCCGCCCACGCTGTAGCCCATGGCCTGGGCCTTGGGCGCCGTGCCGCCATTGGAGGCGGCCATGGCCAGCATCTTGCGAACCTCGCGTGCGGTCTCGGGCGAGAACACGCGCGTGCCACGAACGGGCACCAACTCCCCTGCCGGCATACCCTGACCAGGCTTGTAGTCGGTTCGCAAAGCCAGGCTTTGGGGCGTCGCAGTTTCATCGCCATCATCGCGCTTGAGAAGCGTGATCGGGATCAGCTCGCCATCGCGAGCGAACACGGTGTAGGCCTGCGCCAGCTGCAGCAAGCTGGCCGACAGGCCATAGCCATAGCTCATGGTGACCTGCTCGATGCGGCGCCAACTCTTGTAAGGCCGCAAACGCCCCGTGACCACGCCCGGGAAGCCGATCTGCGGCTTCTGACCCATGCCCACCGCGGTGTACAGCTCCCACATTTCCTTGGGCTGGAACTGCAACGCCAGCTTGGCCGTGCCGATGTTGCTGGACTTCTGGAGGACTTGCTCGACCGTCAGGTCACCATGCGGGTGCGAATCGCTGATGGTGGCGCCATCGATGGTCATGCGGCCAGCGCCCGTGCTGATCACGGTCTCGGGCTTGACGCGGTTGGTCTCCAGCGCCCACGAGATGATGAAAGGCTTCATCGTCGAGCCGGGCTCGAAGGTGTCGGTCAGGGCACGGTTGCGCAGTTGCGCGCCCGTCAGGTTGCGACGATCCGAGGGCGTGTAGCTGGGCACATTGGCCAGAGCCAGGATCTCGCCCGTCTGCGCGTCCAGCACCACCACGCTGCCGGCCTTGGCCTTCTGTGCGGCCACGGCGTCGCGGATGCGCTGGTAGGCGTAGAACTGGATCTTGGCGTCGATCGACAAACGGATCTCGCGGCCGTCGTCGGCAGGGATCAGGTCACCCACGGATTCGACCACCCGGCCCAATCGGTCCTTGATGACGTGACGCACACCATCGCGGCCGATCAACTGCTTCTGGTAGGCCAGCTCGATGCCTTCCTGGCCTTCATCCTCGATGTTGGTGAAGCCCACGATGTGCGCGGCGGCTTCACCTTCGGGATACTGGCGCTTGGTTTCCTTGATCTCGTGCACGCCCTTGATGCCGAGCGCGGCCACCTGCTGGGCCACGCTGTCATCCACCTGGCGACGCAGCCAGGCAAAGTTCTGATTGCCGCCCAGGCGTTTTTTCAGCTCGGAGGACTTCATGTTCAGCAGCTTGGCCAAGGCCTTGAACTGCGCGGGTGTAGCCTCGAAATCCTTGGGAATGACCCACAGCGAGGGCGAGGGCACGCTGGAGGCCAGCAACTCACCATTGCGGTCCAGGATGCGACCACGGTTGGCCGGCAACTCGATGCGGCGCTCGTAGCGACTGGCACCCTGCTGCAAATAGAAATCGTTGTGGATGATCTGGATCCAGGCGGCACGCCCGATCAGCACGGCAAAGCCCAGGCCGATGGCACCGATCAGAAACTTCACGCGCCAAGGCGGCGTGCGCGAGGCCAGCAAAGGGCTGGTGGCATAGCGCACCGTGGGCATGGCCGAGGCGTTCTGCCTGCGCGGCAGGCTGAACAACCGGCGGATCAGGTCGCCCACGCGGCTCATGGCGCCCCCCCCACCGGCGCAGAAGCCGACTCGTTCACGTAGTGCGTGACGGCAGGCGTGGCACTGAACATGCGCAGCTTTTCTCGGGCCAGTTTTTCAACGCGCAAAGGCGTGGCCTGCGCACGCTTGTCCAACAACAAGCGCTCACGCTCGTTTTGCAGTTCGTGCTCGCGGCTCTGGGCCCGCTCAAGCTCGACGAACAGCCGCCGCGAATCGTAGCTGGAGCGGATCAGCCAGACACAACTGCACAGCAGCATGGCCACGAGGAGCAGGTTGAGCCGCGCCATCACTTTCGCCCACCCTTGCCACGGCCTTTGCCCGCTCCAGCACCCTCGGGCTGCGCCAGCTCATGCGACCAAGGCACGTCAGAGCGCTCGGCCACGCGCAACACGGCAGAACGCGAACGCGGGTTGCCATCAACCTCGTCGTAAGACGGCTTGATGCGGCCCAGCGAATGCAGCAACTTGGCCTTGGGTGGCGCAAACGGCGCGCGGCGGTCCACCTCATCGCGGCTGTGCTTGGCGATGAAGGTCTTGACGATGCGGTCTTCCAGCGAATGAAAACTGATGACCGCCAAACGACCGCCAGGGGCCAGCATCTTCAAGGCTGCCTCCAGCGCGTCTTGCAACTCACCAAGCTCGCGGTTGACGTGAATCCGTAGAGCTTGAAAGGTGCGTGTGGCGGGGTTCTGGCCGGCTTCACGCGTTTTGACCGCACCAGCCACGACGTTGGACAACTCGGCCGTGGTTCGCACGGGCTGCCCTGCCTCGCGGCGAGCCACAAGCGCCTTTGCAATCGGGCGAGCAAACCGTTCTTCTCCATAGGTCTGTATCACCTCTGCCAGTTCATCGATGGAGGCATGGGCCAGGTAGTCGGCCACGCTCTCGCCCTGGGTGGTGTCCATGCGCATGTCCAGCGGCGCATCGAAGCGGAAGCTGAACCCGCGCTCGGGGTTGTCGATCTGCGGCGACGACACGCCGATGTCCATCAGCAAACCGTGCACAGGCCCCAAGCCCAGCTCGCTGACCACTTCGCCCCAATTGGAGAAGGCGGCATGCTCGATGCGAAAACGCGGGTCGGTGATGGCTTGCGGACCAGCGGTCGCATGGGCGATCGCCTCCGGATCGCGGTCCAGCGCCAGCAGTTTTGCTTGCGGCCCCAGGTGAGACAACAGCAGACGCGAATGGCCGCCGCGCCCGAAGGTGGCGTCCACGTACAAACCTTGCGGATGCGGGCCCACCTCCGGACCCCACAAGGCATTGACCGCCTCGGGCAGCAGGACGGTGGTGTGCTGCCAAGGTGTTTGCTCCTGGTGCATCGCGGTCAGAAAGTGAAGTCTTGCAGGGCGTCGGGCATGGCCTGGGCCATGACTTCGGCCTCGTGCGCGGCGTAGCGCTGGGCATCCCACAGTTCAAAATGGCTGCCCATGCCCAGCAACATCACTTCCTTGCTCAAACCGGCAGCGGCGCGCAATTCTGGCGAGACCAGGAAGCGCGAGGCGCCGTCGATCTCGACGTCCATCGCGTTGCCCAAAAAAATGCGCTTCCAGCCGGAGGCGGACATGGGCAAGGCGGCGACTTTGTCGCGGAAGGTTTCCCAGGCGGGGCGAGGGAACACCATCAGGCAGCCTTCAGGGTGTTTGGTCAGGGTGAGTTGGCCTTCGCACAGGGCCTGCAGGACGTCGCGGTGCCGCGCAGGCACGGCCAACCGTCCCTTCGCATCCAACGCCAACGCCGAAGCACCCTGAAAGACCAGACTCACACAAAACTCCACAAAAGTGCACTAAATCCCACTTTAACCGATCACCTCCCCTGAAACAAGGGGAGAAGTGAAAAAATCTTCAATGAAATCAAAGACTTAGGAAGTTTTTGCAAGAAGATTCTCAGAAAAAAAGTCCTTATGAAATAAGGACTTGCAGAGGGGTGTGGAAGTGATGAATGAAGAATTTCCCCGGAATGGGTGGGGTTTCCACGTCCTGACACACATTGGGGCTTGTTCAGGCGAATCGATCGTTCCTAAGATGCGCCAGCCCCTTGCCACGGGGTTGATCACCCACAAACTGAGGAATTCGCCATGTTGAACAAATTCGCTTCGTCCGCCCTGGCCTGCCTGGTGCTGAGCAGCACGGCCCTGGCTCAATCGGCCCCCATCGTCAGTCCGACACCCTTTTCCAGCCACTACATCGTGACGCGCCTGGACCTGCGCAAATGCGCTTACCCGGTGTGCGGCGGCTACTTCGTCAAGGCGGTGAACCGCGCGCTGACCCGCTGTGCCAATGGCACTTTGCAAAAGGATTGCCATGTGGCCACCCTGAATACGAGCGCCTTGCGCTGGTCGCCCGAAGACCGCGATGCCTTCGAACAATCTTTCACGCCCGGACACGCGCTGGCCGGGGGCAAGCTGGTGGCCTTGAAAAACGGCGCCACCAAGGTGGACACCCTGGTGATCAGCGAGGCCTGGGTGGGCCAGGCCTTGAGCAAGCCCTCCGGCGTGTTCTCGGCCTTGAAGAACAGCGGCATCGTCTGCATCACCACCCCTTGCCCGTCCATCCGCGAGACGGTGCTCAACTACCCCATCGGCCGCAACATCCACGGGCTGGACCTGGCCGCTTCAGGGGCCAAGCCTGATCGTGTGGATGCGGGCTTCCAGGCCTTGGGCAGCACGGGCGTGCTGGCTGTGGGGACCCACCAGACCATCACCGGACCGGCGGGCCAGGGCCAGCAATTTGTCGCCAGCGAGTTCTACCTGCCCTTCGTGCCGGCCAAAATACGCTGACCACGGCCCCGCCAGCAAGCTGGCGGGCGTTCATCCTTTGCCATGGTGTTTTCCAACCCCATGTTCAAGGGGCCCCACCCGCCTGGCGTGACTTTTTAGCGGAAAACCCTTTGCGAAACTGCTTTTCTCCTTTGTCAAACTACCTGCAAGCGATTAATCGATTGCTGATAACCGGCTTACGTTTTATTGACCGGCTTCCTAGTGACTCTGGAGAGAACATGAACTGCACCCATTCAAACATCCGGGCATTGACCCTGCCCCTGGCCGCATTGACCTTGGCGATGACGAGCGCCTATGCTGCCCCATCCGTCGGCCCCGCCGGCCTCGCTTTCTACACAGCACCCGCGTCCACCCCGAGCGGCGTCCACGGTGACCTGATTTCCTACCGCAGCACCACGGTCAAGCTGGGCGCCGACGCGCCGAGCACCAAGGCCTGGGCCGTCATGTACAAGTCGACCGACTCGCTCGGCGCCCCCAATGTCGTCACCGGCACCGTGCTGGTGCCCATCGCCCTTTGGACGGGTGGCGGCACACGCCCCACCGTTTCCTACGCCGTTGGCACACACGGCCTGGCCCAAAATTGCGCACCTTCGCTGCAAATGGTGGGTGGTACTGACTATGAAGCCGCCAACATCACCGCCGCCTTGAAGGCTGGCTACGCCGTGCTGGTGTCCGACTACCAGGGTTACACCACGGGCAGCACCCCCACCTACTTGGCCGGTGCCTCGCAAGGCAATGCCGTGCTGGACATCGTCCGCGCCGCCACCCAGATCCCGTTTGGCGGCATCAGCGCCAGCACCAAGACCGCCATTTGGGGTTACTCGCAAGGTGGCCAAAGCGCTGCCTGGGCCGCCCAACGCCACGCCGCCTATGCACCGAGCGTGAACCTGGTGGGCGTGGCCGCTGGCGGTGTGCCGGCTGATTTCCTGCGCACGGCCGACTACCTTGACGGCAGCGCAGGTGCCTCCTTCCTGTTCGGCGGCGTGATCGGCCTGGCCCAACAGTACCCCACCGCCATCCCGCTGGACACCCTGGCCAATGCTGCGGGCCAAGCCGCGATTGCCAAGGGCAAGACACAGTGCGTGTTCGAGTCCCTGTTCGAATTGATGAACGACAACCTGTCCGAGTACACCACGGGCAATCAGACGCTGGACCAGTTGACGGCCATCCCCGCCATCAACGCGACCTTGAAGGCGCAGGATCTGGGTGGTGACAAGGTCTCCGTGCCGCTGTACCAGTACCACGGCAAGGCTGACGAGTTCATCCCGATCGACCAGGCCGTGAACCTGAAGAAGGCTTACTGCAGCAAGTTCTCCAACGTCAGCTTCGACGTGTACCCCAGCGAGCACATCGTGACCCAGTTCCAGGCTGCGCCCACCGTGCTGACCTGGTTGGGCGACCGCTTCGCAGGCAAGGCTGCCACCAGCACCTGCAACACCGTGGCCGCAGATCCCCAGTCCACCGCCAATCCAGGCGGCGGCAACTTCGTGGTCACGCTGGACAAGTGGCCACTGACCGCGACCGTGGGCTTGAAGACCTTGGCGCAAACGGTGACCTTGCCAGCCACCTCGACCTTCTCGGCCAACGCCGACGTCACGGCCAAGCGCCTGACGGGTGACCTGGTGGTGCCTGACTTCAAGCAATCGCTGAAGATCCTGGGCATCGGCTCGGCCGTCGGCCTGCGGATCACGCCAGTGGGTCAGGCCACAGGCACCGTGGTCCTGGACAACCAAGGCCAGTTGAACATTGACGGCGTCGTCTATGCCAACATCACCATCACGTCGCTGTCGGGCATCTCCTTTGGCGAATGCAAGACCGTCACGCCAGTGGCCTTCCCCATCAAGTTCACGGGCCCGGTCTCCTCGCTGGGCAATGGTGGCCTGAGCTTCTCCGGCACGACGACCTTCCCGCAGATCAAGGGTTGCGGCATCTCGGCCATCCTGTCGGCCTTCATGTCCGGCCCCGGCCAGACCTACTCGTTCGCCGTGAAGCCACCTGCCCCCGTGAAGTTCTGATGATTTTTGGCTGACCCCGTTGTCGGCCCTGGGGCCCCTCCGTGATGGAGGGGCCTTTTTCATGGGCGCGCCACAAGGCGCTTCACGAGGCCAGGAGGGCAATCCTCATGGGCCGACTAGGCAAAGGCCCACCCCGCGAACAGGGGAGTAGGCTCATCGCGCCGTGCGATAGTTGGCACAGCTGAGGCCGGGCCGGCGGGCAACACAGGTTTTCAGACCGACGCTTCGCGGATCATGGAACAGTCCCATTCCATGTTTTTCATGAGCTGCACTGCATGCTGCCTCCTTCGCCCCTGCCCCCCGATGAGCCCGCCCTGCTCGAGCAGGTGGATGCGGCATTGCGCGCACCACGCCGACTGCTCGGCTTCGAGCCCGCCATCGAACGGCGTTTTCGCGATGCCAGGCGCCGTGAACAGCTCAAGGCCACGCAACTGGCCGGGGTGCTGATGAGCGCGTTCATGTGCCTGTTCTTGCTGGCGGACCATGCCATGACGCCGGACGTTTTCACCCTGGCCCTGTGGCTGCGGCTGGGATTCCTGGCCACGGTCGCCCTGCTGACCGCCCTCACCTTCAAGGTGACGGTGGGCCGCCGGGCGCCCGAATGGCAGGCCGTGGGCATCGGCCTGAGCATCGTCGGCCTGAACCTGTACCTGCTGTCCCAAAGCGATAGCCCGTTGCGGCAATTGCAATTGCTGGGCAGCGCCATGGTGATCCTCTACCTCAACGTGCTCTTGCGACCCCGGTTCCAACTGGCCGCCATGGCCACTGGTTTGATGCTGCTGGCCGTGAGCTGGACCGGTTTGTCACTGACCGAAGCCATGGGCGACCTGCGGCGGCTGCTGCCGGTGCTGGTGGCCACCGCGGCCACCGCCAGCTGCAGCCTCTACTTCCTGTACCAGCTGGAGGCCGAAGAGCGCCACAACTACCTCATGAGCCTGCGCCATCGGCTCTTGAGGACACGCCTGGCCGACCTCAACACCGAGCTGGACCAGTTGGCGCGCCTGGACCCTTTGACGCTGGTGGCCAACCGCCGACACGCCGACGAGCACCTGGGCCAGCTGTGGCAACGCGCGCAACATGGCCATGGGCATCTGGCCGTGCTGATGATCGACATTGACCACTTCAAGGCCTACAACGACCGCCACGGCCACCCGGCGGGCGATGCCTGCCTGCGCGCCGTGGCCCAGGCACTGCAGCACGACCTGCGCCGAGCCGGGGACTTGCTGGCCCGCTATGGCGGCGAAGAATTCATCGCCGTGCTGCACGGCGTGCCGCCCGATGAGGCCCTGAGGACCGCCGAGCGCATCGCCCAGGCCGTGCGTGATCTGGCCATTCCTCACGAAGACTCGCCCAAGCTGCACGTGACGATCAGCGTCGGCCTGTGCAGCGGTCAGATTGACGGTGGCGGGGTCTCGGTCCATGACTGGGTGGCCGCCGCCGACCAGGCTTTGTACGATGCCAAGCGCAATGGCCGAGACTGCGTCCGCTGCGCCAACGCGCGACAAGGCCAGGCTGCTGCATGAACAGCGCGTTGAAGCCCGCACTGGCGCACGCCTTGTCGACCCGGCGCGTCGGCCTTCGGTTTGCGCCCGCGCTGGAAAACCAGTTCAAGCAGGACCTTGGCCCACAGCGAACTCAAGCGGCCCTGGCCAGTGGCGGCTTCGGCCTGGTCCTGTACGTGTCCTTCCTTTTGGTCGATTGGCTGGTGGTGCCCGATGTGTTCGAGCTGGCGCTGACCTTGCGGCTGGCCGTGATCACCCCACTGGGCCTGTTGACCATCCACCTGGCCCACCGGCACATGGCGCGGCTGGTGGCGCTGTTCGGCCCCGCTTTCGCGGACTGGACCGCGGTCATCAGCGGATGGGCGGCGGCGGGCACCTTGTTGGCGTTGCTCCTGGCCAGCCACAGCCCCCACGCATACTTCTACCATGCGGGCCTGATGGTGGTGCTGCTGTATGCCACCCTGGTCCAGTCCACGCGCTTCGCCGTGGCGGTGGTCACGGCCACAGGCATCCTGGCCATGCATGGCGTGGCCGGGCTGTATGGCCCGCCCATGCCGACTGCCATCCTGATCCCCATGGTGGACATGGTGCTGTTTGCCGTGGGCATCAGCCTGATGGCCAACTACCTGGCGGAAAAACGCCAACGGCGCCGCTACCTGCTGGGGCTGCAAGACCAACTGATCCTGGCGGAACTGCAAACCGCCCAGGAAGAACTGCAACGGCTGTCACGCAGCGATGCGCTGACCCAGGTGGCCAACCGCCGCCACTTTGACGAGCACCTGCAGCAGGCCTGGTCGCGGGCCAGCCTGGAGGGATCGCCCCTGTCCATGCTGATGATCGACGTGGACCACTTCAAGGCCTACAACGATTTCTACGGACACCAGGCCGGCGATGCCTGCCTGAAAGCGATTGCCCAGGCCCTGAACAGCAGCACGCGGCGCCCGAACGACCTGGTGGCGCGCCTGGGCGGCGAAGAATTTGGCGTGCTGTTGCAGCAGGCCAGCGCACAGACCGCGCGACTCACCGCCGAGCGTGTGTGCGAGGCCGTGGCCGCGCTGCGCCTGCCACACGAGCGCTCCAGCACGGCCGACTGGGTGACCATCAGCGTGGGGCTGGTCACCGTGCGTGCCGAAGCCCCATCGGCCGGGCCACAAGTCATGATCTCCCGGGCCGACAAGGCTTTGTACGAGGCCAAGCGCGAAGGCCGCAACCGCGTCAAGGCCGTGGTGGCGTGACCGGCTTGGCGGCCAGCAAGCGGCGAATCGTCTGCAGCAGCTGCGGCGTGGCCACCGGCTTGACCAGGCGCTCCAGGAAACCCGCCTGCAGGGCACGCGCCAAGTCCGATTCGGCGCCATAGCCCGTCACCGCGATCAAGGGAATGTGCCGCGTGCGCTGGTCCGCCTGAAGGCGGCTGGCCAGCTCGTACCCGTCCATCGAGGGCAAGCCGATGTCCAGCATGGCCAACTCCGGCACGAACTCGTCCAGCACCGCCAAAGCGGCCAGGCCATCGTGCGCGGTGCGAACGTCGTAGCCCATGTCGCGCAAGACCATCGCGACGGTTTCGGCCGCGTCCTGGTTGTCATCGACCACCAGGATGCGCTCCTGGCCTTGCAGGGCCGGGTCCCGGACATCCTCGAGCTGGGCCCAGGCCACGATGGCATCCATGGGCAACAAGGTGATCGTGAATGTGCTGCCCAGGCCGGGCCCCTGGCTGGCCGCACTCACACGCCCGCCGTGCAACTGCACCATGGTCTTGACAATGGCCAGACCCAGCCCGAGGCCGCCAGATCCTCGGTGGATGGCCTGCTTGCCTTGGGTGAACAGGTCAAACACCTGCGGCAGCAACTCGGGCGCGATGCCATTGCCCTCGTCACGCACCGACAACGTCACGGCATCCACGCCCTGCTTCAAGCTCACCTCGATCAAGCCATCGGGCGGCGTGAACTTGGCCGCGTTGCTGAGCAGGTTGCCCACCACCTGCACCAGGCGGACCCAATCGCCCCAGACCATGACCGGCTGATCCGGCATGTCAAAACGGACGGGGCAGGCGCGCGAATCCAGCAAGGGCTTGGTCAGCTCCACCGCCTGCTCCACCACGGCCTTCATGTCCACCGGCTCGCGCCGCAGCTCGATCTTGCCCTGCGTGATGCGGGAGACGTCGAGTAGGTCGTCAACCAGGCGGACCATGTGCTTGACCTGCCGCTCGATGATGCGCCGCTCGAACTCATGGGCATGCGCATCGCGGCGCGACATGAGGTGCAGCGCCGTGACGATGGGTGACAGCGGGTTGCGCAGCTCGTGGCCCAGCATGGCCAGGAATTCGTCCTTGGCCTGGTTGGCCGTCTGCGCCTGCAGCATGGCGGACTGCACCTCGGCATGGGCCACCCGCTCGGCGGCGAGCAGGCGTTCGCGCTCGGCCTCGCTGTGGGCGCGCTGGTGGGCCGCGGCGAACAAGGCATCACCCACCTCCTGGATCTCGCTGATGTCCCCCCGGGGCACCTGCACCACTTGCCCCTGGCCCAAGGCTTGCGCGGCGTCGCGCAACTGACCCATCGGCCCATTGATGCGGCGGGCCATGGTCCAAGCGGCCATCAAGCCGATGACCACCGACAGGAGCACGCCACCGCCATAGGCGATGAGGGACTGGCTGGCGCCCATGGCCATTTCCTTGGCAGGCACGGCCACCGACACCGTCCACCCGAAATCACGCTGGTGGGTGAAGGCGGTGTAGACGTCCTCGCTTTCCAGGGTGTGCGTGGGCCCGATGCCTTCGATGCCCCCACTGGCCAACAGCACCTGCAAGGTTGCCGACGGCCCCGACCCCAGGAATTTATCGTGCGCACGGGAGCGGGCCACGCGCCTGGTCTGGGCGTCCCACACCGACACCAGCCAGTTCGGGGGCACTTGTTGGCGCTCGATCAGGGTCTTCAAGGCCTCGGGCTGCAGCACGGCCGTCAACACGAAGACCAATTGGCCATCGCGGATGACGGGCACACGCACCGGCACGCCCCAACGGCCGCCGTAGCCCTCCGTGAGGTAGCCCACCACGGGCTGCCGGTGCTCGATCAACCATTGAAAACTCCGCGGTTCGGCCGTGCGCAGATGGGCCAATGACTGGCCAGCCGGCAGTGGTTTGCCCAAGGCCATCACCGCACCGTCCGGGCGGGCCAGCATGATCTGCAGCCACTCGGGCCGCGTCTTGAGAACGTCTCGGGCCACCGCTTCGAAACCCGGGGCATCCAGGTCCCGGACCAGTCCAGGCGTCGTGGCCAGGGTTTCAAGGGCTGAAATGCTCAGGCGCAACTCGCCGCCCACCGCGATGCTCAAAGCCCGGGCCAGGTCAATGCTGGCGCGTTCGGCTTGCAGGCGTTGCTGGTTCACCAATGCCTGCAAGCCGATGCCCGATGCCACGGCAAGGGGCAGGATGGCGCCAAGGGCCAGCAGGAACAAGCGTCGCTGGAGCGGAACGCGGCGCGCCGGATCGGCCGGGGGGGTGGAAGGTGGCTTCAAGGTGTGAAAACTGTTGCACGCATGATAGTCAAATTGCCGACCAGGGCCGCCAGGCCTGCGAAATCAACCGCACCATGCTGGGGCGCCATGCAACTGAGGGGGTGGCCTGCAACACCAGGTCGGCTCTGGCACGGGCTGTGCTTCGGATCACTTGTATCGATCCACGCACAGGCTACCTGCATGTTGTCCTTCGCACAGTTTTTGTTGGTCCTCAAAGCCAGGTGGCGCCTGGTCACGGCCTTGATGCTGATCGTGGTGGCGATGGTGACCACCTGGAGCCTGTTGCTGCCCAAACAGTACACCGCCACGGTGTCGGTGCTGGTGGATGGCAAGACCGGCTCGATCGACCCGATCGCGGGCGTGGCCGTGCCCTCCAGCCTGGCTTCGGTGTTCGTGGCCACGCAGGCCGACGTCATCGCCAGTGAGCGCGTGGTCAAGCGCGCCCTGCGCATCGTCAAGACCACCGAGAACCCCGCCTTGAAAGAGCGCTGGGCCCAAGTCACCCGCGGAGAAGGTGACTTCGAGTCATGGCTGGCCGGCGTGGTCGCCAGCAAGCTGGAGGTGCGCCCGTCCCGCGAGTCGAACGTCATCAACGTGTCATTCAGCGGGCCGGACCGCCGTTTTGTGGCGGCCATGGCCAACGCGATCGTCCAGGCCTACACAGAGACCACGCTGGAGTTGCGCACGGAGCCAGCCCGGCAGTACAACAGCTTCTTCGACGAGCGTGCCCGCCTGTCCCGTGAGGCGCTTGAGAAAGCCCAGGCCAAGCTGTCGGCCTACCAACAGGAAACCGGCATCACCTCGACCGACGAACGCCTGGACATCGAGAACGCCAAGCTGTCCGAGCTGTCGACACAACTGGTCGCCCTGCAGGCCATCGCCACCGAATCCACCACCCGCCACCAGGCGGCCACCGGCAAGGGTGGTGAACGCGTCACCGAGGCCCTGAACAACCCGGTGATCGTGGGCGTGACCACCGCACTGGCGCGCGAAGAGGCCAAGCTGGACGAGATGAGCGAGCGTTTTGGTGACCAGCACCCCCAAGTGCAAGAGTTGCGCGCCAACATCCGCCAACTGAAGTCCCGGATCGACACCGAAACCCAGAAAGTGTCAGCCAGCCTGGGCATCAACAGCGAGGTCAACCAGATCCGACTGGCCGAGGTGCGCTCGGCCCTGGTTGAACAACGCCTCCGGGTGCTGCGCCTGAAGGGCCAGCGCAACGACGTGATGGTGCTGCAGCGCGAGGTGGAGAACGCGCAGCGCTCCTACGACAACGTGCTCAGCCGCGTCAGCCAGACCAGCCTGGAAAGCCAGAACAACCAGACCAATGTGTCGGTGGTGAAAGAAGCCACGCCGCCGCCCTTCCCCTCGGGGCCCCGCGTGGGGCTGAACATCGTGATGGGCTTGATCCTGGGCACGGTGCTGGGCGTGGGCGTGGCCTTGGCCCTGGAGGTGATCACCCCGCACCTGCGCAGCGAGGAGGACATCACACAGCGGCTCATGCGCCCCTTGCTGGTCGTGCTACCGGCCGCCAGCACCCAGAAGGTCTCCGAGCGGGCCAAGTCCTTCGTCAAACCCGCCAACGTCAGTCCCTGGCGCCTGCTGCGCTGAATCGATCCCATGACCACCCCCCCTCCTCAGATGAACCTGACGCTGGCCACCTCCACGCCCATCCAGCACCCCGGCGCCGACCACAACGCCGAAGACCCGAGAAATCTGGAGGACCAATCCATCGGTGAAGTGCTGCGCCGCTCCAAAAACCTGACGGAGGCTCAGGTCGAGCAGATCGTGCAGCACCAGCGCCGTCACCAGATGCGCTTCGGCGAAGCGGCCGTGGCCCTGCGCCTGGCCAGCGCAGACGAGGTGCTGTGGGCCCTCTCACAACAATTCAACTACTCGTACACCAAGGATGGCGTGGACCGATCGCCTGAGCTGATCGCCGCGCGAGACCCCTTCGGCGAGCAGGCCGAAGCGTTCCGCGATCTGCGCAGCCAGTTGCTGTCGGACGCGTTGAGCATGGAAGGCACCCGCCGCGCGCTGGCCGTGGTCAGCCCCGATCCTGGCGATGGCAAGACCTTCTTCACCGCCAACCTGGCCATCGTGCTGAGCCAACTGGGGGGTCACACCCTGCTGATCGACGCCAACCTGCGCACCCCCCGGCAGCGCGAGTTGTTCGGCATTGCCCATGGTGCCGGTCTCAGCGGCGTGCTGCTGGGGCGCGAGACCACAGTGCAGGCCATCTACAAGGCGCCCGACCTGCCCGGCCTGCATGTGCTGCCGGCCGGGACGATTCCACCCAATCCCCTGGAGTTGCTCCAGCGTCCAGGCTTCAATGTGTTGATGCAGGAGTTGCTGAACAAGTTCGACCACGTGATCGTGGACACACCCGCCGCCGCGCATGGCGCCGATGCCAAGGTGATTGCCGCCAAATGCGGCTCGGCGATCGCACTGGGCCGCAACGGCCACTCCACCATGAAATCGCTTGAGAAGCTTACCGCCAGCCTGGACAAGGGCGCCGTCAAGCTGCTGGGCATGGTGATGAACGAGCATTGATGATGCGCCCAGCCCGCTCATCAACGCCACGGAACAAGACCTTGGCCGCCCGGGCACTTTGGCCGTTGGCCCTTAGCCTGGCCGGACTCTTCCATGCCCCCTTGAATGCCGCGCCCGCCAGCATGGCATCCAGTGGGCCCACGCCCTATCCGATGCGCGCGGCCGACTGGCCTGGCCAAGGCGCCATCCGTGTGTTTGACTACATGAACCAGAACCGGGCCTACTTCTGGACGCAGCGGGAGAAGATGCAAGGCGCCGTGGTCTTCGCTGGTGACTCCTTGACCGGAGGCTGGCGTGATCTGGAACAAGCGTTCACTGGCCTGAAAGTGGCCAATCGAGGGGTCGGAGGCGACGTCAGCCGAGGCCTGTTGTTCCGCTTCCAGGAAGACGTGCTGGCCCTGCACCCCAAGGCCATCGTGCTGCTGATCGGTTCGGCCGACTTGAGCGCCCAGCAAGCCACCGCCGACACGGTGGTCAACCTGCAACTGATGCTGGACATGGCGCGCCAGCAATCGAGCAACGTGCCGGTGGTGCTGTGCACGATCCCGCCGCGCAACAACCCCCAGGCCAAGGTGCCCTTGGCCCACATCGCCGACCTGAACGACAAGCTGCGGCAGGTGGCCGCCCAACATGAGCGGGTCTACCTGTTTGATCTATTCCGTTTGCTGGCCAAGGCCGATGGCGGCCCTGACGAACGTTACTTCCACGCTGACCAGTTGCACATCAACGAGGCCGGCTACCGCGTTTGGCGGACGGCCTTGAAGCCCTTGTTCGACCATTTGAAACTCTGACGGGAACCCGCCATGCCGAACCCGATCACCACGTTCTTCACCGCAGGCCAACCCACCCTGGCGGCCCGGCTCATGGCCACGAACAACCGCCCCAGCGGCTTTGACTACATGCGCATCGTGCTGGCGTTGGGCGTGATCGCGTCTCACGCCTTCTTGCTGAGCTACGGTCCGGATGTGCAGTACGGGCGCCTGGCCAACATGGGTTTCTCGCTGACCACCCTGATTGTGCCCATGTTCTTCGCGTTGAGCGGTTTTCTGGTCGCAGGCAGCCTGGAGCGCACTCGCACGCTGGTGAGTTTCATGGGGCTGCGCGTGTTCCGGATCATGCCGGCGCTGTCGGTTGAAGTGCTGCTGTCGGCGCTGATCCTGGGCCCCCTGCTCACCACCCTGCCACTGGGCGAGTACCTGACCCACCCCGATTTCCACATGTACTTCTGGAACGTGCTGGGCCACATCCACTACGAATTGCCCGGTTTGTTCGAGACCAACCCGCTTCAGTCGGTGAATGGCCAACTGTGGACCGTGCCTTATGAACTGGCATGCTACGTCGTCCTGTGCATGCTGGCCGTTCTGGGCATCTTCAAAGATCGCATCTGGCTGCTGTGGTTCATGGTCCTGCTCCATGCCTTGCAGATCGGCAACACCATCCTGCGCCCTAACCTGGACTACCACGGTGCCGGTGGCACCACGCTCGTGATGGCCTTCATCGCCGGCCTGCTGGTCTACCGCTTCAGAGACAAGTTGGTGTGGTCAGCGCGGTGCGCCCTGGCCATGGCCGCCTTGTCGCTGCTGCTGATCACCCTGCCCAATGGCATCCGATTTGCCGCCCTGCCCATCGCCTATTTCACCGTGTACCTGGGCTTGCTCAACCCACCTCGCCAAGCGACCTTGCTCGGTGGCGACTACTCGTACGGCATCTACCTGTATGGCTACCCCATCCAGCAGATGGTGGTGGCGCTGCTGCCCCAGCATCGCGAGTGGTACATCAACATGTTGCTGGCCACGCCTTGCACGATCGCGATCGCCTACTGCTCCTGGTGGCTGATCGAGAAGCCCGTGATGGACCGCCGACAAATCCTCACCACGCTGGAAAACTGGTACCTCTCGAAGGTCGCCGGGAAAGTCAGGTCACCCAGCACGTGAGCACCCCATGAGCGCCTCCAACAGCCGACTCTTCAAAGTGTCGGTGATCATCCCCAACTACAACTACGCACAGTACGTGGGCCAGGCCATCGACAGCGCACTGGCACTGGATTGGCCGGACGTGGAAGTGATCGTGGTGGACGATGGCTCCAACGATGCCTCGCGCGAGGTGATCGCTCGCCATGCAGCCGGGCATGCGAACCGAATCCAGGTCATCCACCAGGCCAACCAGGGCCAGGTCGGTGCCTGCAACACAGGCTTTGCCGCCAGCACCGGCCAGGTCATCATCTTCCTCGATTCTGATGATTTCCTGGAACCATCGGTCATCCGCGAGGTCGCTGGCGTCTGGCGACCAGGGATCAGCAAAGTTCAGTTTCAAATGCGCTGTGTTGGTGCAGACGGACGCCCGATTGGCTCGTTCCTGCCGCAATTCCATGTGACGCCCGAACCTGGACAGATTCGTCAATGGGTGATGCACACCAGCGCCTACCCGACGCCACCAGGGTCGGGCAATGTCTATGACCGCCACTATCTGGAAAAAATCTTCCCTTTGGACCACGCGGGTGGACGCGCGAGTGACTCGTGCTGCATTGCCGCCGCACCTTACCTGGGCGATGTCATCACCATTCCCAAACCGTTGGTGTCTTACCGCATCCACGGAAAAAACGACGGGGCTTTCTCCGGACTTGATGTGCAGCGCTTTGCACGCGAAGTGACCCGGGCCACACAGCTGTTCGACTACGCCAGACGCATCGCGAAAAACGCAGGTTATGAGGTGAATCAAGAGGCCATCCGCTACAGCCTCACCTTGCTGCCTTACCGCGTGGCTTCCTACAAACTGGCCCCTCAGACGCACCCCTGGCCTCAGGACCACGCCTTGCGGATGCTGGCCGATCTGATGCGCGGTACCTTCATGCCGCAGGGTATGGGGCGCAACGGGCAGATCGCCATCGCGGCATGGACCATGCTGGTACTGACGCTGCCACAGCACATGGCCCGCAAAGTCATCCTTTGGCGATTCGCATCGGGCTCCCGGCCGCCACTGCTGATCAAGACCCTCAAAGCAGTTGGCGTGTTGCGCTAGCAGCTCTGTCGAAAAGATCACCCATGTCCTCCACCACCTTTCGCCAAAAAGTTCAAAGTGGGCTGCTGTGGTCCCTGGTCCAGAACTGGGGCCTGCGTTTTGGCGGCCTCATCGTGTTCATGTTCCTGGCACGGGTACTGACGCCGAGCGAACTGGGATTGTTCGCTGCCGCCACCACCGTCGTCGCGCTCTGCGCGCTCTTCGTGGAGTCGGGCCTCAGTGAAGCAGTGGTACAGCAACCGGAAGTCAATCACCGCCAGCTCAACAGCATCTTTGCCATCAACCTGGGCCTGGCCATGTTGGCCGTGCTGGGGCTTTGGCTGTTTTCGCCCATGATCGCGGCAGTCATGAAGCTCCCAGAACTCACATGGGTTCTGAGAATCAGCAGTCTGGGCATGTTGATCAGCGCAGCTTGTTTCGGCCAGAACGCGATGTACCGAAGGAAGTTTGAATACCGTGCATTGGCCATGGCGTCCCTGATCGCCACCCTGGTCTCTGGCGCTTTGGCTTTGGCGATGGCCTCTGCAGGTCATGGCACATGGAGTCTGGTCGCGCAGTCGTTGTCCGCATCCGCCTTGACCGCCCTCATCCTGTGGCGCCACCCTCAATGGAATTTTTCATTCGCATTCGACTTCCCCGGCACCCTGAGAATGGTCTCTTATGGCTTTCAAAGGTTGCTGACCGCGTTGATGGATTTTGCGAACACCCGGTTCATCGAATTGTTCTTCGCGGCCACGCTGGGTGCCAGCGCCTTGGGCCTGTACATCATTGGCACCAGGATTTATCAAGCCCTGATGCAGACGCTGTGCACCTCCATTCTGGACATCGCCCACAATGCATTTTCTCGCCTGGCCCATGACCGGGTCGCCCTGCAGAAAGCCTACTACGCTGCCATCAATGTCAGCGCGGCCATCGCGGTCCCCATCTTCTGCGTCACGTCTGCAGTGACCCCGGAGTTGACGCTGGTGGTATTCGGCCCCAAATGGACAAGCGCGGCCAGCATCATGGCGCCGATGCTGCTGTTGGGCGCCGTCCAGGTATTGCAGTTCTACAACGGCATTGCCTACAACGCCATGGGGCGCCCCGACATTGGCCTGATCTTCATCACGGCCAAAACCATCATCACCCTGGGGTGCTTGTACGCGGCCAAGGATCAAACGCTCAATACCATCGTGGTGGTGTTTGTTCTCAGCCAGCTCAGCATCACGCCCATCAGCTTCATCGTGGCCAGACGAATCATCGGGATATCACTTCGGACGCTGGCCTTGAATCTTTGGCCCTTCATTTTTTCATCCACCTGCGCCGTCATTTTTGTCCAAGCTGCACGCCCCAGTGTCGCTTTGTGGACTGAATCGGCGCTGGCTCAATTGGTGCTGTTGACCTCTGCGGGATTTGCCATCTACTTCGTGCTCGTCGGCCTGCTGGCACGCCAGCAGGCCATCGCGGTGATCACTGCCTTCAAGAACCGCCGAGCTTCGGTGTGATCGCATCAACACCAGGAATCTGCCACCCATGACCATCGAAAAGAAGCCCTTGCGAGAACGCTATCTGCTCTGGAAATCGATGACACGGCTGACGATTGGCTGGCGGCTGAGAACCTTGCAAGCCAAGAAAGCGCACGTGGTCAGCGGTCACCCAAAACGCCTGGTCATCATCCCCAGCGATCCATGGACCTTGACCGGGGCCAAAGGAGATGAAGCAATGATGCAGGCCGTGGTGGGGCAGCTGTCGAACCAGGGACAGCCCCTGGAGGTGGGCGTCGTCACCGCCACTGCACCAGCCTCCGCCGCCGCCAAGAAACTGGGTTTCATTCCCATCGAGATCTGGGACGCCGGATTCAGCGCCACGATTGATGCCATCGAGCAATTTGATCCGGATGCCTTGGTGCTGCTGGGCGCCGACTGCATGGATGGCTACTACAGCCCTCACACCACCCTGCGGCTGCTGGCCACCGCAGACATTTCTGCCCGACAAGGCGTTCGCGCATCGTTGCTGGGATTCAGCTTCAATGAAAGCCCCAGCCCTTATCTGAAGTTTCCCTTCAACAACCTCACCCCGACATTGGCCATCAATGTGCGAGACAACATTTCATTGAAGCGTTTCAACAATTTCTGCGAAGCACCTGCACAACTGGTGACTGATTCCGCATTCATGCTCAAGGCCTGCGTCGATTCGGCCAGCGTCAAGGACATGGCCCAGTGGGTCGAATCAAGGCGAGCCACGGGCGACACGGTGGTCGCATTCAACATCCACCCCATGCTCTTGAAAGACCGCACAGAGGAAGCCCTGGCCAAGATCAATGCATCGGCCATCTCGGCACTGCATCGGCTCATGACGGAGCGCCCGGTCAGCGTGGTGTTGCTCTCTCACGATTACCGAGGGGCCGATGGCGACGACACCTGCTTGCGCGTCATCCATCAGGCGCTGAAAGCTGACTTCCCGGAGTCGCTCAGGTACACCACCGAACCCTTGAGCGCGGCAGAGTTGAAGGCCATGGCCGGTCTGCTGGACGGGGTGATCACCGGAAGAATGCATTTGGCCATTGCCAGCCTTGGCATGGGCGTGCCAGTGGCGGCATTGACCTATCAAGACAAGTTTCAAGGGCTGATGGACCACTTCGAGCTGCCCCATTCACTGCTGCTGTCGCCCGCAAAGGTGGCCAACCCCCAAGAGCTGTATGCGCTGTTGATTGCATTCACGGAGCAGCTCCAGGAACTCAGGCAGAAAGTGGCCTCGTTCTTGCCCAGCGTGCTTGCAGCCTCTCAACTGAACGTCAAGCCCTTGGTCAGCGCTTCAAGGAAATGAAATGTCAATCGGCAAAGTCGTCAGCATGTCGTCAAGGTTGGTCACCGCCATCGCGCCGTCTTCCAAGCCTTTTTTTGAGAAGTTGCTGCGCCAGGGCCAACTGATGAAGCGGGCCTTTTACTATTTCAATGATGCGCGACTGGTCATCAAGTACATGCACTGGGAAGGCCCTGAGATTGAGCATGAGAAGCTCCGGGCGGAACTGATATTTCAGTATCACAAGCTTGAAAAGGGGCTGTGCATGCCCGGGCCCAAACGCTTCTTTGGCGCTGACCCTGCCAAGGCCACGCTGAGCTTGATCCGTCGCTGGCATGAACAAGGCTTTCGAAAAGACTCCACCATTTACCTGGGGGCCATTGAAGCCCTTCGTTCATACCGAGCCCACATCGACCTGTATCCCCCTCAGAGCGATGGCGCTCAAGGGCTTGCACAAGACATCGACACCCTCTTGAAGCAGCACCTGGACATCCTTGTCGATCTGAGAACCCCCATGCCCCACGGCACTGCACTAGCGACGGATTTTGAGTCACTCACCAGACTCATGCTGCTGCGAAGGAGCGTCAGGTCGTACACGTCCCAAGAGGTCGACATCGGTGTCTTGCGCGAGTGCATCAACAGTGCCCAGTACAGCCCCAGTGCCTGCAATCGGCAGCCCTGGAGGGTTCACATCTACACCCAAGCTGATCTCATCACGGCTTTGCTTCAACTTCAAAATGGCAACCATGGTTTCGGCCACCAGCTGTCCAGATTGCTCATCATCACGGTTGACATGAAGTCATTCTTTGACGGCACGGAACGCCATGAGCCCTACATTGATGGTGGCCTGTTTTCCATGAGCTTGATCCTTGCTCTTCAGGCGCATGGCATTTCCTCGTGCTGCCTGAACTGGTGCGTCAAGCCAGACACTGACGTCAAAGCTCACTTGGTTGGCGCCATACCGGAGCATGAAAGGATCGTGATGTACCTGGCCGTTGGGCATGCCGCAGCGGACGCCATGGTGCCTCGTTCAGCCAGGAAGGGCGACCAAGAGATCGTGCAATTGCATTGAGCCCTGAACACCGGTCCATGAAGGTCCTCCTCATCTCACCCGTTCCCACAGACCCCGCAGGCGCGGGCAACCGGGCCAGGATTGCAACGCTCGCCAGCGCACTGCAAGACCATGGTCATGAGCTTCACTTTGCCTACCTGCCGCTGGAAGCAGCGGACCTTGACGCCATGAAGGTCCGTTTCGGCCCCGGGCGACTGCATGTCCCACCCTGGCAAGCCACCAAGGGCCCATGGCTTCGGCGCGCTCTTAAAAAGATTGGCAAATCCTTGTCGATGGAACGCGCCCATGCCTACCGCCTGGACGACTGGTACGACGCCAAGGCCAATGCATTTCTCAAAGGCTTGCAGGCGGAACACCGGTATGACGTGGTCATGGTGGAGTACGTGTTCATGTCCAAGGCTTTCGAGGCCTTTGAAGATGTCGGGATGAAGATCCTGGACACACACGACCGCTTCGGCATGCGTCACCGGTCCTACATACAGGCCGGACAGAAACCCGAGTGGTACTCGACCTCGGATGAGGAAGAGCTACGAGGCTTCAGACGGGCCCACCTGGTGATCGGCATCCAGGCGCAGGAGGCCGATGATTTTCGGCAAAGGTTGGGCCCCAAGTCCGCGACCCGGGTCATCGAGGTGGGGCACCTCATCGCCAAGCCCCAGCCTTTCAAGCCCAGCCAGGCACCCAGCGCTGTGTTCCTGGGCTCCAGCAATGCCATCAACGTGGCAGCCTGCGAGTACTTCATCAACGAAGTCGCACCGATGGTCTTGGCCACCTTCCCGGGCTTCAAGCTGTTCCTGGCAGGGTCCGTTTCTAATCATTTCACCGCCAGCAAATTGCTGCATCCCTTGGGTTTCGTTGAAAACTTGTCGGAGGCCTTCAGCCAAGGTGCGGTGGCCATCAACCCGGTGCAAATGGGCACCGGGGTCAACATCAAGCTGCTGGATGCGCTGGCCCACGGCATGCCGTGCGTCACCACGGCTTCAGGCGCGCGTGGACTTGAAGCGTTGGCAGACGTGGCCATGGTCGTGGTTGACGACCAGAACCCTCACGCCTTTGCCCAGCAACTGATGGCCTTGCTCTCCCAACCAGCGCGACGGGCAGAACTCCAGCGCTCGGCCTTGCAAGCGGCCAACACCTGGAATGAGCGACAACTTGGTTCTTTGACCGCCGCACTTCGGAGCCCTTGATGAGCGATGTTTTGAGTCATGAAGCTCGCACGACCCAACGCCCTGCGCTGGTCATCGTGGCGCCTTGGGTGTATCACCTCAGGTGCGGCATTGGCGGCGGGGTGCTTTGCTTCAGGATCATTCAAGGCCTTGCCGAGCACTACGACATCCACTGGATCTCTTTCGACGTGACCTCCAATGACGTGGAGGAGGGCAAGCGGGCACTGAAGGAGTTCTGTGCCAGCGTGACCACGATCACCCCCTCGCAACATGGGCCAAGCTGGGCCTTGAAGGCCCGCCAGCTCCTGGGAGGCGCGCCCGTGGGGGCCCAGCGAATGTGGTCACCGGCCATGGCGGAAGCCGTCAAGCTGGGATCGACGCGCCCGGGCGTTCGGGCGGTCATTTTCCAGTTTCCTTATGTGGCGCAGTACCTTGGTGCGGCGGAGGGGGCGCCAACGATCATGGACACGCAAGATGTGGCCATCGTGTCCACGCATCGGGAGTGGCGCAAAGCGCAAGGCTGGAAGAAGTTCCTCGCCAAGGGCAGCACCTGGTTGTCTTGGGTGAAGTACGAGTTTCGCCACTATCAGCAGGCCGACCTGTTGCTGGCGCTGAGCGAAACCGATGCTGGCGTGCTTCGCGCCTTCATGCCCGACACACCTTGTGTGCTGAGCCCGGTGGCCACCCGCGTCAGGTCAGAGCCCCGCGCCACGACCGGGTCTTACGTGGCGATGGTCGGCAACTTCGAACACCCACCCAATGAGGATGGCTTGCGCTGGTTGCTGGCCGACGTCTGGCCGAAGGTGCGCCAGGTCATCCCTCATGCCAGGCTCTGCGTGGCAGGCCCCTCATGCCCCAAGGCCACGCCCGAGTTGTTGGCGCAGGGCGTGGAGATGCTGGGCTTCGTGGACAGCCTTGATGCCTTTCTGGATGAAGCTGCCGTTTCCATCGCCCCCTACCGCTTTGGCGGAGGCGTGAAGATCAAGGTGCTTGAATCGTTGGCGAGCGCTTGCCCGGTCGTGGCCACCACAGTTGGGGCCGAAGGGCTGGGCGTCACCCATGGCCGTGAGTTGATCATCGCCAACGGGGCGGCAGAGTTTGCCAACGCCCTGATCGAAACGCTTTCTAACCCCCCCGCGGCCGCTGAGCGGGCGGAGCGGGGCCGGGCTCACGTGGAACAACACTTTTCGTTCCGGACAAAAATCCAGAGCCTCAGGGCCATCATTGACGCGTTGGGGCCAAGGCCAAGGGGCTGATTCAAGGCCTGCTGGCTTTCAAGGACTTTTTCAGCCTGCGCGCTTGAAGACCACTGAAGCCCCATTGCAACCAAAGCGACTGCAGTCTGCGGCGAACCCTGGGGGGAACCCCCAGTATTTTTTCATGCAAGGGCCGACTGATTTGTGTGAATCGTTCCTCACCAATGGAGGAAGCCTGGTGCCTTTCGAAAGCAGGAAAGGGAAAGATGGCCAGATTCAACACACCGTGCTCCCAGGTGCGGTCCATGTAGACATCAATGGGGGCCTCCAGGTTCTTGGCTTTGGCCGCAAATTTTCGAGCGCCCGATTTGGTCAACAGGTAAACCTGGGTGCCCAGGGGGTAGCCTGTGAACTGGACCAGATGGCGGTATTTGTCCAGGAAGGGTGACGCCATGAAGCGCCAGGCTGCCGGCATTTTTGCAAAGAGGCGAAGATATTCGATGCCCAGCTTGGCGAAATCAGTGCCTTTGATGTCAAGCACGTAGTTCCAGTCCATGTGAACGTCATCCTCGATGACCAGCATTTGATCGTAATCTTGGCTGTCAATCAGCCATTTCCACAATTGGTGGTGGCTGGAATAACACCCCAACTCCCCTCGCTGCATGGGGCGACCATTCAGCCGGGTTGAGGTCTTTTCAGAGTAAGTCAAATCCGGGGAGACCCCGGTGTGCGCATCATAAAAATCCCAATCCAGCGGCGCCCCCTCCAAGGTGGCCTTGAAGGCGGCACGCCTTTCGGTCGCCTTGGTCAAGCTGATCACCCATATTTTGGTTTTGACTTCAGAATCAATCAGATTCATCATTTTGGAATTCCGAATTCATCAATTCAAACGTGCTGCCACCTTACCGCCCCAGCGGATTCCTGTCATCTCGACATAACGGTAGAGAAACCAGGACACCAGGGGGAGTATCAGCATCGCCACCAACACCGCAGACCAAACATCGTCTTGGGCAACGGTAGGCCGCAAAAGCGGCAGGGTGGCAACAGCCACAGAAAACAAGGGAATGTGCACCAAGTAAGTGGAAAATGACCACCGGCCAAGCATTGTGTTGATGGGGTTGGTGGCCAACGTCCGAGCAGCGATGTCGATCGCCTTGCTCAACGCCCCCTCGCGGATCAGGCCTGCCTCGCAAAATATGAAGCAACACCAGACCATCCAGATTATGCCCTCCAGAGGTTTCCAGATCAGGAGTATGGTGGGGATCAACAAAACCGAGGCTCGATACCTTTTCAGGCCCAGGAAAATCCTCGTCAAAATCCCAAACATGAAGAAATGAATGGAAAGAAAAAGCATTGATGGATATTGATACTGATCCTTCAAATACAGTTTGGACAGCACAAATAAAAATCCGCACACCAAGGCCGTGGCAAGCAGCCTTGTTTTGCGAGCAAACCCAGTTGCAAAAACAGGCACGATGAATGGCGCCAGCAGATAAAACTGCCATTCCAAAGACAAGCTCCAGGCAGGCGCCAATATGCTTGAACTGGCAAACCTGAGCACGGATTCAGGAATGGCGCCATGCAGTATCGTGAGATGCCAGAACACATGAGCAGAAAAATTTGCCTCGGTCAGGCGAATTCGTTCGGCTCGGGTTGCACGATAGTCAGCAAACGGCAGCTCCGCATAGGCATAAATATATTCTGGCAATGTGTATATTGCCAGAAGACCACAAACCAGATAAACCGGAAACAACCTGAAGAATCGCCGGGCAATGTACTTGCGATAACTTTCCGGTTTGGCGAGCAAAAGGTGCGTGATGACAAACCCGCTGATGATGATGAAGACATTGACAGCAGCATCTCCTTTCAACAGTATTTTTGTGGCCTCCACAGGCAACCAGCTTGTTGATCCTGCAAGTTGGATGGCGTGCCCAATCACCACCCACCAAGCCATCCACCCTCGCAAGCCTTCAATGGAGCTGAATGTTTTAGGGATCACTGAACTCATCCTTGACGAAACAACGAACGCTTTGCGACAGGACGTACGCACAAGCTGTGCCAGCCGAAGCAGTCACCACATCTGGTTGCAAGACAGGTGACCTGCTTACCGATCACCTCTTCAGACTTCAAGGCTTTCCTCCGAATCTAGGGAGGACCCTTTCCATTCTTGAAGAAGTTGGCTGTGATGTTGTTCAGATCTTTGACCGGTTTCAAATGGGTGTGCGCACTCTCTCTCGTTGCCATGACCACGGCTTGTGGTGGCGGAGGTGGCACCTCAACCACCACGCCCCCCTCATCCGCCACCCCACCCGCCACACCTGCGGCCGTGACCTCGCCAGCCCCGGCACCCACACCATCCCTGCCAGCTCCTCCAGCCACGGAGTTGGCGCTCAACCCCCAGTTCAGCCAAGGCTTGGCTTTCTGGAGCGTGACGGATGGCGTGCTCACGCCCAGCCTGCTTCGCGCCGGCGGCCAGGCGCTCGACCTGGGCTGGCAAGCCGTGCAGCCGCTGAGCAGCAGTACGCTGGTTCCAGGCCGCTCATACACCCTGAGGGTCAAAGCCAAACTCGCCAACGCTGGCCAGGCATCGACCGCGTCCGTCAACTTTCGCCTTGCCAATGGGTGGGAGGTTTTTCGCACCTACAAAGTCGCCATCGATTCGAGTGCCTTCAAGGACTACGAGATCAACTTCACGGCGCCAGCCTATGTCGGCAAAGCAGACATCACCTTGGTCACCAGTGGCACCCGGACGGTGATCGACAGCACCTCACTCACGATGCGGGCCACCATCAGCCAAACCGAGCCCATCGCATCGTCGCAAGGTTCGCACGTGCCCGCCAATTACACGCTGGCCTTCAATGACGAGTTCAATGGCACCACCCTCAACCGGCAGAAGTGGTTCACGCGCTTCATCCAGGTTGGCGGCACGCTGGACACGCTCAACGATGAGCAGCAGCGTTACACCGACAACAACACCCACATGGTGGCCAATGGCGTGCTGAGCCTCACCGCCCGCCCGGTCAACAGCAGCACCAACGCCGGTCTGCCCTACGAGTCGGGCATGATCCGATCCGACTGGACCGCACGCTACGGCTACTACGAGGCCCGGGTGAAGATGCCTGGCGGCGTGGGTGTGTGGCCCGCCTTCTGGCTGAACTCGGACGCCTCGGACACCGGCCGCCTCTCCTGGCCCCCCGAAATCGACATCTTCGAATTCGTGAACAACGGCGTGGAAGACACCACGCGCATGCTGCACTCAGGCATCAGCGCATCGGCCCTGTACCCATCGGCCTACCTGTACGCGGACCCTGCGTTCGACAAGATGTGGACCTTCTGGGCCGCACCCTTCCATTTCCATGAAGGCTGGCACACCGTGGGGGCCGAGTGGACGCCCGAGTCGGTCACGCTGTACATCGACGGCATGAAGATCTACACCCGCACGCACAGCTGGACCTACAGCGACGGCGCCTTGGCCGGTCCGGCCCACATCATCCTGAACCTGGCCATTGGCGGGCAATGGGCAGGGCGCCATGGCATCGACAACACGGCCTTTCCGCAGGCCTTGCAGATCGACTGGGTGCGCGCGTACCGCAAGGTCAGCCCATGACCCTCAAGCCCGGCACCCGACGGGGCCGCGGCGCCAGCGAGAAGGGGCGCTCGACCGCCAGGAACAAGACGGCCGATGGCAACAGGGTGATGGCGAACAGCGTCGGCAGCAAGGCCCAGAGCACCCAGGCAGGCAAGCCCCCGCTGCCTGGAGGCGCCACCACGGCCAGCGCATGGAAGCAGGCCTTGAGCACCAGCCCATGCAGCAGGTAGTAGGAGTAGCTCATGTTGCCCAGCCACCGCAGCGGGGTCCATGAGAAGGCACGGGACAAGCCAACGTGCGGGTCGCGAAAGCAGGCCAGGCACAGCGCCAGGAAAGACACGAACAGCACGGTCGTCTTGAGCGCCAGGCCCAGGTCGCCCGCCACGGGCAAGAGGTTGGCCAACAACCCCCCGGCCAGTCCGGCCACACCGAGGCCACTGCCGGGCGCCATCGCCACATCGCCTGCCATGGCCTCGTAAAGCAGCATGCCCGACAGGAACATGATGAGCCGCACATGCCCGCCATGCAGGGCGCAGTAAAGCGCCGTGGCCATGGCCACGATCAAGAAGAACGCAACACGCCACCGAGTCGTTCGCTCACGCAAGCCCAGCCAGGCGATGGCCGCTGGCACGATCAGGTAATAAAACATCTCGTAGCTCAAGGACCACGCCACCATGATCATCGGGTTGATGTTGAAGATGCCGGGCAGCAGCAGAAAGTTCTGGACAAGGTAGACCAGGCCACCCCAGAAGGACCCTGGCATCTTGCTTTCCGCCGGGAAGGCGAAGGACAGCGCCAGGTAGATGGCCAGCACCACCGTGAAGGTGGGATAGATCCGCTCGATGCGCCGCGCCATGAAACCTGCGAATCGCTGGTGTCTCGACATCAGCGATCCGTAGATCAGGTAGCCGCTGAGGACGAAGAACAGGTCTACGCCGGCGTTGCCAACGGCCTGCATGGCCTCAAACACCGCCTCCAGGGACGAGCCCGGGCTCAGCCAGGGACTGGCCAGCGAAGCAAAGTGCACCAGGAAGACCAGGAACACGGCGAACCCACGCAACCCTTCCATGGGGCGAACGTTGTGCGCGGCGCTGCCCCGCGACAACTCAAACCGATGCTGCAGCCAGTCCAAGGGTAGGCCTCCGCCAGCTGCCATGTCAGCCCCTGAATGCCAGCCGCTTGAAGGATCGCAAGACCTCCGACCGGTTGAAGCGCAGCCTGATCAAGGCCTCCACCCACCGTCTGGGCGCCATGCCCAGGGCCAGGAACCACGCGATGTGCCCCACCTTCATCTTGATCGGCAATCGCTCCCTGATGGCCAAGGCACAGCCCCGCCAGACCAATGAAGCTGTGGTGTCGCGCTGGCTGCCAGCGTAGTCCAGGCCCAGCTTGAAGGCCATGAGCCGGTAGTTGATGAAGGGCAACTCGTGGTCGAGCACATCGACATCCGGCATGGCGACGCCTCGCCTGGCCGCATGCTGGCGCAGGATGTCCACCTCCAGTCGGCGGTGCTGGATCCGCTTGGGCAAGCGGGCATTGTCATTGCCGGTGTTGGACCACAGGTTGGCGCCATGAACCCGGTAGCTGGCCAAAGCCCTCGGGATGGTGGCGACGTCGCCAAACACGGGGGCCACCGTGTTCAGCAAGCCATCGGGCGCTTCGCTGATGGTCAGGGGCAGCATCTCATCCAGGAACGACCGGCTGTAGGCATTGCCCGCCGTGACGGGCCAGCGGTAGGTGCCCGTCAGCCCGAACTGCGCCCGGACCACCTCGGCGTTGTAGCGCGGGTCAAAGTGACAGAAGCGGCGCCCCAGGTCTTCGCCCGCGCCGTTGATGATTTTCAGATCGTACTGAACCTTGGCACACGCTGGCGTCCAGGCATCCGCCACGCTGGCCAGGGCATCGGGCTCCAGCAGGTCGTCCGCATCCAGAAAGATGACGACCTCACCGCAGGACGCCATGAAGCCGGCATTGCAGGCGGCAATGTGCCCCTGGTTGACCTGGTCCACGACCACCACGCGGTCAGCGTAGCGCTGGATGATCTCCAGTGAATGGTCTCGGGAGCCGTCGTTGACCACCACCACCTCCTTGTCAGGATGCGACTGGTTCAGCGCACTCTCGATGGCCCCTGCCACGTACTGCGCGTAGTTGTAGCAGGCGATGACAACGCTGATGCGGGGTGGATGTTGGGTCATGGTGGGTGCATCGAATCAGGGGGCACAGCTTGCCGACCTAAAGGCAGCATGGACAGTGGGCGGGGAACGCGGCGGCACGCTCGCTTGAGGTCGCAGCCCCGGGGAGGCCACCCAGGGCATCAGGCCCACCAGGACCAGGGTCATGTAGTTCATCTCCGGGCTGAGCAAATGCCCTCCCATGATCAGCCAGGCGAAGAACAGCGTGACCCTGGCCGACACGGGCACGTTTGGCCGGTTCAGCGCCATGACAAAAAACGTCACGAAAGACAAGAACCCCACCAAACCGTACTCGTAGAGCAGCTTGGCCCAGGTGGGATCGTGGAACAGGAAGTCTGCACTGGTCCGGGTGATGGAGCCCGGGCCGTATCCCAGCCAGAAGGACCAGGGCTGCTGGGCCATGGTCTCGTTCAGCAGGCGCAGTGGCGCGATGTAGCGGATGTAAGCACTGCTGCGCTCGGAGCTGAACTCGCCCACGCGAGACACGGTGAAGGACAGGTTCAAGGCATCGCCGAACGACCAAAGCACCAGCCCCCCCAACAGCATGGCCGCCACATAGCGCGACAAGGTCTTCAATCCAAAAGGAAACAGCAGCCCGATGAACAAGGCCAGCAAGCCGGTGCCCGAGTAGGTCAGCAACAAGGCCAGACCCAGGCAGGCGATTCGCCACCAGCGCCGATCGCGCCCCACTTCAAGCACGATGGCCAGTGCCATGATGAAAGAAAAGCCGGAAGGCTCTCGGTAGAAAAATCCATTGGATTTGTACAACGAACCAACGGGGATGACCGTGTTGAAGCCACTTTGGGCCCGAATGGCCTCCGGCAGGTACGAGGTGAAATCGAACAGCCAGGCGTCTCGCACCACGAACTGCGCTGCAAACTGCGCGATGCCGGCCATCGCACTGAACAAGGCGATGTTGGCGAAAACCTCAAGCACCCAGTTGGCATGGTCCGCACCAGCCCAGTCCTGCTTCAGCACAAACACGAACGGCAAGTACATCACGGCCAGCAACAGGAAGGACGACATCGACGAGCGATCGACATCCGCCACGTTGAGGTTGATGAGCATGCTGGCGACCACAACGCCCAGGCACACCAGGTACAAAAGCAGGCGCTCGGTGGACAGCACCAGTTGACGTGCGATGACAGCAACGCCCACCAGCAGGTAGATGGAGAACATGGCGGGCTTCAGTGCGTAGCCCCCCCCGCCTGGGTTGAGACCAAAGCGCTCCAGCAAGGTGCAGGACAGCAGCACCAGCACGATGGCCGCCCTGACCACGGCACGCTCCTTACTTTGGCCGATGGGGGGCGGCTTGTTCATGGCGCGATCGACCTCAACGCTGCCAGACACGGATGTGTCCGATGGTCAGGCTGGCGGGCAGCGCATCAGCAGCGGGCGCTCCGGGCCACCCGCCACCGATGGCCAGGTTCACCAGCAAGTGCGCGTCACCACCCGGTCTGCCATCGTTGTGCACCCACCGGTAGTCGCGGTCAGCCACCAGCACTTCGTCCACATAGTGGCGCACGCTGGTGGGCGTCCATTCAACCGCGAAGTCGTGAAAGCCATCGGCGTAGTCGAAGCCGGGCTTGTAAGCCCCCCCCTTGTCCAGCTCATAGGTTCGGCGGGCCTGCTTGGCCGCCCCCACGCCATGCAGAAAATGGAAACTGCGTCGTGTGTCGTCCCGTCCGTTGTTCACCACTTCGACCACATCGATCTCGGGTGGCCAGACCAGGTCTTGCGGCCCCAGCCAGAACGCGGGCCAGGTTCCCCGTCCACGGGGAACCCTCAAGCGGGCTTCGAACACACCGAACTGCCCAAACCACCTTGACCGCAGCATGCCGCTTTCAACCCGCCCTGGGGCGGCCTTGCCGACCGCACGGGCCACCAGTGACAGCCCTTCACGGGTGAACACATGGTTGTCATTGTCCCGATAGCGGGACCATTCATCGTTGACATGATCCAGCCGACCGTTGTCGTAGATGAAGCGTGTGTGAAACTCCTTGCGCAGATCGTCCTGGGTCCAGTGGCCGCGCGTGAAATCCCAATTCTTCACCAGCTTGTAGCCCGCCTCGCGCACCGGCGCACGCGGGCGAATCGCAGCCTGCTCGGCACTCCAGGCCGCCCGCTGCGCAACCATCGGCATGCCCGCCAGCATCAACAGCGCGGCCCTTCGCCGCAAGGAGCTGCGGTGCAGGCCGCTCATCCCAGGCTACCCTGCAAGCGCGCCCGGTGGGCGCTGACGGCTTGGCCGTAGATCTGCTTGGTGCTCTCGCCAATGCCCAGCCACGTGCCACTGGTCGGCAAAGGCGCTGGCCGACGGCGTGAGGCCATGGCCTCTTCCATCGCGCTGGCCAATGCCTGTGGCGATTCCAGCGGGATCAAGGTGCCCTGCTCGCCTTCACGCAGGTCTTCAGAGAAGATGCCAACCCGGCTGGCAATCATCCACCGGTTCAAGGACTTCACCAGGAAGTACACCCCGCTCGCATCGATCTGTCGGTAGGGAAAGACAAAGGTGTCGGTGTCGTCGAACAGGTTGGCCATTTCCTGGTTGCTCTGACGCTGAGGACGAAACTCGATCGTGTCCATCAGACGCAACTCCGCGATGCGCTGCTTCAGCGGCGCCAGGTCCATGCGTTCGCGCCCCGCGATCACCACCCTGATCTGGGCACGGATGGCGGGGGCCAGCAAACCCACGGCTTCGATCAACAGGTCGATGCCTTTGTAGGGCTTGAGCTCGCCGAACAGCACAAAGGTCCACCGGGGATCACGCGCAGGGCGGCCCACCTCCGGCACCGCATGCACTTTCAGTGGCCCGTGCGGGATGACCGCGATCTTGTCCGCGTCAATGCCGTGCCGGATCAAGGCCTGCCGACCGGCCTGGGTGTGCACGATGACGTGGCTGGCCAGCTTGATGGGCCCATGGAATCCCAGGTTCTGCAGCAACGAGATGCGCTCGCCATTGAAGGGCACGGTGTCGTGCACCGTGAGCACGATGGGGCAAAAGCGCTTGAGCACCCACAGCACCACCAGATCGACCGGCGGGATCACCACCCACTGCACATGGATCACCTCGGGCCGATGCCGCCACACTGCGCCCAGCATGCGGCCCAGGCCCACCAGGTGCGCCAGGCCCTTGACCACCGTGCGGACCGCCTTGGGAAAGGCGGCTGCGTCATCCACGTGCTTGTAGAAGATGGCCTCCACGTACTGCTCTGGGATCTCCTGCCGGTCACCCCGGCGCGTGGGCCGTGTCAGCCAGCGTGGTTGCACGCCAGCGGCCACCAGCCCCTCATTGAGTGAGGCGTCGTAAGGCCCGGTGAACAAGGAGGGGTCCAGCAACAGCACCTTCATGAGGGCACCGCCGTCGTCATGGACCAGGGCGATTCCCGGTGCACCAGCAAACCCTTGAAGAACCCCAACGCCCACGCCGTGTGCATCACGAAGGCCGCCGGACCAGCCAGCAACCCCACCCAAGAACGGTGCTTGAAAGACAAGGCCACACCCACACCCAGCAAGACCGTCAGGTAAAAAGCTGGCCACCACAGCGCCCAGGCAAACCAGGGCGCGATCAACAACGCGACCACTGACAACAGCAAGTGAGCTGGCACCGCACACTGGCGCAACCGCATGGAGCCAGGGTGCTTGCGGATCGTGCGGGAGCGCCCCACCCCATAGTTGAAGTACTGGCGCCAAAGCCCGCCCAGGTCAGCGCGGGGCCAATAGCCGATGCGGATGGTGCTGTCCAGAAAGATGCGCGAGCCCAGCACACGCTGGCGACAATCCAGCTCGGCATCCTCGTTGTGGCTGAAAGATTCATCGTAGCCACCGGCCCGACAGAAGGAGGCCATGCGGAAAGCCGCGTGATGGCCATGGTCGACGAAACCGCTTTGCTTGCCGCCACGATGAGCTGAACCACCCGAGCCCACCGGCGTGTCAGACACCCAGGCAATGGCTTGCCGCAAAGGTGTGTCGCCAATCGAATCCATGGGCACCACCACCGCGTCGGCCTGGTTCGCTTCCAGAGAATGGCACAGGCGTTCAACGAATTTTGGCGGGTAGCTGGCATGCGCATCACAACGAACCAGCAACTCCCGGCCCTGGCCGAAATGCTGCACAGCCAGGTTGATGGCCGCGCTTTGCAAGCGCTTGGGGTTGGACAGCAACTTGAGCTGAGGCCGCGATTGCGCCATGCTCATCACGATGTCCTGCGTGCCATCGGTGCTGCCCCCATCAGCCACCACCATCGTGATGCCCTCATCGTCAGGCAAGCCCGACAACAAGCTGGTCACCACCTCGCCGATGTGGCTGGCCTCGTTCAAGGTGGGGATGACAATGAGCGTGGGCGGGACAGTCATGCATCCTTCGAAGCATGGTTCATGCCAGAAGCCTCACCACAACAAGCGGCCAGACGGCGCACCCGACCGCTCGACGGCCGGGTACAGCTCACGCAAAAATGCCTCCAGGCGAAGGTTGATGTCGGCCGCGCTCTCACCAGGATGGCGCACCGCCGACACCCGCACCAGCACGCCGTCCGTGGCTTGGCCCATCAACCCCCTTGCCAGGATGTGCAGGCGGGAGGCCACCACGCTCTCGCTGTGCTGGTCCCCCACGCGGATCCAGTACAGCACCACCTCTTGCCAGCCATGACGGGAAGCCTCCATCCGCAAGGCCGTGAAAGGCTCACCTGCCCTGCTGGAGGGCAGGTCCAGGATGACTGGCGTGAGCGACTTGATCTCAAAGCCCTGCGCGGCATAGCAAACCGGCGGGCGGTGGATCTTGACCTCCTGCTGCAAACGGTAGGCATAAGCCACGGTGAGCATCACCTGACGACCAGACTGGTTGCCGTAGGTGCGCAGGACCACCTCGTCATAGGGCTGCTTCTGAGTACGCGCACCCGGTTGCGACACCGCCGGGTTCACCTGCACGGGCGCATTCTGGATGATGGACCACGCACCAAACTTCTCTGGAATCGCCTGGGCCAGACCTGGGGGCGACATCCAGTCGGCCTGGGGCTCCAGCGTCCAGGCCGCTGCCACCCCCACGCTCGCCAGCGAAGCCATGCAGACGGCCGCCAGCTCTCTCACCGACAAAGACAAAGGCAAGAGCGGTACCGCCGACGAGCGTGTTGCTGGCGACATGCCCAGCGGCAAGGCCCGCTCGTGCCGCCCCGCCCAGCGCCGCAACACACCATCCAGCCCCACCGTGAGGAACAAGGCAGGCACGAACAGGATCACCCCAGACATGCCGTGCACGATGCCGCTGGCCACGGCATCACCTTGATGAACCGTCAACACAGCCAGGAACAGAACCCGCAGCACATTGGCCGTGAAAGAGATGGGCACGATCAGCAAGGCCAGCAACACATTGCGCCGCGCCGATGTGTGGCGCACCACATTCAGATAGAGCAGGCCAAACGCTTCCAGCATGAACAAGGAGCTGAGGCCCGAGCAGGCATCGGCCACCAGCAATTGATACGGCGGCAGCACCAGCGTCACGCCGACACGGGCCACCTCGTGGCCACTCCAGCGCAACAAGTGCTCCACGGTCACCGACACCGCCAGTTTCAAAGGCTGGGTCATGGCGTCGGCCAGCAGATCCGGAATGGGCACCAGGAACAGCAGGAAGAAGTGGCAAAACGCCAACTCCCTGAACAAGCGCACGCCACCGCAGATCAGGCTGATGCCCACGGTCACCGGCAACACCGACAACACCTCCAGTGTCACGAAGGATTGCGATCGGCCCAAAGCGTGCAACACCAGCCCCGTGATCAACAAGGCCCAGCCCCATCCAGACTGGGCCTTGCCCCCCTCAGGCTCGGCCCGCTGATGAAGGCGATGCCAGAACAGCCACACCGCCACCAGCAGCAGCACCGGGCCGTGGGACTGGCGGTCCTCCTGCCAGACGCCCTCCCACAAAGTGCGCAGCGTGGGGCCATACACCAGCAAAGCGGCGCACAACAACACCAGCCAGGTCGCTCGGCGGCCAGCCAACGGCATGCCCGGTGAACGCAGAACAAGGGGGGCCATGAAGCTCATGCCCAAAAGACATGCACATTCAGTGCCTCCTCACGAATCGCCATGGCACCAACTTCGCCCGCAGATCCTGGTCTTGATCGGTGCATGAGCCATGTCATGCGAGATCACTTCGGTGCGGGTTTCACCTGATGCGCCATTTGGATGCAAAAGCTTCGTCTTCTGCACCTTGGTCTGATTCTCGCTAGTAGCAAGTTGTTAACAACCTCAGGGGAGCCTCGTGAAGCAGACCTCAGCGCACAAGATGAGCCGACAACCTCGCCTGAAAGCCCACTCATGAAGCCATCCACCTACGTGGCCACTGGCTTGAGTGTGCGCTCCCGACTGCGCCAGCAAGGCCCCACTTACGACCGATTGATCAGGCTGCTCAACCAGTTGTGCGCCGCCATCCTCATCGTGCTGACCAGCCCCATCATGCTGATGGTGGCCTGGCTGATCTGGCGCAAGGACGGTCGTCCTGTGCTCTTTGGCCACTACCGCGTCGGGCAGGATGGGCAGCTTTTCAAGTGCCTGAAGTTCCGCAGCATGGTGCTCAACGCGAGCGAGATCCTGGAGGAGTTGCTGCGCACCAACGCCGAAGCGCGAAAGGAGTGGGAGCGCGATCAGAAGCTGAACGACGACCCCCGCATCACACCCGTCGGCCGCTTTCTGCGCAAGACCAGCCTGGACGAGTTACCCCAGTTGTTCAACGTGCTGCGTGGCGACATGAGCCTGGTCGGGCCGCGCCCCATCACCCTTGCAGAGCTTGAGAAGTACGGCGAGGTTCGGTGGCACTACCTTCATGTTCGGCCCGGCATGACCGGACTGTGGCAAGTCAGTGGCCGCAGCGACACCACTTATGAAGAGCGCGTGGAACTGGACCGCACCTACATTGAGAAGCACACGCTATGGCATGACGCCGTCATCCTGGTGAAAACCATCCTGGTGGTGCTGGGCAAAGGAGGCGCTCGCTGAGCAGGCAGGCCATGAACGCATCCAGCAGAGCAGAAATCGGTGCGTCGCACGTGTTGCATGTGGTCGGCCGCGTCACCGAAGCCGTCTTCAGTTTCCTGGGCCCCGCCTCTGAAGCGCTGGCCCACGCGGGCTACGACCAGACCATCGTCATGCTGGACGACCCACGGCATGCTCACACCTTCAAGTTTCCCGTGCAGGTGCGACTGCTGACCGTGCCCGTCGATGCCCTTGGGCACCGGCACTGGATCGGCGTGGCCGCCGCTGTGCAGACGCTCACCGCCACCCATCAGTTCAGTGCCATCCACCTCCATGGTTTTCTGCCTTGGTTGCTGGGCACCCAGATGGGCCGCTGCATCCCGAAGCAGGCCTCGGTGTTCTACTCGCCCCACGGTTCGCGCACGCTGGGCCTGCTGCGCCCTTTCCAGACGGCGCTGGCATGGTGCTTGTCACTCGGGTCACCCACCCACAGGCAGGAGATCATTTTCAGCAGCAAGTCCGACGCTCAGCGCCTGGCGGTCAATGGCGTTCAGTCGGTCGTGACCATCGAGGCTGCACTCGACGAAGTGTTCTTCAACACCCCACGCAACGAGGCCCGTCGCCCGCTCGTGGTCTCGGGCGACCACCATGACGACCGGCGCAGCGTGGAAATGCTGTCCCGGCTGGCGGTGATCCTCAGCGCCGCCGAGCTGGGCCTGAACTTCAACTGGATCGGTGATGTCGGCATCGCCTCGGCCGCGCGGCTCAAGGCCGCCAATGTGGGGGCCTTTCCCATCCTCGACGATGCCAGGATCGCGTCCCGCCTGGCCACCGGTTGGGTCTTCATCGCGGCGGGCGAATCCACCGAGTTCCCGGTGATGCTGGCCAGCGCCATGGCCGTGGGCCTGCCCTGCGTGGTCGCGGCCCTGCCCTACCACCTGGACCTCATCCAGCATGGCATCAATGGCCTGGTCTACCACTCGGAAGAAGAAGCCCTGGCGATGGTCAGCAAGCTCGTGGACGACCCCGAGTTGCGCATCAGCCTGGGTGCCGCGGCCCGGGTCGATGCATTGGCGCGTTTCTCCAAGAGCAAGCTGGACCAGGCCCTGATCGCCGCCTACCACCACACCCCCCAGCCCGTGCACGCGGGCACGCTCGCCCCCAACGAGCACTGAGCGACCAGGCCGGGTGCCCCAGGCGGATGGGGGATGACCGCCAGCCAGCCGCGGTTCTTGCGCGCATGATGTCAACTTTGCAGACCCCCAAGCTGAACCACAATGCACCGTGGGCACGCCAATTGCCCACTCAGGCATTCACCCATGGGACAACCAAGCTGACATGAATTCACCACTGCGCCAGGCCTTGACCTGGCTGATGCTGGCCACTGCAGCCCTCACCGTCGCCGCTGCCATCTTCGTGGGCTACCAGGTCACCCAGGCCCCTCCGATCACCGAGCTGAAAACCACCCAGGTGCCGCAGCCCAGCGTGATCCTGTCGGCCGACGGCAAGACCATTGGCCGATTTCAGGAGCAAAGACTGCAGCCGGTCACGCTGGCCCAGGTCTCGCCCTACGTGACCCAGGCCCTGATCGCCACCGAGGACCACCGCTTCCGCGAACACAGCGGGGTGGATTGGCTGCGCAGCCTCAAGGCCATTTTGCGCACGGCCACTGGCCGCATGGAAGGCGGCTCCACGCTCACCCAGCAACTGGTGCGCAACCTCTTCCCCGAAGACATCGGCCGCTCGCGCAACCTGGGCCGCAAGGTCAAGGAGATCGTCACCGCCCTGCGCATCGAGCGCATCTACACCAAGGACCAGATCCTGGAGGCTTACCTCAACACGGTGCCATTCTTGTACAACGCCGTGGGCATCGAGGCCGCCGCGCACACTTACTTCGACAAGCCCGCGATCGAACTGGACGTGGCCGAAAGTGCCACCCTGGTCGGCATGCTGAAAGGCACCAACTACTACAACCCGGTGCTGCACCCCCAGCGCGCCAAAGCCCGGCGCAATCTGGTGCTGTCGCAGATGCTCAAACGCGGCGTGCTGTCCCAAGCCGATCACGACGCGGCCAGGCAAGAGGATTTGCAAGTCAGCCTGACCCACCAGGCGGTGGACCTGGACCTGGCCCCGCACTTCGCCGCCCAGGTGCGCCGTTGGCTGGACGACTGGGCCGATCAGCACGACCGCGACCTGTCACGCGAAGGCCTGGTCATCCACACCACGCTGGATTCGCGCCTGCAGGAAGCCGCCACGAAAGCGGTGGAGCGCCAGGCGCAGGCCCTGCAGAATGTGGCCGATCTGGAGTGGAGTGCCGCCTCGATGCCGGTGGTCTCCCGCTCGCTGGACAGCTATGCGCAGGGTGCCCCAGGTGGCAAGGCCTTTGCCCATTTCTGGCGCCAGCATCCCAGACTGCTGGCCGATGCCGCGCGCAAGACGCCCGACTACCGCAAGCTGATCAAGTCAGGCCAGCCCCCCGCCGAGGCCTTGAAGGCCGTGCTGGGCGATGCCGAGTTGATGGCCAAGGTGCGCGCCAGCAAGACCCGGCTTGAAGCCGGCTTCGTGGCCATCGACCCGCGCAATGGTGCGGTCAAGGCCTGGGTGGGCAGCCGCGACTTTGCCGACGAGCAGTTCGACCACGTGGGCCAGGCCGCGCGCCAGCCGGGCTCCACCTTCAAGCCCATCGTGTACGCCGCCGCGCTGGAATCCGGCATCCTGCCCACCCGCACCTACGTGGACACCCCCATCGAAGTGCGCCTGGGCAATGGCAAGGTCTGGCGGCCCACCGACATGTCGGGCAGCACCGGCGAATCGATGACCATGTGGCAAGGCCTGGTCTTGTCCAAGAACACCATCACCACCCAGGTCATGCAGGATGCCGGCCTGCCGCGCATCACCGCGCTGGCCAAGGCCATGGGCATCACCGACAGCACGCTGGACCCGGTGCCTTCGATGGCCCTGGGCACCAGCCCGGTCACCCTGCTGGAGATGGCCACGGTGTACGCCACCATCGCCAGTGGCGGCGAGCACAAGCAGCCTTACTTCGTCGAGCGCATCACCGACAAACAAGGCAAAGAAGTGGCCGTCTTCGGCCCCAACAAGGTGGACCGGGCCTTGTCTGCAGAGACGGTCAACAACCTGATCGACATGATGCGCGGCGTGGTCACCTATGGCACCGGCACCATGCTGCGCACGCGCTTCGTGCCTGAAGGCGACCTGGCCGGCAAGACCGGCACCACGCAGAACAACACCGATGGCTGGTTCATGGTCATGCACCCGCAACTGGTGACGGGCGCGTGGGTGGGCTTCAACGACCAGCACGTCACCATGCGCGGCAGTTACTGGGGCCAGGGTGGCCACAGTGCCTTGCTGCTGGTGGGCGATTTCTTGCGCACCGCCTTCAAGCAGAAGCTGGTGGATTCACAGGCGGCGTTCACCAGCCCACGCCGCCCCCCGGTGACCGGCAACGGCGAATGGAGCCCCACCAATGAAGAGGTTGATGAAAGCGCGCCCCTGCTGGACTCGGAGGGCAACCCGATCACCACCGATCCGGCTGGCGAACAACCGCTCAACCCGGCCATGGACGGCGATGCCGATGACGGTGAGGCGCCCAAGACATCGGACGAACTGGACCAGTTGGTGAACCGGCTGGGGCGCTCGTCGGACAACCGCCCGGCCATCAGCCCACCACCCCTGCCGGAACGGCCCGTCGAATCCATCAGGCCATGACCATGGCCGTCACCGGCTGAATTTCCAAGCTTGCGGAGGCGGGCTGGCAGCTGTATATTTATACAGTGAACATCCAGCAGAAACTCGCCATCCTGGCCGATGCCGCCAAGTACGACGCCTCGTGTTCGTCCAGCGGCACCAGCCAGCGTGATTCGGTCAAAGGCCGGGGCATCGGCTCCACCGAAGGCGCTGGCATCTGCCACAGCTACGCCCCGGATGGCCGCTGCATCTCGCTGCTCAAGATCCTGCTGACCAACTATTGCCAGTACGACTGCCTGTATTGCGTCAACCGCGTCACCAGCAACGTGCCGCGCGCGCGTTTCACAGTGGATGAAGTGGTGAAGCTGACGCTGGACTTCTACCGCCGCAATTGCATCGAAGGGCTGTTCCTCAGTTCCGGCATCATCCGCAATCCTGACTACACGATGGAGCAGGTGGTCGAGGTGGCGCGCGTGCTGCGCGAAGAGCACGATTTCCGCGGCTACATCCACCTCAAGACCATCCCCGATGCCAGCCCGGAACTGCTGGCCCAGGCCGGCCGCTTCGCCGATCGCCTGAGCATCAACATCGAGTTGCCCACGGCCGAGAGCCTGCAAAGCCTGGCCCCCGAAAAAGACGGCGCCGCCATCCGGCGTTCGATGGCGCGACTGCGTGTGCACATCGACGAGGCCAAGGAAGCTTCAGCGCCTGCGCCCATCATCTCGCGGCCACGCTCGGCACCCCTGGTGGCCTTGCCGCCGCGCTTCGCCCCTGGCGGCCAGAGCACCCAGATGATCGTCGGGGCCGACGCTACCAGCGACAGCGCCATCCTGGGCACCAGCGCCACGCTTTACGGCTCGTATCAGTTGCGCCGCGTCTACTACTCGGCCTTCAGCCCCATCCCCGATGCGCCGCGCGCCCTGCCCTCTCAAGCGCCGCCCCTGATGCGCGAGCACCGCCTTTACCAGGCTGACTGGCTGATGCGTTTCTACGGCTTCGCGCATGACGAGATCGTGCCACCAGGGGATGGCATGCTGTCGCTCGACCTCGACCCCAAACTGGCCTGGGCCCTGGCCCACCGCGAACGCTTCCCGGTCGACCTGAACCGCGCCCCGCGTGAATCGCTGCTGCGCGTGCCCGGCCTGGGCGTCAAGACCATCGAGCGCCTGCTGCAGACCCGGCGCGTGCGGCGGGTGCGTTGCAGCGACCTGTCGGTGCTGCGCGTCTCGCTCAAGAAAGTGCTGCCCTTCGTCATCGTGGCCGACCACCACCCCGGTCGCAGCCTGGACGCGCCTGACCTGGCCACGCGTTTGCGGCCCCAGCCCGCCGTGCAGACCGATCTGTTCGACACCGCACCATGCTGAACCGCACCGTTGAACTGACCGGGCCCATCGATCTGGCGGGCTTTCGGCAGGCCGCGCGCCAGTTGCTGGCCGAGCAAGTCCCACCTGAGGACGTGACGTGGACGCTGGCCTACCAGGGCCTGGGCGACCTGTTCGCTGAAGCGCCATCCAACGCCGCCGTGACGCACCCCGAGTCAGCATCCGCTCATGAGGCCAGTCCACCCAAGGTGCCCGCCTTCTTCCTGCCCCTGTGCCAGACCGCCATACTGCACCGCGAGCCGCGCCGCTTCGCCCTGATGTACCGCCTGCTGTGGCGCCTGCAACACCAGCCCGGTCTGCGCCACGACACGCTGGACCCGGACCGCAGCGCGCTCGAAGACCTCGCCCGCGTCGTGCGCCGCGACATGCACAAGATGACCGCCTTTGTGCGCTTTCGCACCGTGGCCGATGAGCATGCCGGCGGCCCCCTGCACATCGCCTGGTTCGAGCCCGACCACCACATCGTCGAGGCCACCGCGCCCTTCTTCCAGCGCCGCTTCACCAACATGCGCTGGGCCATCCTCACGCCCGAACGCTGTGCTCAATGGGATGGCGCACACCTGACGTTCCAGCCCGGGGCCCACCGCGACGATGCGCCCCCCGTGGATGCGGGTGAGCAACTGTGGCTCACCTATTACGAGCACATCTTCAACCCCGCCCGGCTCAAGGTGAAGATGATGGAGCGCGAGATGCCCCGTCGCTATTGGCACAACTTGCCCGAAGCCGCATTGATCGCGCCACTCGTGGCTGCGGCGCATCAGCGCAGCGGCACAATGATCGAACAAGGCCCTCAGGACATGATCAAGCGCCGCCCTGCAGCACCCCACCCAGCACGGGCTCCTTCGACCAAGTCCTGAACGAGACCCCGTGGTCGCGGCGACAAGCTTTTGTGCGTTGTCCGACAAGCGCCCAAAGCCCCCTGCCTCGAATAATGAAACGCAAGCACCCGCGTTCATCCCTTCGACAGGAAAGCCTCCCATGCTCAAACACATCTGCAGCCCCACGTGCACCCACGGCGTCTCGCCCGAAGACGAAAAAGACGTCAAGGAAGAGTTCAAGGTCGCGCGCCGGTCTTTCTTGCGCGACGCCATGGTGGCCAGCGGCACCGCCGTTTCGGCCAGCGCGCTCAGCGTGTCGATGACGCCCAGCGCCTTCGCGGCCAGCGCCAAGCCCGGCTCGGGCATGACCAGCCACTACTACATCCCCGCCAGCGCCAACACCGTGCTGTGGGGGTACTTCAGCAAATCGGCCAAGCCGGTGGTCACGGTCGAATCGGGTGATTTCGTCACCATCGAAACCCTCACCCACCACGCCAATGACGATGCCGAACGCATGGTGCGCGGTGACGCCGGGGCCGAAAGCGTCTTCCACTGGGACAGCACGAAAAAAGGCGTGAACCGCCGGGGTGCTGGCCCGATGGACGCCAAGGTGGGCGCCGGTGGCGGCCAGGGCGTGCACATCTGCACCGGCCCCGTCCACATCAAGGGCGCTGAAGCGGGCGACATCCTGGAAGTGCGCATCATCGACGTCACTCCACGGCCCAGTGCCAACCCGCTGTACAAGGGCCGCGCCTTCGGCAGCAACGCCGCCGCCAACTGGGGCTTCCATTACGGCGACACCCTGACCGAACCCAAGAAGCGTGAAGTTGTCACCATCTACGAGGTCGATGCCACCGGCGAGCGCAACTGGGCCCGCGCCGTCTACAACTACAAGTGGACGCCGCAGACCGACCCCTTCGGCGTGGTCCACCCCACCATCGACTACCCCGGCGTGCCCGTCAACCACAGCACCATCACCAAGAACGACAAGATCCTGCAGAACATCCGCATCCCCGTGCGGCCGCACTTCGGCACCATGGGCGTGGCCCCGGCCGAGGCCGACATGGTCACCTCCATCCCGCCCAACTACACCGGCGGCAACATCGACAACTGGCGCATCGGCAAGGGCGCCACGGTGTATTACCCGGTGGCCGTGCCCGGCGCCATGTTCTCTGTCGGCGACCCGCATGCATCCCAAGGCGACTCCGAGTTGTGCGGCACGGCCATTGAATGCTCGCTCACCGGCACCTTCCAGCTCATCCTGCACAAGAAGGCCAGCCTGCCCGGCACCCCGTTGGCCGAGTTGAACTACCCCCTGCTCGAGACGCAAGACGACTGGGTGCTGCACGGCTTCAGCTACGCCAACTACCTGGCCGAACTGGGCCCCGATGCGCAGAACGCCATCTACAGCAAATCATCGGTGGACCTGGCCTTGCGTGACGCGTATCACAAGATGCGCCACTTCCTGATGACCACGCAGCGCCTGGGCGAGGACGAGGCCATCTCGCTGATGTCGATCGCGGTGGACTTCGGCATCACCCAGGTGGTCGATGGCAACTGGGGCGTGCACGCGGTGGTGAAGAAGAGCATCTTCCCGGCGCGCGGCGTCTGAACTCAGGCCTTCAGACCACTGCGGGCACCGATCTTGCGCGTGCCCGTGAGGATCTTCCGATCCACGCGAAAGCCCTGAACCGATGTTGAACGACCTGCGGCGTTTTTCCACCAACGCCTTCCCTGAAGAGCTGCGCCAGTCCGCCTGGACCGAGGTGTTGGAGAAAGTGCTGATGGGCAATGGCACGCCCGGCCGTGCCTTGCCCCCGCTGGATGGCCACGTGTCATCGTGCAGCTCGGCGCTCGACTCGGTCTTCATCAAGCTGTCCTCGTCACCGCAGGTGTTGGTGCCGCACACCGGCAACGCGCACCGCTATGGCAACGCCGTGCTGGTGCTCAGCCTGCTGGCCGGCAGCGGCCTGGTCATCGAAGGCGACGAGACCGTCGCCATCAGCAGCGGCGACATCATCGTGCTGGAACCCACCCGCCCCTGGCGCATCGAGCTGAACACCGATTTCCGCGCCGTGGTCGTCAAGCTCGAATCGGCCAGCTTCGTGCTGCGCCTGGTGCGCACCAGCAAGCAGAACCTCAACAAGATTTCGGCGCGCACTGGCGTGGGCGCCGTCTGCCTGAACCTGATCCAATCCATCGCCGACGAGTTGGACCACCTGGGCCGCCACGAGTTGCCGCCCATTGAAGCCACGCTGACCGAGTTGCTCGTGGCCTGCCTGTCGCACATGGACGAGGACAGCGCTGAGGACTCCACCTCCGTGCAACTGGGCCACCTGCGCCGCGTGTGCCGATCGATGGAAGCGCGCTTGGGCGACCCCGACCTGGTGATCGACGACATCGGCCGGCTCGAAGGCCTGAGTACCCGCTACATCCAGAAGCTGTTCAAGGTGGGATCGACCACCTTCAGCGAATACCTCAAAGCCCGCCGGCTGGAGCGGTGCCGGCTGGACCTGGCCAACCCCGCGCTGGCGCATTTCACCATCGCCGAGCTCTGCTTCCGCTGGGGCTTCAACGACGCGGCCAATTTCAGCCGCGCCTTCACGGCCCGCTTCAAGCTGTCACCCAAGGCCTACCGCGCCGAACCACCGAAGAACCTGGACGCGCAACAAGTGCTGCAACGCGGCCGACCCACGCTGGGCAGCGTGCCGCCTGCGGGCGCGCGCGAACATGCGCGGCTCAGCGCCCAGGCCCAAGACCAACGAGAGGACAGCGGCGAGGCGCGCCGAAGCCAGTTCGAGAACCTGCTGAGCGACCACGCCCGCTACGCCCTCGCGTTGGCGCTGACCCCCAAGCGCGCGGCATCGGCCACCACGTCCTCGCCCACCGAAGCGCCGCCCCACCATTTCTACATCCCCGCCTCCGACAAGACCGTGCACTGGGGCTACTTCAGCCGCACGCTCAAGCACGCCATCTCGGTCAAGTCGGGCGACATCTTGACCATCGAGACGCTCACGCAGCACGCCAGCGACGACCGCGAACGCATGATCGACGGCGACCCCGGCGCCGAAAGCGTCTTCCACTGGACCTCCGACCGCAAAGGCGTGGACCGTCGCGGCGCCGGCCCGATGGATGCTTCCATCTTCGGGCGCGGCGCGGGCGAAGGCTTCGGCGTGCACATCTGCACCGGCCCGGTCTACGTGCAAGGCGCCGAACCGGGCGACGTGCTCGAGATCCGCATCCTCGACATCCTGCCCCGCCCCAGTTGCCACCCCAAGCACCATGGCAAGCTCTTTGGCAGCAACGCCGCCACCTGGTGGGGCTTCCAATACAAAGACCTGCTGACCGAGCCCAAGGAGCGCGAGGTCGTCACCGTCTACGAGATCCACGACACCGCCGCCCAACCCCACGCCAAGGCCGTCTACAACTACCGCTGGACGCCGCAGACCGATCCCTTCGGCGTGCGCCACGACACCATCGACTACCCCGGTGTGCCGGTGGACGAGGCGAGCATCGACAAGCAATACGGCGTGCTGTCCAAAGCCATCGTGCCCATTCGCCCTCACTTCGGCGTGCTGGCCGTCGCCCCCAAAGAGTTGGGCCTGGTGGACTCGATTCCCCCCGGCTACTTCGGCGGCAACCTGGACAACTGGCGTGCGGGCAAAGGCAGCAAGGTCTACCTGCCCGTGTCGGTCGATGGTGCGCTGTTCTCCGTGGGCGACCCGCATGCCTCGCAAGGCGACTCCGAGCTGTGCGGCACCGCCATCGAGTGCTCGCTCACTGGCGTGTTCCAACTGGTGCTGCACAAGAAGACGCAGATGTCCGGCACTTTCCTGGCCGACCTGAACTACCCCTTCCTGGAGACCGACGACGAGTGGGTGCTGCAGGGCCTGAGCTTTCCCAATCACCTGGCCGAACTCGGGCCCAACGCGCAAACCCAGGTCTACCAGAAGTCATCGCTGGAAGCCGCCATGCGCGATGCCTTCCGCAAGGCCCGCCATTACCTGATGACCGCGCACCACCTCAGCGAAGACGAGGCCATCTCGCTGATCTCGGTGGCCGTGGACTTTGGCATCACGCAAGTCGTGGATGGCAACCTGGGCATCCACGCCGTCATCCGCAAGGCGATCTTTCCGGACCACCAAGCCTGACCGCTGTAGGCCTCAGCCTACGCCCGCGCTTCTGCTTCACCGATGGACGGCAGCGCCTGGCCACGGGACACTGGGGCTCTCCATGCAGTCATGATCGGATCAGCCATGCTGAAGAAATGGTTCAAGCTGGCCGCCCTGTGGGGCGTGCTGGCCGCGCTGGCGGGTTGCTCCGCCACCCAGGCCATCAATGCCCTGGTGCCCAGCGACACCTACCGGCTCACCCCGGACGTGGCCTATGGCCCTCAGGCTCGTCAACGCCTGGACGTTTACCAGCCCAAAGCAGAGCCCCCCGAAGGTGGTTTTCCGGTCGTGGTGTTTTTCTATGGCGGCACCTGGCACATGGGCGAGCGCGCCCAATACCGATTCATGGGCGAGGCCCTGGCCGCGAACGGCATGGTGGCCATGGTGGCCGACTATCCGCTCTATCCCGAAGTGACCTACCCGGACTTCCTGCCCGACTGCGCCAAAGCCGTCGTCTATGCCTTGAACGAATCAGCGCGTTTCAGCGGCAACCCGCGCCGCGTGGTGGTCATGGGGCACAGCGCGGGCGCCTACAACGCCGCGATGATCGCGCTGGACCCTCGCTGGCTCGGCCAACAGGGCCATCAAGCCTCGGAGCTGGCGGGCTGGGTCGGACTGGCCGGCCCCTATGATTTCATCCCCATCATCGATCCGCAGACACGCGTGGTTTTCCACCACCCCAAGGTGCCGCTGGAGTCACAGCCCATCCGATATGTGAGCGCGAAAGCGCCGCGCACCTTCCTGGGCGCGGCCAAGGAAGACAAAGAGGTCAACCCCGAGCGCAACAGCGCGCAGTTGGCCGAGAAGCTGAAAGCGGCGGGCGTGCCTGTGAGCTTCGAACGCTATGACCACGTGGGCCACGTGTCCCTGGTGGGCTCATTCGCACAACCCTTGCGCTGGTTGTCACCCGCACTCAAGGACGTGAGCGCTTTCGTCAAGGGCCTGCCGCCGGTGCCCGGCCAGGCTCACGTCAAGGAAGCTCGCCAGCCCGCCAGCCCTTGATGTCAGGACACCCGGCGCGGCACCACCATCTTGACCAGCAGCACTTGAACCACATCGCCATGCTGATTGAGGGTCTCGTTGCGCACAGTCATCATGCCCTGCTGGGGCTTGGACCGCGAGGGCGTCACCGACACCACTTCGCTCTCGACATGCAGCACATCGCCAGGCCGCGTCGGCTTGGGCCAGCTGATGTCGCCGCCCGCCCCGATGAGGCCGCCTTCAACCGGCATGCCGCCCTGCACCATCAAGCGCATGGTGATGGCCGCCGTGTGCCAGCCACTGGCGGCCAGGCCGCGAAACAAGGTGGACTTGGCCGCCTCATCGTCCAGGTGAAAGGGCTGCGGATCGAACTGCGCCGCGAAGGCCTTGATCTGCGCCTCGTCGATCAGGTGCGAGTCGCTGACGAAGCGCTGGCCCACTTCAAAATCGTCCAGGAAAAGTTTTTGGCTCATGGTGGTCCTTGCTGGCAATCCATCAAACACGCTCCAGGATGGTGGCAATGCCCTGGCCACCGCCGATGCACTGGGTGGCCAGCGCATAGCGGCCATTCTCACGCACCAGCAGCGCCGCTGCCTTGCCCGTGATGCGCGCGCCCGTGGCACCCAGCGGGTGGCCAATGGCCAGGCCGCCGCCGTCCAGGTTCACCGTGGCCGGGTTCAGGCCCAGGTCGCGGATGCAGGCCAGCGCTTGCGAGCCAAAGGCCTCGTTGATCTCGACCACGTCCAGGTCGGCCACTTGCAAACCGGCCCGGGCCAGGGCCTTGCGCGTGGCCGGGATCGGGCCGATGCCCATCACGGCCGGGTCCACGCCCACCGAGGCAAAAGACTTGATGCGGGCCGTGGCCTTCAGGCCATGACGCGCCGCGAACTCATCGCTGGTCACCAGCACCACCGAGGCGCCATCGGTCAGCGGCGACGAGGTGCCCGCCGTGACCACGCCCGTGGGGCGGAACACCGGACGCAGCGCTGCCAAGGCCTCCAATGACGTTGAAGGCCGGATGCAACCATCGGCCTCGATCAGCTCGCCCGTGGCGGTGCGGATGGGGATGATCTCGTCCTTCAAATGCCCGCCTTCACGCGCGGCGGCGGCCTTCTGGTGCGACTGCATGGCCAGCAACTCCTGATCGGCACGCGCCACGTTCCAGCGCTCGGCCACGTTCTCAGCCGTCTCGCCCATGGTGATGTAGGCGTCCGAATGCTCGAACAACTCGGGGCTGGGTGAGAAGTTGAAGCCGCCTTGCGGCACCATCGTCATCGACTCCACGCCCACGCACAAGAAAGCCTCGCCCATGCCCGCCTCGATCTGCGCGGCCGCGATGTGGATGGCCTGCATGGACGAGCCGCAAAAGCGGTTCACCGTCATGCCCGGCACTTCGTGCGGCAAGCCAGCCAGCAGCCCCACGATGCGCGCCAGGTTGTTGCCTTGCGAAGACTCGGGGTAAGCGCAACCCAGGATCACGTCCTCCAGCAAGGCCGGGTCCAGGTCGGTGCGTTGCAGCAGCCCCTTGACCACCTGAGCGGCCAGGTCGTCGGGGCGCACCTTGGCCAGCGCGCCCTTGTTGGCGAAGTGAAAGGGTGAGCGGGCGTAGCCAGCGATGACGGCTTTCATGACAATCTCCTTCTACCATCCAGTAGGTAGTCTTCACGGGTAAAAAAAGGCGGGCCTAATCCGGCAAGCCCAACAGCGCAAAGGCGGGCGCCACCGCTTGGTCGAAATCACTCGCCTGGCCAGTGGCGCGGGCGGCCAGCAAGGCCCCCTGCCCCAGCGCGAACACATGGGCGGCGATGCTTTCGGGCGAGGCTACCCGCGGCATCTGGCGCAAAACGCCGGTCAGCCACTGCACCTGCCCGGCGCGCAACTGGCGCACGGCCTCGCGCATTTCCTCGTTCATGCAATCCCAACCAGGCACCACAGAGCCCGCAGGACAGACGCGCGAGCCCGCGCCCAGGCCGTTGCGCAGCATCTTGAAGTAAGACCGTAATTGCCGCTCAGGGGGGCCTTCGCGAGTGCCCGCCCAATCACGAAATCTTTGCGTGGCCTCCACCAACACCGCCACGCCCAACGATTCCTTCGAGGGGAAGTGGTGGTACAGGCTGGCCTTGCGGATGCCCACGCGCTCGGCAATGTCCTGGAAGCTGAAGCCCAGGTAGGAGCGTGTTTGCATGAGTTCGCGCGCCACTTGCAGGATGTGACTGCGGGTGGTGACTTCGGCGGTGAGGGTGGGAGCGCTCATGACTACCTACCATAAGGTAGTTTACAAGCCTTGTCAAGCGGGCGGCGAAGCAGCCCCCTTCACGTGCACCGCCAAACCGCCGAGCTGGGGCGAGGGCTGGACCTGTAGGTCAAGGCGGTGCACCTGGGCAATGCGCTGAACGATGGACCAGCCCAGTCCACTGCCACTCTCCGCGCTGCCTGGCACCCGGAAAAACCGCTCGCCCAGTCTTCGCCGGTCCGCCTCGGCCAACCCAGGACCACTGTCCTCCACACTCAACACCACACGTCCAGCCTCTTGGCGCAGCACCACAGTCACGCGGGCCGACGGTGGGCTGTACCGCACCGCGTTGTCCACCAGGTTGCGCACCAAGACCGCCAGCAGCGTCTCGTTGCCAGGCAGACGGCAGGGCTCGGGCGCTTCGAACTCCAAGGTCTGGTGCTTGCCCAGCGCCTTGGGTGCCAGCTCGGCCAACACACCTTGGGTCAAAGCGCGCAGTTCCACCACCTCAAGCGCCGTGGCATCGGACGCCTCCAACCGGGACAAGGTCAGCAACTGATCCACCAGGCGGGTGGCCCGGTCACAGCCCTGCACAGTGTTGAGCAGCGCATGACGCCGAGCCAGGTCGTCGGCCTCGGCCAAGGCCACCTGCGCCTGAGTTCGGATCGCGGCGATGGGGGTGCGCAGCTCATGGGCAGCGTCTGCGGTGAAGCGACGCTCGGAGGCCAGCAGTTGGTCGATGCGCGCGAACAAGGCGTTCAAGGCTTCGATCATCGGCAACATCTCCACCGTCGCCCCGGCCACCGCCACGGGATGCAGCGCCTGCGGCGCGCGCTGCGCCAGCACCTGGCCCAAACGCCGCATGGGCGCCACCCCCAGACGCACGGCCCACCACACCGCCAACGCCAACAGCGGCAGCGCCACGACCATGGGCCACAAGGTGCTGCGCAAAACCGCCCACAGGATCTCCAGGCGCGAGCTCATCTGCTCGCCCACATAGACCCGCACGTCCTGTTCACCACCCTCGGCCGCGAAGACCCGCCAGCTCAGGCCATCGATCTGCACGGTGTCAAAACCAGCGCGGAAAGACTGCCCTGGCGGCGCCATGGGCACGGCAGGTGCGTTGGCCGAGCGCAGCGCCAGGCGCCCCTCATGGAACACCTGGAAGGCCACCTTGGGTGCATAGCGGTGCAAAGTGGGTGCGTCAAGGTCATGGCGATCGTCTTCGATCTCGCCTTGCTGCTGCACCACCAGCAAGGCCGCGGCCTGCGCCAGGTGGCCATCAAGCAACTCCTCCAGCTCATGCCGCGCGTCAAACCAGGTGATGACGGCGGTGCTCAGCCACACGACCACGACCATCCCCAGCACCCACGCCAACAAACGCCCCTGGATGGAACGCGGTGCGCTGATCATGGCAAGGTGGGCGCTTCGCGCAGCAACAAGTAGCCCACGCCCCGCACGGTCTGGATCAGACTGCTGCCCAGCTTGCGGCGCAGGTGGTGGATGTGAACCTCGACCGCATTGCTGTCGACCTCATGCCCCCAGCTGTAGAGGTGCTGCTCGATCTGCTCGCGCGACAGCACCCGGCCCGCGTTGAGCATCAAGGCCTGCAGCAAGTCGAACTCGCGCGTCGACAAGGTGACCAAGGTGCCCGCCTGCCTCACCGTGCGGGCGGCCGGGTCCAGCACCACGTCCTGGGCTTGCAGACATTCCTGAGGCTGGCCATGGGCACGGCGCACCAGGGCGCGCAGGCGGGCCGCCAGCTCTTGCAGGTCCACCGGCTTGACCACGTAGTCGTCGGCCCCCACGTCCAGCCCCTGGATGCGGTCGGGCACCGCGTCACGCGCGGTCAGCACCAACACCGGCGCCGAGATGCCATCACGGCGAACCGCGGCCAGCACCGCCAAGCCGTCCTTCAAGGGCAAGCCCAGGTCCAGCACGGCCACCGCGTAGGCCTGGGTGCGCAGTTCGCGCTCGGCAGCCAGGCCATCGCGCACCCAATCGACCTGGAAGCCCAGTTGCCGCAGGCCGGCTTGCAAGCCATCGCCCAGCAGGGGGTCATCCTCGGCAAGCAGAAGGCGCATGGCACAGGGGGCTTTCAATCGTCGTCATGGTCGGCCTGGCGCTCATGGCGGGACAGGGTTGGGTTGGCGTCGGAAGGAGAAGCACCGGGTGCCCCGTTCCATTGCCAGAGCCAGAATGCCACAACACCGCCGACCAAGGCGAGCGCCAGCCAACCATGGTTGCGCGAGGCCACATCGGGGCCGGGGCCCGGCCCACGGCCGGTGAGCATGGGCAAGGCCTGGTTCTGGCGACGCCACAGGCTCAGCAGCACAATCAGCCCGATGTGCAGCAGCACGACGGCCAGCAGGGCATTGCCGAAGAACTCATGCACCTCCTCCAGCCATTCGCCGCCCCATTCGTCCCACACGGCATAGCCGCTCAAGGTCAAAGGCAGGATCAGGCTCAGGATGAGCGCCACCGCCAAGGCCATCAGCACGTTCTGCCCCAAACGTGCATTGGTGGGCGCGGCCAGCCAGGTGGGCAGGCTGCGCAGCTTGCGCCACAGCACCGACAAGCGCACCTGGCGTGGCCCGAACAACCCCCACAGCAAGCGGGCCACCAACAGACCGCCCAGGGTGTAGCCCAAGGTGACGTGCACCAGGCGCCAACGCTCGCCATCGGCGGTGAGGTAGGCGCCGGTGAAGCTCAGCGCCATCAACCAGTGCAAGGCGCGGGTGGTGGCATCCACCATGCGCCGACGGGCAGGTACGGTGGTGGGCCGGGAAGAACTCAATGGCGTGGTGGTCATGATGGTCTCACTTGGGAATCCGGATGCGGTCTTCGTCGAAATCACCCCGGTCGGCCCCGGCATGGCAGGCCATGCAGTTGGCCGGGCTCTTGATCGCAGGGCGGCGCCAGGTGGCCGCGGGCACCTCGTCGTGCTGGCGCAGGAACCAGGCCGAGCGCGTGATGCGGTCTTGCTCAGGCTCCTCGCGCACGCGGCGGTGGCTGCCCGCATTCGCCGTGAGCCAGTCGGCCAACTGTTTGACCGTGGCCGGGTCCAGCGAGGCATCGGTGCCGAAGTGCTTGGGCAAGGTGTTCATCAAACGCCACCAGGATGCCGCTGGCAACAGGCCGGGTGGATAGGCCAGGTGGCAGGCGGCGCATTCTTGCTGGTACTTGGGCAACAAGGGAACGCGCGTCATGCGTTCGCCGTCGTCGGCGATGGCCGCTTGCAGGCAGCACAGGGCGATGAGCAGCCCCCACAGAACTCGGATCGACGTCATGATTTCTCCTGGTCAGGGTTTGAGCGTGATCAACCAGCCCAGCACATCCGCTTTTTCAGCGGCGCTGCATTCGCGGCCCAGCACGTCGTTGCAATTGCGGCGAAACCACTTTTCGGTCTTGGCCGAGTCCGTGAAGCGTTCCGGATTGAAGGCAGGGGCCAGTGGCTGGATGACCTTGCCGGTCGAGGCATGCCGTGCGGCCTGGGTGGGCACGGCGCCATGGCATGAGGCGCAACTCCATTCACGTCCATGGCGGGCGGTGAAGAACGACTGACCCCGACTGGGCACCGCCGGTGCGCCCGCCTGGGCGGTGTAGCCCGCCAGTTGATCGGCTGGCGTGGCCGCCAGCGCCGGATTCATCACCAGGCACGCCGCCACCCCGGCCGTGAAGGCGGTCAGGGTACGCAAGGGCATCTGGGACACAGCGGGCAAGTTCATGGGTGGCTCCTTTCCACTCATGATGCCGACAGCGTCTTAGGGCTTTCTTAAGCCATGGCTAAGATGCGTCCATGAACTTCAATGACCTTGCCGACGATTCCGAAGACGCCCAGCACAGCCCGGCAGAGCGCGCCACCGCGGCCTCGCGCAGCACCTGGGTCAGCGTGGGCGTCAACCTGGTCCTCACGGTGGGCCAGATCGTGGTGGGCATCCTGGCCAAGTCCCAGGGCCTGATCGCCGACGGCATCCACTCCCTGTCCGACCTGGTGGCCGACTTTGTCGTGCTGTTCGCCAACCACCACAGTCAGAAAGACGCCGACGAGGACCACCCCTATGGCCACCAGCGTTTCGAAACCGCCGCCTCGCTGATCCTCGGGGCCTTGCTGCTGGCCGTGGGCGTGGGCATGCTGTGGTCCGCCGCCCTCAAGTTGCAGTCGCCCGAGACCGTGCAGACGGTGCACGTGGTCGCGCTTTGGGCGGCGGGCGCAGCCCTCATCGCCAAGGAGCTGCTGTTCCGCTACATGCTGGCGGTGGCCAAACGCGTCAAGTCCGGCATGCTGGTGGCCAATGCCTGGCACGCCCGCTCGGACGCGGCCTCTTCGCTGGTGGTGGGGCTGGGCATCGTGGGCAACCTGGCAGGCTACCCCATCCTGGATCCGATCGCCGCGCTCATCGTCGGCTTCATGGTGGCGCGCATGGGCTGGGGTTTCGGCTGGGACGCCCTGCATGATCTGGTCGACCGATCGGTGGACGAAGCCGAAGTGCAAGCCATCCGCCAGACCCTGATGGACACCCCAGGCGTGAGCAACGTCCACGATGTGCGCACCCGCAAGATGGGCGACATGATCATCGTGGACGCGCACATCGAGGTCGATGCCCTGATCACCGTCGAAGCTGGCCACGACATCGCTGTGGAGGCCCGCCAACGTGTGCTGCAACGCCACCGGGTGCTCAACCTGATGACGCATGTGGACCCCTGGCACCGCCCCGACCTGGACCACCCGGCGCTTGAAACCGCGCCAGGCGGCCCCACCTGCTGAGCCAGGCCCGCACGGCCCAAGGAGGCCCCATTGCCCATGCTCATCGTCACCGTCCTGGGCCTTTTGCTGGTCGCTTGGTTCATCGGGCAGCCCTGGCTGACCGAACGGCGCCGCCGCCACTGGCGCAGCCAACCTTTCCCGCCCGCTTGGCGCGCCATCCTGAAAAAACGCGTGCCCTACCTGCGCGCCCTGCCCGCCGACCTGCAGCTCCAGCTCAAGCAACACATCCAGGTCTTCCTGGCTGAAAAGGCCTTCATCGGCTGCGCTGGCCTGGTCATCACCGACGAGGTCCGCGTCACCATCGCGGCGCAGGCCTGTCTGCTCATCCTCAACCGCGCCAAGACCGACTACTACCCCGAGCTGCGCCAGATCCTGGTCTACCCCGGCGCCTTCATCGTCGACAAAGTGCACACCGACGAGACCGGCGTGCTGCAGGACCACCAGCGGCAAGTGCTGTCCGGCGAATCGTGGTCGCAAGGCCAGGTGATCCTGTCCTGGCAGGACACGGTCGAAGGCGCGGCCATCCCGGACGATGCGCACAACGTGGTCATCCACGAGTTTGCGCACCAGCTTGACCAGGAAACCGGCCTGGCCAATGGCGCGCCCAACCTGCCTGGCCCTGAACGCTATCGGCGCTGGTCAAAAATCATGCACGACGCCTTTGACGAGTTGCAGGAGCAGGCCGATCGCGGCGAGGAATCGCTGTTCGACCCCTATGGCGCCACCAACCCGGCCGAGTTCTTCGCGGTGGCCTCCGAGACCTTCTTTGAGCGCCCCGGGCCCATGGCCGAGCAGTACCCGAGCCTCTACCATGAGCTGTGCGGCTTCTACCGCGTGAACCCCTTGAGCTGGTGATGGACTGGACCCTCGAACTTCAAAGCTCCGAAGTGCAGTTGACCGACACGGCCGATCAGCAAGTGTGCTTGTGCTTCTCAGCCGCGCTGGTGCGGCAAGGGGAGGCGGACACCTTTCACGCCGAAGAAGGCCATGTCAAAGGTGTGGTGCTGCGGTTTGACCAAGTCACCTGGACAGGCGATGTGCCCCTGTGCATCGGGGCTTTGTCAGACAGCTTCGTGATGGTCGATGGCGTGCTGCACCGGCACCTGCCCGTGGGTTGGTCGGCGTCTGGCACCATCAACGCCGAGTTCAACTTCCGATCCGGCACCACCCTGACGGTGCTGGCGCAAGCCGTGCATTGCCAGGCACCCGACGATCCCCTTTTCGTGACGTCTTATGCCTGCTAGGGCTTGAGCTCAATACGGGCGCTTGGCCGGCAGGTCGATGCGCTCCTGGTCATCGCCCGGCACGCTCTTGAACAGCCCATTGTCCCAATCCTGGGCGGCCTGCGTGATGCGCTCTTTCTGGCTGGACACGAAGTTCCACCACATGAAGCGGTGCCCATCCAAGGGCGCCCCGCCGATGATCACCAGGCGTGCCTCGGCACCAGCACCATTGGCCAGCACACCCCCATCATCGTCCAGCACCACCATGGTGTGCGCTGCCACGGCCTCGCCATCCAGGGTCAAGGCCTGGTCCACGGCGTAAAGGGCCGCTTCTTCCGCCAACTTGGGCAAGGTCAGGCTTTGCCCGGCCGCCAGCTTGATGTCCAGGTACAAGGTGGGCGACAAGGGCTGCACGGGCGAGGTCAAGCCCCAGGCCGAGCCCACCAGCACGCGGATGGTGGCGCCTTGCACCGTCACTTCAGGGATCTGGTCGGCGGGCGTGTGGGCAAAGCTGGGCGCCGATTCCTCATGCGCTTGCGGCAGCGCCACCCACAACTGCAAACCATGCGTGCGGCGGCCCGCGTGCTTCAAGTCATCGGGCGTGCGCTCTGAATGCACGATGCCGCGCCCGGCGCTCATCCAGTTGATGGCGCCCGGCTCGATGCGCTGCACCGTGCCCAGGTTGTCACGGTGCATCATCGCGCCTTCGTACAGGTAGGTCACCGTGGCCAGCCCGATGTGCGGGTGGGGCCGCACATCGCTGTTCATGCTCGGCGCTTGTACCACCGGCCCAAAGTGGTCAAAAAAAATGAATGGCCCGACAGACTGACGCGCTGCGGCCGGCAACATGCGGCGCACCACGAAACCGCCGCCCAAATCGGTCTGATGGCCCGTCAATGTCAATGTGATGCCCATGGTGCTTGTTCCTTGTCCGATCCCGCATTGTGACTTGTCACAAGCAAAAAAATGACCCGGCCAGGTTGCCCCGGCCGGGTCAGGTCTCAAAGCTCAGTCAGCGTTGCCGCTCAGCGGGGTGAACCCACGGCTTCGATGATCACGCGGCGATCAGGTGCCAGGCACTCGACCAGCTTCTTGTTCTTGCCACTGTCCTTGCCTTGGCAATCGGTGCCTGTCACAGGCTGGCTTTCGCCACGGCCTTCGATGTAGACACGGTCAGCCGGCACGCCCTGGCCCACCAGGAAGTCCTTGACGGACTGCGCACGGCGCTCGGACAGCTTCTGGTTGTAAGCCTCGGAACCAATGCGGTCGGTGTGACCCACGGCCACCACGGCTTCCAGGTTCAGCGTCTTGACTTTGTCGGCAAAGACGGTGAGCTTGTCCTTGCCCGAAGCTGACAAGGCTGACTTGTCGAACTGGAACAAGGCGTCAGCAGGGATCGTCACCTTTTGCGACGTGGCCATGGGGGGTGGGGGCGGTGCCACGGGCTCGGGCGGCGGGGTCACGGCGGCCATTGGTTTGGGTTCGCAAACCGCTTGGGGCATCAAGGGCTTGTCGCAAATGCAACCAGCGGGGAAGTCACTGCCCGCCACCGGGGTGCTCTGGGCCAGTTCGGCCGTCCAGTAGCCAGTGCGCCAGCACTCACCGGTCGAGTTCCGCACGATCATGCGTTGCGAATCGAGCAGGTAAGGCGTGTTGGTGGACGAGGGCGGTACCGTGATCGACGGCAAGCTCTGTGCACGCACATTGTTCGACACGCCAAACGCGGCACACACCACCAGTGCAGCCACCATCAATTTGCGATTCATGATCATTCCTTTCAACACTAAAAACTTGGGAGACATTGGAAGTGATTGTGTCGAAGGGCGCAGGCACGATCTGTCGGGCATGCCTTAGAACCCTGTAGGACGACGCCGATATCCGTGTCAGCGGACGCCGACTTTGCGCACCACGCCTCCAAAGGTGTTTTCACTGCATGAACCAGCCATGGCTGACCACCAGCGACTGCCCGGTCAGCGCATTGGTCGGGAAGGCCGCGAACATCAGCGCCACCTGGGCCACGTCCTGGGTGGTGGTGAATTCGCCATCCACGGTCTCCTTCAGCATCACGTTCTTGATGACTTCATCCTCGCTGATACCCAGGGTTTTGGCCTGCTCGGGGATCTGCTTGTCCACCAAAGGCGTGCGCACAAAGCCTGGGCAGATCACATTGGCACGCACCTGGTGCTTGGCGCCTTCCTTGGCCACCACCTTGGCCAGGCCAATCAGGCCGTGCTTGGCCGTCACATAAGGCGCCTTCAACATCGACGCCTCTTTGGAATGCACCGATCCCATGTAAATGACCGACCCGCCGCGGCCTGCGGCGTACATGTGCTTCAAACAAGCCTTGGTGGTCAGGAATGCACCGTCCAGGTGAATGGCCAGCATCTTCTTCCAGTCGGCAAACTCGAACTCCTCGACCGGGTGCACGATCTGAACACCTGCATTGCTGATCAGGATGTCCACTGATCCAAAGCGGTCCACTGCGGCTTGCACGGCCTGGTTGACCTGGTCTTCCTGGGTCACATCCACGGCCACGCCAATGGCCTGCGCGCCGCTGGCCACCAGCTCGGCAGCAGTCGCGTCGGCCGCCACCTTGTTCATGTCCGCGATCACAACCCTGGCGCCCTCCTTGGCAAACACCATCGCGATCTCCTTGCCAATGCCACTGGCCGATCCGGTGATGAAGGCGGTCTTGTCTTTGAGCAACATGGGGGTGTCCTGTCAGGTGTAGTCAAGCGAGTGCCAAGAGGTTAATCCCGTTTGAATACCCAGCCTGTCGGCGTTGTCTGACAACACACCGTGGCGTTGACTGATGCCGACGCCATGGCCTCCAGCCTATTCTGAGATCACAGGTTGACACCTTGAGTCGTCAAACCCTCTGACCCATTGAACACGGAAGGAACACACCATGAACCACCGCCTTTTGCTGATTGCCCCCTTGACCGCCGGTCTGCTGGCCCTGGCTGCCTGTGACAACAAGACACCCACCACCGAAACGGCTGGCCAGAAGCTGGACAGCGTCATCGCCAGCACCGAACAGAAAACGGAGCAACTCAGCGCCGACGCCAAAGTGAATGCGGCCGAAGCCCAGAAGGACACCTCTGAAGCCTTGAGCGATGCTGCCATCACCACCCGCGTGAACGCGCAGTTGGCGGCTGATCCCACACTCAGCGCCATCAAGATCGACGTCGATACCAGCAATGGCCGCGTCCGCTTGAGCGGCACCGCCCCGGATGACGCCGCCCGCGACCGCGCCACCACCATGGCCTCTGCCGTCAGCGGCGTGGTCACCGTGGACAACCAACTGAAGATCGACAAGAAGTCCTGATCTCTGTCTGAACGCAGCCCTGCAACGCTGCACAACCAGGAGCACCTCATGCTGCACTACGCCGTTGTCTTTTTCGTGATCGCCATCATTGCGGCCCTGTTTGGTTTTGGTGGCATTGCCGCCAGCGCCGCAGGGATCGCCAAATTGCTGTTCGTGGTTTTTGCCGTGCTGGCCGTGGCCAGTTTTCTCGTCAGCCTGATCAAGAAAACCTGACCTCCGTCAGTTGACCTTGCATTGCTGTTGATCACTCACCAAAAGGAACTTCCATGACTACCATCAAGTCCGTCCAACAAACCGCCTCGCAACTCGCCGACGACGCCACCCAAAGCGCCGACGACGCCATCAAGACCACGCAACGCGCCGCCAACAACGCGCTGGACAAGCTGTCCGACAAGGTGCATGACGCTGGTGACCAGGCCGCCCCACTGATTGGCCGCCTCAGTGCCCAGGCCGAAGCCCTGAGCCGCAAGACGGTTGACGCGGTGCGCGAAGGCTCCAAGCGCGCGCGCCTGCAAGCCACCAACGCGGCCAACTCCACCGTGAGCTACATCAAGGAAGAGCCCGTCAAGTCCGTGCTGATTGCGGCTGCTGCGGGTGCCGCGCTGTTCGCCATTGCCAAGCTGGTGAGCAGCCGCAACCGCGACCGCGTTTAAAAGCCCAAACTTTGCCCCAGGGAGTTGCCACATGATGCGTCCACTGCTTCAACTGATGGCCACCGAGCCCGAACTGCTGAGCGAACACTTGCAGTCGTACGCGGAGTTATTGGGTGAAGAAGTAGGCAGCTTCCAGGGCCAGTTCAAACGCCACTGGATCATGTTCGCGGTGCTGGCTTTGCTGGCCACCGTGGCCTTGATCCTGGGTGGCGTTGGACTCATGCTGTGGCTCATCACGCCCAGCGCTCAATTGCAACAGCTGCAGATGCCCTGGGCCCTGTGGCTGGTGCCCTTGGGCATGGCGGCGCTGTGCACCCTCATCGCCGTGATCATGAAACAAGAAGAGCGCACGCCCGGCTTCCAGGCCTTGCGCCGCCAAATCGCGGCCGACCTGGCCATGCTCAAGCAAGCAACCGCCCCATGAGCCAAACACCTCGCGCGCCCCTGCCCGCCGAACTCCGCCTGCAACAGTCTCGTGAACGCATCCGCCTTTGGCTGACGCCACCCGACGAGGCGCCCGAAGATGGCACCTCATCGGGCCACGCGCTGCCCGAGCAACTGCAGGCCTGGATGCGAGAGCTGCGCGAACACCCCATCCTGTCCTCGACCTTCAACGCCCTGCAGGGCTGGTGGGAAAGCCATCCCTGGCGCCCTGCCACTCACTTGGCCGGCGGCTTGGTGCGAGAGGCCCTCCAGCCCCTGGCCAACAAACATCCTTTGGCGCTGGTGCTGGTGGCCGCCGCCATCGGGGGCTCACTGGTCTGGTTCCGACCTGGTCGCGGCCTGGTCAAGTCATTGTTGCTCAAAGGCGTGGTCTCGCAATCGGTGCTGGGCCTGGCCAAGCAGCCCTTTGTCGGCACCTTGGCCAACAACCTCATCACTTGGTTCCACCAACTGTCCAACCCTCGCCAGCCACGCTGAGCTGACTGCACCTCAAAGCAAAGAGCCTGCACCTTTCAAAGGGTGCAGGCTCTTTGCCTTGGCAGACCAGGCCCCCGAAGGGGCCTGCGTTTGCTTACTTCTTGTAGTGCATCTTGGCGTTGTCCATGCAGCTGGACTTGGCATCGCCAGACAGGGCGTCACACTTTTCCTTGGCCACCTTGTAGTTGGCGTCCATCTTGTCATCAACGGCATCCTTGGAGGCGTCGCCGACTTCCTTGTTCAGCTTGGCATCGGCCTTGGCCTTGGTTTCCACGGCCTTGGCTTCCTTCACGCAGACGTCCTTGTCGTTGCCAGCCTTGTCATCGCACTTTTCCTTGGCAACTTCATAGGCGGTTTCGGCTTTCACATCGGCCAGGTGCTTGCGGTCACCCGCCTTGCCGGTGTACTTGTACTCCAGCTCGGCCTTGGCAACCTTTTCCTTGGCCTTGGCTTCAGCCATGCAGACGTCCTTGGCGTTGTCGCCCAACTTGTCACAGGCTTCCTTGTCAGCCTTGTAAGTGGCGGTGGCGGCGTCCTTGCCAGCACGGTAGTCGGCCTTGGTGATCATGCCAGCTGCGTTGGCATACGACACGGCGCTCAGGCAGGCGGCCAGGACAGCGGCTTGGATGGTGGTGGTTTTGGACATGGTGAGTTCCTTGCGAGTAGTTAAGTTATGAACCCATCGTTGACGACAGGCTGAACGCCAGTGTCCAAAAGCCGCCGCCTTTCCCCAACCGGACGGTGCCGCAAGCTGGCGTAGTTTTTGTCCTACGCAAGAAACTGTAGGTGAGCTCCTACAAACAGCTAGGAGATCTTCCAATGGCGCCACCCACCGGGCTGCGGCGATAATTGATCAATCCCCTTCATGCACCGCCCCACAGACCGAGCAGTCAATGACATGACACCCCTGAAAGCCTTCATTGTTGAAGACAGCCCGGTGATTCGCGAGAACCTCATCGCGACTCTGGAAGAGATGGTGTCACTGGAAGTGGTCGGCACAGCGGAAGACGAAGCCAACGCCGTGGCCTGGCTCAACGATGGCAACAACGCCTGCGATCTGGTCATCGTCGACATCTTCATCAAGCGGGGATCAGGGTTGGGCGTGCTTCAGAAAACCCAACCGGTGGCTTCAGCGCGCAAGCACGTCGTGCTCAGCAACTACGCCACGCCCGACATGCGAAGGCGTTGCCTGGAACTGGGGGCCGACCAGGTCTTCGACAAATCCAACGAGATCGACAGCCTGATCGACTACTGCGTGGCGCTGGTCAATGCTCACTGAATCAGCCCATTCTTGAGCGCGTAATAGGTCAGGTCGCTGTTCGAAGCCAGGTTCATTTTTTCCATCACGCGCGAGCGGTAGGTGCTCACGGTCTTCACGCTCAGGGACATGCTGTCGGCCATGTGGCCAATGGTCTCGCCCTTGGCCAGCCGCAAAAACACCTGGAACTCGCGCTCGGACAGCTGCTCGTGCAGGGACTTGTCAGGGTCGCCGCCCAGGCCATCGGCCAGCATTTCGGCCACACCGGCGGTGATGTACTTGCGGCCACGGAACACGGTGCGGATGGCCTTGACGATCTCTTCGGGGTCGCACTCCTTGTTGAGGTAACCGCTGGCGCCCTGGCGCAGCAAGGTCAAGGCGTAGTGCTCTTCGGGGAAACCGCTCAGGATCAGCACCGGCAGGTCAGGGGCGCGGGCCCGGATGGCGGCCAGGGCATCGACACCGCTCTGATCAGGCATGGACAGGTCCATCACCAACACGTCAACATCACCCGCCCGCACCAATTCCAGGGCCTCTCGGCCGGTGGAGGCTTCGCCGGTGACCTTCAGGTCCACCTGGTCAGAGAAAAACTGACGCAGTCCGGCGCGCACGATGGCGTGGTCGTCAATGATGGCAATTCGAATCATGGTCGACGATCGATCAGTTGGAAGTAGGATGATGACGATGATAAGCCTGACACAGATCAAACGCAGTGCCTATGCCTTTCCGTTGGCGGCATTGGCGGCGCTGGCCATGCTCTTCATCAGCGAGACCTCGTACTGGCAGGCCACGGATTCCATGGACGACATGGGGATGATGGCGCAGGCGCGCACCCAGATCAACACCTTGCTGCGTCGCCTGGTCGACACAGAAACCAGCCAGCGCGGCTACTTGCTGACCAGCCGCCAGGAATACCTGACCCCCCTGAACGGCGCCATTGACGACAGCAATGCCGCCCTCAAGTGGTTGGTCCAGTATTACGCCAAGGATGCAGCCAACCAGAAAAGCGCCCAGGAGCTGCAGATCCTGACGCAGCGCAAGCTGGGCGAGGTGGCCATCACGATCCGCCTGCACGACGAAGGCAAGGAGGAGGCCTGGCGGGCCATGGTCCTGTCCAACATCGGCCAGCAGGACATGGAGTCGGTGCGTGCCGTGGCCACGCAGTTGCTGGAGAGCGAAACCACCAAGGTCAACACCGCGCGCGAGGACGTGCACAACACCCTGATGCTCAACCGCATCGGCGTGGCCGCCATGACCGCCATCAGCTTCCTGGCCCTGACCATGTTCCTGGCGCAGACCAACGCGCTCAACGCCCAGCGCCTGGCCCAAAGCCAGGCCATCCAGGCCGAGCGCGACCAACTGGAATTCGAGGTCAAGCGGCGCACCATGCACCTGACTGACCTGACCCGCTACCTGCAAACCATCCGCGAGGACGAGCGCGGCCGCCTCGCGCGCGAGCTGCACGATGAACTGGGCGCCCTGCTCACCGCCGCCAAGCTCGATGCCGCACGCATCAAGTCGCGCCTGGGCACACTCACGCCCGAGCTGGCCGAGCGCATGGCCCACCTCAACGACAACCTCAACGAGGTGATCGCGCTCAAGCGCCGCATTGTCGAAGACCTGTGCCCCTCGTCCTTGAGCACATTGGGCCTGGTGGCCGCCCTGGAGATCCAGTCACGCGAGTTCGCCACGCGCTCGGGCCTGCAGGTCGATTGCCACCTCAATTCCGTCAGCCTGAGCCCGTCGGCTTCGCTGACCGTGTACCGCCTGGTGCAAGAGGCCTTCACCAACATCGCCAAATACGCCAAGGCCAAAACCGTCACCGTGGACCTGAGCGCCCAGGATGGCCGAGCCTGCATTGCCGTCAAGGACGACGGCGTGGGCTTCGATCCTTCGCAGCAACCCAGCTCGGCGCACGGCTTGCTTGGCATGCGCTACCGGGTCGAGGCCGAAGGGGGTGAGCTGGTCCTGCAATCAGCACCGGGCCAGGGCACGCGCATCGGCGCCACGGTGCCCTTGATCACCTGATCCGCCCCGCTGCTCAGCCCGGGCCCAAGCCCCGCGCGCGCCCCGTTCGACGACAGTTGGACGGGGCGTCGTCCTACATGGGAATGCGCAGAAGGCTGATGCCTGGCCTGCACGCAGAAACCTAAAGTTTCCACATCGACAGACATCAATTTCTCGGAGATGGCCATGCTGAAGTGGGCACTGTTTTTTGCACTGATCGCCTTGGTGGCCGGCCTGTTCGGCTTCACGGGCATCGCCGCAGGCGCCGCAGGCATCGCCAAATTCCTGTTCGTGCTGTTCCTCGTCTTGTTCATCGTCGTGGTGGGCTTGGCTTTGCTGGGCATCGGCGCGATCAAGAAATAGACAAGACGATTCGATTTTGTTCCCAGTCACCCAAAGGAGAATTTCCATGTTTTTCAACAAACGCACCGCCGCTGTCCTGGCCCTGGCCGCCTCTTCACTGATCATCATTCCCGGCTGCGCCGTGACCCGCGATCAATCCACCGTGGGCGAGTACATCGATGACGCCGCCATCACCACCAAGATCAAGGCCAAGTTCGTGGACGCCAAGTCGGTGGACGCCGCCTCCATCAAGGTTGAAACCTTGAACGGCACCGTGATGCTGTCGGGCTTCGCCAAGAGCCAGACCGAGAAGGACTCGGCCGCCGCCATCGCCCGCGATGTCAAGGGCGTGAAGTCGGTCAAGAACGAAATCGCCGTTCGCCCTTGATCTGAATCCAAGAAATGTGGCGCCACCCTGAACAAGTCGTAGAACGCCTTCAGGGTGGCGTTGCCATGACAGGGAGGACCCCCATGAAATCAAACACCAACAGCCTGGATGGATTGGCGTTGTGGTTTTTCGGCGGAACGCCAGGCCCTGACGACCTGGACAGCGGCTGCACTTTGACAGACTCGTTCACAGCGTCGATCGACGAAGATGACTCGCGGATCCCTGCTTTTGCACACCGATGTGATTGCGGCCGCCACAACATGGCCGCCTGCGGTCAGAAAAAACACACCTTGCCGATGCCGCTCCTGGCTTGAGCCAGCTTTCAGCGCATTCGACAAAGAAGTTGCGAATCGTTCGCATTTGGATTTAGAATGGGCAGATGAATGCTGCTCACCCCACACCCGCTTCTTCGTCCATCACCCTGGACACGCTGCCTGTGCGTGTGGTGGCCACCATCCGAAACATCCGCACCGCCACCAAAGACGGGGCAGCGCTCAAGCGCCGCCTGATGGAACTGGGCTTCGTGCCCGGTGAGCGGGTGGAGGTGCTGCGCCGCGTGTTCGCTGGCAGCGGCCCACTGGCCGTTCGCGTGGGCACCAGCACTTTCGCGATGCGCACCCTGGAATCCTCCCTGATCGAAGTGGTCCAGGCCTGAATATTCCGAACCGGCAGTATCCGTCATGTCTGATGCGGCCTTCGCGCCTTCCCCCTTGACCGCCCCGCTGATTGCCCTGGTGGGCAATCCCAATTGCGGCAAGACCGCCTTGTTCAACCGCCTGACGGGTGCCCGCCAGAAGGTTGGCAATTACGCAGGCGTGACCGTCGAGCGCAAGGAAGGCCAGTTCGTGTCGCCCGCCGGCCAGGCCTGGCGCGTGCTGGACCTGCCTGGCGCCTACAGCCTGCTGCCCACCACGCCCGACGAAACCATCACCCGCGACGTGATTGCGGGTACTCGCGCCGGTGAAGCCAGCCCAGTGGGGCTGGTCTGCGTGGTCGATGCCACCAATCTGCGCCTGAACCTGCGCATGGTGTTGGAGCTGCAGTCTCTTGATGCCCCCATGGTGCTGGTCATCAACATGATGGACCTGGCCCGCAAGCGCGGCATCCACATTGACGTGGCCAAACTGCAGGAAGAGTTGGGCGTACCGGTGATCGAAGCCGTGGCCGTGAAAGCCGGGGGCGAGCAAGCCTTGCTGGCGCAACTGGACCGGCTGGACTGGACGCAGCTGTCCGGCCAGCCTGCCATCCGCCCCATCGAACGCATCACCGCCATCCCGGTGGAAGCCACCCACCAGCGCGTGAGCGAGTTGCTGTCGCGGTGCGTGGTGATGCCCGCCACCGGCCCCAGCTTGACCACCCGGATCGACCAATACGCGCTGCACCCGGTGCTGGGCCCGGTGATCCTGGCCGTGCTGATGTTCCTGGTCTTCCAGGCCGTGTTCAGCTGGGCTGCCGCGCCGATGGAGTTCATTGACACCTCCATGGCCGCGCTGGGCGAATGGGTCGGCGCGCACCTGGGCGAAGGCATGCTGCGCGGCCTGCTGGTGGACGGCATCATCAGCGGCGCAGGCGGCGTGCTCGTCTTCCTGCCACAGATCCTGATCCTGTTCTTCTTCATCCTGGCCCTGGAAGACTCCGGCTACCTGCCGCGCGCCGCCTTTTTGCTGGACCGCGTCATGGGCAGCGTGGGGCTGTCGGGCCGCGCCTTCATCCCCCTGTTGTCCAGCTTCGCCTGCGCCATCCCCGGGATCATGGCCACGCGCACCATCGCCAATCCGCGCGACCGCCTGGTCACCATCCTGATTGCGCCCCTGATGACCTGCTCGGCCCGGCTGCCGGTGTACGCCCTGTTGATCGCGGCCTTCATCCCCAGCCAAACGGTGGGCGGCATCTTCAACCTGCAAGGACTGGTGCTGTTTGCCTTGTACGCCGCAGGCATCGTGGCGGGCCTGATCGTGGCGCTGGTGCTCAAGCTGTTCATGCGGCAGTCGCACGCGCAGCCCTTGCTGATGGAGCTGCCCGACTACCACTGGCCGCACCTGCGCAACCTGGCGCTGGGGCTGTGGGAGCGCGCGCAGATTTTCGTCACCCGCGTGGGCACCATCATCCTGGCCTTGATGGTCATCCTGTGGTTTCTCTCAACCTACCCGGCGCCCCCGCTGGATGCCACCGGCCCGGCCATCGAGTACAGCCTGGCGGGCATGGCCGGTCGCGCGCTGCAGGTGATTTTTGAGCCGATTGGCTTCAATTGGCAGATCTGCATCGCGCTGGTGCCGGGCCTGGCCGCGCGCGAAGTGGCGGTCAGCGCCCTGGGCACGGTGTACGCCATGTCGCAAACCGGCGATGCCCTCACCGGCGCGCTGACCACGGTGATCGGGCAAGCCTGGTCCCTGCCTACTGCCTTGTCCCTGATGACCTGGTTCGTGTTCGCGCCGCAGTGCTTGTCCACCGTGATCGTGGTCAAGCGTGAAACCAACGGCTGGACGGTGCCCCTGGCCATGACGGCCTACTTGTTCGCACTGGCCTACGCCGCCTGCTGGGTGGTCTACCGCCTGGCCCTGGCCTGGGGAGCTTGAGCATGCCGGGCAGCCCGCTTTGGCAAGACCTGGTGGCCCTCGGCATCGTGCTCGCGGCGGCGGCCTACCTGGGTCGGCGCTGGTGGCCCGCCCTGGCCTCGCTGCTGGGCTTGAAAACCACACCTTCTGTGGCCAAAGCGGCCTGCGGTCAAGCCAATGGCGCATGCCAACAATGTGGCTCGTCGGGTGCCACGCCCCAGCGAGATCACCGCATCACGATCGTGCGGCCACGCCGATAGCCACAGTCGGTGCATGACACCCCCCCGCCTTAGGGGTGTGCACCCCTTGCAATGGGGGTGCCAGGATGACAAATTGAGCCATACACTTGGCCTCAACAACTTCATATCAGGTTTTCTACCAATCTATGCGCCCCCTGTTTGCCATCGCACCCCTGGCTCTGGCGTTCGTCCTCCTGGGACCAACCACCACAGAAGTCTCATCCGCCGCCAGCCCCTCGCTGGTCGCGAAGGTGTGGCAATTGCTGTTTGACCGCGAAGGCAGCCCTGCCCAGGTCAAACCGGCCGGCAACCTGACCACCACCACCGCGACCCTGGCCCAGTAAGCCAACTTGGCACTACACTAGCCACTGCTCCGGGGTGTGCCTCGCGATGATGTCGTCATCGTGCTGCGCTGAGATGGTCCAAGACCGAACCCGCTGAACTTGATCCGGCTCATACCGGCGAAAGAAGAGCTGTACCTGATGGGGCCTTACGCCTGCCAATGGCGCGGTCCCGGCCGATGGAAGCATTCCGTCTCGCCCAGGCACCCCTCGGAGCATGTGATTCAACACTGCCACCCGAGGAGTCCGCCCCATGAACGCACCCGATCCTGCTGTCGCCCTGGCCGGCTTTAGCGAACTCACGCGCCTGACGCGCGAGCCTTTGCCTGCATCCCGCAAGATCTACGTGGAAGGCAGCCAGCCCGGCGTGCGCGTGCCCATGCGCGAGGTCTCGCTGACCAATGGCGAAGCCGTCACCTTGTACGACTGCTCCGGCCCTTATTCCGACCCGACTGTCGAGATCGACGTGACGCGCGGCCTGCCGCCCGTGCGCGAGGCCGCCATCCTGGCACGGGGCGACACCGAGTCCTACCCCGGCCGCAGCATCCAGGCCGTGGACGATGGCCTCAAGCCCGACGAGCGCCACGATGAACGCATGGCCGCCCTGCGCCAAGCGGCCGCCGCCTTGCAACGCACGCCACGCCGCGCCAAGTCTGGCCTCAACGTCACGCAGATGCACTATGCGCGCCAAGGCATCATCACGCCCGAGATGGAGTACGTGGCCATCCGCGAAAACCAGCGCCGCCTGGAGATGGCCGATGGCGTGGGCGACTGGCGCACCGTGTACAGCCAGGATGCCGAGCGCGAAACACGCCTGCGCGGCAACCCCATGGGCGCCATGATCCCGCGCGAGATCACGCCCGAGTTCGTGCGATCGGAAGTGGCCCGTGGCCGCGCCATCATCCCGGCCAACATCAACCACACCGAGCTGGAGCCGATGGCCATTGGCCGCAACTTCCTGGTCAAGATCAACGCCAACATCGGCAACTCGGCGGTCACCTCGTCGATCGAAGAGGAAGTTGAAAAACTGGTGTGGGCGATCCGCTGGGGCGCCGACAACGTGATGGATTTGTCCACCGGCAAGCACATCCACACCACGCGCGACTGGATCGTGCGCAACAGCCCCGTGCCGATTGGCACCGTGCCCATCTACCAGGCGCTGGAGAAGGTGGGCGGCGTGGCCGAAGACCTCACCTGGGCCATCTACCGCGACACGCTGATCGAGCAGGCCGAGCAGGGGGTGGACTACTTCACCATCCACGCGGGCGTGCGTTTGCCTTTCATTCATTTGACCGCTGGACGGCGCACGGGCATCGTCTCGCGCGGCGGCTCGATCCTGGCCAAGTGGTGCATCTCGCACCACAAAGAGAACTTCCTGTACACGCACTTTGAAGAGATTTGCGAAATCATGAAGGCCTATGACGTGAGCTTCTCGCTGGGCGACGGTCTGCGCCCCGGCTCGCTGAGCGATGCCAATGACGAGGCGCAATTCGCCGAATTGCGCACCCTGGGCGAGCTCACGCAGATCGCCTGGAAGCACGATGTGCAGACCATGATCGAAGGTCCCGGCCACGTGCCCATGCACCTGATCCAGGCCAACATGGACGAGCAGCTCAAGACCTGCCACGAGGCGCCCTTCTACACCCTGGGCCCGCTGACCATCGACATCGCGCCCGGCTATGACCACATCGCTTCGGCCATCGGCGCCGCGATGATCGGCTGGATGGGCACGGCCATGCTTTGCTACGTGACGCCCAAGGAACACCTGGGCCTGCCCAACCGGGACGACGTCAAGCAGGGCCTGATCGCCTACAAGATCGCAGCGCACGCGGCCGATGTGGCCAAGGGCCATCCTGGCTCTCGCGCGCGTGACGATGCGCTGTCGCAAGCACGTTTCGATTTCCGCTGGCAGGACCAGTTCAACCTGGGCCTGGACCCGGAAACTGCGCGCGACTTCCACGACGAGACCCTGCCCAAGGACGCCTCCAAGGTGGCGCACTTCTGCTCGATGTGCGGCCCCAAGTTCTGCTCGATGAAGATCACACAGGAAGTGCGTGAGTTCGCGGCGGCACAGGGTGTGGCCGATGGCGATGCCATCGCCCGGGGCATGGCCGACAAGTCCGCCGAGTTCAAGCAGGTGGGTGGCGAGCTGTACATCCCGATCAAGTCGGAAGCGCCCCAGGCCTGAGCGAGCACCAGCACCATGCAAAGCATGAACATCGGCATTGCGGGCGCGGGCTTGCTGGGCCGACTGATGGCCTGGACCCTGGCGCACGCGGGCCACCGCGTCAGCGTCTTCGACCCGGCAGCTGGCCCCGTGCCCACCTTTGACGGGCACGGCGCGGCCGGCTTCACCGCCGCAGGCATGCTCAGCCCGATGGCCGAGCGCGAGACCGCCGACCCCGACCTGGCCCAACGTGGCTGGCAGTCCATCGACCGCTGGCAGGCGATCACCGATCGGCTCAGCCAAAGTCAGCCCGGCATGCCCAGGCTCTTTGAGCAGCATGGCAGCCTGCTGGTCGCCCATGGCAGCGACCAGGGCGCGGCACGGCGGGTGCTCGCACGCCTGGTAGATGTCACTCAACCGATTGCCGCGGCGCAACCCCAGGCCCTGGACGCGGCAGCCCTCACCCAACTGGAGCCCTCGCTGCACAGCACCATGGGCCGACTGCACGCCTGGATGCTGGCGGGCGAGGCCCACATCGACACGGTGCGCACCTTGCAGTACCTGCATGCAGACGCCCCCGCTGTGCAATGGCACTGGGCGCAACCCGTGCAGCACATCCAGGCCGGCCAATTGGATGGCCGCCGCTACGACTGGGTGTTCGACCTGCGCGGCGTGGGCGCCAAGGCCAGTTGCGCGGTGCGCGGTGTGCGGGGCGAGATGGTCTGGCTGCACGCACCTGGCCTGGGCTTGAAGCGCCCGGTGCGCCTGCTGCACCCACGTCACCGCGTCTACGTGGTGCCCCGCCCCGGCGACGTGGTGCTGGTGGGCGCCAGCGAGATCGAGACCGAAGACCGCTCGCCCATGTCGCTGCGCAGCGCGGTCGAGTTGATGGCCGCCGCCCACAGCGTGCTGCCCGCCCTGGCCGAAAGCCGCATCCTGCGCATGGACACCAACCTGCGCCCAGCCCTGCCCGACCACCGGCCCGAGTGCCATGTCGAGCCCGGCCTCGTGCGCATCAACGGCCTGTACCGCCATGGCTGGTTGCTGGCGCCATCGTTGGTGGACGAAGCCCTGGACCAGATTGGACTGCTGACATGAGCTTCATCACCGTTCACACCGACCAAGGCACCCAACAGCTGCCCCTGGGCAGCACCGTGGCCGATCTGCTGGCCCACCTGAACCAGGCCAGAGGCCTGGACGACACCGCCGTGGCCACCGCCGTCAATGGCGAGTTCGTGCCGCGCAGCGAACGCGGCCAACACACCTTGCACGATGGCGATGCGGTGCTGTGTTTCAGCGCCATCACAGGAGGCTGAAGATGAAAATCTGGTTCATTGGCGACACACCGCTGACCAGCCGCTTCCTGCTGGGCACGGCGGGCTACCCCTCGCCGCAGGTCCTGCGCGAAGCCATCATCGCCAGCGGCAGCCAGGTGCTGACCCTGGGCCTCAAGCGCACGCTGGCCGTGCCCGGTGGCGGCGACAACGGCTTCGTCGACATCATCCGCGCCACCGCCCGCGAGCAAGGTGCCCACTTGCTGCCCAACACCGCCGGTTGCCGCAGCGCCCGCGAGGCCATCACCCTGGCGCACATGGCGCGCGAACTGCTGGACACCCATTGGGTCAAGCTCGAAGTGGTGGGTGACGAACAGACCTTGCAACCCGACCCTTTCGAGCTGGTCGATGCCGCACGCCAACTGGTCAGCGATGGCTTCGAGGTGCTGCCCTACTGCACCGACGATCTGGTCACCTGCCAACGCCTGGTTGACGCTGGCTGCCGGGTATTGATGCCCTGGGGTGCCCCCATCGGCTCGGGCCTGGGCCTGCTCAACCCCTGGGCCTTGCGAACCTTGCGTGCGCGCCTGCCCCACACCACCCTGATCGTCGATGCGGGCCTGGGCGCCCCCTCGCACGCCACGGCCGCGATGGAGCTGGGCATGGATGCCGTTTTGCTGAACTCGGCCGTGTCGCAGTCGGGCGATGCGGTGCGCATGGCCACGGCCTTTCGCCACGCGGTGCAGGCCGGGCGCACCGGCTTTGAAGCCGGCCTGATGCCCACCAGTGACGTGGCCGTGGCCACCACGCCGGTGGGGGGCCAACCCTTCGTGCTGTTGTGATGACCATGAGCCATCGCCTTCCCATCCTCTGGAGCATCGCTGGCCACGACAGCAGCGGTGGCGCTGGCCTGAGCGCCGACCAACGCGCGGCCGATGCCCTGGGCGTGCACCTGTGCCCGGTGATCGCCGCCGTGACGGCGCAGAACTCGCAAGGCGTGCAGGCCGTGGTCCCCGTCGATGCGGGCACCCTGGAGGCCCAGTTGGCCGCACTGGCGCTGGACCTGCCACCCCGCGCCATCAAGACCGGCCTGCTGGGCAGCGTGGCCGCGATCAAAGCGGTGGCACGCTGGGTGGATCACCTGCGCGCCGCCACCCCGCCTGGCGAAGACCCGCACCGGCAACTGGCCTTGGTCATCGACCCGGTGCTGGGGGCATCGGCCGGTGGCGCCACCTTTGCCGACCCATCGGTGCTGAGCGCCTACCGCAAGCTGTTGATTCCCCGCGCCACGGTGATCACGCCCAATCGGCTGGAGGCGGCGCGCTTGCTGGCCTGGCCTCAAGCCAGCCATGGCCTGGACCAGGGCCAGTTGCCCGAGATGGCCCGCCAGCTTCAACAGTTGGGGGCGCGCGGCGTCGTCATCACCGGGGGCGATGCGGTGTCGGTGGGCGAGCCCGCATCGCCCACCGCCCAGGCGATCGATTGGCTGCTGACCCCGCATGCCACCGGCTGGTTGACGGCGCCCCGGATTGACACGCGCCACACGCACGGCACCGGCTGCACCTTCGCCACCGGCATCGCGGCCGCGCTGGCCCTGGGCCATGTCGAGGCCGATGCCGTGGTGCTGGCCAAGATGCTCACCCACCATGCGCTGAGCCAAGGCCATGCGGCCGGCCAGGGCGCGGGGCCCGTCATCGCGGGCCAAGGCTTTGCGGCAGGCCCGCACCATGGCGGCGCGCCCTTGCCCTGGCTGGGCCTGGACGAGCAACTGCCCTGGGCCTTGCAAGGCACCCGCTTTGCCCCCTTCACCGCACCGGCCGATGGCTTGTACGGCATCGTTGACAGCGCCGATCGCATCAAGGATGGGGTGGCCAGTGGCTTGCGCCTGCTGCAGTTGCGCCGCAAGTCGAAGGCAGCCGACCTGGCCCAGCAACTGGCCACCAGCCTGGACGCCTGCGCCTCGGCCCAGGCCACCTTGTTCATCAATGACCATTGGCGCGAAGCCCTGGCCTTGAGCGCGAGCACCGACGCTTCACTGGGCCTGCACCTGGGCCAGGAGGATCTGCTGGCCTTGAGCCCCCAGGACCAGGCCCTGCTGCTGTCGGCTCGACACCGCATCAGCTTGGGCCTCAGCTCACACAGCCTGTGGGAACTGGCGCGCGCGGCCGGTTGCGGCGCCAGCCTGATCGCCTGCGGGCCCGTGCTGCCCACCACCACCAAAGACATGCCCTGGCAGCCGCAAGGCCATAACAACCTGCGCTGGTGGGTGGCCCACAGCCCGGCGCCCGTGGTGGCGATCGGTGGCCTGTTGAACGAGGATGATGTTGGGCAAGCGGCGAGTTGCGGCCCAGCCGCCGTCTGCGTGGTGCGTGGCCTGGGCAGCACGCTCACACAAACACAAGCGGCGCTGCCGGTTTTGCAGCAAGCGGTGTCCAGCGGGCGAGCAGGCCATCAGCCAGCCGGCCCGGTGCAGCTGCCGCACCCGGTGCTCTAGCCCTTCAAACCCGCTCCAGCACCACCGCGATGCCTTGCCCCACCCCAATGCACATGGTGACCAGGGCATAGCGACCGCCAATGCGGTGCAACTGGTTCACCGCCGTCAGCGCGAGCCGCGCGCCCGATGCGCCCAGCGGGTGCCCCAGCGCAATGGCCCCACCATTCGGATTGACGCGCGGATCGCCATCGTGCAGGCCCCACTGGCGCATCACCGCCAGGCCCTGTGCGGCAAAGGCTTCATTCAACTCGATGACGTCCATCTGGTCGATGGTCAGGCCCAGGCGGGCCAGCAGCTTGAGCGAGGCTGGCGCCGGGCCCATGCCCATGATGCGCGGGGGCACACCGGCCACCCCCATGCCCACGATGCGCGCCAGTGGCGTCAGGTGGTGTTCGCGCGCGGCCACTTCCGAGGCGACCAGCAAGGCGCAGGCGCCATCGTTGATGCCCGAGGCATTGCCCGCCGTCACCGTGCCATCGGGCGTGACCACACCCTTGAGCCTGGCCAGCGATTCGAGGGTGGTCTCGCGTGGGTGCTCGTCTTTCGACACCACGGTGGCCTCGCCCTTCTTCTGCGCGATGCTGATCGGCGTGATCTCGGTGTCAAAGAAACCCGCCACTTGCGCCGCCACGGCCTTGCGCTGCGAAGCCAGCGCAAACAGATCCTGGTCTTCGCGACCCACAGCGAACTCGCGGGCCACGTTCTCGGCGGTCTCGGGCATCGAATCAATGCCGTGCCGGGCTTTCATCAAGGGGTTCACGAAGCGCCAGCCGATGGTGGTGTCGAACGTGGCCACGTTGCGGCTGAAGGCGCTGTCGGCTTTGGCCGTCACGAACGGCGCGCGGCTCATGCTTTCAACGCCCCCGGCGATCATCAGGTGAGCCTCGCCCGAGCGGATGGCGCGCGCGGCGGTACCCAGGGCGTCCAGGCCCGAGCCGCACAGGCGGTTGATGGTGGCGCCCGGCACGTCCATGGGCAGGCCCGCCAGCAAGGCGGCCATGCGGGCCACATTGCGGTTGTCTTCGCCCGCCTGGTTGGCGCAGCCGTACAGCACGTCGTCGATCAGGGCCGGGTCCAGGCTGGGGTGGCGCGCCAGCAAGGCCCGCAACGGCACCGCCGCCAGGTCGTCCGTGCGCACCGAGGACAAGGCCCCGCCATAGCGGCCAAAGGGCGTGCGCAGGCCATCGCAGATGAAAGCGTCGTTCCGCATCGTTCGGGTCTCCTAGAGTCCTTCGTCCACCAGCCACTGTCGCAGCGTGCGCACCATGTCGCGGTCGTTGTGCAGCCAGGCGTTGTGGCGGTAATCATTGAAGTAAGCCTCTTCCGCCGACAACTCACTGACGCTTTCATACACAAAGCGCAGCACCATCTGGGCAGGGTGGGGCTCTTCGATCGTGATGGTCAGGCGGATGGGCGTGGTGTCGCCATGCGGTTCGGGCGTGAATTCCAGCTTCTGAAAGGCGTCGGCTTGCACCTCGTCCTTCATCGCATTGGCACCGAAACTCACGGTGCGCCGGATCACGCCCGGTTCGACCTCGCGCCAGTCGCAGCTGTCTGGCCCCAGCGGAAAGCGCTGCGGCGTCTGCACACGGGCCATCAGGCCGCGCCAGAGCTGTTCGCGCGTGAAGGGTGGCACCACGGTCTGGGTGGCCACGCTGGCGGCATTGATCTCGATCAGGTGTTCAAAACGCATGGCCTGAGCTTAGCGCAATGCCGATCCGGGGCTCCAGGCCGATCTGACGCAAAGAGCCCGCGCGTCACCCCCCGGCCGTGGCCGATTTTCAGGGCAGCGCGCTCTGGCAAACCGCTTGGCGCTCCCCCGTCGTCTGGCCTACACTGGGGCCTGTTTTGACCGTTTCAGCACTGCTTTGTCCGCAGTCCAGCCCATGCCTTCCAGCCTACTCGCCAGCCCCTCGTCCGCCCAGACCACCACCCAAACGGTTCAATGGTTGCCCAAGGCCGTGCTCAACGCCCATGGTTGCGGCGGCGACTGCACCACGCCGGAAGACGACGCCGACGCCCGCTGGCCCCGCGCCGAGGTACTGGCGCTGTTCAACCTGCCCTTCAATGACCTGATGTGGCAGGCTCAGCAGGTGCACCGCCAGCATTGGGATGCGAACGAGGTCGAACACGCTACCTTGCTGTCGGTCAAGACCGGTGGTTGCGAAGAAGACTGCGGCTACTGCCCGCAAGCCGCCCGCTACGACACCGGCGTCAAGGCCAGCAAGCTGATGTCGCCCGAGCAGGTGCGCGAGGCCGTGGTGGCCGCCAAGGAAGCTGGCGCCAGCCGCTTCTGCATGGGCGCCGCCTGGCGCGCCCCCAAAGACCGCGACATCGAAAAAGTGGCCGAGCTGATCGGCGTGATCAAGGAAGAAGGCCTGGAAGCCTGCTGCACCCTGGGCATGCTGACCGAACCTCAAGCGAAATCGCTCAAGAACGCCGGCCTGGATTACTACAACCACAACCTGGACACCGCCCCCGAGCTGTACGGCGACATCATCACCACCCGCGACATGCAGGACCGCCTTGACACGCTCTCGCACGTGCGCTCGGCCAGCATCAAGGTGTGCAGCGGCGGCATCGTCGGCATGGGCGAAACACGTGAAGGCCGCGCTGGCCTGATCGCCCAATTGGCCAACCTGCCCACGCACCCTGAATCGGTGCCCATCAACGACCTGGTGCGCGTGCCCGGCACGCCCCTGGCCGACACCCCACCGCTGGATCCGCTGGAGTTCGTGCGCACCATCGCCGTGGCACGCATCACCATGCCCACGGCGCGCGTGCGCCTGTCGGCCGGTCGCCAGCAGATGAGTGAGGCCGTGCAGGCCATGTGCTTCCTGGCGGGCGCCAACTCCATCTTCTATGGCGACAAGCTGCTGACCACGGGTAACCCCGAAGTCGAACGCGACCGCGCCCTGCTGGCCAAACTGGGTTTGCGCAGCGGCAAGGCCGTCACGGCACGCATCGAAGCAGCCTGATCGCAAGCCCAGGTGACCGAGGCACCACACTGCACGCCACTTTTCACGCACGGCGTTGAGCACGGCACCATAATCACCTGAGCCCTCAGGGTGGTGCAGGAGCGCATTGATGCCGATTTCCCGTCGGAAGCGATTCAGCCTTCGGGCAACGCTGGGTTACGCCGTGTTCGCGGCATTGTGGATATTCCTGTCGGACCGGGTGCTGGCCACCTTCAGTGACGTGACGTCCATCACGCACTTTTCCACCCTCAAAGGTCTTTTCTTCATCCTGGTGACCGCGCTCATGCTGTGGCTCACCCTGCAGCATGTGCCGGACGACACCGAGGGCAGCCTGTCCGATGAGCCCCTCCCCAAGGCTTCGGCGGCGGGTGTGCTCTGGGGCCTGGCCATCCCTCTGGTGGCCGCCGCCATCCAGTGGACCTTCTGGTCCGCCATCCAACCCATCGCGCTGCTGCTGTTCTACCCGGCCGTGTTCGCGGCATCGTGGCTGGGTGGCGGCGTGGCCGGCATCGTGGCGACCGTGCTGTCTGCGGGCCTGGCCTGGTTCCTGTTCATGTCGGCGCAAAACACCTCGGTGGTGGCCATTGGCGTGTTCTTCGCCATGGGCATCCTGATGAGCCGGGTGATCGAATGGCTTCGGCAGGCCGAACAGCAGGCCGGCAACAGCCGGTTCAAGGCCCTGGTCGAACAGTCGCTGGCGGGCATCTACATCGTTCAGGGCGAACACCTGCGCTACGCCAACCCCGAGTTCGCGCGGATGATGGGCTACGACCACCCCGAGCAACTCATCAACAAGGTGCCTTGGCGAGATCTGGTGATGCCGCAAGACCTGGCCAGCGTGACCGAGCAATTGCAACGGCGCCTGGACGGCCTCGACCAGGAAATGCGCCACGCCTTTTCCGGGCGCCGCCGTGACGGCAGCGTGGTGCAACTGGAAGTCCACGGCCGCAGCGTGCCCACCAAAACCGGCACGGTGGTCATCGGACTGGCCCTGGATGTGAGCGAACGGCACCTCACCGAAGCGGCCTTGCTGCGCAGCGAACAATTGCTGCGCGCCGTGATCGACGGCACCACCGACGCCATTTTCGTCAAGGACCAGGCCGGAGTGTATGTCATGGTCAACCAGTCCGCTGCCGCCTTCCTTGGTCGACCCATCGACCAGGTCATCGGGCACAACGACCACGACCTGTTCTCACCCGAATCCGCCGCGCTGATCCTGGCCGGTGACGAAGAGATCAAGCGCAACGGTGTCACCGTGACCACCGAAGACCGCCTGACCATGCGCGATGGTCGGCGGCTGACCTTCCTGGTCACCAAAGGCCCGATGTTCGACGCTCAAGGCCAGATAGCGGGCATGTTCGGCATGGCCCGGGACATCACCGCCAATGTGACCGCCCAAGAGGCCTTGCGTGACAAACAGGCGCTGCTGGACCGCATGAGCACGCTGGCCAAGGTCGGCGGCTGGAGCATCGATGTGAGCACCCTGCGCGGCACCCGCACCGATGGCGCCGCGCGCATCCTGGACCTGGACCCCAGCTTGCCCGAGTCGATGTCCATCACGGATGGCCTGCGCTATTTCCAGGGCAGCGAGCGCAGCAGGATTTCCGAGACCATGCGCCGTTGCATCGACTCGGGCCAGTCCTACACCCTGGAGCTGGAATTGGTCAGCGAGAAAGGCGTGCGCAAGTGGATCCGCAGCCAGGGCGAGCCCATCCTGGAGGATGGCAAGGTGGTGCGCGTGGAAGGCGCCATCCAGGACATCAGCGAAGTGCAGCAGGCGCGGCTGGCCTTGCAGGCCCAGCAGGAGCACCTGGAGCAGACCGTGCGGCAGCGCACAGTGGAGTTGGAGACAGCGCGCCAGGTGGCCGAGCGCCTGAGCCAGACCAAGAGCGAGTTCCGGGCCAACCTGCGCCACGAGTTCCGCACGCCGCTCAATGGCGTGCTGGGCCTGGCGCAGATCGGCCACAGGGACCATGGCGGCTCGGCCCACCAGATCTTCGCGCAGATCATGGACTCGGGGCGATTGCTGCTGGGCATCATCAATGACATCCTCGATTTCTCGAAGATCGAGGCGGGCAAGCTGCACATCGAGACGCTGCCGGTCAATTTGCAAGAGCTGCTGGCCCGCGCCACCGCACAGTTCCAGGAGCGCGCCCAGGCCAAGGGCATCGGCTTGCGCACCCACCTGAGCCCCGATTTGCCCGTGCTGTGCGACAGCGACCCTTTGCGGCTGGAGCAGATCCTGTTGAACCTGCTGTCCAACGCGGTGAAGTTCACGGTGCAGGGCGAGGTGAGCGTGTCGGCAGCCGCCCGGGATGGGCAACTGGTGCTGACCGTGGCCGACACGGGCATCGGCATGAGCGCGCAGCAGTTGAGCGAGTTGTTCCGGCCCTTCGAGCAGGCCGATGGCTCCACCACGCGCCAGTATGGCGGCACGGGGCTGGGCTTGTCGATCACAAAGCGGCTGGTGGAGATGCTGGGCGGTGCAGTCCATGCGCACAGTGAACTGGGGCAAGGCACACGGTTCGAGGTGGTGCTGCCGCTGGTCAGCACGCCACCGGCTGCGGTGCGCCCGGTGCCGATCGGCGAGGGCGAGCCCGTTGGCGACGAGGGGACTGCGGTGGCGCAGGTCGGGCAACGCCTGGCGGGTTTGCGCGTGCTGGCGGCCGAAGACAACCAGGTCAACCAGTGGGTGCTGAACGAGTTGCTGCAGATCGAAGGGGCGCTGGTCACCATGGTCGATGGCGGTCAGGATGCCTTGGCGTGCCTGGCGCAGAACGGTGCGCAGGCTTTTGACGTGGTGCTGATGGACATTCAGATGCCCGGCATGGATGGTTACGAAGCCACGCGCCGCATCAAGGCGATGGCCCCGGACTTGCCGGTGATTGGGCAGACCGCGCATGCCATGGCGGAAGAGCGCATCAAGTGCCTAGCGGTCGGCATGGTGGACCTGGTGGTCAAGCCGATCAACCTTGAAGACCTGGTGAAGACGGTGGGCCGCCATGCCCGGGTGAACCGGATGGCGGATGTGGGCTGAGCATCGGGGCTGGTGAGTTTGCTTTTTCTGGGCAGCGCGGGGCGCGGGCTGGGGCGGTCTCCGGCAGGGCTTCAGCTTGGTGGTCCCGCTGGTGGCATGCCACGGTGGCAGTTGGTGGCGGGCCGCCAGCGGCTCAACTTGACACCAACTGCACGAACGCTGCAAACGCCACAACGTTGACATGCCACCGCCCTGAACCGTGCCACGCCACCAGCGGGGCGATCAGGGATGAGGCGGAGGCGGTTGGGGCGACTTCGGGGGCGGCGAGGCGCGCAGGCCACGGCGGGTTGCCCCTCGCGCAGCGAGGGGTCGGCGAGGACTGTTTGAGCTGGCCGCAGGACAGCGAGTTCCGCAGCCGCCCGCCGTGGCCGAGCACCGAGCGCAGTCCGCCGCTACGCGGTGGACCGCCACCATAGGAGCCCCGCCCGCCTCCGACTCATCCCCGCCCCGCGCTGCCAGCACGAAGCAACTCCCCCAGCACGCCAACACGCCTGAAGGATCAACGCTTCTTAGGCACCCAAGCCCAAACCATCTCGCACTGAATGGGCTCCCCACCCGACTCATCGGTGATGCTCACCGGCACAGTGACCTCGCCCTTCTCTTGCGTGCGGATCTGATGAATCTGATCAGGCCGCAACTGCGCCACCGCCTTCATGTCGCCCTGCGCACGCTTGAGGTAATCCACCTTCAAGGTCTTGATCAGCGGCAGCTTGTCGTCGGGCACATTCATGCCCACACAAAAACCGGTGGCGGTTTCAGCCAGCAAGGCCATGGCCGCCGCGTGCACGCCCTTGATGTGGTTCTGCACCTTGCGCCGATTGCGGATGGTGACCACCACGCGCTCGTTCGAGATCTCCTCGAAACGCAGGCTGGCCGAACCCACCATGGGCACCACATTGCCCAGCATGAAACTGGTCAGCCAGGGCCGCAACCCGGAGGGCAAGCCCTGAAAGCGGGCGATGGTGCGGCTGAGTTGATTGGGCTTGGTGCTGCTGCTCATGCGGACTCCAGGTGGACACGAGGCCGCATGGTAGCCGCATCAGCAGCCTGGATCACGCGGTGAGCAGGCTGGACAAGGTGCCAGCGTTGAAGGAGGCCAAGCCCGGATTGATCGCGTTGAGGTCACCAGACGGCACCCCCATCCATCGGCCCAGGGAGCCCGCCAGTTGCTGCACGCCCATCGTGGGCAGCAAGCGCCCCTGGCCAGTGTCGCTCTCGCCGCCCAGGCCCGCGTTGGGCAACTGGCCATACAAGTTGGCGCCACGCACCGCACCGCCCATCACCAGGTGATGCCCTCCCCAGCCGTGGTCCGAGCCATCGCCATTGCTGCTGAGCGTGCGGCCAAAGTCGCTGGCGGTGAAGGTGGTCACATTGCGGGCCACGTTCAGCTCGTCCAGCGCAGCCTGAAAGCTCACCAGGCCCGAGGCCAGTTGGCCCAGCAAGACGGCATGGCGGCTGAGCAGGTTGTCGTGCAGGTCAAAGCCCGGCAACGACACGAAGAAGACCTGGCGGCGCATGCCCAGGCGGTCGCGCGCCGCGATCAGCTGCGCCACCATCCGCAGCTGGTTGGCCAGCGGGTTGGCGCCGTCAAAAGCCGTGGCCAGTGCGGGCGTGGCCCCCATGGCCGTTTGCAACTGGGCATTGACATCGATGGCACGGGCCATGACGCGGGCATGCTCGCTGGCCAGCACATGGGCTTGCGAGGTCTGCGTGACCAGTTGCCGGAAAGCGGTCTCGCACGTGGCCGAACCGAACAGGCCGCCATTGAGCGCGTACAGCGAAGGCACGCCCGAGGGATTGACCATGTAGGGCACCGCCGTGCGGCCCGACAGGTAGACCGCGTTGCCCGACGTGTTGATGCAGGTCAGCGAGGCCCGGCCATTGCTTGAGAGCACGGCATCGGCCGACCTGCCACCCCAGCCCGCCAGCGAGCCCTCGGGCCCGTAGGACTGCCAGGCCGATTGCTGGTCGTTGTGCGAGAACAGCTTGGCCGGCAAGGGCACGGAACGGGCCTGGTACTGGGCCAGCGTGGTTGGCTGAACCAGGGGGCCAATGTTGAGCAGCCAGGCCATGCGCCCCGCGTCGTACAAGGGCTTGAGCGGCGCCAGGCTGGGCGCCATGGCCAGTTGCCGCCCGCCCAGGTTGTTGGACAGGGCCGTGGCGGCCAGGCTGTCGCGCCCCAAGGCGATGCCACCCCGCGCGGCGGCATAGGCCGCGTGGCTGCCCTCGTCGTATGGGATCAGCGTGTTGCCATGGTCATTGCCGCCTTGCAGAAAGACGCAGACCAGGGCTTTGTAGTCGGTGCTGCCCGACGACTGCGCGGCGGCTTCGGCCATGGTGGCCAAGTTGAGGGCGAACGGCGCGGCGGCACCGGCCAGGGACACGGCGGCGCCACGTTGCAGGAAGGCGCGGCGGCTGAGGGAGTCGGAAGTCATGGTCACACCGTTCAGCGCTGCACGAGGTATTCGGGGCAGCACATGATGAGGAAAAAGGCGGCCACCACGCGGTTGCGGCGTTCGTTGGCCGAGGTGCCGAGGATGGAGTTGACGCCCACCACCACGGTGTCCACCGTGATGGGTGACAGCACGCGCCCGGTCAGGTGCAGGTTGAGCTGGTCCACCAGGCGCGCGGGCTGGTCGGCCATGGCCAGCCAGGTGTCGTAGTTGGGCAGGATGCCGTTGCCCCCGAAGGGCATGATCCGCAGCAGGAAGTTGGCATAGCCCATCACGCTGGATTCGTTGGTGATCTGGAACTCGGGGGCGACCAGGCCTTTGGTGGCGATGACCGTGTTGGGTGGCACGTAGCCGGGCCGGAAGAAGTTGAAAACCGACGGTGAGCGCAATGGGGCCTGGCCCAACTGGTCGCTGCCGGACAGATCCGGGAAGCGCCATTGCCCATCGGTGGAGCTGACGTTCACCAGGCGCAGCCATTGCAGCAGGCGCAGCACAGGCTCGCGCAACTTGCCATCGCTCAAGGTGGGCTGGGCCGGAGCCGGCTGGCTGGCCGGGGGCAAGGTGATCTCGGGGCGGGCTTCCGGGTCGGCCAGCACAGCGCGCACCACCGCCGCCATGTCGCCGCGCACGGGCACGGGGGCGCCATTGCTGTTGAAGGCCATGGCCACGCGCCACACGTAGTCCTTGCTGGGGTTGCTGGTCACCAGGCGCTGGATGAGCTGGCGCGCGATGAAGAAGCCCACATTGGGGTGGTTGAAGACCGCGTCCAGCGCCAGGCGCATGGACTCGGGCCCGGACGTCTGGCCCGGGATGTTGACGCCCAGCACGCTCTTGTCGGTGTCCGCGTGGCGATCAGCGTGAAAGCCCATGGGCACGCGCAGGTAATCGAAAGGGCCTTCGGGGTCGAAGGGGTTGAAGCCATCGACGTCCCATCCGGTGAAGACCTTGGCCAGTTGCGAGACAGCCCGGCCGTCGTAGGTGTCCACGGGCGGCGAGGTGAGTGAACCATCCGGCTGCAAGGTGGTCAGGCCGATGGTGAACAGCTGCAGTAACTCGCGCGCGTAGTTCTCGTCGGGTTGGCGGCCGCTGCTGTCGGCCTTGCTGCTGCCGCGCATGCTCAGGTACACGCCCATGGCCGGTGACAAGGTGATGTGCGTGAGCAGGTCGCGGAAGTTGCCAAAGCAATGTTGCTCCAGCAGCTCCCACCAGGCCAGGCAGGCGAACTGCTTCCAGTAGGCCACCATGTTCAAGGGCGAAACCACGAAGAGCTCGCTGAGGGCCAGGACCACGCGCTGACGCAACACATCCGGGGCAGTGCACAGGCGCCACCACAAGGCCTGGTCCAGGCCGTAGTCACCACGTGCGTACAGGCGGTTGTCGAAGCCCTGCGCGCGCGCCCAATCCCACACCGAGGGCGACAAAGGCATGGCCAGTTGGGCGTTGAACCACGCATCGGCCCCATCACGCATCAGTGCTGTCACTTGCGCGGGCGTGGAACCCAGGCCGCCCTGGTTGAGCAGGCGGGCCGCGCGGGCTTCGGTCATGGGCTCGAAGGGCTGAGTGCCACCACCGCAGGCCGCCAGGGCCACGGCCACCCCGGCGCTCAAACAGGCGGTCGGCAAGGCGCTGGGATCGCGGAGCGTGGGCTTCTCGTCGTTGCCGCCTCCGCCACAGGCGCTGAGCGTTGACAGGGCCACGCCACTCAGGACTGAGTGCTGGCGGTGCAGGCTGCTGCTCAGGTCAGCCTCGGTTTGCACCGTCGCCTCCCCTGCCACGTCTTGTTCTGAATCGGCCATTGGTGTCTTCAATCAAATGCAGGTGGTCACTGTATCGGGACACGGGCCCAGGACTCAACCGGCGTTACCTCTGGCAATCAATGACACCACTTGCAGCTATAAATAAATCACCAGGCGTCTACAAATGGGCGCTTTCGTCCACGGCGGTGCGGCACGGTGGGCATCGCCAGCAGACCACGCACCAACCAGCGGCGCGTGTCAGCCGGATCGATCACATCGTCCAGCTCCAGGTGGCTGGCCATGTTCAAGCCCTTGCCGCGTTGGTAGGCGGCGGCCACCAATTGATCGAAAGCCTGCTGGCGCTGCGCCGCGTCTTCGATGCCCGCCAGTTGCTTGCCAAAGCCCAGGTGCACCGCACCTTCAATGCCCATGGGGCCAAACTCGCCGGTCGGCCATGAGATGGTGAAGTCGGGCGCCAGCAGGCTGCCTGCCGTCATGGCCTGCGCGCCCAGGCCATAGCCCTTGCGCAGCACGATGGTGAAGTAAGGCACGCTGATGCTGGCCGCCGTGATGAACATGCGCGAGAAATGGCGCACCGTGGCGGTCTGCTCGGCATCGGGGCCGACCATGAAGCCGGGCGTGTCGCACAGCGAAACCAGGGGGATGTCGAAGGCATCGCACAACTGCATGAAGCGCGCGGCTTTGTCGGCCCCGTGGGCATCGATGGCGCCGCCCAGGTGGCGCGGGTCGTTGGCGATCACGCCCATCGGCCGACCTTCCACGCGCACCAGCGCGGTGATCATGCCGGGCGCGAAATCGCGGCGCAGCTCCAGCACCGAATCAGTGTCGAACAAGGTGTGGATGGCCGCGCGCATGTCGTAGACGCGGGTGCGCTTTTCAGGGACCACGTGGCGCAGCAGACGCTGGTCGGCACATCGCCAGCCGGTGGTCACGCCTTGAAAATACGACAGGTACTGTTGGGCCACGCGCACGGCGTGGGCCTCGTCGTCCACCACCACATCGATCACGCCGTTGGGGGCCTGCATGCTGACGGGCCCGACCTCTTCGGGCGTGAACTTGCCCAGGCCACCGCCTTCGATCATGGCGGGGCCCGCCATGCCGATGCTGGTGTCCTTGGTGGCGATGATGACGTCGCAGCAACCGGCCAGCGAGGCGTTGCCCGCGAAGCAGCGGCCGTTGACGATGGCCACCAATGGCACCAGGCCGCTCAGGCGCGCCAAGCCCAGGAAGGTCATGTTGTCCAGCAGGCTGACGCCGGGGTATTCGTCGTTGGGCCGGCCGCCACCGCCTTCGGCCCACAGCACCAGGGGCAGCTCGCGCTGCAAGGCCAGGTGCAGCATGCGGTCGGTCTTCTTGTGGTTGATGATGCCTTGCGTGCCCGCGAACACGGTGTAGTCGTAGGCCAGCACCATGCAGCGCGCGGCCTGCTCGCCGAACTGCGCGGCGTTGACGGTGCCCAGGCCCGCGATCAGGCCGTCGGCGGGGCTGCGCGCGATCAGCTCGGGCTCCTTGAGGCGGATGCGCTGCGAGGCCAGGGCCAGGGCGCCGTATTCCAGGAAGCTGTCGGCATCGAGGAAGTCATCCACGTTCTCGCGGGCGGTGCGGTGACCCTTGGCATGGCGCTTGGCCACGGCATCGGGGCGCCGGTCGTCACGCGTCACAGCGTGGCGCTCGATCACCTCGGCCAGGTCGGGACGGAGGTGGTCCAGGTCGTGCGCCTGGTCGGTGCTGGCGTGGGCCTGGCCATCGTCGCCGGTGGGGTCCAGCGCGATCAGGGCCTGGCCTTCGCTGACCACGTGGCCCAGCTCGGCCAGCACGGCCTCGACCCGGCCACCTTGCGTGGCGGTGATTTCGAACTCCATCTTCATGGCCTCGATCACGGCCACGCGCTGGCCAGCACGCACAGTGTCGCCGGGGTGGACGTGCAAGCTCACCAGCGAGCCTGGCACGGTGGCGACGAGGGGGATGCAACCTTCGGCCAAGCCTGAGATGCTGAGGGCCTCCGGCGCCAGGTGCGCAGCGGCATGTGCCAGCTCGCGCGGCCTGGGCTGTTGGGACGCGGCCGCCAGCAGCGCGGCCACGTGCCATTGCAACCAACGTGTGCTGACCCGGTGGCTGGCCAGGTCGGGATGAGCCAGCAGGGCTTGCAAAAAAGCGATGTTGCTGTCGACCCCCTCCAGCCTGAATTCGGCCAGGGCCCGCCGGGTGCGCTGCAGGGCCGCGTCAAACCCGGCCGGGTGGTGCACGATGACCTTGGCCAGCAGCGTGTCAAAGCCGGGGTGTGGCTGCATGCCGATGTGACCATGGCCGTCCACTCGGATGCCGGGGCCGCTGGGTGGCTCGTATGCCCGCACGGTGCCGCCCGCTGGCAAAGCGCGGCCATCCGGCCCCATGCGCTCGACGTTCACGCGCACCTGGATGGCCGCGCCGCGTGGGGCAGCGATGTCAGCCTGCGTGGCGTGCAGATCGGCCAGGCTTGCGCCCTGTGACAAGCGCAGTTGCAATTGCACCAGGTCCAGGCTGGTCACGGCCTCGGTCACCGTGTGCTCCACCTGCAGGCGCGGGTTGGCTTCCATGAAGAAGTGTCGGCCGGAGTGATCCAGGTCCACCAGGAACTCGAAGGTGCACAGGCCGCGCAGCTTCACGGCCTGCGCCAGCTTGACGGCATCGTCCAGGAGTTGCTGTCGCAAGGCCGGGTCCAGATCAGGCGCGGGCGCGATCTCGACCAGCTTCTGGTGGTTGCGCTGCACGGTGCAGTCGCGCTCCCAGGCGTGGCTGACGGCGCCACTGCCATCGCCCAACACCTGCACCTCGATGTGGCGCGCGCGGCGCACCAACTGTTCCACATACACATCGCCGCGGCCAAACGCGGCCAGGGCTTCGGACTGGCAACGCTCGTGGCTGGTGGCGATGTCGGCCTCGGCCTCGACCACGCGCATGCCACGGCCACCACCACCGGCCAGCGCCTTGATCATCATGGCGCCGCCCTGGCCCAGCCTCGCGAAAAAGTCTTGGGCCTCGTGCACCGTGACGGCACGGTCGATGCCCTCGGTGACCGGCACGCCGCAGCGTCGCGCCAAGGCACGGGCTTGCGCCTTGTCGCCCAGCAGGTCGAGCACCTCGGGCGCGGGACCCACGAAGACCAGGCCGGCCACCGCACAGGCGCGGGCGAAGTCGGCGTTCTCGCTCAGCAGGCCATAACCGGGGTGAACGTGCGTGCAGCCTTCGGCCTGCGCGGCCGCGACCACGTGGTCGATGTTCAGGTAGGCCGGCACGCCTTTGCCGGGCAAGACTTGCAGCGCATCCACGTGAAACGCATGCTGGGCAGCCTGGTCGTCTTCGGCCACCAGGCCCACGGTGCGCCAGCCCAGTTCATGCGCGGCGCGGGCGATGCGGATGGCGATCTCGCCACGGTTGGCGATCAGGAGGACCGGCTGGACGGTTGAAGGCATGGCGCTGGAAGATGAAGTGGCCGAAAGCTCCGGCGAATCCAGCATCCTAGCGGCTACACCTTGGGCGCCACCACCGGCCGCAGGTCGAACTCGCGCAGCATGACGGGCTCGATCGAGCCTTGTGCCACCCGGCGCCGCACCACCTCGTCAATCTCTGCGGAGTGGCTTTTGTAGGTTTCCAGAGGGTCTTCACCACGACCATCGGGGCGGAAGCGGTAATGCAGGGCTTCGCGGCTGACGCTGGCGCCCACCAGGGCATCGTTCACCATGACCCAGAACCTGACGGCCCCGGTCGCTTCGTGGAAAAAAGGGATCTGCGACATGGGGACTCCAAAGGGTGAAGTCCGAGTATCCGCCTAATCGGCCGGAAAGCGCTCGGCGAAGGCCCGGCAAAAGGCCGTGCCGCCGCTGAGCAGCAAGGTCACCGTGTGCAGCGTGGTGGACTCCTGCTGCACCAGGAGGTCATGGTCCCAGTCGAAGCCTTGGTCCAAGGGGCCATGCGCGTCGGTGAAGGTGGCGAAGGCCCAGGCCAGCACTGATGCCACTTCGGCATGGACCGCCGCCAGGTGGTCGGCCGTGACCGACGCCATGGCCTCGAAAGTGCCGATGCCCTCGGTGTCCTCGCTGTGGTCGAAGATCAGGTAGTTCAAGGGCAAGGGCAAGGGCATGGCTGGTGATCGCGCATCACGCCATCAGCTCGGCAATCCGGGCCTTGAGCATGGCGTTCTCGGTGCTGAGCTCGGCCACGGTTTTCTTCAAGCGGGCGATCACGGCGTCGGGGGACTCTGAGTCATCGCCCTCAGGGGCCGAAGCATCGGCAGGCGCGTTCGCGGCGCGTGCTTGGGCCTTGGCTTCGCGCACCTGCCGGGCCGCCTGGCGCAGCTCCTTCTTGCCGCCCGCCACGGCCGCCACTTGCTCGTCCACCGACAGCGAGGCCACCGCCGCCGCGGCGTTGATGGAGATGTCGCCCGCCTTCACGGCCGCGACCAGTTCGGGCGTGGCTTCCTTCTGGATCTTCTCGATCTGGCTGACCGTGCTGCTGCTGATGCGCGCGGCCTTGGCGATGGATTCTCGGGTGGGCAAGGGGTCAACGTCCCAGGGCGGGGTCGAGGCGGATGGCGCAGCGTCACTGGCTGACGCATCCGCAGCCGATGCCTCTGGCGACGGCGCGGCCGCCTTGCTGGCCTGCAATCGGGCACTCATGATGTCCTTCTTGCGCAAGGCCAGAACGCCGCGTTGAAAGTCAGACACGCTGCGCCGACCCAGGTGCTGGTCGATCATCCACAGGTGCACGTCGTCCATCGATTTGAAGCTGGCGTTCTGCACCGTGTTGAAGGGGATGCCGTGCTTCTGGCAGATGCCGTGGCGGTTGTGGCCATCGACCAGCACATCGCCCCACAGTACCAGCGCATCACGGCAGCCTTCGGCCAGGATGCTGCGCTCCAGCGCGTCGTGTTCGTCGGGGGTCAGCGGGTCGATGTAGGCGCGCAGTTCTTCTTGGACGGTGATGTTCATCGGGGGCGGGTACTGCTGGGATCGGGGCGCCATTTTAGGGGCAGGGGTGGGGAGAAGATCAGCGCGGTTGCAAGGCAAGCATACTTCGCGCATGTCCATCGACCAGCCTGCTGACACCCCGACCGTGTTCAAGAACGCCAAGGCGTTCGAAACCTGGTTGAGACAGCACCACGCCACGTCCGCAGGCCTGTGGCTCAAGATCGCCAAGCGCGGTGCCATTGATGCCAGCGTCACCTACCTTGAAGCGGTGGAGATCGCGCTCTGCTGGGGTTGGATCGATGGTCAGAAGAAGGGCTTGGACGAGCAATATTTCCTCCAACGATTCACGCCCAGGCGCGCCCGCAGCGTCTGGTCGAAAATCAATGTCGACAAGGTCGCGGCGCTCATCCAGGCGGGCCGAATGCAGGCACCGGGCCTCGTGCAGGTCGAGGCCGCACAGGCCGACGGCCGATGGGCTCGGGCGTACGACGGTGCCCGCACGGCCGTGGTCCCTGAAGACCTGATCGCGGCGCTCGACGCTGCACCGACGGCCAAAGCGTTCTTCTCGACGATCAACGCGACAAATCGCTATGCGGTCTTGTGGCGCATTCAAACGGCCGTGAAAGCCGAGACGCGTGCGAGGCGAATAGCCCAACTCGTGGAGATGCTCGGCCGGGGTGAGACCGTTCATATATTCAAGCCGAAGGTCAAGGGCAAGGACTGACCGTGACTGGTGTGGGCAGTATCGAGCACGGGCGGCTCCGATGCAGCGGTTGCGGGCCTTCCCTTGTCGCAGTTCAGCGAGCCGCTGTCAGTGGAAATCCTCCTCGCGCTGGTGGCGCGCGCCGATAACGAGGACCAACTCAGGGGTGCGTATATCGAAGCGAAGGACGTACCCAGTGGAGCCGAACGGGATGATGAGTTCACGCAATGTTGGGCGTTGACCGACCTTGCGATAGCTGTAGGGCGTGGTCGCGAGATGACTGTTGGCAGCGGTGCGAATGGCCTCGACAGCCTCGTAGGCACGCATGGCTTCTAGGGCAGTCTCGGCGCGATCCAGCATGATGTCGAAAAGGCGATCCAGATCGGCCTCGGCCTCAGGCGTGAACTCGACTCTGAACGTCATTTGCGAAGCTGCTTCACCCTTGCTGCGACCTTCGCCTCAAGCTTGGACAAGACAACATCCGACGGGATGGAAACACCGGTGCGCTCGTACGCTGCCAATGATGCTTCGCACCGCGCGGCGAAGTCCGTTTGTACGCGACGAAATTCGACGGCGCGACGCACCGATGCCTCGACAAAGTCAGTCAGCGTCTCGCCAGGCAGAAGCACCGAATCAAGATCAGCGCGCAACTCAGGTTCGACACGGATTTGGGGGATGACGGCGGTTTTCATGGCCCCATTGTAGTGCATCCGCACTACATCTTCAAGCGCCGTGCTGGATCTCAGGCAGCATCGACTCGCGCACCAGCCTGAAGCCGACACAAGGTTGCCCCCTACTTCAACTCCGCCGAACTCTTCCCCAACAACCTTCGCGCAATGATCAGCAACTGGATCTGCTGCGTGCCTTCGAAGATGTCGAGGATCTTGGCATCACGCGACCACTTCTCCAGCAGCGACGTCTCCGTATACCCAATCGAGCCCGCCAGTTCCACGCACTTCAGCGCCACATCCACACAAGTGCGCCCCGCCTTCGCCTTGGCCAGCGAAGCCTCCAGCGAATTCGGCCGCCCGTTGTCGGCCATCCAGGCGGCTTGCAAGGTCAGCAAACGCGCCGCCTCATAGTCAGCCTGCATGCGCACAAAATCGGCCACGGCCGAAGCCTGCCGATGCAGCGGACGACTGTAATCAACCGTCAAGCCGCAGTCCTTCAGGATCTGGCCCATCTCTTCGATGCAGGCGCGCGTCAGGCCCACGGCCATCGAAGCCACCAGCGGACGCGTGTTGTCGAAAGTCTGCATCACGCCAGCAAAGCTCTTCTCAGGGTTCACTTCAGGGTCGCCCAGCAGGTTCTCCTTGGGCACGCGGCAGTTGGTGATCATGAAGTGCGCGGTGTCGGAGGCGCGGATGCCCAGCTTGTGCTCCAGGCGCACCAGCTCGAAGCCGGGCGTGCCTTTTTCGACCACGAAGGATTTGATCGCGGCGCGGCCCAAGCTCTTGTCCAGCGTGGCCCACACCACCACCAGGTCGGCACGGTCGCCTGCGGTCACGTAGATCTTTTCGCCATTGAGCACGTAGTGGTCGCCGTCGAGCTTCGCGCTGGTCTTGATGGCGGCCGAGTCGGAGCCGCAGCCCGGCTCGGTGATGGCCATCGCGGCCCAGCGACCCTTGAAGCGCTTGAGCTGCTCATCATTGGCCACCGACGCGATGGCGGCATTGCCCAGGCCTTGGCGCGGCATCGACAGCAGCATGCCGACATCACCCCAGCACAGTTCCATGATGGACAGGCAGGTGGAGATGTTGGTGCCGTTGCGGTTGCCTTGGTTCGCATCGTTGGCGTCACGGCGCACGCCGGTGGCGCCCGTGCCGCCCACATCGCTGTTGCCTTCGTTCATGCCGTCAATCACGGCGGCCATCATGTCCAACTCAACCGGGCGGCTGTGCTCGGCGCGGTCGTACTTGCGTGAGATGGGGCGCAGCACTTCGGCGGCGGTCTCGTGGGCCTGGCGCACCAGGGGTTTGAACTTGCGGGGGATTTCGAGGTTGATCATTGCGTGAATCTCATCAGTAAGCCAGTCTCATCCAGCGAACACCGTGGATCCGGCTTTGCCGGGCCGCTGGTGTTGCCCCCTTGAGGGGGCGCGCGAAGCGCGTAGGCGGTGGGTCAAATCAGCAGCCCGCCCTCCATCACACCCACCGCGCGCAGGTCTCGGTACCAACGCTCCACGGGGTACTCGGTGACGAAACCATGCCCGCCCAGCAACTGCACGCCATCGCTGCCAATCTGCATGCCCTTGTCGGTGCACAGGCGGCGCGCCAAGGCGGCGGCCTCGAAGAAATCCACATCCGCATCGACCAGGCTGGCAGCGCGCCAGGTCAGCAAGCGCATCGCGTTCAGCTCGATCGACATGTTGGACACGGCAAAAGCGACCGACTGGCGGTGGCTGATCGGCTCGCCGAAAGCGTGGCGCTCGTTCACGTAAGGCACGATGAAATCGAGCACGCCTTGCGCGCAGCCCGTGCCCAGCGCACACCATGCCAGGCGCGACAACTGGATGCATTCGCGGTAGACCTCGGCAGCGCCATCGGCCAGCAAGGCCTTGGCAGGCACCGCCACCGCTTCCAACTTCAAGCGCGCCGTCCCCGCGGCGCGCAGCCCCATCGCGCGGTCCTCTTCAACCGACAAGCCCTTGGTGGACGACTCGATCACGAACAGCGCCGGGCCCTGGCCCTCGATGTGCGCGGCCACGATGAACAGCTCTGCTTGGGCCGCCAGCGGCACCATCGACTTCAGGCCGTTGATCACATAGCCACCACCGCTTTGCGCCACGGCGCGGGTCTTCAGCTCGAAGGGGTCGAACAAGGGCGTGGGCTCCTGGATGGCCAGGGCCGCCGCAGGCACGTTCTCGCCAGTGAAAGCGCCCAGGTAGTCGGCCTGCTGATCGGCATTGCCCCACAGCACCAGCGCCGTGCTCACGGCCGAGGGCGCCAGCGCGGCAAAGGCCAGGCCCATGTCGCCTTCGGCCATGGCTTCGGCGATCAGCACGTTCGTCACGGCCGAGCGTTCGGTGCCCATGCCGCCCAGCGCCTCGGGGATGCCCAGCGAGGTGATGCCCAGCTCGGCGCATTGCGCCAGCAGCTCAGGCGGCGCGGCGTAGGCCATGTCGGCCTTGCCCGCAGCCTCGCGCAACTGCTCCATGGCAAAGGTGCGCGCCGCTTCGCGCAGCATCTGCTGGTCTTCGGTGGGTGCCAGGTCGAACAGGTCGCCGGCACCGCGCTTGGGCAAGCGCTGCGGCGAACCCAGGTTCTTCACCGACTTGAACGCCCGGTTGGCGGCCGTCACGGCCTTGAAACCCATCTTCGTGCCCTGGTACAGCACCTGTTCGGTCGGCTTGCGCAGGCCCAGCGAATCCAGCTTGGTCGAGCCCGCCATGCGGCTGAGGGTGCGCAGTCCAATTCGTGTGAGCGATGTCATGTCGAGGTCGTGAAATGAGAGATCTCATGATCTTGCGCCCCGCCTGTCGCCGATACTTGCCCCTTTGCGCCAATCGACTTGACCTGACCTGCCTCGCCCACCCTGTCGCCATGAGTTCCCAGCCGCCTTCCGCCTTGCCCGCCTCCGACGCCTCTGCCCTGCGCAGCTGGCTGCTGGCCGCCAAAAGCGCCGTGGACAAGCGCGGCGTGGACGCCGACGCCCTGCTGCGCGAAGTGGGCTTGGACCTGTCCACCCTGAGCGACCCCATGGCGCGCTACCCCGCCCACCTGGGCCTGGCCTTCTGGCAAAAAGCCCTGCAGGCCACAGGCGAAGAGCTGCTGGGCGTGGACGTGGCTCTGCAGTTCCTGCCCCTGAACTTCACCGCCCTGGGCTACGCCCTGATGGCCTCCGAGAACCTGGCCCAGATGTACCTGCGCCTGGCGCGCTACGCCCACGTGGTGACTGATGCCGCCGACGTGCGCTTTCACCTGGACGAGGGCGCTGGGCGCCTCACCATCACGGGTGACCAGGCCCTGCTGGGCACCGCCAACGCGGCCACCGTCTGGAGCATCTTCGACTACGCCATGCTCACCCTGGTGCGCGGCTCACGCATGCTCTATGGCCGCGACTTCGTCCCGCTCGAATTGCGCCTGCAACGCCAGCGCCCCAAAGACCACGCCAAGTTCGAAAAAGTCTTCCGCTGCACGCCCCTCTACGGTTGTGAGGACAACGCCCTGGTGGTTGACCACGCCACGCTGCACAAGCCCCTGTCCTTCGCCAACCTGGCAGTCGTCAAGGCCAGCGAAGAGGCCATGGACCGCTACCGCTCGCACTGGCCTGATCGCGGCCTGCCCCAGCAACTGGCCGCCGTGCTGAAAGAGATGCTGCCCAGTGGCGAGCCCCGCCAGGACGACGTCGCCCGCCGCCTGGCCATGACCCTGCGCACCCTGCAGCGCCGCCTGGCCGAGCTGGACACCAGCTACCGCGACGTGCTCAACCAGACGCGCCACCAGCTCGCGCTGGATTACCTGGCCGCCGCCCAATACTCGGTGGGCGAAATCTCCTTCCTGCTGGGGTTCTCCGAGGTCAGCGCCTTCACCCGCGCCTTCAAGCGCTGGACGGGCTCATCGCCGAGCACCTGGCGCCAGGCCGCAGCGCCTACACTGCCACCCCATGCGCATTGACGACATCCGCCAGCGTTTGCGCGCCCACGGCGCCAAGCCCTGCCACGAAGACAAAATCTTGCGGCTGTGGTCGCAGGCGCTGCCCATGGACAGCGGCAAGCGCCGCCCGGAAGACTTCTTGCCGCTGGACGTGCGCAACGCCCTGCCCGCTTTGTTGGCTGACCTGAACACCCTGGCTCAGGTGCGCTCTGAACACCCCGGCGACGACGGTTCGTCCCGCCTGTTGATCGGCCTGCAAGATGGCCAGACGGTCGAGAGCGTGCTGCTGCCCCGCGATGGCCTGTGCGTGTCATCCCAAGTGGGTTGCGCCGTCGGCTGCGTGTTCTGCATGACCGGCAAGGACGGCCTGCTGCGCCAGTTGGGCAGCGCCGAGATCGTCGCCCAGGTGGCCCTGGCCCGCGCCCGCCGCCGCGTCACCAAGGTCGTGTTCATGGGCATGGGCGAGCCTTCGCACAACCTCGACAACGTGCTCGAAGCCATCGAACTGCTGGGCACCTGCGGCGGCATCGGCCACAAGAATCTGGTGTTCTCGACCGTGGGCGACCCGCGCGCCTTCGAGCGCCTGCCTCTGGGCACAGTCAAACCCGCCCTGGCCTTGTCGCTGCACTCCACCAAGCCCGAGTTGCGCGCGCAACTGCTGCCCCGCGCGCCCCGCATCGATCCAGCTGATCTGGTCGAGCAAGGCGAGCGCTATGCCCGCGCCACCGGCTACCCCATCCAGTACCAGTGGACCCTGATCGACGGCCTCAACGACAACGAGGAAGAGATGGACGGCATCGTGCGCCTGCTCAAGGGCAAATACGCGCTGATGAACATGATCCCGTACAACACGGTCGATGAACTCGACTTCAAGCGCCCATCGTGGGAGCGCGCCGCCGAGATCGCGCGCAACCTGCACCGGCGCGGCATCCTGACCAAGCTGCGCCAATCGGCCGGGCAAGATGTGGACGCCGGTTGTGGCCAGTTGCGCGCCCGCGATGCCGCCGTGGTGATCAAACCCCAGCCCGTGCGCATCGTGCGGCCTGACGCGATCCGATGATCGAAGTCCGCCACCTCAAGTCCCTGGTTGCCATCGCCGACACCGGCAAACTGGCCACCGCCGCCGAGCGGGTGCACCTCAGTCAATCGGCCCTGTCGCACCAGATCCGCGCGCTGGAAAACCACCACGGCCAGGCCCTGTTCGAGCGCACCCGCCAAGGCCTGCGCTTCACCCCCGCAGGCGAACGCCTGCTCGCCCTGGCCCGCACCGTGTTGGCCGACATCGGCGCCGCTGAGCGCGATCTGCAGCGCCTCAAAGGCGGTGCCGGTGGCGAGCTGCGCATCGTGCTTGAATGCCACACCTGCTTCGACTGGCTGATGCCCGTGATGCACGAGTTCCGCCAGCGCTGGCCCGAGGTCGAAGTTGACCTGGTGGCCGGCTTCCACGCCGACCCGCTGGCCTTGCTCAAAGAAGGCCGCGCCGACCTGGTCATCGGCTCCAAACCCAAAGCCCAGCGCCCCTGGTCGGTTGAACCGCTGTTCCGCTTCGAGATCCTGGCCGTGGTCGCCAACGAGCACCGCCTGCGGAACAAACGCCACCTCGTGGCCCAGGATTTCGAGGGCGAAACCCTCATCACCTACCCCGTGCCCGAGCAGCGCATCGACCTGATCCGCGAAGTCCTCAAGCCCGCGGGCATCGAACCCGCGCGCCGCACCGCCGAACTCACGGTGGCCATCGTGCAACTGGTGGCCAGCCGCCGAGGCATCGCCGCCCTGCCCAGCTGGGGCCTGCAAAGCTACCTGGAGCACGACTACGTCAAAGCCGTGCCCATCGGCCCCAAAGGCCTGTGGAGCGAACTGCACGCCATCTGCCCCAAAGCCCTCGCCACCCAGCCCTACATGCAGGACATGGCCCTGATCATGCGCCAGCAGTGTGCCAAGCTGCCCGGCATCGAATGGCTGGCCTGACGGAATGAAGCGCTCAAGGGTCAACCCGCAGCGTTAAACGGCGCAACCGTCAGGCGATTGACAGTTGGCGCCCCCTGATTTCAGGGGGAAGCCAAACTCTCAGGGGAATGCCCAGGGCCTTGAAAAAACACCGTGTTTCAAACTCCATGTCATTGGAAGACACCTTTCACCCATGGAGCGTTGACATGAATTTGAAATCACTGATGGTGGCCACGGCAAAGGCCGTTGGCGTCACCCTGCTGACCAGCCTGGCCGCCCACGCCGCCTACTTCAAATGGGAGATGGTCGAGTTGCCCGCCTCCAGCGGCGCCACTTGCGGCAATGGCACGCCCTATCGCTTCTTCGTCAACCGCACACCTTTCAACAGCAAAGCCGTCGTGATGTTCGAAGGCGGCGGCGCCTGCTGGGACCAGGCCGCGTGCAAGGGCGGCTCGCTGCTCAACGCCGTCAACCCCGATGGCATCCCTGAGAACTACATGAGTGACTGGAACCGCCAGGCCCACCTCGGCCTGGTGACCCCCTTCACCGCCCGCATCCACCCGCTGCAAGCCGTGCAGACCCAAAGCTGGAACATCGTCTACCTGACGTATTGCACCGGCGACGTGCACACCGGCAACAAGGTCAACGTGTACAACAACACCGACCCGGCCAACCCCATGACGTATTTCCACCGCGGCGCCATCAACGCGCAAGCCGTGGCGAACTGGATGGCCAAGAACATGCCCCAGCCCGACCACCTGCTGCTGACTGGCTTCTCGGCCGGTGGCGTGGGCTCCACGGCCAACTACGCGGCCTTCCGCACCACGCTCAAGCCCAAGAAGATGGCCCTGGCGGCTGACTCCGGCCCGCTGTTCAACGTGCCCCGCACTGCCACGCCCGAGCAGGCCCCGTCCGTGCTGCTGCACAACAAGATCCGCGAAGTCTGGGGCCTGGACGGCGCTGACGGCCTGGTCACCCAGCTGATCACCAAATACCCTGGCGCGGGCGATGCGAACAACATGGGCTCGATCACCGCCGGCCTGGGCAAGATCTTCCCCAATGACCGCATCGGCTACACGATGTTCCAGGAGGACACCAACTTCTCGGCCTTCTCGTACCAGAAGTTCTACCCCGAGATCGCCAACGCCGCCACCGACGCCGACCGCCTGAAAATGCTGAACGTGAAGTGGCGCCAGGAAATCGAACCCTGGATCGCCCAGATGACACCGACCAACGTGGGTTACTACATCCCCAACAAGCGTGACATCAATGGTTCGCACTGCACCACCATCGTCACCTTCGGTGGCACCAGCATTGTCGAGAAGAAGCTGAACTCGGTGGGCGTGTTCGTGGACAACCTGCTGGATGGCAAGGGCCCGGTCATGCGCGCCTATGAAACCAAGCCGACCACCCAGCGCGTCTTGCTGAGCGACATGTTCGCCGACTGGCTGGCGCCTTTGATCCCCTGATCAACTTTGGCCAGAGGCCATCAAAAAAGCGCCCCAAGGGGCGCTTTTTCTTGGTCTGACAAAAATCAGACTGCTTGACGGCGACGAGCCACCAGACCCACCACACCCAGACCTGCGAAGATCAGGGCCAGGGACTCTGGCTCAGGCACGGCCGAAGGCGTGGCGTAAGCACTGCCGATGTAGGTGTACAGGCCCGTGTAAGCGCCTTCAACCTTCAGGGTGTGCGAACCAGCCGACAGACCGGTGAAGCTGAACCCGTAGCCCGTCGTGGTCGACGTCAACGAAGTGGCCACACCATCGATCAGGACGGAGCTGAAGGTGGCGCCGTAGCCACCGATCGAGCCGATCACGTCGCTGTTGCCGCCCACCGTGAAGGTGAACAGATCAGCGATCGTGCCGCCATTGAACGAAGCGCCTTGCGCCAGGAACAAAGCTGGCGTGGGTGTCAAGGCACCCAGATCGCCACCGGGCAAAGCTGGCGCACCAGCCATTGCCGAACCGGCCACCACGAGGGAAGCAGCAGCTACCAACATTTTCAATTTCATAAGCAACCTCCAATAGTTATCAAACGGATCGCTGACCCAAAATACTTCAGGACCGCGACTGCTCTTTTATATGCCACGACACCAGGCGGTCATACCCCCTGTTCTAGGGAAAAGAAGTAACAACCCTAAGGGTTTTGAGTTACAAATGAGTTAGGCAAGTAAATATTGCAGATTTTTTAAATAGAAAAGGGCCCCAACGGGCCCCTCTTGCACATCAAGAAAAATCAAGCGGCCAGGCGCTGCTCGATTTTGGCCTTGGTGGCGGGCATCTCGGCCGGCAGGTGATACGACAGTTGCTGGAACAATTCGTCGTGCAGCTTCAGCTCTTGCGTCCAGGCCGCCGTGTCGATGCCGATCACCGACTGGAACTGTTCCTTGGTGAAGTTCAGGCCCGTCCAGTTGATGTCTTCGTAGGTGGGGCTCAGGCCGAAAGCGTTGTCCACGCCCTTGGCGGTACCTGCGATGCGGCCCAGGATCCATTCCAGAACGCGCATGTTCTCGCCATAGCCAGGCCAGACGAACTTGCCGTCAGCGCCCTTGCGGAACCAGTTCACGCAATACACAGGCGGCGTCTTGTGACCAGCGTTTTGCAACTTGGCGCCCACGTCCAGCCAGTGCTGGAAGTAATCGCTCATGTTGTAGCCCATGAAGGGCAGCATGGCGAAGGGGTCGCGGCGAACCACGCCTTGCGCGCCAAAAGCGGCGGCGGTGGTTTCGGAACCCATGGTCGCAGCCATGTAGACACCTTCGGTCCAGTCACGGGCCTCGGTCACCAGGGGCACGGTGGTGGAGCGGCGGCCGCCAAAGATGAAGGCGTCGATGGCCACGCCAGCGGGGTTGTCCCACTCAGGGTCAAGTGCCGGATTGTTGGTCGCGGCCACGGTGAAGCGGGCGTTGGGGTGCGCGGCCTTCGCGCCAGTTTCCTTGGCAATCTGGGGCGTCCAATCCTTGCCTTGCCAGTCGATCAGGTGCGCTGGGGGCGTGTCGGTCATGCCTTCCCACCACACATCGCCGTCGTCGGTCAGGGCCACGTTGGTGAAGATCGTGTCACGCAGGACCGACTGCATGCAGTTGTGGTTGGTCAGGTCGTTGGTGCCAGGCGCCACGCCGAAGTAACCGGCCTCGGGGTTGATGGCGTACAGGCGGCCGTCGGCTCCGGGCTTGATCCAGGCGATGTCGTCGCCGATGGTGGTGACTTTCCAGCCCTTGTAGCCCTCAGGCGGGATCAGCATCGAGAAGTTGGTCTTGCCGCAGGCGCTGGGGAAAGCCGCCGCGATGTGCGACTTCTTGCCTTGCGGGTCGGTCACGCCCAGGAGCAGCATGTGCTCGGCCAGCCAGCCTTGGTCGCGGCCCATGGTGGAGGCGATGCGCAGGGCGAAGCACTTCTTGCCCAGCAAGGCATTGCCGCCGTAGCCGGAGCCATAGGACCAGATTTCGCGCGTGGCGGGGTAGTGGACGATGTACTTGACGGTGGGGTTGCAAGGCCAGACGCTGTCTTTTTGACCGGCTTCCAGCGGGGCGCCCACGGTGTGCACGCAAGGCACGAACTCGCCATCGGCGCCCAGCACGTCGATCACGCCCTTGCCCATGCGGGTCATGAGCTTCATGTTGACGGCCACATAGGCACTGTCAGACAGCTCGACACCGATGTGGGCGATGGGCGAACCCAAGGGGCCCATGCTGAAAGGCACCACGTACATGGTGCGGCCCTTCATGCAGCCCTTGAACAAGGCGCCTTCGCCAGTTTGCAGCTTGGCACGCATCTCCAAGGGCTCGCACCAGTTGTTGGTGGGGCCGGCGTCTTCCTTGCGGTCGGAGCAAATGAAGGTGCGGTCTTCCACGCGGGCCACGTCGGACGGGTCGGTCACGGCCAGGTAGCTGTTGGGGCGCAGTTCGGGGTTCAGCTTCTTGAAGCTGCCAGCGGCAACCAACTGGTTGCAGAAGCGGTTGTATTCTTCTTCAGTGCCATCGCACCAGTAGATGTCCTTGGCTTGCGTCAGGGCGGCGATCTCGGCCACCCAGGCGATCAGCTTGGCATTCTTGACGTAAGCGGGGGCGTTCAAAGGCACCCCCTGCGAGACGGTTTGGTTCATGACGATGGCTCCAAAAGTAAAAAACAGGGTCTCGACAGCGCGGCGGCAGCTTGCGGGCCGCGCTCTCGACACCCTGCCGGCTGACACTCCCGGCAGGAAATGGCAACGGGCTCGCCGGGCAAAATTGCCAAACAGCGAAACCTCGTAGTTTAGTCCACCCCTTCTCGTTTGAGTTCCCCCCCTTTCCGAGGGGTTCCCGCCAGGGTGCCAACTCTGTCACACAGCAAACACCGCGCCAGCTTGTCGGCAAGCCCTGGATTCCACTACGCGACAATAGGCCGTGCCCTTGATAAGGTGGAACGATGAATCGACGGGATTGGATGGGATGGATCGTCGGCGGGCTGAGCCTGCCTGGATCAACGTGGGCCCAAAGCGCCGAGCCGGTGCGCCTGGGGGTCGATGGCCTGCTGCAAGACACCGGCCTGGCTGGGCGCTGGAAAGCCGCCATGGGCCGAGACCTGGGCCTGGCGGCCAATTGGGTGCGCGAACCCTCGGGCACCATCTTGCGGCAGCTGGAATCGGGCGAGCTGCCCATCGGCCTGTTCCTGAGCCACCCCTTGGCCGACCGCCTGGAGCAACAAGGCCTGATCCACGATCGCCACACGCTGGCGCGCACCCAGGTCTTGCTGGTGGGGCCTGCGTCCGACCCGGCGGGCGTGCGCGGTGAGCATGACGTGGTCCGCGCCTTGCATCAGATCCTGGCCGGCCAGGCGGCGGGTGCCTGCCGCTGGCTGCCAGCACCCAAGGATTCAGCCTTGGCTGGCCTGAGCGACACCTTGACCAGCACCCTGGGTGCCCAGCATTTGCCCGCCCGGGCCGCCAGCAGTGCGTCGGCTGGCACTTCGCTGCCACCTTATCAATGGTTGACCATGGCAGATTGGCAAAAAATGTCCCGCGCTGAACGCCAAGCCCGCAAAGTCCTGGTCGACCAGGATCCCCGCCTGTGGCTGACCTGCCAGGTCGCCCGCTCGTTCAAAACCCCCCACCCCGCTGGCAAGCTGTTGGTGAAATGGCTGCAAGGCCCGCTGGGGAAACAGGCCGTGACGGCCTCTGGATCGGTGTGGCAGAAACCACAGGGCTGAGGCCATGAGTGCCTGGGAGCTTGACGCCATCTGGCTGAGTGCGCAGATAGCCCTGCTCACGCTGTTGATCAGCACACCGCTGGCGGTGGGGCTGGCCTCGGTGATGGCCAAGGCCCGGTGGCATGGCCACTGGTTGTTGAACACGGTGGTGCTGCTGCCCATGGCCCTGCCACCGGCGGTGGTGGGCTTCGCCTTGCTGATGGGACTGAGCAACGAGGGCCTGGTCGGCCACTGGATCGGCAACCTGACCGGCTGGACCTTGAGCTTCTTCCCCAGCGGCGCGGTGTTGGCCGCCAGCCTGGTCACCGTGCCCCTGATGGTGCGCGTGCTGCGCCCGGCCTTCGAGGCCATCGACCCGATGATGGCGCCACTGGCCCAGACCTTGGGCGCCTCGCCCTGGAGCGCCTGGTGGAGCATCACCTTGCCACTGGCATTGCCCGCCGTGCTGTCGGCCATGGCCCTGGGCCTGGCAGCGGCCTGGGGCGAAACGGGCGCCACCTTGGTGCTCGCCTCCGCCTTGCAGCCCAGCGCCCGCGTCGGGCACCCCGAGCACAGCGTGCCCCTGGCCCTGATGCAGGCCTTGCGCTCGCCAGACAACCTGGGTGCCGCGACGCGCCTGGCCCTGGTTTCGGTGGGCGTCGCTTTCGTGGCGGTGTTGCTGAGCGAGGCCGGACGCCGCCATTGGCAGGGCCGCTGGGCCGCCCTCCGGCAACGGGGTTCGCCCCCATGAACAAACCGACCAAAATCTTGCCTTTGCCCCTGAGTGTGGAGTTGCGCCTGCAGCAACCCGGGCTGGACATCCAGGCCCAGTTCCGCGTGCTGCCGGGGCGCGTGTGCGCCATTGTGGGGCGCGCGGGGGGCGGCAAGTCGGCCTTGCTCAAGGCCACGGCCGGGCTTCACCCTTCGCTGGGCGGGCGGGTCGCCCTGGGCCACCAGACCATCTACGATTCGACGGCGGGCGTGAACCTGCCGCCTCACCTTCGCCGACTGGCCTGGCTGGACGGCCACGCGCACCTGTTCCCGCACCTGAGCGTGCAGGGCAACCTGGAATATGGCCTGGCGCGCGCGCCCAAACCCGTGAACGGCCCCACCTTTGATGCCGTGACCCAGTGGCTGGACCTGCGCTCGCTGTTCAAAGCCCGGCCTGCGCGCCTGACGCCATCGCAGCGCTTCAAAGTGGCACTGGGCCGCGCCTTGCTGTCCGCCCCCCGGGCCATCTTGCTGGACGACCCCTTGAGCGGCGTGCCCGAGCACGACCAGCCGCCCTTGCTCGACTTGCTGGCCCAGGTCCCCACGCGCTCCAAGCTGCCGGTGGTGCTGGTCAGCCCGCGCATGACTGAAGTGATCCGCATGGCCGACGACGTGATCGTGCTGCACGAGGGGCGCATGACCAGTGGCGGCACCGTCACCCAGATCCTGTCGGACGTGTCCTTGTCCACCTTCCTGGAGGGGGTGAATGCGGGCAGCGTGATCGAGGGCGAGGTCAAGCGCCACGACATCGAATGGCTGCTCAGCGAGGTCGACGTGGCCGGCCAACGCGTGACCGCCCCCGCCGTGCTGCACGCGGTCGGCCGCAAGGTGCGCCTGAAGATCCGCGCCCGCGACATCAGCCTGCACCGCGACCTGCTGGAGGGCAGCAGCGCCAGCAACCAGCTGCGCGGCCGCATCACGCAGGTCATGCTGGCGGGCGAGAATGGCTCTTACGGCGCCGTGGGCGTCGAGCTGGACCACGTGCGCGAGACCGGTGATTTCTCCATCCAGGCCGGCGTGCAGATCTGGGCCCTGCTCACCCGGCGCGCCATCCAGCAGATGGACCTGGCGCCTGGCCAACCTTGCGTGGCCAGCTTCAAGGCCATGTCGGTGGCGGTCTCTTCCTGGCGTTGAAGTTGATATGCTTCAGCAGCTTCCACCACCTTGCCGCCATTCAGGAGCCGTCCATGTCTGCTGTTGTTGATCGCCGCGTGTTGTCCGTCAACACCGCGCTGGCCCAAACCCTCGTCATCGACCACAAGCCCGTGCTCACAGCGATTGGCAAGCGATCGGTCAGCTCATTGCAATCGCCCGAACGCATCGAGGTCAGGCCGCTGGGGCTGCAGCAGGATGAGCAGGCCGATCCCACGGTGCACGGCGGCCTGTCCAAGGCGGTCTATGCCTACCCCCACGAGCACTACCCTTTCTGGCAAACCGTGCGCTCGCAGGCCAAGTCGCAGGCGTGGGACGAGGCCCTGCCGCACGGCATGCTGGGCGAGAACCTGACCATCACCGGGCTGCTGGAAAGCGATGCCTACATTGGCGATCTGCTGAAGTTCCCGGACTGCACGCTGGCCATCAGCGAGCCGCGCCACCCGTGCTTCAAGTTCGCTGCCGTGATGGGCTTCAACCAGGCGGTCAAGATGATGGCGCAATCGGGCTACTGCGGCTTTTACCTGGCGGTGCGGGTGCCCGGCACCATCGCGGCGGGTGAAAGCTACGAGTTGATCCCCGGCCAGCGCGAGGTCAGCATCGCCGAGCTGTTCAAGTCCGACATGCGACGCAAGTCCTGATCACCCCAGCGTTTCGATGATGGCGTTGGACACGCCACTCATCACATGCCCGGCCGGCACATGGGGCGCCGCCCCATCGACGTGACCGGTCTGGTCGTCAAAGAAGAAATCGGGCTCGAACTCGCGCAGGAACTCGCCCTTGGGCAAGCCGCCCAGGAACATGGCCTCGTCCACCTCGATGTCCCAATCCATCAGCGTGCGGATGGCGCGCTCGTGGGCCGGGGCGCTGCGGGCGGTGACCAAGGCCGTGCGGATGCGCATGCCGCCCTCTTCCCCCAAAGCCTGACCGCGTTGCTGCAAATCATGCAAGGCTTGCAAAAGTGGCTTGAAGGGCCCGGCTGGCAAAGGCTTGGCGGCGCGCTCCTGCTCGTGCAGTTGAAACGCGTCCAGGCCCGAGCTTTGATAAACCTGCTCGGCCTCGTCCGAGAACAACACCGCGTCGCCGTCAAAGGCAATGCGCACTTCGCGCGGGTGGGCCTCGCCAGCGTGGGCCGAATGGGGCAACACGCGCGCGGCGGGCACGCCTTCCAACAGGGCCGAGCGCACATCGGCCTCGTTGGCCGACAAGAACAGGTGCGCCCTCAAAGGCCGCAAGTAGCGGTAAGGCGATTCGCCCCGCGTGAACACACCACGCTGGATCGGCAAGCCATAGTGCCGCGCCGAGCGGAACACGCGCATGCCGGACACCGGGTCGTTGCGCGACAGGATGACCACCTCCACCCGCTGCTGATCGGGCGAGTTGAAAGCCAGCAGCTTGCGCACCAGCGAGAAGGCCACGCCCGGCTTGGCGGGCTCGTCCAGGCGCTTGAGCTGGTGCTTCATGTAGGCCCGGTCGCCCGCGCCCTGATCGAACAGCAGGTTCTCTTGCTCGAAATCGAACAACGCGCGCGATGAAATCGCCACCACCAACTGCCCTGACAAACTGACGGCCATCTGGATGCACCCTTGCAATCATTGGAATTGAAGGGGCCAGTATCGCCGAGCGGCGTGTCGTCAGCTTGTCGTCAGTGCCCCGTCATTGCGTGAAACCCATCGGCGTGCGGCGACCTTGGGCATCGGGCAGGTCGCGCGTTTCAAGGCTGTGTCGGCCATCCAGCTTGGCATTGCCAAAAGCCGTCATCAAGGCCCGGCGCATGTCACGCGGCGCCAGATGGCTCAGGCTGGCCAGCACCGCCTCATTCAGGTCGGGATCAAAACGCTGACCCCAATCGTGGTCGGCGCGGATGCTGCGGTACAGCTTGGACGCGATCTTGCGCGCAGCTTCCTCGCTGGGCATCTCGATCTCGAACACATTCATGCGGTTCAGAATGGGATCGGGGATGCCGCGCGCCTCGTTGGCGGTGGCCACCCAGATCACCTGGCTGGCATCGATGGGCACCTCGGCGAACTCGTCGGTGAAGTTACCGGCGGTGTCGTGCTCCAGCAGGCTGTACAGCGAGCCCAGCGGGTCGTAGGCGTGTTCGCCGCCGGTCTTGTCGATCTCGTCGATCACCATGACGGGGTTGGCGTACTGGCCTTCAACCAGGGTTTCAAACACCTTGCCAGGCCGCGCGCCCTTCCACTGGCTGGACGAGCCCGACAGCACCCAACCGGCGGTGAGCGAACTCATGGACACGAAGCCCATGCCGGTGCCCAGCAATTGCGAGACTTCGCGCGCAAAGTGGGTCTTGCCCACCCCCGGTGGGCCCAACAGCAGCATGGGCGTGATCTCCAGCGCATCGCGGCTGTCGGCGCACAAGGCCAGTTGGCGCCGCAGGTCATCCAGCGCTTCGTGGAAATTGGGCAGATCGTCGTAGAGGTAATCCATGGCGGGCAGGCCGGAGGGCTTGACCTGAAAGCGGTCGGGCCCCATCTCCAGCATGCGCTCGTAGGTGGCGCGCAAGGATTCGTGTTCGCGGGGCGGCAGCTTGCCGAGCTTCTTTTCGACTTCTTCAAGCCGATAGACGTGCCGCATGTGCGCGATGGGGATGCGTGGGCGGGCGCCCTCTTTTTGCACCGTGACCAGTTCACAACCAGTGTTCATGCTCAACCTCCGACAACGAAGACGCTGAGACATCATGCAACAAACGCACCCGGTCGCGAGCCCCTGATCAAGGGGATTCACTCCGCCTTTATCGTGCTTACTTCACCCAGGTGTTCATCTGCATGATTGGCATCATCACGGACATGACGATGAGCATCACCATCAGGCCCATGAAAACGATCAGCAAGGGCTCGAGCACCGTGGCAATGGCCAGGGCCTTGCGCTGCACTTCAGTGCTGAGCTGCTTGGCCGCGCGTTGCAGCATGATCGGCAACTGACCGGTCTGCTCACCCAGGCGGGCAAACATCGACAGCAAGCCAGGGAATCGCTTCTTGGCGGCCAGGGCCGAGGCCAACGGCGCACCTTCACGCACCTGCACCAGGGCTTCCATGGCATCGGCACGCATCGCGCGGTTGGACAAGGTTTCGGCCGCGGCCTGCAAGGCTTTCAGGATGGGCACACCTGATCCGGCCAACATGGCCAAGGTGCCGGCAAAGCGCGCGGCGTTGTAGCCACGGATCAAGCGCCCGATCACGGGCACGCCCAGCGTGAAAGCATCGAACTTGCGGCGGAAGGCCTCACCGCGCAAGGCGAACACCAGGGACGTGAAGCCCCCGATCATCAACAAGATCAGCAGCCAGCCCCATTCACGCATGAAGGCACTCAGGCCCAACATGACGCGAGTGAGGATGGGCAAGGCCCGCTTGCTGCTGCTGAACACCTGCGCCACCTGAGGCACCACGAACACCAGCAAGGCCACCACCACCACGATGGCGAACACCGACACCACCGCCGGGTACAGCGTGGCACCAATCAGCTTGGACTTGAGGGCGCCCTGCTCTTCCAGGTCATCGGCCAGCTTTTCAAGCACGGTGCCCAACTGGCCACTTTGCTCGCCCGCCGCCACCACGCCACGGTAGACCTCGTCAAATTCCTTGGGCGAGCCGGACAAGGCGCGCGCGAAAGGCGAACCCGCATTGACCTCGGAGCGCAGGTGCGCCACCAGTTCGCGCTGGGTAGGGTCTTCGGCCTCATCGGCCAAGGCCGTGAGCGCCCGCTCCAGCGGCAAGCCCGCCGACACCAGGCCCGACAACTGGCGCGTCCAGATCGCCAGCGTGGTCGAGTTGAAGGCCCGCCGCGTGAACATGCTTTGCTGCTGGCCTTGCGCCTCGGTGACCTGCACCGGCTCGATCTTCAGCGGCACCAACTGCTGCGAGCGCAATTGCGCGCGCGCGGTCTTGGGATTGTCTGCGTCGACCAGACCGGTGACGGTCTTGCCACTTGTCTCCAAGGCTTCAAAACGGAAGGCGGGCATGGTGCGGTCTCTTCGGCCTTATTCGCGCGTGACGCGCAACACTTCTTCCAGCGAGGTGACGCCTTCTGCCACCAGGCGGTCGCCGTCTTCGCGCATGACCTTCATGCCGTTCTTGGCCGCAGCCTCGAACAACTGAGCCTCGGAGGCCTGGGCATGGATCAAGGCGCGGATGTTGTCGTCGGCCACCAGCAATTCGTACACGCCGGTGCGGCCCTTGTAGCCGGTCATGCCGCAGGCGGCGCACCCCACGGGGTGCCAGCGGTGGTATTCGTCTTCGCGCTTGCAGTGCACGCACAGCTTGCGCACCAGGCGCTGCGCCATCACACCCAGCAAGCTGGAGCTGAGCAGGAAAGGCTCGATGCCCATGTCGGTCAAACGCGTGACGGCACTGGCGGCGTCGTTGGTGTGCAAGGTGGCCAACACCAAGTGACCGGTCAGCGAGGCCTGCACGGCGATCTGCGCGGTCTCAAAATCTCGGATTTCGCCGATCATGATCACATCAGGATCCTGCCGCAGGATGGCGCGCAGGGCCTTGGCAAAGGTCAGATCGATCCGGGCATTGACCTGCGTCTGGCCGATGCCATGCAATTCATATTCAACCGGGTCTTCCACCGTCAACACATTGGTGGTGGTGGCATCGAGTGTGCTCAGGCCTGCGTACAGCGTGGTCGTTTTACCCGAGCCGGTGGGGCCCGTGACCAGCACGATGCCGTGCGGCTGGCGCAGCAGGCGCTTGAAGCGGTCCAGCGACTCGCCGCTCATGCCCAATGATTCCAGCGTGAACTTGTTGGCGTCGCCCTTGTCCAGCAGCCGGAGCACGGCGCGCTCGCCATGGGCCGAGGGCAAGGTCGAGACCCGCACGTCCACCGCGCGGCCGCCGATGCGCAGCGAGATGCGACCGTCTTGCGGCATGCGCTTTTCGGAGATGTCCAGCTCGGCCATGATCTTCAGGCGCGAGATCAGGGCGGCGTGCAGAGCCTTGTTGGGCTGCACCACTTCGCGCAGCGTGCCGTCCACGCGGAAGCGCACGGCCGATGAGCGTTCATACGGTTCAATGTGGATGTCGGAGGCGCCATCCTTGGCCGCTTGCGTCAGCAAGGCGTTGAGCATGCGGATGATGGGCGCATCGTTCGAGGCTTCCAGCAAGTCTTCAACCGCCGGCAGATCCTGCATCATGCGCGACAGGTCAACGGCGTTTTCCACCTCGCCCACCACGGCGGCGGCACTGCCCTCGCCACCCGCGTAAGCGGCGGCAATGCGCTGGCCCAGCGATTCAGCCGGTTCGCGCTCCAGCGTGTCGATCACGAACAGGCGCATCACCTCGGACAAGGCCGAACGCGACACCTGCTCGCTGGCCCACAAGGTGGCCCGATCGCCATCGCTTTCCAGCAGCAGGCTGTGCGCCTTGGCGAAGGCATAAGGCAAGGGATGGCGAACGGCCATGGCTCAGTTCTCCACGCCGCTGGCAGCAGGCTTGACCGGCGTGAGCTTGGGCGCAAAGCCGGAGTCGGCGGGCATCACCACCGTGGGTGCAGGCGCATTGGGGTCGTCCAGCGGCTGCCTCACCGAAGGCATGCTGAGGTTGTTGGACAGCTTGAGCGGGTCGAGCACTGGCACTTCGTTGATGGGCAACAAGGTGCTGTGAGGCGGCGTGCTCTCGATCTGCTTGTTACGCATGTAGTCGTAGCGGTCCAGGGTGAAGGCGTTGGCAGCATCCTGGGTGCGCATCACGATGGGCCTCAGGAACACCATCAGATTGGTTTTCTTGCGCGTACGCGACTGGCTCTTGAACAAGTTGCCAATGTAGGGAATGTCTCCCAGCAAAGGCACCTGGCTGTTGTTGTCTTGGTAGTCATCTTTCAACAACCCACCCAACACCAGTACCTGGCCATCGTCAATCACCACGGTGGTTTCGATGGAGCTCTTGGTGGTGGTCGGGCCCGTGCCGGTGTCAGCGCCCGCTTTGACGCTGGAGTCTTCCTGGAACACCGTCATGCGCACCGTGCCACCTTCGCCCACTTGGGGCCGCACGCGCAAAGTCAAACCGACGTCCTTGCGGTCAACCGTCTGGAAAGGATTCACCGTGCCGCTGGAGGTGGTTTGAGCGTTCGAATAGGAACCCGTCACGAAAGGCACGTTCTCGCCCACCACGATCTTGGCTTCCTCGTTGTCCAGTGCCACCATGTTGGGCGTGGACAGAATATTGGCCCCGGCATTGGTCTCCAAAAATGTGGCCAAAGCGCCCAGGCTGTACTGCCCATTGCCGATCGCGCGGGCCAGACCCACGGTGAAACCGGACGGCAAGATCAGGCTTTTGGTCGCGCCACTCACCACGGAAGACAGTGTCTGAGTACCCAGGCTGGTGCCTGCCCCCAGCAGGGTGTTGTCGCCCCCGCCCACTTTGGTCCCGCCTGCCCAATTGACGCCCATCTGCGCGGCCTTTTCCACATCGACCTTGACGATCATCGATTCAATGTAGATCTGAGCACGGCGCCCATCCAACTGATCAATGACAGCGCGAAGCTGCCTGTAAAGCGCATCGGTCGCCGTGATGATCAGCGAATTGGTGCTGGGATCAGCCTGGATGAATCCGCCCGTGGAGGGCTGGGCCGACCCGGCCACTGGCGTGGTGGACTGGGTGGAGGACGTGCCGCTGGCACTGCTTTGGTTGTTGGCCGCAGGCGTGGTGGGCGATGCACCGGCCGAGCTGCCACTGCTGGACGAGGCGCCACCGCCCGACGAACCGCCAGCCCCCGGGAAGGAGGCCCGCAGCACCTGCGCCAGCTTCACGGCATCAGCGTTCTTCAGGTAGATGACGTGGATGCCACTGCCGCCCAGCCCGGCCGTTCCAGGTCGGTCCAGGCGCTGGATCAGGTTGCGCACCAGGGCCAGTCGCGCGGCGTTGGGGGCACGGACCATCAAAGTGTTGGTGCGCGGGTCGGCCATGACCATGGTGGACTGCCCGCCCACCACGCCGGGGATGGTGGGGCCGCCACCGCCATCGGCCATGCGCTGGACCATCGGCGCCAGGTCGGCCGCGATGGCGTACTGCAAAGGCATGGCTTCCATGTCCGTCGAGGACGGCACGTCCATCGCCGCGATCATCTGGCCAATGCGCTTGAGGTTGTCCGCGTAATCGGTGATCACCAGGGTGTTGGTGCCCGGGTTGGCATTGATCGTGTTGTTGGGGCTGATCAGTGGCCGCAGCACGGTCACCATGCTGTTCACGTTCTCGTACTGCAGGCGAAAGATCTGCGTCAGGATCTGGTCACCCGAGCGTTTGACACTGCCCACTTCGACCGTGCCCGTTTGCAGCTTGGCGTCGGCTTCCGGCACCACCTTGAGCAGACCGGCCACTTCCACCATCGCAAAGCCCTGGCCGCGCAAGGCCGCCAGGAAGTTCAGGTAGGCCTCGCGCGGTGTCAGCGGTTGCTCGCTGTAAAGCGTGATGGTGCCCTTGACGCGCGGATCAACCAGGATCTGCTGGTCCACGATGGCCGCCATGGCCCGCGCCACGCCTTCAATCTCGGCGTTGACGAAGTTGAGCGTGACGGTGGGCCCGCCCTTTTTGACCGGCGCTGCGTGGGCCGCACCTGCCAGCGCCGATGGCATCAAGCAAGCCGGGCCAAAGGTGAAGGCCAAAGCCGTGGCCAGCGCAACCGCGCGGGGACGAGACAACAGAGGATGGGTCGTCATGACTTATCCGATCGAAATTACGGAACGGTCGCCCATGCGACGACCGATGATGTTCAAGAAACTGTCGAGCGCGCCGCGCTCGCTTTCATTGGCCCGCGCTTCACCCCGGAAGCGCAAACCATTCAAACCCATTTGCCCCTGCCCGGACAACTGCAAGGCACCGTCCAAAGTCACGAGCGACAAATTCACACTGCCTTGCGGGTCGCCCAGCAAATCAACCCTGTAAGACCCCAGCCGATCCAGGGTGGTGACGCTGGAAGAAACGTCGGTGAAATCGACCTGCGCCTGGCCCTCGAAACGCATGCGCCCCTGAACCCATTCGACCACCAGCGCGTTGCTGCTCATGCGAACCACACCGCCCAGTTGCAAAGTGTTCCAGGGGGTGCCCAAGCCGGTCAACCAGGCCGCGGGCCAATGACCGATCGGCCCCGCAGACGCCAAGGGCCCCGAGGGGCTGGATTGGCTGAACACGGCCACCCGCACCCGCCCAAAACCTGGCTGCACCTGGATCACCACCGGTGTGGGCACGCAACAGTCTTGCTGCACGGTCAGGCTCAAACCCATCCAGCGCGGGCGCAGCTTCCAGTTCAAACGACCCGGCAAAGCCCGGGCATCACGGCTGCCGGGCCCGCCGGTCAGCACCACCACGGCATCGCCATTCCACACGGTACCTTGAGATTCGGCCAACAACAAGCGGCCATCGCTCATGACCACCAACCCTTGGGCCAGCCAACTGGCCGGGGCGTACAAAATGAAGCCCAGCAAGGCGCCCAACACCGCACCCCACCAACCCCAGCGCCGCCCGGCCTTGCGCATGTTTTCCCAGCGCGCCACCTCCAGCGTGGACTCCATCCAGCGGGTGGTCGCGGCCATGCCGCCAGACCACCAGCCGGCGGGGGATTTCAGGTTGGAGAGGATCGACATGCCAGGTAGTTTCCTGCTCAGCGAGGCGCCGCCTGCCCAGGGGCCAGGCCCAGCACCACGGTGCCCGAATAATGACCAGGCTCCGACTGCGCCAGGTTGGCCTCCAGAGGCCGCGCACGGGCGGCCACGCGGACCTCCGCCAGCCAATCGGCCAACGATGCCCCCAGCACCTTGGTGAACTCGACCGTGGCCCGGTCACCCTGGATGCTCATCCTGGCTGCCGCGCCCAGCCGTTCCGTGGCCGCCTTCAGGGCGGCTTCAGCCTGGACGGGGGGCACGGGCGGTTGCTGCCGCAGAACTTGAGCCTCGTCCGCCATGGCGCGCATGCGACCCACCTGGGTGCTGATCTCGCGCAATTGCGCGGGCGTTTGCTGCATGCTTTTCAAGGCCGGGCGGATGAAGACCAGCACCAGCACGGTCAGCAACACCAGGGCCGCGGCCACCTGCGCCATCTGGCGCTCACGCGGGGCCATCGCGGTCCAGCGCGCCAGCCACTGCTGACGCAGGACGTTGAAGGAGGTGGCTTCTGATTCAGTGCTCATAGGTCGGTGTCAATGGCGATCGGCTCAACTGCGCGAGCCACGGCGCACGGTCAGGCGGCCTTCGGCCACCTCCACCTGGGCGCCCGTGGCCGACAGCTTGCTGCGGAACTGGTCGATGTCCGAAGGGCCCCAGGCCGGTGGCGGCGCCAGGGTCAGGCTCGTGCCGTCGTATTGCAGGTTGGCGGAAGGCGTGTCGTTGGGCCAGGCGCTGGCCACCAGGGACATCAATCCTTCCAGGTCGTTGTCACCAGGCTGGCCCGCCACCGCGCGCAAGGCTTCGGTTTCGCGCTGCATCTGCACGGCCGGATCCAGGATCACCTGAACCTGCGGATGGGCCTGCTTCAGGATGCTGGTCATCTCGGCCTTCTTGAGCTTGAGCTGGCGCTCCTGCTGCCAGGCCCACAGGTTCAAACCCAGCACCTGGGCCACCACCAAAGCCGCCATGCCCACCCGCACCGGGCGCCATTGCGGGCTCAGGAACTGGCGCCAGCGGTCAGACACCGCGTTGAAGCCTTTGCTGTTGGGGGTGAGGTCAAATTGCAACAGGTTCCAAAGCGAGCGGTTGGCTTGCAGCAAATGCTCGGACTGCGTTTGCACGGTCACGGCCTGGCCCAGCCAGCGTTCGGCCGGAGAGGCCACTTGCGGCGTGGCAAAAAAACGGGTTTGCGGCGGCAAGGCTTCGGGCACCAGGGCGCGCGACAAGCCACCCGTCAAGGGCCAGCTGGCCACGCCGTCCAGGGTGGACCAGGTCAGGACGATTTCCAGGCCCCGATCAGGGGCGGCGCCACTGCCAGCTTCATGGACTTCATGGAAATAACCGGTGGCGGGCTCATCGGGCCACACGGCGGGAGCCACGCGGTCCACGCGCAGCTTGGCTTTCTCCAGCAGCATCAACTGGCTGGTCAGCCAGGTCAGGTCGCAGGCGGCGATCCAGGCGGGCTGACCGGCCTTGGCCGCAGGGGCCAGGGCCAGGTGCATGTCTTCGGGATCGGTCAGCATGGCCTCTTCCAGCATGCTGGCCAGGGCGGCGCGCAGGCGCGCGGCGGGGGCCTTGGGCACCGTCAGGCGGTGCCAGCTGATGTCGGTTGGCGCCAACACCGCGACCACCGTGTCGGCGCGCGGCACCATGGACAAGGCACATCGCCCCTGCCGGGTCACGGTCTGCCCATCGGCGCTGAGCACGTACGCGTACTCCTTGGTCGCCTGGGCCGCCGACGAGGTCGGCTCCGCCACGGCCAAGTCGGCATTCAGGCGCGAACGCGCTGGTAGTTGAAGGATGAGGATGCTCATGCCCAGCAGTCAAAGGGGTCGAAAAGGGAACCACACATCAAGGGTAGATGCCTTGGCATTGTAGGAGGCGCGAAATAAGGCACGTTTAAGGATAGATACTGTCTTGTCAGTTGCCAGGATCAACGCCCGAAAAGCGCTCCTGATTCATCACAATCACGTCGACCTGCTTGTTCTGGCCTTGTCGCCTGACCAAATGCCGGTTCTTCATGATCTGATCTTCAAGCCTAAGTATGCTGGTCACCTCGAAATACTCCGAGGTCACTTTGATCGCATCCGTAGGAAAGGGCACTGTGGCGGGCACCTGCTTTTTGGCATCCTCATCATCTTCAAAATAGTGGCTTTGCCGAGCCCTCACAATTTTCTCGGCCGTGGCCGTGTCAATGCCCCACACCGCCGCGATGACTTCCTTGGGCGCGGTGTTGACATTGATGTGTGTGATGCCCCCCTGCGGCACGTTGGGGTAAGGCAACAAAGCCACGTAGGGGCGCATGCGCTCCACCGTGTCGGCGCCCAGCCTGGGCAGCAGCCAGGTCAATTGATCCAGCCGCTGGGGCATCAACGGCGCGGCCGCCCGGCCAGACTCCCCGCCCAGGGCCGCGAAGGATTGCGTCGTGTCCATGGCGGCCAAGGTCGCTTTTCTCAGGGCTTCGGCGATCTGCGGCGCCAAATCGGGCGGCAAATTGATGCTGGTGAACAAGTCGCGCAGCACCTTGACCTGCTGCGGATCCACATCCACCAGACCAGGGTTGGGGCTGATCAGCAACAAATTGCGCAGGTTGTAGCGGGCATTCACGTCCACCGCCTTTACCGACAAGAATGCATCAGGCGCATCGTCGGTGTTGTCCTTGTCCACCGCCAGGAAGGTGGACAGGCGCACTTCCTTCATATCCCGGGCCCAGTTCTGCGCCAAATGGGTCGGCTCCGGCTGCCCCCCCGTCTGCATGCGTTGCCCGTCGTCCTTCAATATCAGGCGCGCGAAATCGAGGGCGCCCACCAGCAACCACTCGGATTGTTGGCGACCACGCTCGGCCGATTCCACCTGCACCGCCCGCCATTGCTGCCACACCATCGACGAAGCGATGGTGGCCACCACGGTCACGATGACCATGGCCATCAACAAGGCCGCGCCGCGTTGTCGCAGCAGCAGCCTGGAAGGTTGGGAGTGCTTCATGTCATCGCCTCAATGAGCGGCCAGAAAAGTATCGCGCGTGGCCACGCCCTCGAAGCCGCTGGCAGGCCCCAAGGTCAGGATTGAACGCACCGCCACGGGCAGCTGGTTGTTTCCTGTGGACTGCGGGTTACTCTGACTGAGAGTACCCCCGCTCACACCAATGTAAAAGCTCATCTGCCACTGCAAAGCACCTTTCAGCATGATCAAGGTGCCCGGCTCGGTGCCTTTCAACTGATCGGCCTGCGTCCACTGGGCCTCCAGCTCGCCCACCGTGGTGACGGGCGGGCCAGCCCAACGCTCCCAACGCCCATCGCGCAAGCTCCAAGCCACCACCTGCACGCCACCTGGCGCCTGCCGGGTCAAGCGCAGGTAACTGCCATTGAACAAGAACGACCTTTGCCCCTGGATGGCGCCGGTTTTCAAGGTCGGGATGTCGATCACCGAGGCCATGTCGGCGTCCCACTGGGTCATCACCGATTGCAAACGCAGGGTGCGCTTGAGCTTGCCCTCCGCCACTTCGCGGGCCCGGCTGATGCTGTCCATGCCCTTGAAGGCCGTGGCCGCCATGACCGACAGGATCACCAAGGCCACCAGCACTTCGATGAGCGTGAAGCCCACGTTGGAGAGAGGGCGCTTCATGGCCTGGGCAGCACGGTGATCACCTTGACCACCGACTGCCCCTCCTCGTCCAGCACCTGCACCTCGATGCGCCTGAAATTGTTGGCATTGACGGTGGGCCGCACCGCCTGCTTGCCGGTGAACGCACGACCCAGTTGCTGGCACTTGAATTCGCTGTCACCCACGTCCGGAAAGGTGGCGTTCCTCTTCAATTCGAACAACTGGTTTTCAACACACCACTGCGCCACGGTCAGGTCAGCCACCCGCTGGGCATTCAAGGTCAAACCGCCTGCGGCCTTGATGCCAGCCGACAGGGTGATCGCCACGATCGCCAGAGCCACCAGCACTTCGATCAGCGTCATGCCGACCATGGACCGCTGCTCATCATGCTGGCGCACGATCACCCCCGTCCTGGTCGGCTTCGCCGGGCGCGCCCGTGATCACGTCAAAAGGATTGAGCCCATCGGTGCCAATGATGATCTGCCGATCTTCCAGACGCAAGATGATGCTTTGAGCGCCAATCACGGGCTCCGGCCCCAGGACGATGCTTTTCTTCATGCCGATGCCGATGCCGCCGTTCACCACCTCGGCCTTGATCTCGCGCGCATCCCATTTCAGGGGGGGCATGAAGGCCTCGGGCAAACCGATGAACTGGTAGTCATCGCCCCTGCCATTGGGCTCGGGCACCCAGCGGATGGTCATGGCCCCGGCACGCGCCTGCACTCGCGCCGACTCCAGGATGGCGGTCAAGCGGGCAGCCTCGCGCTCCAGGCGGGTGGAAGAGGGATCGGGGACGGCGAAAGAGACGACGGCCGTGGTGATCGCGATCAACGCGACCACGACCATGAGTTCGAGCAGCGTGAAGCCGCGCGCCGATTGGGGCTGGGATGGCAACTTACTGCCAGGATCCGATGTCGGCATCCTTGCCTTCACCACCGCTTTGGCCGTCGGCGCCAAAACTGAAAACGTCAACCGTGCCCTTCACGCCGGGGTTGACATATTGATAGTTGGCGCCCCAGGGGTCGTTGGGCAGCTTTTCGAGGTAAGGCTTCCAGTTGGCCGGAACAGGCGAAGCCGTGGGCCTGGTCACCAGCGCCTGCAAACCTTGCTCGCCTGTTGGATAGCGCTGGTTGTCCAGGCGGTACAGCTTGAGGGCCTGCATGAGGTTGCTCACGTCGGTTTTGGCCGCCGTGACGCGGGCATCGTCGGCGCGCTCCAGCACATTGGGCACGATCAGGGCGGCCAGCAGGCCGATGATCACCAGCACGACCATCAGTTCGATCAGGGTGAAGCCCCGCGACAGGGCCCGGGCCGCGCCCCGGAGGTGGTGCTGAGTGGGTCGGGCGAACATCTTCATGCGCAGAATCCGTGTGGTGACTTGACTGAGAGATAAGAGCCCAGAACGCCGGAGAGGTTCCCCAGCGCGGACGAGGTCGCAAGCATGCCCGAGCTTGAGGGGCATCTTATGCGGGATCAACCCGAGGTCTTGGGCCCTGTTTTCACGCCTCGGACTGATCAACAAGGATGATAATGGCCGGAATATGGCATCTCGCATCCTCGCCCTCCTCATTTGGGCCGCCGTCGCGGCCAGCCTGGCCTATTGGGGCCTTCGCTGGCTGGCACAACCCACGGCCGTCCCGTCCAACGCCACCGCTGTGTCCCTGGACAACGCCGCCCGTGGCGACATGCGCAAATTGCTGACCGGCCCTGCCGCGGCCGCCGACCCCGGGCAACCCGACCCCACTGCCGCGTCCATGTTGGCGGAACGCATCAAGTTGCTGGGTGTGGTGGCCCCGCGCCACGAAGGCGACAAGGGCGGATTGGCCTTGTTGTCGGTTGACGGCAAACCCGCCCGCGCCGTGCGTGCTGGTGCCTCGGTCGATGGCGACATGGTTCTGCTGAGCGTCAACCAGCGGGGCGCCGAGATCGGGCCTGCTGCCGGGCCTGCCGCCGTCAGGCTGGACCTGCCCTTGCTGCCAGCCGCCGCCACTGGCTCCTTGCCGCCGCCCACGGGCTTCAGCACCGAGCCGCCACCACCCCAGCAGATGCCCGGCGCCAGGCCTGACATCAACTCGGGCATGGCCGGCACGCCTGAAGGCATGCCTCAGCCGATTGGCCCGGGCGGCAACCGCCCGCTCTGATTTTTCAGCGCAAGAACAAGCGGTACACCGGGTTGCGCGTCTCGTCCACGTAGACGTGACCCAGCGCATCCAGCAAAGGCTTGATGGCCTTGGTGTCCTGCTTGGGCACCTGCAAGCCCACCAGGATCCGGCCAAAATCGGCGCCCTGGTTGCGGTAATGGAACAGGCTGATGTTCCAGCCCGGCGGCAAGCTGGTCAGGAACTTCATCAAGGCACCCGGCCGCTCCGGAAACTCGAAACGGAACAGGCGCTCGCCTTCGGCCAAGCCGGAGCGCCCCCCCACCATATGGCGAATGTGCGTCTTGGCCAGCTCGTCCTGGGTCAAATCCACCGCGGCAAACCCTTGCGATTCGAACTCCTGCGCCAGGCGGCCTGATTCGCCTTTGCCTTTGACACTGACGCCCAGGAAGACATGCGCCTCTTGTTCATCCGAGATGCGGTAGTTGAACTCGGTGACGCTGCGCGGTCCGATCAGCTCGCAAAAGCGCTTGAACGAACCGCGCTCTTCAGGGATGGTGACCGCCAGCAAGGCTTCGCGCTGCTCGCCCACCTCGGCCCGCTCGGCCACAAAGCGCAGGCGGTCGAAGTTCATGTTGGCGCCGCAATTGATGGCGACGTAAGTGCGGCCCTGGCCGCCATGGCGCGCCGCATACTGCTTCAGCCCCGCCACGCCCATCGCACCTGATGGCTCAACGATGGAGCGCGTGTCCTGGTAGATGTCCTTGATGGCGGCGCAGACCTCGTCGGTGGTCACCACCACGAACTCGTCGACCAGCTCGCGGGTCAGGCGCAGGGTTTCTTCGCCCACCAGCTTGACAGCCGTGCCATCGGCGAACAGGCCCACGTCGGCCAGGGTGATGCGCTTGCCGGATTTGACCGAGCGCGCCATCGCGTCGGAATCATTGGTCTGCACGCCGATCACCTTGATCTCCGGGCGCACGGCCTTGATGTAGGCGGCCACGCCGCTGATCAGACCGCCACCGCCAATGGCCACGAACACCGCGTCGATGGGGCCGGAATGCTGGCGCAGGATCTCCATGGCCACCGTACCTTGCCCAGCGATCACGTCCGGGTCGTCGAAGGGGTGGACGAAGGTCAGGCCCTTTTTCTGCTCCAGCGCCTTGGCGTGCAGGGCGGCGTCGGAGTAGCTCTCGCCATGCAGCACGATCTGGACGTTGTCGCCGCCAAAGCGGGCCACCGCGTCGATCTTGACCTGCGGCGTGGTCACAGGCATCACGATGATCGCCTGGCAACCCAGGCGCCGGGCGCCCATGGCCACGCCCTGCGCGTGATTCCCGGCCGAGGCACAGATCACGCCCTTGGCCAATGCCTTGGGGCTGAGCTTGGCCATCTTGTTGTAGGCGCCGCGCAGCTTGAAGCTGAACACCGGCTGCTTGTCTTCGCGCTTGAGGAACACGTGGTGGCCCAGGCGCCGCGACAGGTCTCGCGCCTCGTCCAGCGGGCTTTCAATGGCCACGTCGTACACCCGGCTGGTCAGGATTTTTTGAAGGTAGTCCTGAACGCTCAAAGGCGCAGTAGCTTTCTTCTTCGGGGCGGTCTTCTTGACACTGGGCTTGGCGGCGGGGCGCGCGGTGGACATCGTCGGGTCTCCGTGGGATAGCCCTACAGTCTAGGGCAATGCTCCCGCGGCTTGCCACCCCCCATTTCCTGGCGCCAGTAGGCCGACTGCGTTCGCCGGATGCGGGCGGCCCGCTCCCCCAGCGATCCAGGCAGCAGGCGCGGCAGGCCCGATGCGATCAACAAAGGCAGGAAAGTCAGCAGCGGGTACCAGGGCAAGGCCGAGGGCAAGCCCAGGTGCCCCATGCCCTCGCGGCCCACGAACCAACGGACCAGGCTGAGGTGGCGCGCCTTGTCGAAATGCCCCCGCCAGGCATGTCCCCAGGCATAGTGCCGTTGCAGTGGCTCGTCCATCAAGGCCCGGCCCAAGGCCACGCTGCTGGCATCGGGAGGTGCCTGGCTGATCAGGTTGCGGTAGAGGTGAACACGCCCCTGCATTTCGTCATCACAGAGCCATGCCTCGTCCACCCCCATCAGCCAGCCGATGTAGCGCCACAAGTGCATGACGGCACGCGCGTCCGACTTCGTCACCACGAAGCCCGTGGTGCGCAAGGCCAGCAACTGCACCACGCTGAACGCCAGGTAGGTGGCCTGCAGGTCAAGCTGGTTGATGGGCAGGCCCAAAGCCGCGGCATCCCAGGTGGGGCGCTGGCGCACATTCTGGCGCACCAGCGCGTGCATCACGCGCACATGCATCGTGGCCCTCCAGCCTGGGCCATGGGGCACCAGCCCGCCATCGGCGGTGCAGTCGAGCCACCACGACGTGGTCTCGGACACCCGCTTTTGCGCGCCCCGGCTCAAGGCCCCGGTCTGCACCAGGGTCTGGTTGATGGCCGAGGCCTGGTAGCCGGCCATCAGGCCCGCGTCGCGCAGAACACGCATGCCGTGCAAACCGGTGCTTTGCAGGAACCGCGCGCCCCGCGCCATCAACACCGGGTCCACCCAATCCGGCACGGACTGAACATGCTCGATCAGGCGCCGCAAGGCGGGCGGCGTGCCGTCGCCATCGACCACACCTTGCGCCATGGCGCGCTGCAACTGGCCGCGCCCCTCGTTCATGCCCTCCTCATGCAGCCACCGGGCCACGTCATCGGCCAAGGGGTCGCCGCGCCACAAGGCCGAGCCCATGGCGGCCCATTCCGCCTCACTCGGCTCGCACGGCCCGGAAATGGTCATCTTCAAACGCGCGGCCATGCGGCGGCTGACCGCCAGGTCGGCACCATGGCGACTGGGAGGCGGGGGCTGCATGGGCGAGGCGGCCAGGGATTGCGGAGACATCATCATCGAGTGGGCCTTCGGGCATGGAACGGTCTCTGGATGTTGATGCGGCAAGGCCAGGCCGTCATTGACAGCAGACACCACCACAGTGACCGCACAAGCCACCACGACCCCGTTACCATCTGTCACTCATGAGTACCGCCGTTTTCCCACCCCCCTTGATGCCACCCGGCGCCTCCACCGGTTCCGGCTTCAGTGCCTCCTTTGTGCGCGTGGTGGCCGACTACCTGCAGGCGCAAGGCCACGATGCCCAAGCCATCCTCGACATCCTGGCCCTGCCCAGCTCGCCAGCCCAGGACGAGGGGCGGCGTGTGCCCGCATGGCGTTTGAGCCAGGCCCTGGCCAAGGCGTCTCAGCGGCTGGGCGATGAGCACATCGGCCTGCACGTGGCCAGCCTGGTGCGCCCCACCCACCTCGGCTCACTGGGCTACGCCCTCATGAGCTGCACCGTGGGGGGTGATGGCCTGGCCTTGTTCGAACAATTGCAAAGCCTGCTCTGCACCGAGTTGCGCGGCCACTTCAGCGTGGTTGGAGCCCACCTGGAAGCTCGCCACGAGGCCCTGGGGCCCTTGCCCGACGACTACCATTTCTGGTCCTTCTTCACCGCCTCGCGCCTGGGCTTTGCACGCTGGGTGTCCGGCCGCGACCTGGTGCCCGCGCTGGTTGAACTGCCCTGCGCGCCCCCCGCGAACGTCCGCCCCTTCCAGGACTTCATTGGCGGCCCCGTGAACTTCCGCGCACCCCAATGCCGGGAGTTGATGCCCGCCGACTGGCTGGGCTGGGCCAACCCGAACGCCGACCCGCCCATCCACGACCTCATGAGCGCCATGGCGCGAAGGCAGTGGCAGGCCCGAACCCAGGATGTGGACGCCTTGAAGGCCTGGGTTCAGCAGGCCATCTTGCTGGCGCTGGACCGCGGCGAGAGCCCCACACTGGAACTCGTCTGCACAGGGTTGCACGACAGCGGCCTCAGCCCGGGTCCGGCCAGGCATGTGCAGCGCCAGCTGGCGGCTCAGGGACTGACCTTCAAAGGCCTGGTGGAAGAAGCCCGCAAAGAGCGCGCCTTGATGCAACTGCGCCTGACCGACCTGCCACTGGCACGGATCGCCGCCGAGGCCGGTTACGCCGAGACCAGCTCCTTCCACCGTGCCGTGCGCCGATGGACCGGCATGACGCCCATGGCGGTGCGCGAAGCCAGCGCGGGCCAGGCCCGTGGCCAACACACGCCACCATGAAAAAAGCCCGCGCAGTGGCGGGCTTTTGAAGAAGGAGGCTGTTCAGATCACTTCTTGCGCAAGCGCTGGAGGGCCGCCAACTGGGCCACCATGATCTGCAGTTCGCTCTGGGCCTTGGCCAGGTCCAGGTCGCCCTTGGCGTTCTGAACGGCTTCCTGCGCCAGGCGCTTGGCTTCGTTGGCCTTGGACTCGTCGAGGTCCTTGCCGCGGATGGCCGTGTCGGCCAACACCGTCACGGTGCCAGGCTGCACTTCCAGGATGCCGCCAGCCACAAAGACGAACTCTTCTTCGTTGTTGTCGGCGCGCTGGATGCGCACGGCGCCAGCCTTGATGCGGGTGATCAAAGGCGTGTGACGGGGCAGGATGCCAAGCTCGCCGGACTCACCGGGCAGCGACACCAACGTGGCTTCGCCGGAGAAGATGGACTCTTCCGCCGAAACAACGTCAACGTGAATGGTGTTGGACATAACGGGCTTTCTCGAAGGAGTGAATCGGATCGGGGATCATCAACAAGCGGACAAGGGGTTGCCCCCTCGCCGGCTTATTGCATGCCCTTGGCCTTTTCAACGGCTTCGTCGATGGTGCCAACCATGTAGAACGCTTGTTCCGGCAGGCTGTCGTATTCGCCAGCCACGATGCCCTTGAAGCCACGGATGGTTTCAGACAGGGGCACGTACTTGCCGGGCGAACCCGTGAACACTTCAGCGACGTGGAAAGGCTGCGACAGGAAGCGCTGGATCTTGCGAGCACGCGAGACGATCAGCTTGTCTTCAGGTGCCAGCTCGTCCATGCCCAGAATGGCGATGATGTCGCGCAGTTCCTTGTAGCGCTGCAGCGTGCCTTGCACGGCGCGGGCCACGTTGTAATGCTCTTCGCCGACCACGTTCGGGGACAGCTGACGCGAGGTCGAGTCCAGCGGGTCCACGGCGGGGTAGATGCCCAGCGAAGCGATGTCACGCGACAGCACCACGGTGGAATCCAAGTGAGCGAAGGTCGTGGCAGGCGATGGGTCGGTCAAGTCATCCGCTGGCACGTAAACGGCCTGGATGGAGGTGATCGAACCGACCTTGGTCGAGGTGATGCGCTCTTGCAAGCGGCCCATTTCTTCGGCCAGGGTAGGTTGGTAACCCACGGCGGAAGGCATGCGGCCCAGCAGTGCGGACACTTCGGTGCCGGCCAGGGTGTAGCGGTAGATGTTGTCCACGAAGAACAGCACGTCCTTGCCTTCGTCACGGAACGACTCGGCGATCGTCAGGCCGGTCAGCGCCACGCGCAGACGGTTGCCTGGGGGTTCGTTCATCTGACCGTAGACCATGGCGACCTTGGACTCGCCCAGGTTCTCCAGGTTCACGACGCCCGAATCAGCCATTTCGTGATAGAAGTCGTTGCCCTCACGGGTACGCTCACCCACACCAGCGAACACCGACAGACCGCTGTGGGCCTTGGCAATGTTGTTGATGAGTTCCATCATGTTCACGGTCTTGCCCACACCGGCGCCACCGAACAGACCCACCTTGCCGCCCTTGGCGAACGGGCAGACCAGGTCGATCACCTTGATGCCGGTTTCCAGCAGCTCTTGCGATGGCGACAGTTCGTCGTACGCAGGGGCCTTGCGGTGGATGGAGGCGGTTTGAGCATGGTCCACAGGACCACGTTCGTCGATGGGCGCGCCCAGCACGTCCATGATCCGGCCCAGCGTGGCGGGGCCCACTGGCACGGTGATCGCCGCCTTGGTGTTGTACACCATGATGCCGCGACGCAGGCCGTCGGACGAGCCCAGCGCAATGGTGCGCACCACGCCGTCGCCCAGCAGTTGCTGGACTTCCAACGTCAGGGCAGAGCCATCCATCTTCAAGGCGTCGTACACCTTGGGCATCTGGTCACGGGGAAACTCCACGTCCACCACGGCGCCAATGCACTGAACGACCTTACCTACAGCTTGAGTGTCAGCCATTTTGGTTCCTTCAATCAATTAAATCTGGGTCAGACCGCAGCCGCACCGGCCACGATTTCGGACAATTCTTTGGTGATCGCCGCCTGGCGGGTCTTGTTGTAGATGAGCTTGAGCTCAGCGATCACAGAACCAGCGTTGTCGGTTGCGGACTTCATGGCCACCATGCGCGCCGATTGCTCGGACGCCATGTTCTCGGCCACAGCCTGGAAGATCAGTGCTTCAACGTAGCGCACCAGCAGGTCATCGATCACCGACTTGGCGTCGGGCTCGTAAATGTAGTCCCACTGATGGGCTGGCTCGGAAGCCAGTGTCTCGGCCTTCAAAGGCAGCAACTGCTCGACCAACGCTTCTTGCTTCATCGTGTTGATGAAACGGGTGTAGCAGATCTGCACCGAGGCCAGCTCGCCCGCCGCGTACGCGTCGAGCAACACCTTGACGGGGCCGATCAGCTTTTCAAGGTGAGGCGTGTCACCCAATTGGGTCACGTGCGCCACCACCTTGGCACCGATGCGGTTGGCAAAGCCGAAGCCCTTGTTGCCGATCGCCACGATCTCGGCAGACTTGCCTTGCGCGTCGAGTTCTTTCAGCGTCGTCGTCACACCACGCAGCACGTTGGTGTTGAGACCACCGCACAGGCCTTTGTCCGTGGTCACCACGATCAGTCCAACCTTCTTGGCGCCCGGATTGGCGATCTGGAAGGGATGGATGTACTCGGGGTTGGCCTTGGACAGATGAGCCGCGATGTTGCGCACCTTTTCAGCGTAAGGGCGGGCGGAGCGCATGCGTTCCTGCGCCTTGCGCATCTTCGAAGCCGCGACCATTTCCATGGCCTTGGTGATCTTCTTGGTGTTCTCTACGCTCTTGATCTTGCCGCGTATTTCCTTGCCTGCCGCCATGACGTGCTCCTGATCAGGCGAACGACTTCTTGAACGCCACGATGGCCGACTGAAGCTCGGCTTCAGCGTCCTTGTCGAGCGCCTTGGTCTGTTCGAGTTTGGCCAACAGGGCAGCGTGGCTGGTCTTGAGGAACTGGTGCAAACCAGATTCAAAGGCCAGGATCTTCTTGACGTCGACGTTGTCCATGTAACCCTTGTTCACGGCGAACAGGGTGGCGCCCATCAGCGAGATCGGCAGCGGCGAGTACTGAGCCTGCTTGAGCAGCTCGGTCACGCGGGCACCACGGTCCAGCTGCTTGCGGGTGGCTTCGTCCAGGTCGGAAGCGAACTGCGCGAACGCAGCCAGTTCACGGTACTGGGCCAAGTCGGTGCGGATACCGCCGGACAGGTTCTTGATCAGCTTGGTCTGGGCAGCACCACCGACGCGCGACACCGAGATACCGGCGTTGATGGCGGGGCGGATGCCGGCGTTGAACAGGCTGGTTTCCAGGAAGATCTGGCCGTCGGTGATCGAGATCACGTTGGTGGGCACGAAGGCCGACACGTCACCGGCTTGCGTTTCGATGATGGGCAGTGCCGTCAGCGAACCCGTCTTGCCCTTGACTTCACCCTTGGTGAAGGCTTCGACGTAGTCGGCGTTCACGCGGGCTGCACGCTCCAGCAGGCGCGAGTGGATGTAGAACACGTCGCCAGGGAAAGCTTCGCGGCCTGGAGGACGGCGCAGCAGCAGCGACACTTGGCGGTAAGCCACGGCTTGCTTGGACAGGTCGTCATACACGATCAGGGCGTCTTCGCCACGGTCGCGGAAGTACTCGCCCATCGCGCAACCCGAGTAGGGCGACACGAACTGCATGGCGGCCGATTCAGAAGCCGAAGCGGCCACCACGATGGTGTATTCCATCGCGCCAGCGTTTTCCAGCGAGCGCACCACGTTCTTGATCGACGAGGCCTTCTGGCCGATGGCGACATAGATACAAGTGACGCCTTGGCCCTTCTGGCTGATGATGGCGTCGATCGCGACGGCCGTCTTGCCGGTCTGGCGGTCACCAATGATCAGCTCGCGCTGACCACGGCCCACGGGCACCATCGAGTCGATGGACTTCAGGCCGGTTTGCAGAGGCTGCGACACCGATTCGCGGGCGATCACGCCTGGGGCGATCTTCTCGATGGGCGAGCTGATCTTGGCGTTGATCGGGCCCTTGCCGTCGATCGGCTGACCGAGGGCGTTGACCACACGGCCAATCAACTCGGGGCCGACTGGCACTTCCAGAATGCGGCCCGTGCACTTCACGGTATCGCCTTCGGAGATGTGTTCGTACTCGCCCAGGATCACGGCGCCGACAGAGTCACGCTCAAGATTCAGGGCCAGACCGAAGGTCGGGGTGCCGTTGGCGGTGGAGGGGAACTCCAGCATTTCGCCCTGCATCGCATTGGACAAGCCATGGACGCGGACGATGCCGTCGGTCACCGACAGCACGGTGCCTTGGTTGTGGAGGTCCGCAGATGCACTCAGGCCCTCGATGCGGCTTTTGATCAGTTCAGAAATTTCGGCGGGATTCAATTGCATGCTTAGCTCCCAGTTGGGTCAATCTGTCTCAAGTGCACACCTGAGACAACCCGACGGATAAGGTCGATCCAGTTGTGTCGATGCGGCGCAAGTAGCGTCAATCAGGCTGTTAAGGCGGCCTTCATGCGTTCCAGTCGGGCTTTGACCGAGGTGTCCAGGGCTTCGTCACCGACGACCACACGGATGCCACCGATCAGGGCGGGCTCGATTTCCACGGTGGCGACCAGCTTGCGGCCAAAGCGCTTTTCGAGCGCGCTGACCACGTTGGTGAGCTGAGCCTGATCCAGCGGGTAAGCGCTGAAGATCTTGGCATCGGACACACCGGTACTGGCGTTCACCAAGGCGTGAAACTGCCCGATGATTTCAGGCAACGCGGCCAGCCGACCGTTGTCGATCACCACACGCAGGAAATTCTGCATGTTGGGATCGAGCGGCTGGTTGGCAGCGGCCGTCAACACATCGAACACCTGCGCGGGCAGGGTCTTGGGGTTGTCGGCAAACGCGCGCAGCTGACGATCAGCCGCGACGTTGGCCAGCGCCTCCACCTGCCCAGACCAGCTCTTCAAGTCACCCTGTTGGGCGACCTTGAAGAGGGCTTCGGCATAGGGGCGCGCGATGGTTGCCAGCTCAGCCATGCTCAGAGCTCCGTCTGGAGACGGTTCAACAGCTCGGCGTGAACGCCAGCGTTGACTTCTCTTTGCAGGATCTGCTCAGCGCCCTTGACCGCCAGTGTGGCCACTTGCTCACGCAGCGACTCGCGGGCCCGGACCACTTGCTGCTCGGCCTCAGCCTGGGCAGCAGCGATGATCTTGGCGCCTTCGTCGGCGGCACGCTTTTTGGCGTCCTCGACGATGGCCAGGGCACGCTTTTCAGCGTCAGCAATGCGCTTGGTGCTTTCTTCCCGGGTCTGGGCGAGCTGCTCTTCGACGCGCTTGTTGGTCACGGCCAATTCGGACTTGGCCTTGTCGGCCGCAGCCAGACCGTCAGCGATCTTGCGAGCACGCTCATCCAGGGCCTTGGTCAGAGGAGGCCAAATGTAGCGCGTGGTAAACCACACCAGGATCGCAAAGACGATGGCCTGGAGGAAGAGTGTTGCGTTGATATTCACGGCGCGAGCCTTTCAGTCGTGAAAGGTTCGGGGTGACTCAAGCCAGCACGAACGGGTTGGCGAAAGCAAACAGCAGGGCAATGGCCACGCCGATCAGGAAGGCCGCGTCGATCAGACCAGCCAAAATGAACATCTTGGTTTGCAGTTCGTTGATCAGCTCAGGTTGACGAGCCGATGCCTCCAGGAACTTGCCGCCCATCAAAGCGATACCGATCGAAGCGCCGATAGCGCCCAGACCAACGATGATGCCGCAGGCCAGTGCCACGAGACCGAGAACATGTTCCATGATGACTCCTAAGTAGAAAAATGAAAGAGAGAAAGGGAAAACAGAAAAACCAGTTACAGCTTGATCAATGGTGATCGTGTGCCTGACCCACGTAGATCAGCGTCAGCATCATGAAGATGAAGGCTTGCAGCGTGATCACGAGGATGTGGAACAAGGTCCAGATGGTGCCGGCCGCGATGTGGCCGACGCCCAACCAGAAATAACCTTCGGTGGGGTTGAACTGCCAGGACCACACGCCACCCATCAAGGCGATCAGCATGAACACCAGCTCACCGGCGAACATGTTGCCGAACAACCGCATGCCGTGCGAGACGGTCTTGGCGGTGAATTCGATCATCTGCATCAGGAAGTTGATGGGGTACAGCAGGAAGTGGTCACCGAAAGGCGCGGCCACGAGCTCATGCGACCAACCGCCCAGCCCCTTGATCTTGATGTTGTAGAACAGGCAGATCAGCAGCACGCTGGTGGACAAACCCAGGGTGGTGGACAGGTCGGCCGTGGGCACGACGCGCATGTACTCGTCGTAGCCCAGCGCAGGACCGGCGTGGTGCCAGATTTGGGGCAGGAAATCGACGGGCAGCATGTCCATGAAGTTCATCAGGAAGATCCAGACGAACACGGTCAGGGCCAAAGGCGCGACCACCTTGCGGCTGTTGGCATTCTTGATGATGCCCTTGGCCTGGTTGTCGACCATTTCGTACATCAGCTCGATGGCGGCCTGCATGCGGCCGGGCACACCCGACGTGGCGCGACGCGCGACTGACCACAGCACAAAAGAGCCAATCACCCCAATGATCAAGGACCAGAACAGCGAATCGACGTTGAAGACACTGAAGTCCACAATCGACGTCTGCTTGGTGCTTTCCCAGGCGAAGTTCTTCTGCAAATGCTGCAAGTGGTGCGTGATGTAACCACTGGCGGTCAGGGCGTGCTCTTCTTGTCCTTCAGCTGCCATCGTTGATCTCAGTTAGCGGTTGTCGCTCGCGACGTTTTTCTTCACCCGACCCTGCATGAACAAGGTCAGCCAATTCAGCTTGATGCACACCACCAGCGCCACCAGAAAGGCAGGCAAACTCAATTGCGGCACCACTTTGATGGCAGCCACCAACATGATGACTGCCACTCCAATCTTCACAAATTCCCACAGCATGAAGCCGAAAACGGCCACACCGGCATTGCTTGCAAACACCTGCCGACTCATCCCATGTGCGAACAGCGCACCAGGCACCACCACGCAGGCTGCACCATAAAGCACCGACCACACCACATTGCTGCGGTGCCCACCCAGGAACCAGGACACCAAAGCGAGCAACATGCCAGCCAGGGCCTGAATGGCCACCACGCGCCACAAGGACACCACAGGCTGCTTAAGCCTCAGGGCCTCGACTTCGTCGCGACTCCACAGCCTGACGGGAGGATCCAGCTCATCAACCGAGTCATCAAGGGCTCGATCGATTTTCCGGGTGCCATCCAAGGCTGCGGGCATTGCTGACGGCTTCATGGTGTCGACAAAACCTAAAGATTATACGTGCTTACTTATGTCGAATCCAGTCTTACGTCATACATAAGACAAGAACCCCTCAAGCGCGGGTCACCACTGCACAGGCACCACAGGCTCAGTAGCGACTGACGGCGCCGTCCAGATCCGCCCGAAAGTAGTGCGCCCCGGGCAGTGGATTGAAGTAATAGGGCTCGGTGGGCACGAAGCCCAGGCTGGTGTACAGCTCGCGGGCCGCCTCCATGTCACTGAGGGTGTCCACGAACATGGTGCCGAAACCTGATTCACGGGCACGCTGCATCAAGGTTTCGACCAGCATGCGCCCCAAGCCAAAGCCTCGGAAGGCGGGGCGCACATACAAACGCTTCATCTCGCAGGCATTCGCCTCGCTGGCATCCAGCAAGGAGCGCAGTGCGCAACACCCGGCGATCGCGTCATCCACCGTCGCCAGCAGGAAGACTTCTTCGCCCCCCGCATATGCGCCGGCGGGATCGACCAGTTCTCGGTCGAAAGACTGGAAAGACAGGTCCACCCCCAACGATTCGCCGTACTCGGCCAGGATGGCCGCGGCCTGCTCCCAATCTTGCGGCCACTGCGCCGCGCACAAGGAAATCGAAGGGGTGTGGGCGTTCATGTGTGATGGTCAGTGTATATCGGCACACCCCCTGATTGAGGGGTCTCCTCGGGCAAGCCCCATGCTGGATTTTGGACAAGAGCGGCATCCTGATCAACAGGCAAGTAATTGCAACATTTTGTTTCCCAGCCGGCCCGCGCGGTTCCCTGTGAGAGGGGAACGGGGGTCTGTTGTCTTGGCCCTGGGCGCCCCGGTGGAGTGATTTTTATGTCCGCAACAATCAAAAAAGAGAAGGTGAGCACCTTCTTCAGGCCCATCAGCTCAGTGACGGTCACCAACATCAAGCAGATGTATGACCTGTACGCGAAGTACTACGAGAACACCTCGCTGGACGTCTTCCTGACGGACCTGTCGAAAAAGTCCGGCGTGATCCTGGTGACCCGGGCCGTGGACGACCAGATCGTGGGCTTCTCGACGCAGACGTTTTTCGACTTGAAAGTTGATGGCAAACGCGTGCGCGGCATCTTCAGTGGCGACACCATCATCGAGCAGGCTTACTGGGGCAACAATGCCCTGGCCAACACCTTCTACCGCCGCTTGATCATCGAGCGTCTGAAGCGTCCCTTCGTGCCCTTCTACTGGTTCCTGATCTCCAAGGGGTACAAGACGTACCTGTTGATGACCAACAACTTCTACAACTACTACCCCAACGTGAACGGCAAGGACGACCAGTACCGCCGCGTCACCGAGGCGTATTGCCAGCAGTTGTTCCCCGACGCGTTTGACCGCGAGAAGATGCTGCTGGACTTCGGCGAAACCTACGTGCGGCTGAAGGGCGACGTGGCCACCATCACACCCGAGCTGGTCGCGGCCAATCCGCACATTGCCTTCTTCGAGAAGGTGAACCCCAGCTGGCGCCGTGGCACCGAGGTGCCTTGCCTGGCCGCCTGCGATTACGAGAGCCTGTTCCGCTCGATCGTGGACGTGCCCTGGAAGTGGATCAAGAAGCACATCCTGGGCACCCACCGCCCGGAAGGCCTGGAGCTGGCCAAGCGTCAAGTGACGTCGAGCGTGGACAACAAGCAGGCATGGCTGGACGCGGACGCCGACGAGGCGATCGAGCGGACCAAGGCCTCCTGACATGGGGGCCAGTCATACCCTAGGACACCACCTTCTCAAACTGCTGGTCGCCCCGGGCCGGCGCCGTTTTGAACGGCATCTTGGCGAACTGGAATCGATCCAGCGCGCCAGGTTGTCGCGTTGGTTGTCCGCTGCCTCCAATTCCCCCGAAGGACAACGCCGAGGCATCCGCGCGGATTGGTCGTGGGAAGAGTTCGCGCGCCAGCAACCCGTCACTGCCTACAGCGACTACGCGGAGTTGCTGCTGCAGCAGCGCGAGCGCAAACAGAACCTGCTGATCGATTCGCCGGTGATGCGCTACCAGCCCACCAGTGGCTCGACCTCGGCGGTGAAGTGGATCCCGTACACCAAGATGTTCCTGGACGAGCTGGACCAGGTGATCACGGCGTGGGTGGGTGATCTGTACCGCCAGTTCCCCGGGCAGGCCAATGGCACGCACTATTGGTCGCTGTCGTGGATTCCGACCGACATGCGCGGCCAGACCGCCGGTGACATCAACGACGACATGAAGATGTTGTCCTGGGGCAAGCGCCTGCTGGCGTACCTGACGCAGGCAGCACCGCAAGAGATCGCACTGGCCGAAACGTCGGACGATTCGCTGTTCGCCACGCTGGCTTACCTGGTGGCCGACGAGGCGCTGGGCTTCATCTCGGTGTGGAGCCCCACGTTTGGCCTGGGCCTGCTGGAGCAGATGGGCCGCTGGCGCGAAGAGCTGGCCGAAGCCTTGTCGCGCGGCCACTGGGGTAGTCGCACCTCGCACATGGCCGGGCTGCCCTGCCCTCAATCGCCACGCGCCGCGCAATTACTGCGCGAGTGGAATGGCGCGATGAACGCCGAGTTCTTCGCCAAGCTGTGGCCTCAGCTGGCCGTGCTGAGCGCTTGGGACACAGCCGCTGCGGCGCCTTGGGCACAGAAGCTCAAGTCGCTGATGCCGCACGCCAACTTCCAGGGCAAGGGCTTGTGGGCCACCGAAGGCGTGGTGACCTTCCCGTTTCAAGGCCGTTATCCGCTGTCCTACCTGAGCCACTTCTACGAGTTCCAGGATGCACAGGATGGCCGGGTGTTGGCGCCCTGGCAGTTGCGCGAAGGCCAGGACGTGATCCCGATCATGACCACCGGCAGCGGCTTTGCGCGCTACAAGATGAGCGACGTGATCCGCGTGGATGGCCACCTGGGCCAGGTGCCTTGCTTCACCTTCCTGGGCCGCAATGATGGCGTGGACCTGGTGGGCGAAAAGATCAGCGCCACCACCGCACAGCAGGTGCAGGACAGCCTGCCGCTGGACAACGCCTTGCCCGTGACCTTGCTGGCGCTGGACCACAGCACCCACCAATCCCCCGGCTATGTGCTGCTGGTGGAATGCGCCCCCGAGGTGAACCGCACAACTTTGCAGCAGGCGCTGTCGGCCCAGTTGGAGAAGGCCTTGTTGGGCAACTTCCACTACAAGCTGGCCCGCGAGCTGGGCCAGTTGCAACCCGCTGCGTGCATCGCCCTGCCCCACATGCGCGAGATCTACCTGGACCAGTGCCGCCTGCGCGGCATGATCGAGGGCAACATCAAGATCGAACCTTTGCGCCACTGGCGTGGGGAAGTACCGGCCGTGCTGCGCGATGTGCTGGACGCCGTCGCCGCCTGACCCTCGATTGCTTCAGAATCGCCTCCACACGAACAACCACTTTCACCGACCATGGCCATCACCGTAAGACTGGGCACACCCGCCGACAACGCCAAGATGCAGGACCTGATCACCAAGATCACGATGCCGGGCGTGGCGCAGATGTGCTTCCAGCGCGCGCCGGACTTCTTTGTTGGCGCCAAGGTGATCGGTGACGAGTTCGTGCTGACTGTGGCCGATGACGATGAGCGCCCCGAGGTGTTGGCGGGCCTGACCGTGATCTCGGGCCGCGAGCTGTTCATCAGTGGTCAAAAGCGCCGCGTGTACTACTCGGGCGACACCCGCGTGGACCCGTTCTACCGCCGCCGCGGCATTGCTTCGAACCTGTTCGTGGAGCAAAAGAAGTTCCGATCCAACGAGGACCTGCTGCAAGGCATCGTGCTGAAAGAGAACACGGCCCCGCTGGACGCCGCCGCCAACTCGGCCGATGGCGTGCTGTTCCGTTACTGGATCAGCCACGCGATCGAGACCAGCTTCATCTTCACGCGCAAGATCACGCCGCGCATCCCCGCTGGCGTGCAGATCCGCGCGGCCACGGCCGCCGACGTGCCCGCCATGCAGGTGTTCTTCGACCGCGAAGCGCCGCGCCGCAATGGCTACCCGGTGTACGACTTCACCAAGCTGCACGCTGGTGACCCTTACTACGCGGGACTGTCGATCGGCGACTTTGCCCTGGCCACGCGCAATGGCGAGATCATCGGCTTCCTGGCCGGCTGGAACCAGAAGGCCTACAAGCAGACGCGCATCGTGGGCTTCAAGCCCATCGTCAAGGTGCTGCGCCCGCTGTACAACCTGTACGTGGGCCTGACCGGTGGCTTCAAGCTGCCCGCCATCGGCGGCGCGCTGAACTACCTGTCGCTGTACAACATCCTGGTCGCCAAAGACGACCCGGCGGTGCTGCAGGGCCTGATCGACTGGATCATGGCCCACCAGGGCCAGAAGTACGACGCCCTGGCGATTGCGATCACCAACGGCGACCCGCTGGAAAACGTGCCACGCGGCTACAAGCGCCAGAAGCTGTTCTCCAGCCACTTCTGGCTGAGCTATGGCGAGGATCCGCGCCCAGGCATCGACAACCGCCCGCTGTACGTGGAGCTCGGCCGCCTTTGAGACCGTCGGGCGGCGCCTCAGCCGCCCGCTGCTTCCTGGACCATCCGCGCCAGCGTGGCGCCCAGGCGCTGGCGAAACGCCGCCACGTCATCGGCCGACGTCTCTGACTCCTGCCAGATCATGGCGCAGAGCAGTTCGTTGTGGGCCTCGATCAAGCCCATGATCGGCGAGATGCTGTTGACGGCTGCCGAGAACTGAGCGACCTGGATCGCCGCATCCTTGGGGTTGAAGTAGGCACAGACATCGCCCAGGCTGGTGGCGTGGGCACTGATCTGGGGGAAGCGGTCCGCCCGGCGCAACGTCACGCCCACGTGGCCGATCAGGGTGCGGCCCATCAACGGCATCAGCTCTTCGACCAGATAGGTCCAGCACATCTCACGGCGGGCAAAGCGTGACTGACCTTCCTTGATGCTGGCATCGATGGACTTGACCCTCTCTTGCAAGGACTTGCCCGGCCCCTGCTCGATCACCAGGAAGGCGCCCACGTGGTTGCCCCACATGGGCCCGTGTCCTGCCGACTTGGGGTAGTAGCGCCGCATGTCCACCGAGGTGCGGATCACCGCCGCGGCCTTGGGGTCATCGGGCGACTGCTCCAGAAAGGTCTGGGCAATGGCCGCCGTCAGGAAGGTGTTGAGGGTCACGCCCAATTGGCGAGCTGCTTTGCGCAAATCCGCCGCGGGCACGGGCAGACTGCCTTGGCTCAGGCCGGAGGTGCCGTGGTTCGGCCTGGGTTGGCGGGGCAGTTGCTGCACATTGACGCTGGCCAGCAACCGGTGCTCGGCCACCTTGTGTTGCCGCGAACGCCATACCTTGGCGGGCCACTGCCACCAATGCGTGGGAGCGATGGCGCCCACCATGGAGGGCGCCTCGATGGGCATGGCCTCCATCGGCAGGCCGTTGATCCCCTGGATGAACTGCTTGACCAGGTGGATCATCGTCATCCCATCGGCAAAGATGTGCGGCACACCGAACATCAGCACGGGACGCTGGGCGTGCGGCACAAACCACATGCGCAGCCCGATGCCTTTTTCCAGCGGCACCACGTGGTGCAGGCATTGGCGATGCCAGGCCAGTTGCGCGGCCGGGTCATCCACCTCGATGTGCGCTTGCACTTCGAAGGCCAGTTCGAACAACTGATCCACCACCAGGTCATCCGGCAGGATGCGGAAGTGGTAGCGGTGCAGCCCCGGCTCGATGACGGCGCGCAGCTTGGGGTAAAGCGTGACCAGCTGGCGCAGCACGCGCTTGACCAGTGAGGTGTCCACCGGCGCACTCAACCTCAACAGGTAGCATTGGATCATGGTCCCCGCCAGGCCTTCAAGGGCGGCATAGGCATGCTCGGTGCGATTGAAAGGGACGATGTCGTGGGTGATGGCGACCATGAAACGCATCATGGCCCGACATCGGCCAGATGCCACCCCCGCGAACAGGTGATCAGGCGTTCAACGAATCACATGTCACCAACGGCCTGCTCGGCGATGGATCATCGCGCTGCACCGCGCCGCTGGCCGCCTGCCCAGCGGGATCGATGCCCGCCTCGCGCACCAACCTCTCGAACGTGCGGTCCAGTCGAGCCAGACAGGCGTCGATCTCTTGCACCGTGTTGTCGCTACGCTGCCACGAGGTGGGCAGGTAGAACACCCCGTCGAGCTCCACCATCACCATCAACAGGGCCACGCTGGTCACGATGGGCTGGAACTCGATGACCCTGATGGCCGCGCCCGGTGGATTGATGCCGCTGACATCGCCGAGGCTGGTGCAGTGGCAACTGATCTTGGGGAGTTTGTTCTGGCGCTTGAGCTGGTGAGCCACATGCCCGATCAAGGTTCGGCCCAGCAAGGGCATGGCCTCTTCCAAGAGGTAGGCCCAGAACATCTCGCGGCGCGCAAATCGGTCCAGCCCCTCCTTGACGTGCGCGCCCACCGAGCGCACCCGGTCGGGCAGGGACTTGCGCGGATCGTCTTCGGTGACCAGGAAGGCGCCCACGTGGTTGCCCCACAGCGGACCAAACTGGCGCGACTCGGGGTAGTGGCGGCGCAAATCGACCGAGATGCGGATCACGGCGGCGGCCTGAGGATCATCCGGCGCCTGGTCCAGGAAACTCTGGGCCACGGCCGACACCATGAAAGTGTTGAGCGACACCCCCAGCTTGCGCGCGGCCTGGCGCAAAACCGCAGAGCCCACGCTGACCCGGTGCTGGCGCATGGCGTTGACGGAGAAGTGCGTCGTGGTCCGCATCGGCAATTGCTGGATGTGCAAGCCTGCCTGGCGCTTAGCCTCGTTCACCTTGTGCTGACGCGAGCGCCAGATTTGCCGCGGCCATTGCCACCAATGGGCCGGCGCCACCGCACCCAACATGGAGGGCGTTTCCAACGGCTGCACCTCGATGGCCTGGCCATTGAGCAGCTTGAGCAGATCGCCCACCAGTTGCATGCAGGTGCGCCCATCGCCGAACAGGTGGTGAAGGCAGAAAAGGATCACGGGCTGCGAGGCATGCGGCATGAAACGCATGCGCACGTTCAGGCCGCGCTCCAGCGGCATGACCTCGTTGAGCATCTGATTCTGGTAGGCCTCCAGCGCGGCAGCGTCTTGCGCATTGATGTGCGCTTCGACGCGGTAGGCAACGCTGAACAACTGGTCCACCAGTTCGTCATCCGGCAGGATGCGCAAACGGCAAAAATACAACCCCGGCGCCACCACACCCCGCAGGCGGGGATGGTGGCTGACCAGGGACCGCATCGCACGGCGCACATCCGCCTCGGCGACGGGCGCGTTCAGGCGAATCATGTAAGGCTGGGCCATGGACCCGGCCGCACCATCGATGGCGGCGTAGCCGTGCTCGGTGCGGTTCAGGGCATGGGTGATCGCGTCAACTGCTTGGACCATGCCAAGATCGTGCCAGAGGGCGGCTCGCAGCGCCCTTATGACAAATGCTGAGGCCAACGCCCATTTAACGCGCGTATGTGACATCCGCCCGGCGAAGGCACTGCCTACAATGCCGCCATGACATCCGCCAAGCCCAAGCTCCCTCCCCTGGCCAATGACCGCTTCCTGCGGGCGTGCCTGCGCCAGCCCACCGACGCCACCCCCGTGTGGCTGATGCGACAGGCGGGCCGGTATTTGCCCGAGTACCGCGCCACGCGCGACAAGGCTGGCAGCTTCATGGGCCTGGCCACCAATCCGGAGGCCGCGTGCGAGGTCACGCTGCAACCCCTGGCCCGTTACGACCTGGACGCCGCCATCCTGTTCAGCGACATCCTCACCGTGCCCGACGCCATGGGCCTGGGCCTGAGCTTTGCCGCCGGCGAAGGCCCCAAGTTTGCCAACGTGGTGCGCGACGAAGCCGCCGTGGCCAAGCTGGCCGTGCCCGACATGGACAAGCTGCGCTACGTGTTCGACGCCGTGCGCACCATCCGCAAGGCCCTGTCAGACGAAAACGGTGTGGGCCGCGTGCCCCTGATCGGTTTCTCGGGCAGCCCCTGGACGCTGGCTTGCTACATGGTCGAAGGTGGCGGCTCGGACGACTACCGCCTGGTCAAGACCCTGATGTACCAGCGCCCCGACCTGATGCACCGCATCCTGGCCATCAACGCCGACGCGGTCGCCCTGTACCTCAACACCCAGATCGAAGCGGGCGCCCAGGCCGTGATGGTGTTCGACTCGTGGGGCGGCGTGCTGGCCGATGGCGCCTTCCAGGAGTTCAGCCTGGCCTACACCAAGCGCGTGCTGTCGCAACTGAAGAAAGAGCACGACGGCTTCCGCATCCCGCACATCGTGTTCACCAAAGGCGGCGGCCTGTGGATCGACCAGATCGCCGACGCAGGCAGTGATGTCATCGGCCTGGACTGGACCGTGAACCTGGCCCAGGCCAGAGCCCGCGTGGGCGACCGGGTGGCCTTGCAGGGCAACCTCGACCCCAACGTGCTGTTCGCCAAGCCTGAGCAAATCCAGGCCGAAGTCATCAAAACGCTGGACAGTTTTGGCGTGCCGAGTGCTGGCCACGGCCACATCTTCAACCTGGGACACGGCATCAGCCAGTTCACGCCGCCCGAGCACGTGTCGGTGCTGGTGGACACGGTGCACGAGCACTCGCGCCGCCAGCGCGGCTGAGGCGCTGTCAGGCCGCGTGGGCGCTTGAGCCTTCGCGGGCGGCCAGCACGGCGGCCAGCAGGATCAACCCGCCACCGGCCATCACGACGGGGGTGAGCACCTCACCGCCCCACCACACGGCCGAGCCCGCCGCGAACACGATTTCGGTCAGCATCACCACCGAGCTGATGTTGACCGGCACGCGCGAGGCGCCGTATTGCAAGGCCATGTTGCCGCAGAACATGGCCAGGCCCAAGGCCAAGGCACCGAACAACCAGCGTGCGTCGAAGGCGGGCAAGGGCGGGATGACGCCCTGGCTGGTCAAAACCACCGCCAGGCCACCCGGCAGCAAGATGCCGCCCATGAACATCGCCAGGGCGCGCGCAGCTGTGTCCTGGTGCACCTGCTGCCGAAGGATCACGTTGTTGGCCGCGAAGCCAAATCCGCCCACCAGGCCCAGCACATCGGGCAGCCCCGCAAACACCGGCCAGGGCGCGTCAGCCGGCTTGAGCACCAGCACGGCGCCCAGCAGCGCCAAGGCCACCCGCCAAGCCGCCGCCGGGGTCGGCCGCTCACCCAGCGTCAGCCAGGCCAGCAGCGCCGCCCACACCGGCATCAGGTAAAACAGCAGCACCACGCGAACCACCTCGCCAATGCTCACGCCCCAATTGAAGGCGGCGTTGGTGCTGCCAGCCGCGATGGCCAGGCACCACAAGGCGGGCGAGCGCAGCAGCACCGCCAGCGCCGACGGCCGCCAGGCCATGATCAAACCGGTGCTCAGCACGAAGAAAATCGAGGTGGCCCACAACGGGTGCAAGCCCATGGCCTGCAGTTGCCGCAATGGCCACCAGGACAGACCCCAGATCATCGCGTTGCACACCAGCGCAAGGTAAGGCATCAACGTCGCTCGATCACCATCGGGTTCAAAGCCAGGACCTCGCGCACGGAACGCGCCACGCCTTGCGCCTGCTCGCGGCTTTCATAAGGGCCCACCTGCAGGCGGAACAAGGCCGCCTCCTTGAACACCGCCATCAGCGGCGTCAGGGAAGACAATTCGGTGCTGACCCGTTGCTGCAATTGGTCGACCCCTTCGCGCCTGCCCAGCGCGGCCAACTGCACCCAGAAACCACGGGCGGCCGGGGTGTAGGCACGACCAGAGGCTTCGGCCACGGGCGAGGGCGCGGTGTTGTCAGGTGCGGCGGGCACCACGGCCAAGGTGGGCGCCTCGGCCAGTGAATCGCCCGCCGACGCCAAAGTCGCGATGGGATCGTCACGGCCCGGCTCCGGGCCGATGGCTGGCAGGCCGCGCCGCCAAGCGCCGGTGCGGATGTCGTCAAACGTCAGGCGCTCCAGCTCCACCTCGGCACTGCCCATGGCCACGATGCCCAGCTTCAGGGCGGCCGCGTAGCTCAGGTCCAGCACGCGGGCCGAGTGAAAAGGCCCCCGGTCGTTGATCCGCACGATCACTTCCTTGCCCGACGCGATGTGGCGCACCCGCGCATAACTGGGGATGGGCAAGGTGCGGTGAGCCGCGGTCATGCCGTAGATGCTGAAGAGCTCGCCACTGGCCGTGCGCCGCCCATGGAATTTCTGGCCATACCAGGACGTCAGGCCACGCTGCTTCCAGGGGACATCCGTGGACATGGGTGCGTAACTCTGGCCCATGACCGAATAAGGCTTGTTAGGCCCGCCCTGGCGGATGGGCTCGACACGAGGCTCGGCATCGGGCACCTTGACCAGGTCTGCCGGGGTCACCGCTGGCGGACCATCCCGGCCCACCGCGGGTGAGCGGGAAGTCGTTGGCCCAGGCCCGGAAGCGCACCCAGCCAGGATCGACGCGATCACCAGGCTGACCGAAAGACCGAAGGATGAGCGCAAGGCAGAAAAAGACATGGGCCGCACCATACACGACTTGCCGCACCACTGGCTCGCACACCGCGCTGGCACGGCAAATGCACCAGAGGGGTTTTCATCAGGCGCGAAATCTGGCCCAAGCGCGGCACAATTCACGCACCGAACTTTGAAATGTGCCGCCATGTCCTCCGCCCTCGAACACCCCTTCGACCATCCTTTTGAGCGGGGCATGCGCAACCGCAGGGCTGCACTGGGCGACGCCTGGGTGGACAAATCGGTGGCCAAGGCCAACACGTTCAACGCCGAGTTCCAGCACTTCATCACCGATTACGCCTGGCACGGCGTGTGGGGCCGCCCGGGCCTGGACTGGAAAACCCGCCGCATCATCGTGCTGGCCGTGACCAGCGCGCTGGGCCGCTGGGATGAGTTCGAGATCCACCTGCGGGGTGCGCTGACCCCCGGCAACGCCCACACCCTGAGTGTGGAAGAAGTGCGCGAGGCCCTGATCCAGATCTCGATCTACGCGGGCGTGCCCGCAGCCAACACCGGTTTTGCACGGGCCCTGGGCATCATGAAGGAGCTGGGCATCGAGCCCCCTCCCCACCCCGCCACCGAAGCCTGGCACCCGGGCGTGGGCAGGTCGGTTTTCACCAGCACCCGCCCCAAATTGCACGCCACCGTGCGCGAAGCGCGCAATGGCGATGAAGCAGCACACACCGTGGTGCTCAGCCACGCGCTGGGCCAGGACAGCAGCATGTGGGACGCCGTGGCCAACGACTTGGCGGCCACTTGCCGCGTCATCTGCCCCGATACCCGAGGCCATGGCCGCTCGCAAATCCCCAGTGACCCGCTGACCCTGGCCGAACTGGCCGCCGATGCCGCCCGCCTGATCGACGAAGTGGCCCAGGAGCCCGTGATCTGGGTGGGCCTGTCGATGGGCGGCATGATTGGCCAGGAACTGGCCATCCGCCATCCCGACAAGGTCAAAGCACTGGTGCTGTCCAACACCACCAGCGCCTACCCGGAATCCGGGCGCTCGGCCATCGGGCAGCGCATCGCCACGGTGGAGTCCCACGGCGTGGGCGCGGTCAGCACCAACACGATGGCGCGCTTTTTCAGCGAATCATTCCGGCAGACGCACGCCGCCACCGTGGCACGCCACCAGCGACTGCTGGAGGCCACCGATCCGGAAGGCTACATCGCGTGCGCGGTCGCCATCTGCGAGATCGACACCACCTCTAGGTTGAACCAGATTCGCGTGCCCACGCTGGTCATTGCAGGCGAGCGCGATGAGAATACGCCCTTGGACATGGCCTCGGTGCTGGCACGGGGCATTGCCCGATCGCAATTGGTGACCCTGAGCGGTTGCGCGCACCTCAGTGCGGCCGAGAACCCCTCGGCGTTCTCTGATCTGGTAGGTGAGTTCGTGGCCAGCCTTTGACTGAAGGCCCGCTTGAACGCGTGAAAGGCCCATGAAAAAAGCCCCGCCGAAGCGGGGCTTTTGCCGAGCGGGCGAACCCGCTGGACCAGATCAATCAGGCAGCGCGACGAGCGCGGCGGCTGACAAAGGCCACACCAGCCAGACCCAGACCCATCAGCGCGTAAGTGCTTGGCTCAGGGATCTGCGCTGCAATGGTGCCCACGAAGGACACCTTGCCACCCGACAAGAAGGTGTTGTAGGCGCCACCGACATTCGTCAGTTCGATCATGGGCACATTGCTCGACTTGGCAAAGTCGTAAGCAGACACGCCGCTGGCCTTGATCGTGAAGACCGAGGTCTTGCCTTCGGCGATGCCGTTGCCAGCAAAACCGATGCTGCCGTTGTAGACATAACCGCCATCCCTGAAGATGGTGGGCAGGCCCAGGAACGTGCCGCCGCCAGAGGCGCTCACGTTGCCGACAACACCGGGCTTGGTGGCGACCGTGCCCCAGTCCCCGTTCAGCCAGAGGCCGTCCAGGTACGTACCAGCCGTCGTCTTGGCGGGGAACAGCGAGCTGTTCTGCGTCAACGAGATCTCAACGCCACCGGAGATGTCCTTGATGGTCATCGAGGCCACTGAATAGCTCAGCGTCTTGGTGTCGAAGGGATTGAAGGCTGTAGACGTGTCATAAAACGTCTTGAAGTCGTAGGTGTAGCTGGACTGTGGTGTCACGGCAGCATGAGCCGAAGCAAATGCCATCGCCGCCAGCCCTGTCGCCACTGCTACTTTTCGCAGATTTTGTATCATAAAAAAAGGCTCCTCTCCTCGCGGAAGATGTCGGAAGCGGTGACTGGAATCATTTCGTGATATAGGCCCCGACTGTGTAAATATTAGCTGTGCAACGCCCGACAACCAAGAGGGTTTTGCCGACCCCCTGTTCAAGGGGAGTCAAGGCTGAAACCAAGGGCTGAATCAGAGCTTGGAGGCTGCAGATCACTCGTCAATACACTCAGCCCACTGTGCACTATGCTGTGCGGCCTGTGTCCCCCGAGAATCAGTGTTTCTGTGTCCGCTTCCCCCAGCCCTGCCTCCACCCTCAACCCGGCCCAGATGGCCGCCGTGCTGCACCTTGATGGCCCTTGCCTGGTTCTGGCCGGGGCCGGTTCGGGCAAAACCCGCGTCATCACGCAAAAGATTGCGCGGCTGCTGCAACCCGGGCATGGTGCCGACCTGGCGCCTTCGCAGATCGCGGCCATCACCTTCACCAACAAAGCCGCGCTTGAAATGCGCGAGCGCGCCAAGGCGCTGATCGGGGGCAAGGCGGCCAGCAAACTGCTGGTCTGCACCTTCCACTCGCTGGGCGTGCGCCTGCTGCGCGAGGATGGCGAGGCCCTGGGCCTCAAACCCAAGTTCTCCATCCTGGACAGCGATGACGTGCTGGGCATCATCCGCGACGCGGGCGGCACCACCGACCCCAAGCAGGCTCGGAGCTGGCAGTGGATGATCAGCAGCTGGAAGAACCAGGGCCTGAACAGCGCCCAGGCCGAAGGCGCCGCCGAGAACGACGACGAACGCGTCTGCGCCCGCGTCATGCGCCTGTACGAAGAACGCCTGATGGCCTACCAGGCCGTCGACTTCGACGACCTGATCGGCCTGTCGATGAAGCTGCTGGCCGACCACGAGCACGTGCGCGCCAAGTGGCAACGCAACCTGCGCCACGTGCTGGTCGACGAATACCAGGACACCAACGCCACCCAGTACGACTTGCTCAAACTGCTGGTGGGCGAGCGCGGCATCTTCACCGCCGTGGGCGACGACGATCAATCCATCTACGGCTGGCGCGGCGCCACGCTGGACAACCTCAAGCGCCTGCCCCAGGATTTTCCGCAGCTCAAAGTGATCCCGCTGGAGCAGAACTACCGCTCCACCAGCGCCATCCTGCGGGCGGCCAACCACGTCATCGCCCTGAACCCCAAGCTCTACCAAAAGACGCTTTGGAGCGACCTGGGCGAGGGCGAGCCGGTGAAGGTGGTCGAGTGCGACAACGAGGAGCACGAGGCCGAGCGCGCGGTGGGGCGCATTTTGGCCCTGCACGCGGGCGCCACCGGCTCCACCGTGGCCGCGCCGTGGAGCGATTTCGCCATCCTGTACCGCGCCAACTTCCAGGCCAAGGCGTTTGAAAAAGCCCTGCGCAAGGCCAACATCCCCTACAAGGTGTCGGGCGGGCAGAGCTTTTTCGACCGCGCCGAGATCAAGGACCTGTGCGCCTGGTTGCGCCTGCTGGTCAACAACGACGACGACCCGGCGTTCTTGCGCGCCGTGACCACGCCCAAGCGGGGCATCGGGCACCAGACGCTGGGCTCGCTGGGCGAGTTCGCGGGCAAGTGGAAGGTGAGCCTTTACGAGGCCCTGTTCGCCGAATCGCTGTCGGCCTCACTGAATGCGCGGGCGATTGGCTCGCTGCACGAGTTCGGCCGTTTCGTGAACGACCTGGACCACCGCGCCCGCACCACCTCGGGCAGCGAAGACGCCAAGGTGCTGCTGATGGAGTGGCTCAAAGACATCGGCTACGAGCAGCACCTGTACGACGAGGCCGAAAGCGAGAAGATCGCCGCCAGCCGCTGGGCCAATGTCCTGGATTTCATCGACTGGATCGCCAAGCGCTGCGGCGGTGAGATCGAGAACGACGGCGGCATGACGGTCGAGACCGAGAAAAAGAGCGTGATTGAGGTAGCCCAGACCATATCGCTGATCACCAGCCTGGCCGACCGAGGCGGCGACCCCAACGTGGTCACCTTGTCGACCCTGCACGCCTCGAAGGGGCTGGAATGGCCTCACGTGGTGCTGGCCGGCGTCAACGAAGGCTCGCTCCCCTTCAACAACGAAGAAAATGAGATCACGCCCGACCGCCTGGAAGAAGAGCGTCGCCTGATGTACGTGGGCATCACCCGCGCCCGGCTGAGCCTGGCGGTCAGCACGCTCAAGCGCCGCAAAAAGGGGCGCGAGCTGATCGTGGCGATTCCCAGCCGCTTCATTGCCGAGATGAAGCTGGGCGAAGGCGGCCCCGTTGAAAACCCGCGAGAGAAACTGCGGCGGCAGCGAGAAGAACTGGCGGCCAAGTCGGCCAGCGCCAAGCCCCTCGCCCCCTGAAAAGCGAAAAAAAACCCGAAATCGAAAGATTCCGGGTTTTGAAATCCGCCAAAAAATGGAGGAGTGGAGGAGACAAATGAAACAAGCTGGATGTCTGACTACGGAACCGGTAAAAAGTTCCACACCCATGCGTCAAATTGTATTCTTTACCAAAATCTGACACAAGGGGTTTCCCGGAAAATTGTTTCTTTGTGCAAGATTTAACCCTTTTGAGACCTCTGGAAGCAAACACATGGAATGCACCATTCACTGGCAGCCCTCGGCGGGCATGGCTTTTCTGGCAGAAACCGGCAGCGGCCATGTGCTGATGATGGACGGTGCCCCCGATGGCGGCGGGCGCAACCTGGCGCCGCGCCCCATGGAAACCGTGCTGGCGGGCACGGGCGGCTGCACGGCTTATGACGTGGTCTTGATCCTCAAGCGGGGCCGACATGACGTGCGGGGCTGCCAGCTCAAGCTCACCAGCGAACGGGCCGACACCGACCCCAAGGTTTTCACCAAGATCCACATGCACTTCGTGGTGACGGGCGTGAACCTGACCGAGCCCGCCGTGCAGCGGGCGATTCAGATGTCGCACGAAAAGTATTGCTCGGCCAGCATCATGCTAGGCAAGACAGCCGAGATCACGACCAGCTTCGAGATCGTGGCGGCCTGAACCAGGCCGGGCCAGGCCTCAGAGGTAATGCGCGGTGGTCGTCATGACCTTGGCGGCCAGGCGCATGAGGCCCCGCACCGGGGCGGGCAGTTCCACCGCACCCGCTTTGAGCGCGGCCCGGGCGTGCTCGGCCTCGTCATCGCGCATCTGCGCCACGATGGCGCGTGATGGGTGGTCTCCCGCGGGGAGGGACGTCAGGTGCCCGTCCAGGTGCTGTTCTACCTGGCGCTCGGTCTCGACCACGAAACCCAGGCTGGTTTGGTCGCCCGCCCGCGCGGCCAGCAGGCCCAGCCCGAAGGATCCGGCGTACCAAAGGGGGTTGAGCAAGCTGGTGCGGCCGCCCAGTTCGCGCAGGCGCTGCTCCGTCCAGGCCAGGTGGTCGGTTTCTTCTCTGGCCGCGGCATCGAACTGGGCCTTCAAGGCCTGGTCCCGGGTGCCCAGGGCCTGCGAGGCATAAAGGGCCTGCGCGCACACTTCACCCACGTGGTTGACCCGCATGAGGGCGGCCGCGTGGCGCTTCTCGGCCTCGGTCAATGGGGTGCTGTCGATCACCTGCGGCTGAGGGCAGGGGCGCGAGGCACTGTGCTCGGCAAACACCGTGCGCAGCGCCGAGTCAAGGGCGATCAGGATGTGATCGACCGGAGAGTGGTCACGGCCCACGGTGGCCGACGAAGCGGAAGATGAGGTCATGGCGGCCATGTTAACGCTGCATCAAGCCACGGCTCTTGGCAATGGACATGAGCAGGCCCAGGGCCAGCCCCAGGGTGACCATGGCCGTGCCGCCATAACTGATGAAAGGCAAGGGCACGCCCACCACGGGCAGGATGCCGCTGACCATGCCCATGTTGACGAAGGCGTAGGTGAAGAAGCTGAGCGACAGGCTGCCTGCCAGCAGGCGCGAGAACAGCGTGGGTGCCTGGGCGGCGATCATCAGGCCCCGGAAGATGAGGGCCAGGAAGCCCGCCATCAGCAGCAGGACACCGACCAGGCCCTGCTCCTCCGAGAAGGCGGCGAAGATGAAATCGGTGGTGCGCTCGGGGATGAACTCCAGGTGGGTCTGGGTGCCCTTCATGAAGCCCTTGCCGGTGAGACCACCCGAGCCAATGGCGATCATGCCCTGGATGATGTGAAAGCCCTTGCCCAGCGGGTCGGCCGTGGGATCGAGCAAGGTACAGACGCGGTTCTTCTGGTAATCGTGCAGCACCACCCAATCCACCTCGGGCTGGCAGATCTTCTCCTCGGACAAAACCAGGGTGGTGATGCCCACCGCCGCCAACACCACCACGGGCAGGATCAGTTTCCAGTTCAAGCCCGCGAAGAAGATCACGTAGATCCCGCCAGACAGCACCAGCAAGGAGGTGCCCAGGTCAGGCTGCTTCATGATCAGGCCCACGGGGATGGCCAGCAGCAAACCCGCCACCGCGAAGTCCAGCCCGCGCAATTGGCCCTCACGTCGCTGAAACCACCAGGCCAGCATCAGCGGCATCGCGATCTTGAGGATCTCGCTGGGCTGGATGACCATGCCCACATTGAGCCAGCGCGTGGCGCCCTTCTTGGTGATGCCCACGTGCGGCAAGGCGGTGATGAGCAGGAGGATGACGCCCGCCACGTACAGCGGCACGGCCAGCGCCATCAGGCGCTGTGGCGGCACTTGCGCGGCCAGGAACATCACCACGAAGGCCAGTGCCATGTTGCGCGACTGGTCGATGAAGCGTGTGCCATGGTCGTAGCCCACCGAGTACATGGTGAACAAGCCCAGGCCGCACAGGAACAGGATCGCCAGCAACAAGGGCAGGTCAAAGCCCACGAAGATGGGTTTGACGCGTTGCCACAGAGAGGGCTGACCAAACGATCCGTTCATGGCGCGCTCGCAGGTGAAGAAGCGGCAGCCGCCGGGGTCGACGCTGAAGTGGGCAGGGGCACGTCGCCGCCAAAGGCATCCTGGCCGTGGGGCAAGGACACCTCGTCCACCTTGCGCGGCACGCCAATGGGTGCCACGCCCTTGCCCTGGCGCACGGCCTCGATGTCTTCTTCGCTGGGGTACTGGCCCAGCAGCAGGTAGTCCAGCACACGTCGGGCGATGGGCGCGGCCGCCGCAGCGCCGAAGCCGGCGTTTTCCACGATCACGGTCAAGGCGATGCGGGGTTGGTCCACCGGCGCAAAGGCCTCGTACAAGGAATGGTCACGCTGGTACTCGTCCATGCGGGTGGCCACGTATTTTTCGTTCTTTTTCAGGCCCACGGCCTGGGCCGTGCCGGTCTTGCCACCGCTGGCATAGGTCGCGCCCATGAACACGCGCGTCGAGGTGCCCTCCTGAGTCACGCCGTGCATGGCTTCGCGGATGAAGGCGGTGTGCTCGGGCTTGAAGGGCAGCGGCGCCAGGGCCTGGCTGGAGACCACGCGCTTTTCACGGGTGAGCACGTCTTCGATCTCGCGCACCAGGCGCGGCTCATAGCGCCGTCCGTCGGACACCATGGTGGACAAGGCCGTCGCCATCTGCAACATGGTGAAGCTGTTGTAGCCTTGCCCGATGCCCAACGAGATGGTCTCGCCCGCGTACCAGCGGCGCTGCTCGGGCTTCTTGTAGGCGCGACGCTTCCAGTCGGTCGAAGGCAGCAGGCCGGTCACCTCACCCTTGAGGTCAATGCCCGTCAGCCGGCCAAACCCCAGGGGTTGCATCTGGCTGTGGATCAGGTCCACGCCCAACTCATTGGCCAGCGAATAGAAGTAGACATTGCTGGAGCGGACAATGGCACTGCGCATGTCCACCATGCCGGTCTGCTCGTTCTCCGGGCTGCGGAACTTGTGGCCGCCGAACATGAAGACACCGCTGTCATACATGCTCATGGTCGCACTGCGTTTGCCGGTGTTCAAGGCGGCCAGGGCCATGAAGGGCTTGTAGGTAGACCCGGGAGGGTAGGTGCCGCGCAAGGCCCGGTTGAGCAAGGGCTTGTCGGGTGATTCGTTCAGCTCTTTCCAGTTCTCGCTGTCGATGCCATCCACGAACAGATTGGGGTCGAAGGTGGGTTTGCTGACGAAGGCCAGCACCTCGCCATTGCGCGGATCAATCGCCACCAGGGCGCCACGGCGGCTGCCATACAGCCGCTCGATCAGGGCCTGCAGCTTGATGTCGATGGACATGTGCACCGTGTTGCCGGGCGTGGGCGGCTTGGAACGCAGGCGGCGCACGGCCCGACCACCCGCGCTGGTCTCGACCTCTTCAACGCCCGTCAGGCCATGCAGCTCGCGCTCGTAGTTCTGCTCGATGCCCAGCTTGCCGATGTAGTCGGTGCCACGGTAGTTGGCCTGCTCTTCATCAGGCCATTCTTCGATGGCTTCTTTCTCTTTCTGGTTGATGCGGCCGATGTAGCCCAGCACGTGGCTGGCCAGCTCACCATAGGGATAGTGGCGGAACAGGCGCGCCTGGATGTCCACGCCGGGAAAGCGAAAGCGCTGCGCGGTGAAGCGGGCCACCTCGGTGTCGGTCAGGCGGGTGCGGATGGGGATGGACTCGAAGCTTTTGGACTCTTCGCGCAGGCGCTTGAAACGGCGGCGGTCGCGCGGGGCCACTTCGACGATCTTGGACAAGGCCTCGATGGTGGCCTCGACGTTGTCGACCTTGGAGGGCGTGATCTCCAGTGTGTAGGCCGAGTAGTTGTTGGCCAGCACCACGCCATGGCGGTCCACGATCAGGCCCCGATTGGGCACGATGGGCACGACCGCGATGCGGTTGCTCTCCGCCCGCGTGGACAGCTCTTCGTGGCGATTGACCTGCAAGACCACCAGACGCGCAGCCAACAGGCCAAAGCAGAACAAGACGAAGCCGACCGCCGCCCACAAGCGGACGCGAAAGCGGCCCAGCTCCTGTTCGAGGTTCTTGATTTCAGTCATGGAAGCGTCAGGCCGGGCTCACAGCGGACGGTTCTTGTCGCGGTCGGGCGCCCGCCGCTGTGGCGCCAGCAGCAGGAAGGTCACCATTGGCCACAAGGCGGATTCCAGCAAGGGCGCCACCATCAAGGTCCACCCCGGGAAGCCCGCCCCCGCGATCAAGCGCACCATCAGCGACACCATGTGCGCCGCGATGAACAAGGGCAGGATTTGCACGGCCTGCGAGCCCACCGTGAACCACAGCAGTCGCCGGTGCACCGCGATGGCCGAGTAGCTCAGCAGTGTGTAGGCCAAGGCGTGCTGGCCCAGCAAGGCACCCTGGTGCACATCCATGAACACGCCGAAGGCGAAGGCCACGCCCACACCCACACGGCGCGGCTGGTGGACGTTCCAGAACACCAGCGCCACGGCCAGCAGGTCGGGCACGGCCCCGGAGCGGCCCATGGGGACCAGATTGAAAGCGAACGCCAACAACAGGCTCACCCAGATGAACACCGGGTTGACCGGCATCAGCAGCGGACTGCCGCGCGGCATCATGGCTTGGCTCCCGAAGCGGCTGGATTGGCGGCGCTGGGCTTGCGGGCCGCATGCACCGCAGACTCAACCTTGGCGTGGTGGTGTGCGCTGGCAGCAGAGGCCGGTGCAGAGCCGGAAGCCGCGATGGCTTCTGCCTCGGAGGGTCGATCGGGCAACTGGTCGGCCACCGGGTGCAGCAAAAGCACGTGGCGTGAATTGTCGGGCTGGGATTTGGGTGTCAACACGATGCGCGCAAAGGCCGAATCGGCGCGGCGGTCCACGCGCGCCACCTTGGCCACCGGCAAGCCCGCGGGGTAGACGCCATCCAGGCCAGAGGTCTGCAACTCGTCACCCACCTGCACATCGGCATTGCCGGCCATGAAGCGAAGCTCCATGCCCAAGACCTGCGGCGTGCCGTAGGCCACACCGCGTTGTCGGGTGCGGCTGTTGACCACCGGCACGGCGGCATCCTTGTCGGTCACCAGCGTCACCTCGGACGTCAGGGGATAGAGGCGCGTGACCTGACCCAGCACACCCGCATCATCGATCACGGGCGAGCCCAGGACCACGCCATGGCGACTGCCCTGGTCGATGACCACCTTGCGGGTGAAGGGATCGGGCGCGTCGTACAACACTTCGGCGGCTTGGGACTGGACATTGACACGGGGGCGCAAGGCCAGCAACTCGCGCAGGCGGGCGTTCTCGCGCTCCAGTTGATCGACGCGCATCACGCGCTCGGCCTGGGCGGCGGCCTTCTTCTGGGATTGGTGCTGGTCAAGGCGCGCGGCTTCCAGGCCCGACATGTAGTGCCCGGCATCGGCCCACCAGGCCTGCGGTGCCAACAGCACGCTTTGCACGGGCTGCAGCATGGTGGCCACCACGGCCCGCAGGGGCTGGGTCACCTTCCAGCGCGTGTCGGCCACCATCAAAAAGATGGCCAGCGCCGAGAAAAACATCAGACGGGTGAAAGCCGACGGCCCTTGCTTGAAGAAGGGCGGTGGCGAACGATCCAGTGTGACCAGGGGCATGCAGCGTTCCCGCGCAAAAAGGCAGGCACCGCCAGCCAGCGGTGCTCACCGTGTCACCAGCTTATTCCGATGTGAAGATGCTGCCCAGGCGGTCCATGCGCTCCAGGGCCATGCCGCAACCGCGCACCACGCAGGTCAGCGGGTCTTCGGCCACCAGCACCGGCAGGCCGGTTTCTTCGGCCAGCAGGCGGTCCAGGTCGCGCAACAGTGCGCCACCACCGGTCAGCATCATGCCGCGCTCGGCGATGTCGGCGCCCAACTCAGGGGGCGTCTGCTCCAGCGCGTTCTTGACGGCCGACACGATCTGGTTGAGCGGATCGGTGAGCGCCTCGAGGATTTCGTTGCTGGAGATGGTGAAGCTGCGGGGCACGCCTTCCGACAGGTTGCGGCCCTTGACTTCCATTTCCTTGACTTCGGAGCCGGGGAAAGCGCTGCCGATGCTCTTCTTGATGGCTTCGGCCGTGGGCTCGCCAATCAGCATGCCGTAGTTGCGGCGGATGTAATTGATGATGTGCTCGTCGAACTTGTCGCCGCCGACGCGCACG
>NZ_JAUSAR010000009.1 GCF_030652515.1 Aquabacterium sp. | reverse complement strand
CGGCACGGCCAACGGTGGGGCCAACCTGGACACCACGGCCCGCACGATGACGCTCAACGTCACCTCGGTGAACGACGCCCCCACAGGTGCCAGCACCACCATCACCACGCTGGAAGACACGGCCCACACCTTCACGGCAGCTGACTTCGGCTTCACCGATGCCAACGACACGCCAGGCAACACTTTGCTGAGCGTGAGGATCACGACCTTGCCAGGCGCAGGCAGCTTGACCTTGAACGGCGTGGCAGTCACGGCGGGGCAGGTGATCTCGGCGGCCGACATCGCCTCGGACATGCTGGTGTACACACCCGGTGCGGATGACAACGGCGCAGGCTACGCCAGCTTCACCTTCCAGGTGCAAGACAACGGCGGCACGGTCAACGGTGGCGTCAACCTCGATGGCACACCGCGCACGATGACCGTCAATGTGATGACGGTGAATGACGCACCCGAAGGAACCGACGCCACCGTGACCACGCTGGAGGACGCCACCTACACCTTCACGGCAGCAGACTTTGGCTTCGCCGACCCCAATGACGCACCAGGCAATGCCATGCAGGCCGTCAGGATCACGACCTTGCCCAGCGCAGGCAGCTTGACCTTGAACGGCGTGGCGGTCAGCGCGGGCGACTTCATCTCAGCCGCCGACATCGCGTCCGGCCTGCTGGTGTACACCCCGGGCGCCAACGACAACGGCACGGGCTACGCCAGCTTCACCTTCCAGGTGCAGGACGATGGCGGCACGGCCAACGGCGGCGTCAACCTGGATGCCACACCCCGCACCATGACAGTCACCGTCACCTCGGTCAACGATGCCCCGGTGGGCACCGACACCACGGTGAGCACCCATGAAGACACCAGCTACACCTTCACTGCGGCCGACTTTGGCTTCACAGATGCCAATGACTCACCCGGCGCCTTGCTACAGGCCATCAGGATCACGACCTTGCCCAGCGCAGGCGGCTTGACCTTGAACGGCGTGGCGGTCAGCGCGGGTGACTTCATCTCGGCCGCCGACATCGCCGCCGGCCTGCTGGTGTACACACCGGGTACCGACGAACACGGCGCGGGCTACGCCAGCTTCACCTTCCAGGTGCAGGACGATGGCGGCACGGCCAACGGTGGGGCCAACCTGGACACCACGGCCCGCACCATGACCGTCAACGTGAGCTCGGTGAACGATGCGCCCACAGGCGCCAGCACCACCATCACCACGCTGGAAGACACGGCCTACGTCTTCACGGCAGCTGACTTCGGTTTCAGCGACTTGAACGACGCACCTGGCAACACCTTGCTGGGCGTCATGATCACGAACCTGCCAGCCTCGGGCAGCTTGACTTTGAGCGGCGTGGTGGTCACCGCAGGCCAGGTGATCTCGGCGGCCAACATCAGCTCGGGTCTGCTGGTCTACACCCCCGGCGCTGACGGCAACGGCGCGGGCTACACCAGCTTCAGCTTCCAGGTGCAGGACGATGGCGGCACGGCCAACGGCGGCGTCAATCTGGATGTCACGCCCAGGACGGTGAACTTCAACATCACCGCGGTCAACGACGCTCCGATGGGCAGCGACAAAACGGTGAGCACCACAGCAGGCAACAGCTACATCTTCGGGATGGCTGATTTCGGCTTCACCGACCTGCGCGATGCCCCGGCCAACGCCTTCTGGTCTGTGGGCATCAGCACCTTGCCCGGTGCAGGCTCATTGACCTTGAACGGCGCGGCCGTCAACGCGGGCGACTTTGTACTGGCCAGTGACATCGCGGCTGGCAAACTGATGTTCACCCCGGTGACCGGCGCCAGCGGGGCCGTCTATGCCAGCTTCACCTTCCAGGTCATGGACGATGGCGGTACGGCCTTGGCTGGTTCTGACACCGATGTCACTGCGCGCAGGATGACCATCGCAGTCACCTCCGCGGAGGTGCCAGGCATGCCCGGCACGTCCAATCCAGGCTCGGGCCCAGGCACGGGCACCGGCGGCGGCTCGCTCACGGACCCCAGCCCCGAGTCCCCCACCACCCCACCGAGCGACCCCAAGGACGACACGGTGGACCAGATCGGGGACAAGCTGGAAGAATCGGCCGAGGGGGCAACCAACCCGCCAGAAGACTCCCCGCTACCACCGGTTCAAGGCGGTGAGGATGCTGGCGTCTCCGGCCAAGCCGCCAGAGCAACCGGCTACTCCTCATCGTACGGCGCCACCCACCAGGGCATGGGCTTTGCCTTCCGCTTGGAAGCAGGCGGCTTCAACCTGGGTTTGATGAGCGGCAACCTGCTGCAGGGCGTCAGCATCAATCCGGTCAACGTGACCGCTGATCAGGACCTCAACCTGAGCTTCTCCAACACGGGCGTGAATGGCTCGGGATACGCTGCACCCAGCCTGATGTTCACGGAAACCGCTGAAGATCGCCAGGTCAAAGTCGAAAAGATGGTAGTGCAGACCTCGGGCGCGGCCCTGTCGATCGGTGCGGTCTGGTGGGCGGCGCGGATGTCGGGCTTGTTGGCCAGCTTGATGATCAGCACCCCGGCCTGGCGCTCGATCGACCCCTTGCCTGTGATGGGCCTGGGCGAAGGGAAAGGGCCGGATGACGACGATGACGGCGATGAGCAAGGGGATGACCCCAGCGGCATGGACGCCCGGGCGGCGCGGCTGTTTGGGGCCAACAAGTTCAGAAGCCGTGAAATAGAAGGCATTGGATGAGCGAGGGGGCGATGCCGGATACCGGATTGGCCTCAGGTTCGCCAGACCCTGGGCGGGCAAGCTGCCATCTGCCATGCGACATCACGCCAGTTTGCCCGCACCGAGGTGAGCAACTGCATGGCGGGTTCCACGCGATCGGCCAGCACGCGCAGCACCACGACCTGATCGTGCGGACTGGTGCAACCGGCTTGTGCTTTTAATGCATGCGCATCGATCAAGGCTCGGGCGCCATCCAGCAATGCATCGCGCCGCGCGCCGTTCATGGCCTGTCCGGTGGCGAACCACAGGGTGGCCATCACTCGGTGGCCCGCCCAGCCCAAAGGGCTGTCCAACAGGCGGTGGTCGTCGGCCTTGACGGTGCCGCGCTCCAGCCACACACCGGGCAGGTCGATGCTCTGGGTGTAGTGCGCACCCGCGTGCGCCGGATCGTCGAACAGCTCGCCCGCCGCAGGCAGGCCCAGCGCCAGCACATCCCAGCCCATCATCTCGGCGCCAGGGGCCAACTCGAAACGCATGCGGTTCTCGGCGCGGCAGCCCCGGTAGGCGATGGTCTCAAGAGGCAGCCATTCCAGGCGCGCGCCATCGGCCACCTTGGCGACCAACGATTGCTCGGCCAACGCCCCGGCGCTGCGGTAAAACCGCGTGGCCCCCGGTGTGGTGATCAGGGCATGGCTGCCTGGTGCCAGGTTGGCTGCGATCTCGAGCACGTCGCCACCGGCAATGCCTCCCGGCGGGTGAACCAGCACGTGGTGGCACACGGCATCGCCTTCCGGGTAAAGCCGTTGCAGCACACGCAATGGTCCGTGGTGCAGGTCGTGCGCGATCGTGCGCGGGCCATCAAGGCGGTAATCCAGGGTCAGGTGGCCATGCCAGCTCATGGGGCAACAACTCGCTTCAACTCGAACCCGTTCAGTGTAGTGGCCGGGCCGACTCGTGCCAGCCGCCCAGCACCCACCTGGTCAACGCCGCCAGCACCGCGAACAGGCCGACCCCGGTCAACGTGATCAGCGTCAATGCGGCGAACATGCGCGGAATGTTGAGTTGATAACCCGACTGCAGGATCTGATAGGCCAGGCCGGTGCCGGTGCCACCCGTGCCCGCCACGAACTCGGCCACCACTGCGCCGATCAATGACAAACCGCCAGAGATGCGCAGCCCCGCCAGGAAAAAGGGCAGGGCACTGGGGATGCGCAAACGCACGAGCAACTGCCAGCGGCTGGCGCCCTGCAGCCTGAAATAATCGGCCAGCCCGGGATGGATGCTGCGCAAACCGGTCGTCGTGTTGGCGATGATGGGGAACAAGGCCACCAGCGTGGCGCACACCACCAGCGACCAGGTCGGATCCTTCACCCAGATGATGATGAGCGGGGCGATGGCCACGATGGGCGTCACTTGAAGCAACACGGCGTAGGGAAAGAACGCGGCTTCGATCCAACGACTTTGCACGAACACGAAGGCGATCAGGCTTCCGATCACGACCGACGCCGTGAAGGCCAGCAAGGTGATTTTCAAGGTCACCAGCAGCGCCGCACCCAGCAGGGGCCAGTCCGACACCAGGGTCTGACCGACCAGCCAGGGCGAAGGCACCAGGTAGGCAGGCACCTCGAAGTACACCACGCAGGCTTGCCACAAGCCCAGCAACAGCGCGGCGGCCAGGACAGGCAGGGCGATTCGCATCATGTCGTCGCCTTCATGGCATTTTTCAGGCATTGACGCAGATGCCGCTCCAGGGTGTGGAAGGCCGAACTGGCCCGCCAGTCGTCGCCACGCGGGTAGGGGGCGCCAATGCTGATCTCATCCACAATGCGGCCAGGGTGCGCCGCCATGACCACCACGCGTTGCGACAGGTAGACCGCCTCGCTGATCGAGTGCGTCACGAAGACCACCGTCAGGCCTTGGGCTTGCCAAAGCTTGAGCAGTTCGTCGTCCAACCCTTGTCGGGTGATCTCGTCCAAGGCGCCAAAAGGCTCGTCCATCAGCAAAATCCGAGGCTCGGTCACCAGGCCGCGGGCAATCGACACGCGCATCTGCATGCCGCCTGACAACTCCCTTGGGCGTTGCCCGGCGGCGCTCTGCAAGCCCACCAGCGCCAACGCGCGCGCGACTCGCCCCTCAGCGTGCGGCCTGGGCACATGGGCCAAATCCAGCGGCAGCCTGACATTGGCCTGCACGCTGGCCCACGGCATCAAGGTGGCTTCCTGGAACACAAAGGACAAGCGCTGGCCTTGCACCACGATGCCGCCTTCAGTGGGCAACAGCAAACCCGCCATCATACGAAGCAAGGTGCTCTTGCCACAGCCCGAGGGGCCCAGCAGGGTGACGAACTCGCCCTCGGCCACCGACAGGCTCACCGGCAGCAAGGCCTGCGTGCCATTGGGGTAGACCTGCGTGGCCCCCTGGACTTCAATCGCTGGATGCATGCTCAAACCGGCGTGCTCCCGGGCTCAGGGCATGACCTTGGCCGGCGCGATGAAATCGGTTCGGTAGGTCTGTTTGAGCGGCACCTTGGCAGGGTCCACCAGCTTTTGCTTGACCAGCATGTCGTAGGTCTGCTTCATGCGCTCGTCCGTGATGATGCCGATGCCCAGCTTGGCCGCATCGCCTCCCATCACCGTGCCGGTGTCTTTCAGGGTGGCAATGCCATAGGCCAATTGCTCGTCGGTCATGTTGGGGTTGTCTTTCCTGATCAGCGCATTGGCGGGGGATGGGTCTCCCGTCAGGTAGCTTTTCCAACCCTCCATGGACGCCTTGACGAAAGCCGCCACCGCCTTGGGCCGTTCTTTCAGGGTCTTGTCCATGCAGACCACGGCCGTGGCATAAGGCGGCCAGCCTTCGTCGGCCAGCATGAAGACGCTGGGTTTGAGCTTGCCCTCCTTCTGGATGGCAAAAGGCTCGGACGCCAGGTAGCCTTGCTGCGCGATGCCCTTGTCAGCCAGAAAGGGCTGGATGTTGAAGGTGTAGGGCCGCATCTGGCTGTCGGTGAAGCCGTATTTGGCCTTGAGCCAGGGCCAATAGGTGACCATGCCGGCGCTGCCAATCAACAGGGTGCGGCTTTTCAGCTCGGGCAGTTGCTTGACATCGGGGTGGGCAATCAGCACCACCGGGTCTTTCTGGAAGGCGGCGGCCACGGTCACGGCCTTGATGCCTTGCGCCCAGGACTGGATGGTCTGCACGTCGTAGCCCATCACGCAATCGGCCTGGCCAGCCAGCATCAGTTGCATGATGTTGACCTGCGGCCCGCCCATCTTCAAGGTGACGTCAAGGCCGGCTTTGGCATACAGGCCGGTGGCCTTTGCCTGGTAGAAGCCGCCGTGTTCGGCCTGGGCATACCAATTTGTCACGTAAATGAACTTTTCTGCGGCGTGACTCAAAGGGGTGCACAGCAAGGCCAGAAGAGCCAGGCTTGTGCGCTGAAATCGCTTGTTCATGGGGGCGTCCATTGGGTGTTCCGGGATGGCGGGGACCATGCGCAAGTATGGCGCAAGCCAGTTGTGACAAATGAACGTGTGCGCACCACCAGCGTGCAGCCCACATCGCGGGCCTCCCTGGTGAAAGCGCTGATTTCCTGGTCAAGTTTTTCGGAAAGTAGTCGTTGTCATGACCTGCACCGAACCTTGAGCAACATGATGTGGGAGCTGGCATGACCCAAGCGACTGAGTTGATCCCTTACATGCGTGACGTCACGCTGTGCGAGCGGCAATTGAACGAGCTGGAGTTCACCTGGCGCCTGATCGAGACCACGGCCAAGATGATCTGCCCGGCCGAAGCCAAGACCATCTTGCCCTCGATGGCTGGCACGCGGGAAGCGTTTGCCAAGCTGGAGCACCAGTTGGTGGCCGCGCTGGCCACCGAGAACCTCAACAAGGTGGTACTCGACATAGGCTCGAAAGCGCAGGTGGTGGTGGACATCGTGATCCGCAACCTGTTCGAGCGCACGGCCGACGTGGGCTTTCTGGCGACCGATGAAGACATCCGCCGCTTCCTGCGTGGCGATGGCGTGGGCCGCGATGCCATCGAGCATCGGCTCAAGGAGTACATTGCCAAGTATTCGGTGTACGACGAGATCCTGGTGCTGTCGCCCGATGGCCAGGTGCTGGCCCACCACGATGCCACCAATGACGTGAGCCACAGCGCCGACCCTTTGCTGGCGCAGACTCTGGCTTCCACCGACTACGTGGAAACCTTCAGGCGCACCGACCTGTGTCCGTCGAAAGACCGCGCCTTGATCTATTCGCGCCGCATTGAGGACGACACTGGCCAGGTGCTGGGCGTGCTGTGCCTGTCGTTCCGGTTTGACGACGAGATGGAAAGCATCTTTCGCGCCTTTCGACGCAAACAGGACCGGTCGGTGATGCTGCTGCTGGACGACGAAGGCCAGGTGATTGCCAGCAGCCAGGAAGACCACGTCGCTGTGGGCAAGCGCCTGCCCGCCGATCCGCAAGCCCGGTGCGACATCATCGAGTTCGGTGGGCGCGACTACATCGCCAAGGCCTGCCGAACCACGGGCTATCAGGGCTACATGGGGCTGGGCTGGATGGGCTTCGTGATGGTGCCGGTGGATGCCGCCTTCCGTGACCAGCGGGTGTCGGAGCAGGTGGCGGTGGGTGGCGCAGGCATGCTGTGCGAAGAGCTGCGCGCCATCGAAACCCAGGCCAGCCAGATCAACAAGGCCTTGCGCCGGGTGGTGTGGAGTGGCCAGGTCATGTCCAGCGGCAAGGGTACCGAGCTGGCCAAGCTCAAGGCGGTGCTGCAGCAGGTCAGCGAAACCGGGGAGCGCATGCGCAGCGTGTTCTCGCGGGCCATGCAAGACCTGTCGCACACGGTGGTGTCATCCAGCCTGCACGATTTGCAATTTGCCTCGCACCTGATGATCGACATCATGGACCGCAATTTGTATGAGCGCGCCAACGATTGCCGCTGGTGGGCACTGTCCTCCGAGATCCGCGAGATCCTTGGGGCGGGCGAGGTGGACCAGGTGGGCGTGCAACGCATCGCGGCCATCCTGGACTACATCAATGGCCTGTACACGGTGTACGCCAGCCTGTATGTGCATGACCGCCATGGGCGCATCCTGGCCGCGAGCGATCTTCACAAGACGGAGCTGGCCGTGGTGGGCGACCGGCTGGATGGTCGGCTGTTGAGCCACGTTGGCGCCTTGCAGTCGACCCAGGACTACTGCGTGTCACCTTTCGCGGCCAGCCCGATGTATGGCGGTCGGCCCACCTACGTCTACCAGGCGGCCATCCGCCATCCGCATGACGAGGGGGCGGTGGTGGGGGGTATCGGCGTGGTGTTTGACAGCGAGACCGAGTTCTTGAACATGCTCAAGGGCGCTTTGCCGGCACGCGCTGGCGTTTGGGCCGTGTTTTGCGATAAGGCCGGCCATGTGATTGCCTCCACGCACCCGGACATCCAGGCCGGTCAGACCGTGCCGTTTGACGTGGACATGCTGGACCTGACGCATGGCGCGGGCACCTCCATGGTGGCTCCCATCTTTGGCCAACCGCACCTGGTGGGCGTGACCATGTCTTCGGGCTACCGCGAGTACAAGAACACGGGAGACTATGACAACGATGTGCTGGCCCTGGTGGCGTTGCCCTTGGTGTCGGCTGAACTGGCTGCCGCTGATGGCTTGCCCGCACTGGAAATCCAGGCGCCAGCGCGGGTGGGCGATGGCCACGAGTACGCCACCATGCTGCTGCATGACCGCTACCTGGCGGTCGCGGTGGAATCGGTGATGGAAGCTGGTGAGATGTCGGCGCTGCGCAGCCTGGGCTCGGGGGCAGGGCAGATCGTGGGGGTGATCCCCCTGCAGAACGCGGACAACCAAACCAGCTTTGTGCCGGTGCTCAGCCTCTACGATTTCTTTGACCTGCCGCATGGGGAATTGAGCGGCCAGATCATCATCACTCGCTGCAGCCATGGCCTGCTGGGCCTGTTGGTGGACGAATTGCACGAGGTGCTGGAGTTTGACGACGCGGCCATCAAGAGCCTGCCGGACATCATGAGTGGCCGCTTCCGCTGGATCTCTCAGCTCATCAGCGTCAATGGCGGGCGCGAGGTGATCACCGCGATCAATCCGGAGGCCATCTATGAAATGCTGCGCGACAAGATCAAGGGCAAGCTCAATGAGCTGGAAAGCTCCGAAGGCTTGATTGCGCATAGCGGCGCAGGCTGAACACCATCACGGCGCCCCACACCCCTTTGGACGACGCGGTGCGTCAAAGCTTGTGGGAGCTGGGTTGCCTGTCTGCCTCGCCGAGGTTCAGCAAGGAATCCAGCATGCCCAGCGTTAGCTTCAAGTCCAAGGGCTTGTGAAGGTAGCTCAGGGCCCCGGCGCGCTCTGCACGGGCCTTGGTTTCGGCGCTGACATCCGCGGACACGATGACCACCGGTGGCCGGGGTTGCTGTCGCTCTTCGCTCAACCACGTCAGCAGATCCAGCCCATTTCCATCGGGCAATTGCATGTCCAGCAGCACCAGGTCAAAGGTCTCGCTCTCCAGGCGCGCCATGGCGGTCTGGGCGGAATGCTCGAAGACGAGGCTGATCTGCGGGCGCAGCGCCAGCATGGCGGTCATGGCGTCGCGGTTGGTCTGTCGGTCTTCCACGCACAACACCTTGCGTTGGCCTGCGGTGGTATCCAGTTGGGGTGAGGCCAGGGAGCTCTGCGCGTGGGCGGAACCGGAGCCCGTGGCAGGCAGGGTGAACTGGAACTCGCTGCCTTCGTTCTCGATGGTGCGCACGCTCAAGCCGCTGCCCATCAGTTCCAGCAGCCGCTTGCAAATCACCAGTCCAATGCCGGTGCCGGGCGTGGAGGTGTTTTCGCGACCCAGCCTGTTGAAGGGTTCGAACAAGTGTTCGACCTGTTCCCGCGTCATGCCCAGGCCCGTGTCCCTGACCCGGAAGGTCAGTTGGCCCTCGTGCGCCTGGATGATCAAGCTGACCTGGCCGCCCCGCCGGTTGTACTTCACGGCGTTGCCAAGCAGGTTCAGCAGCACCTGCTTGAGCCGTGTACGGTCCGCGCGCACTTGTGCCACACCATCCTGCGTGATGACGTCCAGGTGCACCCCGGCCGAGCGCGCTTGCGTGGTCAACATCTGCTGGCAGTCGCGCGTCAGAGCGCGCACATCCACGTCTTCGATGAACACATCGACTGAGTCGCTTTCGATCTTCGACACGTCCAGTACATCAGAGATCATCTCCAGCAAGTGCAGTCCGGAAGATTCGATCTGACTGACCATGCCCAGTTGCCGGGCACTGAGTGGATCGGCCGTGTTCATCTTGAGCACCTGAGCAAAGCCCAGCACGGCGTTCAACGGGGTGCGCAACTCGTGGCTCATGCGCGAGAGGAAATCGGTTTTGGCCTGGTTGGCGGCTTCGGCAGCGGCCTTGGCCCGACGTTCCTGTTCATGCTGGCGCAGGCGCTCGCCCATTTCTGAGAAGCCTTGCTCCAGCGCCACGAACTCGCGGCTGGCCATGGCGTTGGAGGGGGGGCCGGGGTCCACGCCCCGCGACAAGCTGCTCATGCGGGCCAGCAGCCGATGTGCCGGGTCCACCACCTTGGCCATCGCCAGCCGCCATGCCACCCACATGGCTGCCAGGGACAGCAGGGCGTTGACGATCAGCAGCGTGATCAAGGACTCTTTCAGTCCGGCAGCCAGGTCGGCCTTGGGCACGCCCACCGCCACGCTCCAGTTGGAGATGCTGGAGCGGCTGAAGGCCGTGATCACGGGGATGCCGTCCAGGGTGGTGGTTTCCAGAACGCCTTCCCGCTGTTCTTGCACCATGCGGACCAGGTCGGGCACGGCCGACTTGCCCTGAAAGCGAGTCAATTCATGTGTGCGTGTGATCACTTTGCCCTGGCCGTCCAGCACGGCGCCAATCCAGTTGGCGGGCAGGCGCTGCGCCAGCAGCACCTTGGCGACGCGGTCCGGAAATATTCCGGCATTGAGGCTGTAGATGATGTGGCCGTTGCGCTTGACTGGCACGCTGATGGCCAGGATGGGTTTACCGGTGGCGGGCCCGATGAACAAGTCCGTCAGGACGGTACTGCCGGTGGTGAACACGGCTTGCAGCTGCGCTGGCCCACCTTTGGCTGGCAAGGGGGCATCGGGGGGCAATATGGTGTTGAGTTGCTGCCGCCCGCTGGCGTCGATCAAGACGTAATTGGTGATGTTCTGAAAAGGCAGCGCCTGCTTGGCTTGCTGATAAAAGGCGGGCAGGTCATGGGTGTCCAGTGAGGCAGAAGTGGCCAGCACATGCAGCCCCGATTCGATGCTGGCGATGTCTCGGTCGAGGTTGGCCGAAATGGCGCGTGTGGTGGCAATGGCATCCTGTGTGGCCCGTGCTTTTTGCTGCCGGTAGTCCGACACGATGAAGTAGGTGGACATCATGGCGCCAGGCAGGATGCAGGCCATGGCCAGCAAAGCGAGGCTGCTGCGGATGCTCCAGGTGGTGGCCAGGCGCGCCGACAGCCCGGCTCCGCGTTTGAAGACCCAGGTCTTTCGTGGGCCGATGCTTCGTGGCACGAAGTGAATCATGGCGTGAATCCAGAGGCATGGATGTCTTGAACACGGGCAGCCTGTGGACGAGGCAGCAGCGGGCACAACCAACAACACAACTGTCCACTCGGGCAGTAGACCACAAGCCTGCAGCGGCATGTTTGGATTCAGCGCATCTGGTGGGCCACGAAACCGTCAAACGACGCCAGCAAGGGTTCAAATTGGCCAGACAGCCCTTGCAGCTGCTGCAGGGCGAAGCAGGTGGCTTCCAGCGTGGACAACTGGCCAGGGCGATGTGCCTTGCGGATCAGGTAGTGAGAGGGCGGAGGCGCCTGAAGGGCCAGGCGAGGCAGCAGGCGCAGGGCCGGGTTCAGGTGCAGCATCTTGCGGCTTTTGCGCCACGTGCCGTCCAGCACGATCAGTCGAATCTGACTGGGATTGGTCGGCAAGGGGGCTGGTGGGGCTTCTTCGGCATCACCGGGGTACAGCAGAAGGTTGACGCGGTGCGTGGTGTCCAGCAGGCCTTGCAACATCAGTGGATCAAAAACCTCGCCGGTCACCAGGCGGCTGCCGACCAAGCTCAGGTGCAGCAAGCGCGCGCTGCCTTTGGCTTGGTGGACTTCCATGGGGTGCTGAAGGATCAGCACCTCTGTCTGCGTCACGGTAGGGGTGACCCATCGACAGATGCAAGTGCTTTCGGGGCGCAAGCACCGTGTGCACTGCGGCCGACCAGGCCTCACGCGTGCGCCGCCAGGATGGCCGTCAGCAGTTGCCAGGTGCGCGCCACCGAGGCCACGTCCACCGATTCGCCAGGGGCATGCGCGCCCCGGATGGTGGGTCCGAAGGAGACGATGTCCATGCCTGGGTATTTGGCCGCGATGATCCCGCATTCCAGTCCGGCGTGGATCACCTGCACGGTCGATTCGGCTTGGAACTCGTCTCGGTAGACACGCTGGCACAGCTTCAACAGGGCCGAGTCGGGGTTGGGTGTCCAGCCAGGGTATTGGCCGGCCGATTCGGCCACGGTGGAGGACAGTGCCCACAGGCTGACGATCTCGTCGGCCAGCGCCTGGCTGCCACTGTCCAGCAGAGAGCGGACCATGAAGTTGCAGTTGCCGCCGCTGGGCTTCAGGTCCACCATGCCCAGGTTGTTCGAGGTTTCGACCACGCTGGGCACGCGTTGGCTCATGCGCCGCACGCCATGGGGGCTGGCATGCAGGGTATTCAGCCACACGCCTTGGTCTTGGTCCGACAGCACTTGGGCGACCGAGGTGGCTTGAGCACTCAGCTGCAAGCCTGGCTCCACGCCAGCCAGCTCCTGGCTCAAGAGGTTTTGCCAGCGCACCAGTTCATCGGCCAACTCGGCGCCTCTTCCAGCTGGCAGGGCGATGGTGGCAAAGGCTTCGCGGGGCAGGGCGTTGCGGGCCGTGCCGCCGCGCAGTTCAGACAGCAACATGGGGTGGCGTCGTGCCAGGTCATGCAGCACCCGCACCAGCAGCTTGATCGCGTTGCCGCGCTCTTCATGGATGTTCACGCCAGAGTGCCCGCCACGCAGGCCGCGCAGAGACAGTTGCCACGTTTCGTGGCCGCCGGGCAGCGGCAGGGCCTGACCTGGCCGGGACACATTCACATCCATGCCACCAGCGCAGCCCAGGTAGAACTCGCCCCATTCCTCGGTGTCCAGGTTCAGCATCACGCTGCCTTGCAGCACGCCGCTGGCCAGGCCCTGCGCACCGCCCATGCCGGCCTCTTCATCCACGGTGAACAGCGCTTCGATCGGGCCGTGGGCCAAGCCACGGTCTTCCAACACTGCCAGGATCATGGCCACGCCCATGCCGTTGTCGGCCCCCAACGTGGTGTCCTCGGCCACCAGAAAGCCTTCGCGCAGCACCGCCTTGATCGGGTCGCGTGAGAAGTCGTGTGTGGAGTCGCTGTTCTTCTGGCAGACCATGTCCAGGTGACCTTGCAGCACCATGCCGGGCACGTGCTCGCGGCCCGGGCTGGCCGACTTGCGGACGATCAGGTTGCCAGCGGCATCGACCTGTGTGGCCAAGCCTCGCCCGTTGGCCCATTCGCGCAGGTGGTCGCGCAAGGCCTCTTCCTGCTTGGACTGGCGGGGAATGCGGCACAGCGTGGCGAAGTGGGCCCACACGGTGCTTGGATGCAAATCGCTGAACATCAACTTACCTTGTGCTGGTCTAAAACGGCATTGTCAGGTCAGCAGGTCCAGCAGGGTCCTGGCGATCACCTTGGTGGCCTTGCGCAGGTCTTCCAGCTCCAGGTGTTCATCAGCTCTTTTGGCGTTGGACTCGAAGACCGTGCGTGGCCCGGCGCCATAGATCACGGCCGGGATGCCTTGGGCGCAGTACAGCCGCACGTCGGTGTACAGGGGGGTGCCCATGTTGGGGATGGCTTGCCCAAACACCGACTGGCCGTGCTTTTGAATGGCCTCCACCAAGGGCGCGTTGCCCGGCAGTGGCTGCAATGACTTGGCCAGCAGCAGGCGTTTCACGTCCACGGTGATGCCGGGGAAGTTGGCGGCGGCCTCGGCGATCACGCGGCGGATGTCGGCTTCCACGGCCACGGGGTCTTCTTCCGGGATCATGCGGCGGTCCAGCTTCAGCACCACTTTGCCGGGGACCACATTGGTGTTGGTGCCGCCTTCAATGCGGCCCACGTTCAGGTAGGGGTGTGTGATGCCCGGCACCTTGGACGTGGTCGCTTTGTAGAGAGCGTTTTGCGCGTACAGGGCATTGAGGATGACGACCGCGCCTTGCAAGGCGTCGATCCCGGTGTGCGGGATGGCGGCGTGGGCCATCAGGCCGTGCACGGTCACTTCCATCTGCAGGCAGCCGTTGTGGGCGGTGACGACCTCGTAGCTGAATCCTGCGGCGATCAGCAGGTCGGGTTTGGTCAAGCCCTGGCGCAGCAACCAGCCTGGGCCCATCTCGCCACCGAACTCTTCGTCGTAGGTGAAGTGCAGTTCGACCCCGCCTTGGATGGTGGGCGCTCCAGTCTGGGCGGCCAGGGCTTCCAGCGCACGCAGGGCAAAGCTGAAGGTGGCGAAGTCGCTTTTGCTGACGGCGCTGGCGCGGCCATACAGCTTGCCATCGACGACCTCGCCGCCATAGGGGGCGTGGGTCCAGCCTTCGCCCGGGGGGACCACGTCGCCGTGGGCGTTGAGGGCCACGGTGCGGCCGCCTTCGGCAAAGCGGCGGCGCACGATCAGGTTGGTCAGGCTGGTCAGCCCGTAGTCTCGCACCTCGGCTTCGGGCACGGCGTGTTGCTCGGCCTGCCAGCCAAAAATAGAGAGCAACTCGGCGGTGCGTTGCGCGTGCGGCGCGTTGTTGCCGGGGGGCGTGTCGGTGGGCACCTGCACCAGGGCCTGCAGAAAGCGCACTTCTTCGTCGAAGTGGGCGTCGATCCAGGCGTCCAGGGCCTGGTAGGCGGAAGCGGTTGTCATAGGTTTTCCAGCAAGTGCATGAAGGCGTCCACGCAAAGTTGGGCGTCGTCGCTGGTGATGGTCTCGAGCGGGTTGTGGCTGATGCCGGCGTTGCCGCCCCGCACAAAGAGCATGGCTTGCGGCATGACCTGGTGCAGCTTCATGGCGTCGTGGCCAGCGCCGCTGGGCAGGGTGTAAGCCGGCAGGCCGGTGGCTTGAACAGCCTGGGCCCAGCGGGCTTGCCAGGCAGGGTCGCTGGGCGCGGCGGCGGCGGTCATGGTGCGTTCCAGTTTGTAGTGCACACCGCGTCGTGCGCAGATGCTTTGCAGCGCACCTTCCACGTCGCTGGCCAGGGCGTCGCGCTGCTCGTTGTTGGGCGCGCGCAGGTCCAAGGTGAACTGGCAGCGGCCGGGCACCACGTTGATCGAGCCTTGCGGCACATTCAAGACGCCCACGGTGCCGACGGAGGGGCCATGGGGGCTGCTCTGATCCAGACCCGCCCGGCGCTCGACGTAGAGCAGCAGCTTGGCCACGGCGGCGGCGGCATCCTTGCGGCGGTCCATGGGTGTGGTGCCGGCGTGGCTGGCCATGCCCACCACTTCGCCGCTGTAGCGTGCGCTGCCGTTGATGGACGTGACCACGCCCAAGGGCATGTCGATTTCGTCCAGCACGGGGCCTTGCTCGATGTGCACTTCGACAAATGCCTTGTACTGGCTGGGGTCACGCTTCAGGGCCTTGATGGCGTCCAGTTTGCCCGGCAGTCCAGCGTCCACCATGGCCTGGCGCACGGAGATGCCATCGGCGTCAAGCAGGTCCAGCCAGGCTGGGTTGAAGTCGCCGGTCAATGCGCCCGATCCTAAAAAGGTGGCCTTGTAGCGCTGGCCTTCTTCTTCGGCAAAGCCCACCACCTCGATGCCGAAGGGCAGGCGCTGACCGCGGCGGTGCAACTGACGCACGCAGGCCATGGGCACGAAGATGCCCAGCCTGCCGTCGTACTTGCCGCCGTTGCGAACGGTGTCGAAGTGAGAGCCTGTCAGCAGCCAGGGTTCATCGGGGTCGGTGCCACGGTAGCGGCCCACCACATTCCCCACAGCGTCCTGGGTGACTTCGTCAAAGCCGCAATCGTGCATCCAGGTTTGCAGATCCTTGGCGCAGGCTTGGTGGGCGGGGGTCAGGTAGGTCACCGTCAACTGGTCGGCGGTGTCGCCTGTGCCTTCGGTGTGCCGAGCCAAGGCCTCTGCCCAGTCCCACACCAACTCGCCGTCTGCATTGCTCACGGCGAACTTGTCGTTCAGGCGGATCTCGGCGATGCGGTGGATGTTGCGCAGGCACTCGGCCAGTTCAAAGTCCGGGTGGTTGTCCAGGCGGCGCTGGAAGGTGGCGATGATGGCCGGGCGGCTCAGGCCCTGGCCGCGCGGGCCGCGCACCGCCATGATGAAAGGCCAGCCAAAGCGGGCGTTGTAATCCTGGTTGAGCTGTTGCAGCAGGGCGAACTCCTCAGCCGTGCAGTGGGTCAGGCCGGCTTTGCTTTGCTCATTGGTGGATTCCGACGTGAGTTGGCCAGCCACGGCGGCCTTGCCTGCCAGCTCGGGGTGGGCGCGGATCAGGCCCAGTTGCGCTTCTGGTGCTGCTTGCCGAACCACGCGGGCCAAGGCGTATTTCAAATGGGGCAGGGTCTTGAAAGGCCGTTGCGCCCAGGTTTGCTCGGCAATCCAGGGAGAGTGTTCGTAGACGCCATCCAGCAAGGCGGTGAAGCCAGCCTGATCGGCGTTGTTGAGTTGGTCCAGGGTCAGGCTCATGATGGGTGCACCGCTTTCCAGTGGCGCGCGATGTCCAGGCGGCGGCAAACCCAGACCTTGTCGTGCGCTTCAAGGTGGTCCAGAAAACGCTGCAGTGCACGGATGCGGCCAGGCCGTCCCAGCAGGCGGCAGTGCATGCCCACGCTCATCATCTTGGGCGAGTTGGCGCCGTTGGGGTCGCCCTCGGCGTAGAGCACGTCGAAGGTGTCGCGCAGGTAGGTGAAAAAATCGTCGGCCTGCGAATAGCCTTGCGGCAGGCAAAAGCGCATGTCGTTCACATCGAGCGTGTAGGGCACGATCAACTGCGACACGGTTTCGCCGTTGGTTTTGGTCACCGGCATCCAGAAGGGCAGGTCATCGCCGTAGTAGTCGCTGTCGTATTCAAAGCCGCCATAGTCGGCCACCAATCGGTGCGTGTTGGGGCTGTCGCGGCCGGTGTACCAGCCCAGGGCACGCTGACCAGTGAGTTGCTCGATGGCCTGCATGCCCAGCGCCATGTGCTCGCGCTCGGTGGCCTCGTCCACATTCTGGTAGCTGATCCAGCGCCAGCCGTGGCAGGCGATTTCGTGGCCCAGTTCAACAAAGGCCCGCGTCAGTTCCGGGTGGCGTTGCAGGGCCATGCCCACGCCAAACACGGTGAGCGGCAGCTGGCGTTGCTCGAACTCGCGCAGCAGGCGCCACACGCCCACACGCGATCCGTACTCGTAGATCGACTCCATGCTCAGGTGCCGGTCCGCAAAGGCGGGCGGGTTGAACATCTCGCTGAGGAACTGCTCGCTGCCCGGGTCGCCGTGCAATACGCTGTTCTCGCCGCCTTCTTCGTAGTTCAGCACGAACTGCACGGCAATGCGCGCACCGCCGGGCCATTGGGCATGCGGTGGATTGCGGCCATGCCCGATCAGGTCGCGCGGGTAGGGGGTGCTGTTCACGTTGGCGGTCATGGTCTCAGGGCATCGGCCAGTGTGAGCTGGGGGACGCGGGGGTGTTCGGTCAATCGGTGTTCGACGGTGTTCAGGTGCTCGTCCATCAAGCGGATGGCCTCATCGGCATCGCGTGCCTCGATGGCCCGCAGGATGTCGACGTGTTCCGCATTGGAGGCCCCTGCGTCGTCGGATGACTGGTACATCAGGGTGATCAGCGAGCAGCGCGATACCAACTCCTGGATCAGCTCGATCAGGACCTGGTTGCCCAGCACCTCGGCCAGGCGCACGTGGAAATCGAACAACAGCTTGGTGCGCGTGGCCACGTCAATGCGGCTCACAGCCTCACGCTCGGCTTTCAAATGCGCCTTCAGCCGTTTGATGTCAAGCGGGCGGGCCTTGTCGACCAGCTCGCGCAGCATCTGGCTTTCGACCATGCGGCGCACGGCGAAAACTTCGCGTGCCTCAATGATCGACGGCTTGGCCACGAAGGCGCCACGGGCCGGCTCCAACCGCACCAGCTTGAGCTGCGACAGGCGGATCAGCGCCTGCCTCACGATGGTGCGCGACACGCCAAAGCGGTCGCCGATGGTTTGCTCGACCAGCTTGGCGCCGGGCTGCAGGCGGTGTTCCACGATGGCGCGCGTGACCGCGGCCACGATGACTTCGGTGCTGGACGACTCGCCTTCGTCCACGCATGCCTGATCCACGGTCGGCAGGGCGTCTGCATCGACCTTGGCCAGTCGGAGGTTCTTGCGTGAAGCGCTCATCGTGGTTAAAGTGTATACAGTTTTGTGCGCTGTCGGCAAGCCCGAGGCGGCCTTTCATGGTCGGCCCGCGACTTGCATCGCCCCTCTTGAAGGCACATGCCGTGCCAGGACACCCCGATCCATGACCGACCCCAATCCCCCCATCGCCTCCGCACCTTCAGGCCGCCTGACCACCCATGTGCTTGACACCGTGCATGGCCACCCCGCCGCCGGCATGTCGGTGGCCTTGTACGTGATGCAGGGTGAATGGGCCTTGATCAAGCAGGCTCGCACCAACGCCGACGGCCGCCTGGACGCGCCCCTGCTGTCTGGCCACGACCTGGTGCCGGGACGCTACCGCCTGGTGTTTGACGTCGAGGCGTATTTCCGCCACATGGGCGTCGATCTGCCCAAGCCTGCCTTTTTGGGCCAGGTGCCGCTGGACTTCGGCATGGCCGACAACACGGCGCATTACCACGTGCCCCTGCTGGTCAGCCCCTGGGCGTATTCCACCTACCGAGGCAGTTGATCGATGTTTGCAGACGCGGCACCCTGGCTGAACTACGCCCTGGATTGGGCCAATCTTTTGCTGCGATGGGCCCACGTGGTGGTGGCCATCGCGTGGATCGGCTCTTCGTTTTATTTCGTGTGGCTGGACAACAGCCTGACCCCGCCGCCTGACCAGGCCCTGAAAGACAAGGGCGTGGGCGGCGAGTTGTGGGCGGTGCACGGCGGCGGCTTCTACAACCCGCAGAAGTACCTGGGGGCGCCCAAGGCCGTGCCTGCGCACCTGCATTGGTTCTACTGGGAAAGCTATTCCACCTGGCTGACGGGCTTTGCCTTGTTCACGGTGTTGTACCTGTTCAATGCGGGCACCTTTTTGATCGACAAATCGGTGTTCAACTGGACGCCCACGGCGGCGGTGGGCACGGCGCTGGGTTTCCTGGCTGGCTTCTGGTTCATCTATGACTGGATCTGCCGCACCGTCGGCCGCAAGCCCGAAGGCAATGCACTGGTAGGAGCCCTGGTGTGTGTCGTCGTGGTGTTCGCGGCCTGGGCTGCTTCGCAACTGTTCGCGGGCCGTGCTGCCTTGCTGTTGGTCGGGGCCATGATGGCCACCACCATGAGTGCCAACGTGTTCTTCTGGATCATCCCGGGGCAGCGCACCGTGGTCGAATCCATCAAGGCAGGCCAGCCGGTGGACCCGGTGCATGGCCAGCGCGGCAAGCAGCGCAGCGTGCACAACACCTACTTCACCATGCCGGTGTTGATTGCCATGCTCAGCAACCACTACAGCTGGGTCTACAGCCATGCACACAACTGGCTGGCGCTGGTGCTGTTGATGTTGGCGGGTGCCTTGATCCGCCATTTCTTCGTGGCGCGGCACAAGACTGAAGTGGCAGGGGCGCCAGCGCCCTGGCGTTGGGCCGTGGCTGGTGGCGTGGTATTGCTGGGCGTGATCATCTGGTTGGCGCCCACGCCACGTCTGGCTGTGGTGGCCAAGCCGACGGTGGCCGCCTCCTCTTCGGCCCCTGTCGCCAGTGCCCCGGTGAACCCGCTGCTGGCCCAGGTCAACGGCATTGTTCAGCAACGCTGCCTGATGTGTCACAACGCTGAATTGGCCAGCAAGGGCGTGGCATTGCACACGCCCGAACTGATTGCACAGCACAAGCAACAGATCTACCAGCAGGCGGTGATGCTGCGGGCCATGCCGATGAACAACGCCACGAAGATCACGGAGGATGAACGTGGGATTTTGGCCAAGTGGTATGAAGCCGGGCCCTGAGGGCGGCCCCTCCCGCTATCGGTGAGATAGGGGTTTTCAGTGTCGCCAGCACTGTTTATGCGTGAGAATTTCCTCTCCTTCTAACCCCGGAAAGAGGAGCTCACATGGGTAGCGACAAGACTGAGGCCAAGTGCCCGTTCAATCACGCCACAGGCGCTGGCACAACCAGTCAAGACTGGTGGCCCAAGCAATTGCGCGTGGACCTGCTCCATCAGCACTCCGCCAAATCCGACCCCTTGGGGCAGAGCTTCAATTACGCCGAGGCTTTCAAGAGCCTTGATCTGGCAGCCGTCAAGAAAGACCTGGCCGCCTTGATGACCGATTCTCAAGACTGGTGGCCGGCCGACTTCGGGCACTACGGTCCGCTGTTCATCCGCATGGCCTGGCACAGCGCTGGCACTTACCGCATTGGCGATGGCCGTGGCGGTGCGGGCCGTGGTCAGCAACGCTTCGCGCCCTTGAACAGTTGGCCAGACAACGTGAGCCTGGACAAGGCCCGTCGGCTGATCTGGCCCATCAAGCAGAAGTACGGCCAGAAGATCTCGTGGGCGGATCTGATGATCCTGACTGGCAACGTGGCCCTGGAAACCATGGGCTTCAAGACCTTCGGCTTTGCTGGTGGCCGCGAAGACGTGTGGGAGCCTGATCAAGACGTGTATTGGGGCCGCGAGACGACCTGGCTGGGCGGTGACCTGCGTTACGCCCATGGCTCGGATGGTGTTGCGAAGGCGGGCGGGGTGCTCGTGTCCGATGACCAGGCCGACGGCGACAAGCACACGCGCAACCTGGAGGATCCACTGGCCGCCGTTCAGATGGGCCTGATCTACGTCAACCCGGAAGGCCCGGATGGCAACCCCGACCCCATCGCTGCGGCGCGCGACATCCGCGACACCTTTGCGCGCATGGCCATGGACGATGAAGAGACCGTTGCGTTGATCGCTGGCGGCCACACCTTTGGCAAGACCCATGGCGCCGGCCCAGCCTCTCATGTTTCGGACGAACCCGAAGCGGCCGACATCGAAGACCAGGGCTTTGGCTGGAAGAGCAGTTTTGGCACGGGCAAGGGCGGTGATGCGATCACCAGCGGCCTGGAGGTCACCTGGACCACCACGCCCACGAAGTGGAGCAATAACTTCTTCGAGAACCTGTTCGGCTTCGAGTGGGAGTTGACCAAGAGCCCTGCAGGCGCCCATCAATGGGCGGCCAAGGGCGGCGCGGGCGCGGGCACCATCCCGCATGCGCACGACCCTGCCAAGCGCCTGGCGCCCACCATGCTCACCACCGACCTGTCACTGCGCATGGACCCAGCTTACGAGAAGATCTCCCGGCGCTTCCTCGCGAACCCCGATCAGTTTGCCGATGCTTTCGCGCGGGCCTGGTTCAAGCTCACCCACCGCGACATGGGGCCGCGCGCCCGCTACCTGGGCCCTGAAGTGCCCGCCGAGGAACTCATCTGGCAGGACCCCATCCCGGCCGTGAACCACGCCTTGGTCGATGCACCGGATGTCGCAGTGCTCAAGCAGAAGGTGTTGACATCGGGCTTGACGGTGGCGCAGCTCGTCTCCACCGCGTGGGCATCGGCGTCCACCTTCCGTGGCTCGGACAAGCGGGGCGGGGCCAACGGCGCGCGCATCCGCCTCGCGCCGCAGAAGGACTGGGCCGTGAACCAACCAGAGCAATTGCCCAAAGTGCTGGCCGTGCTGGAAGGCATCCGCGGTGGTTTCAATGCCGCACAGGCTGGCGGCAAGGCGATCTCATTGGCCGACCTGATCGTGCTGGCAGGCAGTGCGGGTGTGGAGAAGGCCGCCAGCGATGCTGGCCATGCGTTGACGGTGCCTTTCACGCCGGGCCGCGCGGACGCCTCGCAAGATCAGACCGACGTGCCGTCCTTCGTGCCGCTGGAGCCGATCGCCGATGGCTTTCGCAACTACCAGAAGGCGCGGTATGCCGTGCCGGCCGAAGCCTTGCTGATCGACAAGGCGCAACTCCTGACGCTGACCGCGCCAGAGATGACGGTGCTGGTCGGTGGCTTGCGCGTGTTGGGGGCCAATGTGGGGCAGACCCCGCACGGCGTCTTCACCCACAAGCCCGGTACGCTGAGCAATGACTACTTCGTCAACCTGCTGGACATGGGCACGGAGTGGAGGCCGGTCTCAAGCGCCAAGGAGGTGTTTGAAGGGCGCGATCGCAAGACAGGCGCCATGAAGTGGACGGCCACGCGCGTCGACCTGATCTTTGGATCGAACGCGCACTTGCGCGCCATTGCCGAGGTTTACGGCAGCTCGGACTCGAAGCAGAAGTTCGCTCAGGACTTTGTGGCGGCGTGGGTCAAGGTGATGAACCTGGACCGTTTCGACGCAGAATGCTAGCGCAACATGAGGAACTCCATACATGAACACACCCAGCTACGACATCGTGGTTTTCGGTGCCAGCAGTTTTGTTGGCCAGATTCTGAGCAAATACCTGGCCGAACATTTTTCGGGCCAGAACGAGTCCTTGCGGTGGGCCATCGCTGGCCGCTCTGAATCAAAGCTGAATGAGGTCAAGCGCTCACTGGGTGCGGCAGGACAGTCCCTGCCCATCATCGTGGCGGATGCCGCCAACGAAGCCCAATTGAGGGCCATGTGCGCGCAGACGCGGGTGGTGGTTTCCACCGTCGGGCCTTATGCACTGTATGGCGAGCCGCTGGTCAAGGTTTGCGCGGAAAGCGGCACCGACTACTGTGACCTCACGGGCGAGACTCCGTGGATGAGACGGATGATCGATCGGTACGAGGCCACTGCCCGGCAATCGGGTGCACGCATCGTGCATTGCTGCGGCTTCGACTCGGTGCCCTCGGACATGGGCGTTCGCTTCTTGCAGCAGCAGGCGATGAAGCAATGGGGGGCTCCGGTCACCAGCGTCAAGATGCGGGTGAAGTCCATGAAGGGCGGTGCCTCTGGCGGCACGGTGGCCAGCCTGGTCAATGTGGTCAAGGAGGCCATGGCCGATCCAGCCTTACGCAAGGAACTGGCCAATCCCTATTCCCTGTGTCCTTCGGGCCATGGCTTCACGGCTCGCCAGCACGCCGTCAATGCAGCTGAGTTCGACGACGACTTCGGGGCTTGGGCCGCTCCCTTCGTGATGGCCGCCATCAATGAGCGTGTGGTTCACCGCTCCAACGGCCTGTCGGGCCAGGCCTATGGCGAACGGTTCACTTATGACGAAGGCATGCTGACGGGCTCAGGCGTCAAAGGTCGCTTGGCTGCCTTGGCGGTCGCGGCCGGCCTGTCCTTTTTCACGGCGGGCATTGCCATTGGCCCCACGCGCCGCCTGCTGGAGCGCTTCGTGCTGCCCAAACCAGGCGAAGGCCCCAGCCCCGAGGCCCAGTTGACCGGCCGGTATGACCTGCGCTTCTTTGGCCGAACCGACCAGGGGCAGACCCTGCGTGCGAAGGTCACCGGAGACCGAGATCCTGGTTATGGCTCTACCGGCAAGATGCTGGGCCAGGCGGCGGCCAGTTTGGCACTGGACCATGTTCAGGATGGTGTCAAAGTGGGCCGTGGTGGTGGTTTCTGGACGCCTGCCACCATGTTCGATGACCGGTTCATCGAACGCTTGGTGCGCCATGCCGGGTTGCGTTTTGAACAGGTGTCTTCCTGATCTCTGCAAAGGCTCAGCGAACCTGTCTGCTGTGGTCCACGGGCAAATGCATCTGCCGATGTTGCATGCAGACCTTTGACCCTGAAACTCAGGCACGCAGCGCGGCTTCGATCTGAGCGATGTCGATCTTGCCCATCGTCATCATCGCGTCGAAGGCGCGCTTGGCAGCGGCGCGGTCAGGGTGGGTGATCGCGGTCATCAGGACGCGAGGCGTGATCTGCCAAGACAAGCCCCATTTGTCCTTGCACCAACCGCAGGCGCTTTCCTGGCCGCCGTTGCCGACGATCGCGTTCCAGAGGCGGTCCGTCTCCATCTGGTCGTCGGTGGCCACCTGGAACGAGAAGGCCTCGTCGTGCTTGAACTGCGGGCCGCCGTTCAGGCCCAGGCAAGGGATGCCCATCACCGTGAACTCCACAGTCAAAACGTCGCCCTCCTTGCCGTCGGGGTAGTCGCCTGGCGCGTGGTGGACGGCGGTCACCGCGCTGTCCGGGAATGTTTCGGCGTAGAAGGTCGCGGCGTCCAGGGCGGTGCCGTCGTACCAAAGGCAAATCGTGTTCTTGCTGGCCATGGGGTTCTCCTGAGTCAGGCCTGTCAATTTACCAAGACGCGCAAGCTGTCGCTGATCAACCTGGACACATTGGTGGCAGGGCCTTCGTGCATGACGGTGCGATCAGGCCGTGCAATGGCCACCCAGCCCATCGGCGCGTAGTTCGGAACCAACGCCCCACTGATGTCCTCCCAGCGTTCGGAGCGCGTGCCAGCGCATGAACGCCCCCGCGGATCAATCTGAACGAATCTCCCCCCCGCCTTCACCCACGAACGGGACACTGCGGGGTCAAGGTGCTGCTGAGGGTCCACGCCAAAGCCAATGGCCACCATGGTCTCTCCGAGCACGTCGTCACTCAACAATGGCCGGGCGTTCAAGCTCCCACGCACCCAACCTTGCGCCAACAGGCCACCACGCCGCAGCCGAGACGGCCCGCCTTTGCCCACGAACAGCCCCTTCCGAAAGCAGTGCGCTGGCTTGACCTCCAGCTCCTCGAACAGGCGTCGCAAGCGGGGCACCAAACGCAGGCCACTCATCACGCCATGGAGTAAAAAGGCTGACACCGAATTGCCTGGCATGACCATGCGGCCCATGAAGGTGGCCAGCCGCACCATCGCCACCACATGGGGTCGCCGCTCCTGGTTGTAGGTTTCCAGGATGGCGGCGCTGGCCCGGCCCTGGAGCACCCAGGCCAGCTTCCAGCCCAGGTTGCCCACGTCACGCAAACCCGCCACCAGGCCCTGACCAATGAAGGGCGGCGTGATGTGAGCCGCATCACCCACCAGGAAAGCGCGCGCCGATGAAAACCGATTGGCCACCCGGGCGTGAAAGCGGTAGACCGCCACACGCTCGATCTCGATCTCTTCCGTCTTGGCCCATGGTGCCAGCAGGCGTCGGATGGTTTCCGGCTTCTCCATTTCTTCGCGTGTCTCATGCGGGGCCAACTTGAACTCCCAGCGCTGGCGTCCGCCTGGGGCCACCATGTGCGGCACGGGCCTCTTGTGATTGCACAGGAACTCGACGTGGTCTATGGGATCAGGCACCTTCTTCGCATCGACCACCAGCCAGTCCTCCGGGTAAGACTGCCCATCAAACTGATGCCCCAGTTGACGGCGCACGAGCGAGTTGGCCCCATCTGCCCCGATGAGGTAGTCGGCACGCACGACGGACACCGAGCCGTTGGCCGTTTTCAGACTCACGTGCACGCCACCGCCGTCTTGGGTGAATGAGACCATTTCGACGCCCAGATGGGTTTGCACATGTGGATGCATGGCCAGTTTGGCGCGCAGCACCGCTTCGAGTTCGGGCTGGAAAAACGTGACCAGCTTGGGATGCCCGTCCATGGGGCCGCAAGAGTTGGCCTGCCCGAATTGACCAAACACCGGCGAGTGCATGCGCACGTGCGGGATGGCCACCGTCTCGAACTCACCCTCGGTCACGCCGCACATCTGCAGTATGCGAAGGGCCTCGTTGTCCAGGGCAATGGCACGGGGGGCCGCAAAGATCTCAGTGGCCTGATCAATGGCCAGCACCTGGATGCCGTAGCGCCCCAGCAGATTACACAGGGCCGCGCCCACGGGCCCCAGGCCGACAACGATGACGGATGTTTGAGAGGGGAGCAACTGCATGGCATGCTTTCAAAAATTATGATCTCTAATGTCACAAATTGAACACATGTGTTCAATTAAAACACTTAGGGAAGATGCTGGGTCATTTTTAATTGACTAAATTGAACACATGTGTTCAATTTGAGGCCTCGAAAGTGAGGTCTATCCATGGCTCCGTCCACCAGCGCTCAAGAGCGCATTCATCAAGCTGCATTGCGGCTCTTCGCTGAGCGCGGGGTCACGCAGGTCAATGTGAAAGAGTTGGCGCTGGCTGCTGGCGTGGCCCGAGGCACCATCTACGCCCATGTGAGCGAGCCAGAAAGGCTGTTCGAGGACGTGGCCGGCCAACTGGCTGCCGAGATGAACGAGCGGGTGGCCTTGAGTTTTCAGGGCGTGGTCGATCCTGCTCACCGCTTGGCCAATGGCATTCGCTTCTACGTTCGGCGCGCGCACGAGGAGCCTGACTGGGGGCGCTTCATCAACCGCTTCGCCTTTGCCAACCCTTCCATGCAACAAATGTGGAATGGGCAGCCCGTTCAAGACCTGATGAATGGGGTTCTGGAAGGACGCTACCGCTTCCAGACGGCCCAGTTGCCCTCGGTGGTGGGCTTGGTGGCGGGCGGGGTGCTGGGCGCGATCTTGCTGGTGCTCGAAGGCCACCAGACTTGGCGCGCAGCGGGCTCAGACACGGCGGAGCTGGTGTTGATCGCCTTGGGCATTCACCCCTATGAAGCGAAATCGCTGGCCACGCATGAACTGCCAGCCTTGCCAGACAGGTCGGCCCCATGAAGTTGAGCACGCTTGAGCCTGCGCGGCATGCCAACCCGACGGTCAAGGCGCAAAGCCTGGCTTACCTGATGTTTGAACGCCCCGACCTGGACAAGGCGGAGCGGTTCTTGACCGACTTTGGTTTGAAGGTGGCGCACCGCGAGGCCGGGGCCATTTACTTCCGGTCCGCTGGCACGGCTCCATTCTGCTATCGCGTGGCGCAGGCGGCAAAGCCGCGCTTCGTGGGCTTTGGCCTGACGGTGGGTGACCGGGCTGATCTGCTGAAGCTGGCCAGTCTGCCTGGCGCATCGCCGGTGCGAATGGCCAGGACGCCTGGTGGCGGTGAGGTGGTGAGCTTGGTCGATCCCTCGGGCTTTGAAGTCGAGGTGGTGGCTGGGCAGTCGATGTCAACGCCACTGGCCGTGCGCCCACCATTGGCCATGAACCTGGGCAACACGCCTGTGCGGGTTGATGCGACCCAGCGCCTGCCTTTCGAGCCGCCCGAGGTTCTCAAGCTCGGTCATGTTGTGCTGGAAGTGGCCGACTTCCAGGCGACCTGTGGCTGGTACACGCGGCACCTGGGCTTCATCCCGAGCGATGTGCAGGTGCTGCCCGATGGCTCGCCTGCCGTGGCGTTCATGCGGCTGAACCTGGGGGCTCAACCCGCTGACCACCACACCCTCGCCTTGGCGCAAGGCTTCATGCCGATGTACAGCCACAGTGCTTACGAAGTGGTGGACGCCGATGCCGTGGGCATGGGCCAGCGCCTGCTGCGGGAACGAGGATGGCGGCACGCCTGGGGCATTGGCCGACACATCCTTGGCAGCCAGATCTTTGATTACTGGCAGGATCCTTGGGACGCCAAGCACGAACACTATTGCGATGGTGATGTGATGACGGCCCAACTGGGCACCGGCGTTCACCCGGTCAGCCGCGAAGCCATGTCTCAATGGGGACCGCTGATGCCCGGCAGCTTTACCAAGCCCAAGCTGACCCCGTCGAACATCGCCGCCCTGCTGCGCAACTTGCGCCGCAGCCCAGACCTGTCTGTGCGCAAGCTCATCACCTTGGCCAGGCTGTTTGCCTGACATCGGCATGACCCCACTCACGCGCCGTCGCTCGCTCAAGCTCAGTGCCGCCACCGTTGGCGCCATGGTCTTGCCTGCGCCCGCCGTTGCGGCTTCGTCACCGCCCGCCATCAGCAGCGGCAGGCGGCCCACCCATTCTTCATCCAGAGCACGTCCCATGGCCATTCATGTTGTTCGTTTTTCCCACAGCCACCGCATCCAGTGGGGCATGGTGTTTCAAAACCAGATCACGCCACTGCCCGGTGAATACGCCACCACGGCGGACTTCATCCGAAGCAATCCAGTCGAAGGCTTGAGGGAGTTCGCGAAGTCGAGCGCGGCCAGTAAAACCTTGCTGGCCTTGGCCGATGTCCAGATTCTGTCGCCCGTGACCACCAACCAGCAGTTCATTTGCCAGGGCGCCAACTACCGCCAGCACATGATCGAATCGGGCATGGACCCCGATGCCAAGTCCTACAACATGATCTTCACCAAGGCCACGAGTTGCATCGTGCCTGCCGACAGTGATTTGGTCAAACCGGCGCAGGTGCGCTTTCTGGACTATGAGATCGAGTTGGGCTTGATCCTCAAACGTGATGTGCTCGCCAAGACCGTGGTCACAGACGCCAATTTGCATGAGTTCGTGGCCGGTGCCGTCATCGTCAACGATTACTCGGCGCGCGACATCCAGATCCCGCAGACGCAGTTCTACAAGGGCAAAAGCTTCCGCACCTTTGGCCCGGTCGGCCCCTTCTTGTGTCTGATGACCCCGGCCGAGATGAAGCACCTGAAGAATCTGCAGTTGACGCTGACGGTCAATGGACAGACGCGGCAAAAGGACTCGACGGCCAACCTGGTGTTTGGCCCGGCTGAAACACTCACCGAGCTGTCCGGCGTGCAAGACCTGTTCGTGGGTGATCTCTTGTCCACCGGCACCCCGGCGGGTTGTGCGCTGTCTGTTCCATCGCCCTTCAAACAACGTGTGGGTGCTTTGCTGCCTGAGAAAACCAAGTGGGCCATCTTCAACAAGGTGCAAGAGGGCCGTGACCAGTACCTCAAGGCCGGCGACATCGTCGAAGCGCGGATTCAAAGCCCCGATGGCGTCATCGACCTCGGGGTGCAACGCAACAAAGTGGTCAACGGCCGCTGAATCGTCAAAGCAGCATGAAAGACTTCCAAAACAAGGTGATCTGGATCACCGGGGCCTCATCCGGCATTGGCGAAGCCATGGCCTACGAGTTGGCACGGCGCGGCGCCTTGCTCATCCTCTCTGCACGGCGAACCGATGTGCTTGAGGCCGTGAAAGCCCGTTGTGAACGACCTGACCGGCACCTGGTTCTGCCGATGGACATGACCGATCAAAGTCGCTTTCGTGAGCAAACCGCCGTGGTGCTGTCCACCTACGGTCACATCGACATGTTGGTCAACAACGCTGGCGTGAGTCAGCGTGCTTTGGTGAAGGACACCTCGGTGGAGGTTGACCGGCAGATCATGGAGCTGGATTTTTTCGGGCCGATCGCGCTGACCAAGATGGTGTTGCCCCACATGCTGGCCAGAGGCTCTGGGCACCTGGTCGCCGTGTCTTCGGTGGTCGGCCTGGTGGCCACGCCTTACCGATCGGCCTACGCCTCGGCCAAGCACGCGATCATCGGATTTCACGATGCCTTGCGAGCCGAGGTGCATGCGGCGGGCTTGAAGGTGTCGGTGCTGTGCCCAGGCTTTGTGCGCACCAATGTGAGCCTGTCGGCCCTGACCTCGGATGGCACGCCCCATGGCCGGATTGACGCGCAGCAAGACAAGGCCATGAGTGCGGAGGCCTTTGCACGCAAAGCGGCTGATCGGCTGGCTCGCGGCCAGGGTCGCATCGTGATCGCTGGCAAGGAAAAGTTGGCGGTCTACCTCGGTCGGCTGTCGCCTGCCTTGCTGGAGCGGCTGGTCCGCAAAGTGAGCGTGGTCTGAGCATGGCTGGCACATCAACAAGTGCTGACAAAGGCACCGCCGTTGTCACGGGTGGCTCGTCGGGCATCGGGCGGGCCTTTGTGGCATCGCTGCACCGCAGCGGCTGGCGGGTGGTGACGTGTGGCCGAGATGCGGACAAGCTCGATCAATTGGCCCAAGCGTTTCCGGGCATCCACACCTACCTGTGCGATGTGAGCGACAAAGCCTCGGTGGTGGCCTTCGTGGCTTTGGTATCCGCCGCCTTCCTTGACATCAAGCTGTTGGTCAACAACGCGGGCGGATTGCGCGAACTCGACTTCACGCAGCCCGATTTGTTGCAGCAGGATCTGACACAAGAGATCCGTGCCAACCTGGAGGGCAGCATCCACATGACCGCGGGGTTCTTGCCCTCGCTGCGCGCATCCACCCCGTCTCGCATCATCATGGTGAGTTCGGGCTTTGGCTTGTTGCCCGCCACGCGGGCGCCGATTTATTCGGCCTCCAAGGCGGGCTTGCGAAGTTTCACCAAGGCGCTTCGTCGCCAACTGGACGGGCAGGGCATCACCATCACCGACGTGGCCCCGCCTTCGGTGGACACGCCCGCCACGGCACACTACCAAGCCAACAAGATCTCTCCCGAGCAAGTCGTCGCGTTGACCTTGGCCGCTGCCTGGCGGGGCCAAGCAGAGGTCTACCCGGGCATGGCGCGTTGGCTGCCCTTGATGATGCGGCTGGCGCCTGGCCTGATCGCGCGCATCGTGGCCAAAGGCTGAGTCAGCCTGTGCAGAGATGAACGGCTGGAGGTGGCTAGCCTGAGTTCGCACCGAATGTCAGGTAGCTCATCCACTCGCAAAATGACCTCAAAAGCTTCGGTAGCAGCCCTCCTCAAATTACATTCAACCAAACGAGTTCGACATGGCTACTTCACTTGTTCGCTACGCACATCCTGCTCAAGCAGGGCAGGCCCATTGGGGCGTGCTGTTCGACCGGCGCATCGCCCCTTTGCCCGGCACCTACGCAACGACAGCAGACCTCATCCGGGACGGGCAAGCCGAGGCAAGAGCCATGACGTCTGCACAGGCTGCCGTGTCCTTGGGTGACGTCACCGTCCTGTCGCCCATCACGGTGAACCAGCAGTTCCTATGCCAGGGTGCCAATTACGGGAGCCATGTGCGCGAGTCCGGCAAGGATCCGTCCGACATGCCCTTCAACACCTTCTTCACCAAAGCGTCGTCATCGCTGACAGGGCCTTATGACGACGTGATTCGGCCTGCGCACGTCAAACTGTTGGACTATGAAATCGAGCTCGGCCTGGTGCTAGGGCGTGACCTGACCGCAGGCGTGCAAGTCAAGCCAGATCGACTGCATGAAGTGCTGGCGGGCATCACCATTGTCAACGATGTGTCTGCACGCGACGTGCAGTTGCCCCAAGGCCAGTTCTACAAGGGCAAGAGTTACCGGACGTTCGGGCCGGCCGGGCCAGTGCTGCTCTTGCTGGAGCCTGCTGAGTGGCAACGTTGGCCTGAGTTGCACATGCAGTTGAGTGTCAATGGCCAGGTTCGGCAGGACGACTACTGCCGCGACATGCTGTACAAGCCCCACCAGACCGTGAGTGAGTTCTCGGCGCTGCAGAATCTCCATGCAGGGGACCTGGTTGCGACAGGCACGCCTGCCGGTTGCGCAGCCAAGGCACGCGGCAAGTTGTCCATGTTTGTGGCCAACCGCATTTTGTCTGAGCCGACCAAGTGGAAGATGTTCATCAAGGGTGGCGTGCGCAACCCGCTGTTCCTGCAGCCCAGCGATGTGATGACCCTGAGCATCCGTACCGATGACGGCGCCCTGGACCTGGGACAGCAACGCAGTGTGGTGGTGCAAGGATGAGCACCGCACAACAATGGCTTTGCCTTGCACCAGGCAAGCCTGCAAATTTTTGGGCAATGACCTGGCCGGGGTTGTTCAGTCTGTTGGCGGGGGCATTGCCTGGAAGCCCCCAGCGCGGAAGAGGCCACATTGCTCAAACAAGCCATGAGCTTGTATGCCGACCCGTTCAGGATTTTTTTCCTTCGCTGCGCGCATCCACCCCTTCTCACATCGTCATGGTGAGCTCGGGCTTTGGCTTGTTGCCTGCCACGCGCGCACCGATTTATTCGGCGTCCAAGGCGGGTTTGCGAAGTTTCACCAAGGCGCTTCGTCGCCAACTGGAAGGGCAGGGCATCACCATCACCGACTGAGTCAGGCTGTGGGGGGATGAACGGTGAGAAGTGGCTACCCTAAAATCGCCACATGTCAGGTAGCCCCACCACTCGAAAACCAAACTCAAAAGCCTCGGCGGCAGAGCCAGCAACGTCGTCGTTGTTCAAGCGTGAATATGGCCAAGGCCGACGCAAACTTCTGGAGGCGGTGACTCGCCTGGCCGCCAGAGAAGGGCACACGCGCTTCAGCTTGCGCGAGCTGGCCAAAGAGGCGGGCCTGGGCCACAACTCGCTTTACCGGCATTTCAACAGTGTGGACGACATGATCCCCGAGCTGATGGAAGACTTCAGCCAGGAGCTGCGGGAAGGCTTGAGGCAGGCTCGCAAGGCGGTTCCCCCCGGGCAAACGCCCGCACTGACGGTCGTGTCGTGGCTGCTGGACTTTGCACTGTTGCACCGCGACGTCTTCATTCTGTCGATGCGCCAGCGGGTGGGCCCGCCGAGCGCCGCCAGAACAGCTTTGGAAGGCAATTTGAAGGCGATTCGCCAGGACATGCTCTCAGAGCTTGGCGCGCTGGGCCACTTGCCGACCAAGCTGCACCCCAGGATGGACTGGGCCTTGGAGATGGTGATTGACCAGAGCTTTCGTCTGTGCATCGAATACATCGAGCATCCCGACCAGCGGGAGGACATCCTGGTGCGTGCCCAGTTGTCCTTCGCCTGGGTCATCGGTGGGGCGCTCGCACCAGGCGCTCAGTCCAGATAGTCTGCCAGCGCGCGGCCCATCACCACGTTCTCTTCAATGTGAGCGCCAACGGTGTCGAAGTCCCCACTGATGCGCACGATGACGGTGTTCTGCTTGGGCAGCACATGGATCGCCTGGCCAAAGACGCCCAACGCGGAGAAGTCCTCGCGGTCGCCTGCCAGGGGCCACCAGTGATAGCCGAAACCATAGAGGCCCAACTTGTTGCCGTTGACAGGCACGTTGCGCCAGTTGGTGGGATCCCCTGCAAAGGTGGTGGATCGGCGAACCCAGTCGCTTGAAACGATCTGCCGACCATGCAGGCGGCCCTCTTGCGCGTAGAGAAGGCCGAACATCGCATAGCTGCGCGTTGTCGCGTACAGGCAGCAGAAGGTGAATGCATCGCCGCTGCGGTCAACGAGCACCTTGGCGCTGTCAGACGTTCTCATGGGCTTCCATAGCTTGAGCGCCAGGTAGCGTTGATAGGGCATCCCGACAGCCTTCTCCAGCGCCATTGAAATGGCTTGTGAGTTGATGCTGGCGTATTGGTACTTGCTGCCTGGTGCAAAGGCAGGCGCCACCAGGGCGTCCGTCGTCTTCTCTCTCAGGCTGTAGCCCGAGCTTCCGAGCGTGTAGTAGTCCGCGATGGTGTCCATGAAGAGCTTGAATCGATCGGCCTCTTCGTTGTAGGCCACGCCCGAGGACATCTGCAGGGCCTGCTTGAAGGTGACGCCCGCAAAGCCATTGACGGCCAGCGCTGGTTCGTACGCGTCCATCCTGTCGTTCACCGAGCGGATGGCGCCTTCGCCGATGGCGATGCCCACCACGGCCGACAGCACCTGCTTGGCCATGGACCACGACTGGTGGAGCGAGTTTTTGGTGTACGGGAACTTGTTGTACTCGTACACGATCTTGCCGTCTTTGATCACCAGCATGGCACGCACCTTGGCATCGCTCTGGTACTGCGACAGGCTCTTGCTCACGCCTTCGTAGGTGTAGCGCAGGGCAGAGATCGGTGCCTTGGGCGAGGCGGTGGGCAAGCTCGCCGGAAACGTGGCCATGTCCACGGTCTCGCGGGGCAACACCAGCTCTGGCAGGAACAAGGCGGGTGGCAGGCTTTGAGCTTGTGCCTGACAGGCGGCGATCACGCCGAGCAACAGTATCTTCTTCATTTCATGCCTCCTTTGGGTTGATCACTTGGTGCCCAGGCGTTTGGCCAGATTGGGCAATTGGGCCAATGCATTGCCGCGGTCGACCAACTGTCGCTCCGTGGCATTGAAGGTGTCGTTCAGCTCCGAGTTCGGATCGCCTGGCAGCTTGAGCGCGTAAGTCAGCTGGGAGTACGGGTAATCGGTGCCCAGCAGCACATGGCTGACTTCGGTGATCTGCCTGACCGCTGCCATGGCAGGCGGCGCCGCCGACAAGGCGGTGTCGAAGAACAGCTTGGCGTAGGAGCTCTTGCGGGGATTGAGGTTGAGCGCCAGGAGGGCGCTGCGGTAGGAGAGGAAAGGAATGGTGCCTCCGGCGTGGGCCAGCAGCCAGCGGATGTTGGGGTAGCGCCAGAAGATGCCCTTGTAGAGCATGTTGGTGACGGCCCGCGTCGTCTCGAAAGGGAACTCCAGCACGAAGTTCGGGATGGAAAGGTCCGGCCCCGCCGGTGGTGCCACCGGGTGGATGAACACCAGCGCGCCCAGCTTATCGAGCGTCCGCATCAACGGGTCCAGGCGGGGATCGCCCAGGTAGATGCCCTTGTAGTTCGAGTACAGCCCGACGCCATCCAGCCCCAGCACGTTCAATGCGCGCAGGGCCTCCTGGGCAGACTGCTCGACTTCTTGAGGATCATCGGCCCGCCCCAGAGGCAGCGAAGCGAAGCCGCCAAATCGCCGATGGAGACTCGAATAGGCGGAGGCGCCCATCAATGATTGCCGGATGTAGTCGTTGATCTGGCGCGCCATCAGGTCACGCGATTCAGCATCCGGCAAGAAGCCCAAGCCAGGCTCCGACAGGGAAACGACCTGAGTCTGGATGCCGAACTTGTCCATGAAACGCACCGCGGCCTCTGGCGTCCAGGCCGGGGGTGGCAGGCCTCCGTCGTTTGGCACGTTGTAGGCCTTCAGGGCCTCGCGGTAGAAATCGGGGATCAGGTGGGCGTGGACGTCGATTCGGGAGGGGGCCACGCCAGCCTGGGCAGTCAGAGGCGCGAGCCCCCCGAGCACGGCAGCCGCGCCCATGGTGAACGTGGACGTCAGGACGCGACGGCGCGCCATCACGGCATGGTTTGTGTTGGGCATGGGCCCCCCTTTTGACAAGATGGGAACAAGTGTACGCATCTTGATTTTGGGACGTGAAGGGTGTTTTCCCTTGCCAAGGGTCAGCGTTGTTCCACCATGTCCGCCACGGCCTCGAACACCAGCGCGCGCGCCTGGTCCTTGTCGAACGACACGCCCATGCGCAGCACCACCAGATTCTGGCTGGGCACGATCACGAGGAACTGGCCCATGTGTCCGGCGAACCAGACCAGGTCGGCGGGCAGTCGGGCACGGACGGCATCGGGGATCGCCGTGGCGGGCTGGCGCCAGATGAAGCCGCCGTACTCGGTGCTGGCCGGTGAGGGGCCCACCAGGAACTTCATCACCTCAGGCGCGATCAAGGTCTGGCCCTGCCACTGGCCGTCTTGCGCCACCAACTGCCCCAGCCTCAACCAGTCCACGGGGCGCAACACGCCACGTGCGCCCCCCACTGGTGTGCCGCTGGCGTCGGGCTCGATCACGCCCTGGCGGATGCCCAGTGGCGCGAACAAGCGCTGCTGGTAGTAGTCGTACAGCGCCTGGTGGCTGCCGCCCAGCACCTGCTTCATGGCATAGGTGGCCACGGTGGCAAAGCCCGTGGAGTAGTTGAAGACGGTGCCTGGGGTGGCCGTCAGGGGCCGGTCAGCGGCCCACGCGCCTTGGTTGGGCTGAGAGAACAGCATTTCGGTGGCATCGCTGGCGCCGTCATAGCCTTCGCTCCAGGCCATGCCCGGGGCCATGTTGAGCAACTGCTTCCAGGTGATGGCCGCCTTGGCGCTGCCAGCCCACTGGGGCAGGCCCACGGGGGCGTCCAAATCCAGGCGGCCATCGGTGGCCATCACCCCCGCCATCAGACCTGTGAGCGACTTGGTCATGGACCAGCCCAGTTGGGGCTGATCACGCCGGTAGTCGCGCGCATAACGTTCGTACACCAGGTGGCCATCGCGCGCCACGAGGAAGGCCAGGGCGTTCTGCTTCTGGTTGAGCTTGGTGGTGGTCTCGGTGAAGATGCGCTCGCCATGGGTGGCCAGCAAGGCAGCCTGCGCTGGGGTGAGCCGCGCTGCTTCGGTGGGGCCTTCGCCGGCAGGCCATGACTGCACGGAGGGCAGCGGCAGGGCCACCGGTTTGAAAGCCTGGGCGCGCACGCCCGCTTCGGTGGCACCCGGTGGCACGAGCGTGCAGCCCAGGCCTTTGCGGTAAACGGCGGTGCGCTTGTGGGTGATGAAGGGGATGAAGCTGCTCACGTCCACCTTGCTGCCAGGGCTGTACTTGATGGTCCACACGATGGGCAAGGGTTGGACCTTGGGCGCGGTGTAGAGCCAGCGCACGCGCAGGTAGTCATCACCGCTTTGCTGGGTGCGTGTGCACAACTCCCAAGCGGCGTAACCGGTGCCTGCAGGGATGTCGGCGATGAGATCGGCCCGGGCGGCCTGGGTGCTCAGCAAACTCAGGCAGGCCAGCGATGCCGCCCTCCAGGTGGTGTGGCGGATCATGGGGTGGTCTCCTGTCGGGGTTGTTGAATCAGTTGGGCGTAGTGTTTGATGGCTTGGGTGGTGCCGACCTTGTCGCCCGTGGTCAACAGGTCAAGCAGCAAGCCGCGCACGATGGCCAGTTCAAGCCGGGCGCGAGTGCGAGCCTTGGCCTTGCTCAGACCGTGCTGGGTTTGCAGGGACTGGGCCACGCGGCCAATCCAGCCGTCCACCGCATGCGCCAGAAAATCGCCAAAGCGTTGCCGATCACGCAGGGCCTTGACGTAGATCTCGAGCATCAGCTGGAACACGGGCAGGTAGCTGGGCGAGGTGAAGTGCTGCCAGACCTCTTCGATGGGCGGAACCGTGAAGACCTGGCCTTGGGCCATGCCAGCCCGTCGGTGTTGATCCGTGTTGCGCAGGTGCTCGACCACGGCCTCCCAGAAGCCGTCCACATCGCCAAAGTAGTAGCTGAGCATGCGGTGGCTGGTGCCCAGGCTGGTGGCCATGCTGCGCAGTGATTGGTCGCTGTAGCCATGGGCCAAGACATGCGCGATCGCCTGATCCAGCAAGGTGGTGGCTTGATCGGAGGTGGCGCGTGGGTGGGTGGGGGCTTTCGGCATGGACAAAATGTACCAAGTGGTACATGCTTGGGCAGCCGTGCTTTCCCCAGGGCCTGTCAGGCCTGTGCGAATGGATTGGCGGGTAGCTCGATGTGTGGAAGCGGGCGGCGCGCGATGTCTTGCGCTTCTGCTGTGCTCAAGCCCAGCACGGTCAGCAAGATGGCCGCGATGCGTTCGGACAAGGTGGCTTCATCGCCAAAGATATCTGGCGTGGCTTCGGCGCCCTTGCGGCCTGGGTCTGACACCGCCGCCAAGGCACCCAGGATGGTGCTGCCCACCGCGATGTAGACAGAAGGCAGGTCTGCCACGGTGAATCGACCTGAAGACACGCCTTTGCCGATGTCTTGCAGCAGGTACTTGCCCAGGCCGGTGGTCATGCTGTCGCGGCTGAAGCTGGTTTGAAAAACAAACCGCCCCCACAGCGGGTCAGCGCGCCCGCGCAGCACTGTGTAGCGGGCGGACGCGGCGATTTTTTCAGCCGGATCGCTCAGTTGCTCGCCCAGTTTGTCCAGCGCCACCGCGAAGTGCCCGATGACCTCTTCGATGAGGGCGGCGTGGATCACGTCCTTTGAAGCGAAGTGGTTGTAGAACGAGCCGAACCCGACATCCGCCTGCTCGGTGATCTCGTTGATCGTGACCCCGGCCACCCCCCGATCGGCCATCAAGTGCAAGGCGGCACCCAGCAAACGGGCCCGTGTGTCGCGCTTGCGCCTGGCGCCGCGGGGTGCTTTCTCGGTGGTCGGCATGGGGACATCTGCGGCTTTCATGAGCATGAGCCTACCACCCAGCCTGAGCGCGCTCGTGCTGCAGGGTATACCCCAGGATGCACGTTAATGATCGATAAATCATAATTGATGAATTAATCAGTTAAAAGAGGTGCCCATGAGTTTTCCCGCCCACCCCGTCCGCAGGTTGACCGACGAAGAGCTTGAACGCTATGAAGAAGACGGCGTCCTCATGGTGCGCCAGGCCATTGACCCCAACTGGGTTGCCATGGTCGAAGAGGGCCTCGAAGAAGCGTTGCGCGACCAGTCCATGGTTGGCAAGTTCATGTCGAGGAAGGTTGAGGGCTACAAGATGGACATCTTCTTGTGGAAGCGCATCGATGTCCTGCGCGACCTGGTCTACTACGGCCCGTTTGCGCGTTGGGCACAAGATCTGATGAAGTCGAAAGAAGTGCGCTTCTTCTATGACCAGATGTTCGTCAAGGAGCCCGGGACGGACGCCCCCACACCCTGGCACCAGGATTTGAGTTTCTGGCCCATCCGTGGCGAGCAGGTCACCTCGTTCTGGATTCCACTGGACCCGGTCAACAAGGACAACAGCGGGCTGCTGTATGTCAAGGGTTCGCACAAATGGCCGCAGCGCTTCAAGGCCTTGTCGCCGGACTATGTGGCCGCCATCATCGACGAGTCGATGGACGACATCCCGGACATCAACGCCAACCTGGACAAGTACGAGCTGCTGCACTGGGACATGGAGCCGGGCGACATCCTGATGTTCCACCCGCTGACCTTGCATGGCTCCTACGGCAACAGCTCGCGCACGCGGCGGCGGCGTGCCTTGGCATTGAGGTGGACGGGCGACGATGTCACCTACCAGCCGAGTGCCAAACGCATGCCGATCCACTACCGGCACGAGTCCAAGGAAGGTGGCCCGCTCAAGGGTGCGGCCTTTCCCATCATCTTGCCGCGCCACGATGCGGCTGAGCGCAATGCCCGTGTGCAGCCTGAAACCCCCATCACCCACAAGTTGCTGACGTCTGCCGTTCAGAACGCGGTGTCGGCGGCCAAGCTGCAGCTCAATGGCAGCAAGGCCGCCATTCCCCGTCAGACCTGGTCCAACCCGACCGACATCAAGCCTTCCGAAGACCAACGCAGCTGAGCCCGCATGAAACCATTGCACATCATGGGCGCGACCGTGCTCGCCGCCCTTGCTTACCTTTCGCTTTGGCCTGTGGAGATCACCCCCCGGGCCTGGACACCACCGCCGCTCGCCCAGCAAGCCGCGCCGAACCAAGCCCTCAAAGGCATCAAGCGGATAGGCTTGAATTGGGGGGTAGGGCCGGAGGGCATCTCATTCGACGAGGCCGGGCGGATATACGCCGGCTATGCCGACGGGCGCGTCGTTCGCTTGGCCGCTGATGGCCTGACGCATGAAGAGCTCGCCAACACCGGCGGGCGGCCATGGGGGACCTTTGCCTTGGCCGATGGCAGCGCAGTGTTGGTGGCCGATGCCGTCAAAGGCTTGCTGCGCGTCACGCAGGGCAAGGTGGAGGTGCTGGCCACCCAGGCTGACGGGGTCCCGTTCAGGCTGACCGACGACGTGGTGCAGGCCAAGTCGGGCATGGTTTACTTTTCCGATGCCTCATCCAAGTATGGCTTGAACAAGATGATGGCGGACGTGTTTGAGCATGGCAACCATGGCCGGTTGATCAGTTACGACCCGCAAACCAAACAGGCGAAGACCTTGGTGGCCGGCCTGCATGTGGCCAATGGGGTGACTTTGGGGCCTGACGAGGCGTATCTGCTGATCTCCGAGACGCTTCAGTATCGTGTGATGCGCTATTGGCTCAAGGGGCCGAAGGCGGGGCACTATGAGCCGTTCCTGGAGAACCTGCCCGGGTTTCCCGACAACATCAGCTACAACGGCCGCGAGGGGTTCTGGCTGGCGCTTTTCGCGCCTCGCGATGCACTGCTCGATCGAATGCTGCCTTACCCCTGGCTGCTGAAGGCGGTGTACCGCATTCCAGAGAGCATGCGGCCCAAAGCCGCCAAGCACGCTCGCGTGCTGAAGCTGGATGTTCATGGCCAGGTGGTGGCGGACCTGCAAGATGCCACCCAGGGCGCGTATGCGCCGATCACCAGCGTGCGCGAGCGGGGGGGCGCACTTTACTTTGGCAGCATCGAATATCCCGCCATCGGCCGACTGCCGCTTCCCTGACCACGCCTGTTTGTGGTTCGTTAAATGAAAAACAACCGGGAAAGTCCGCACCGACAAAGCCAATGATTGGCCGGTTCGGCCCATGCGGCCATGGCAACGGGGACCTAGCATCCGGGCAGCTCCAATCTGCCCGTGAACGCAAGGTCCACCATGAACATCACTCGCCGATTTCTTTGTACCCTGATGCTGTCGGCCTGTGCGCTGATGACGGCCCAGGCCCAGGCCGCCGGGTACGAGCGTGGCCCGGACCCTACCGCAGCCCTGCTGAATGCCACAGGTCCCTATGCGGTGAGCGCCTTCAAGATTTCGAGGGCCGATGCCAAGAGCCACAACTACGGTGGCGCCACGGTTTACTACCCGCAGGCACCAGGCCAGACCTTCGGTGTGGTGGCCATGATGCCCGGCTTCCTGGCCTTCCAGGCGGTCTATGAAACGCTGGTGAAGAAGGTGGCGTCTCACGGCTTTGTGGTGATCAACCTGGACAGCGTGGCCAGCGCTGACACGCCCGACATCCGCGCCCTTGCCGTGGCCGGTGGCTTGCAGCATGTGGTCGATCTGGCCAAGGCAGGGCAGGTGCCGTATGCGGCGGTGACCGATGTGACCCGCCGCGCGGTGATGGGCAACTCCATGGGGGGCGGTGCAGTGCTGAGCGCTGCCGTGGCCGACAAGACGCTCAAGGCCGTGGTGGCGCTTCAACCCTGGCACACCACCAAAAGCTTTGCAGGCAATGCGATTCCGACGCTGATCGTGGCGTGTGAGAAAGACAACATCGCGACGAACAAGACGCACTCGGACCTGTTCTTTGCCAGCTTGAACCCTTTGCTGCCGCGCGCCGAAATCGAAATCAAAGGCGCGGGCCACCTGTGCTCCACCTTCCTTGGCAGCAAGGCGCACTTGACAACCTCAGGCAAGGCCTCGGTGGCCTGGCTCAAGCGCTTTCTGGACGAAGACATGCGTTACGACGCCATGGTCAAGGGTGGCATCGACGAAGGTGAATTCAGCCGCTTCTTGGTTCAAGGCTTCTGAGCCAGCCCCCTGTTCAGTGGGTGTGTTTCCCCTTGTCTCAACGGGAAAACGCCAAGAGATTGATCTGACCCCGCCCCTTCCAATCAAATCAAACCCCGTTAAAGGAACAACATGAATCGAACCGTGAAACGCCTGACCACCCTGGCCAGCCTTGCCTGCCTGAGCGCCTTGTCCATGACCAACCTGGCCCAGGCTCAACAGCTGTATCCCACGGTTGATGCCAAACTCAAACCCACCACCGATGCCTTCTACACCTCGCCGACCAGCGATGCGCTGGCCGCCGAAGCCCCTGGCAACGTGCTGCGCTATCGCGCGCTGCCCGCCGCTTCGTTGGGCACCAGCCTCAAGGAAGGCTGGCAGGTGATGTACCGCTCGACCAACACCAAGAACCAGCCCGTGGCCATGGTGACCACCGTCTTGATCCCCAAGGCTGCACCGGCCACCGGTCGCAAGCTGCTGTCCTACCAATCCTTCTATGACAGCCTCACGCTGGATTGTTCACCTTCGGGTCAAGCCACGTCCAACACACTGCTGGAGAAAACCTTCTTCCAGTCGGCGCTGAACAAAGGCTACGTCGTGACCATGGCCGACTACGAAGGCCTTGAGTCGCAGTGGATCGTGGCCAAGAACAGTGGCCAGGGTGTGCTTGATGGCATCCGTGCCACGCAAAGGTTCAGCAAGGCCGGCTTGAATGCGCTGACGCCTGTGGGCATGCTGGGCTACTCTGGCGGTGGCTTTGCCACGGCCTGGGCCGCTGAGCTGGCGGGCGTTTATGCACCCGAATTGAAGATCATTGGCGCAGCCCAAGGCGGCTTGCCCGTCAACCCGATCAACGTGGCCAAGAAGGTCGATGGCACGTTCTGGGCTGGTGCTTACCTGGGTGCGGTCGTGGGCTTGTCGCGCGGCTACCCTGAGATCAAGGTCGAGGACTACGCCACCCCGGCGGGCGTTGAGGCCATCAAGGACATCGGCACACGTTGCCTGACCGGTTCGCCCAATCTGCTGACGGCCTACGCCTACAAGAAGGGCTCTGACCTGTTGAAGGATCCCAACTTCCTGAACCTGCCCCTGATGCAGGCCGTCAACGCCGAGAACACCATGGGCCAGTACACGCCCAAGATCCCGCTTCACATCTTTCAAAGTGTTGGTGATCAGCTGATGCCCATTGCCGATGTGGACAAGCTGGCGGCGTACTACTGCGCCAACAAGGCTACGTTGGAGTACAAGCCAGTCAAGGGCACCGACCACGTGTTGGGCGCCCTGGGCCTGAGTGGCGGCATGACTTACCTGCTCAACCGTTTCGACGGCAAGGTGGCGCCGAACAACTGCAAGTAAGGTGCAAGGAAAGATCTGTCAAACTTCCTGAAATCAAGGTTTCAGGAGGGCGGTCATGCACCGTGGCAGTTGCCTCTGCGGGGGCGTCACTTTCACCATCTCCGGCGACTTGCCGCCCATCCAGGTCTGCCACTGCGGCCAATGCCGCCGTGCGCAGGGCACGCCTTTCGTCACCAACATCCCGTTGGACGAATCGCAAGTGGATTGGCTCTCGGGCGTCAACCTGATCCAGCGTTACGAGTCGTCGCCTGGCAAGTACCGCTGCTTCTGCAAGACCTGTGGCTCGCCGCTGTTCAGCCAGCGCACCTCGCTGCCCGGGGTGCTGCGGCTGAGGGTGGGCACGCTGCAGGGGCATGTCAAAAGCAAAATCGGCATCCACATCTACGACGCCTCCAGGGCCAACTGGTGGACGGCGCAAGACGATGCCCATGCGCCCAGGTATGAGGAAAATGGCCCGGCCGCATGAAGCACGCAGAAGAAGCGGATGAAAAACCCTTTGCCAACGTTCATCGCTTGGCCAACCAGTTCTCGAAGGTGGTGGCGCCCAGAGTCGGCTTGTCACCGGGCGTGAGCGATCCGTCGTCAAGCTGCAAGCCAAAATAGGGCGCTTTCGCATCCGCCACCACGGTGCGTGGGTCACCCATGGCCGTCAGGTAGCGTTGAACCAGGCCAGACAGCCCCACCCGCTCCGGCCCCGCGATCTCGACCATGCCGTTGACCGGTGTGCCCAGCGCTGCATCGGCCATGGCGGCAGCGACATCGTCTGACGCAATCGGTTGAACCATGGCAGGCGACAAGCGCACCGTCTGCCCTTCGGTGCCTGCCTGCGCGATGGCGCCGAGGAACTCCATGAACTGCGTGGCGCGCACGATGGTGTACGGGATGGGCGAGGCCTTGATGAGCTTTTCCTGCGCGAGCTTGGCGCGGAAGTAGCCACTGTCCTGCAGGCGCTCTGTGCCCACCACCGACAGGGCCACATGGTGCTGCACGCCCGCCACCGCTTCGGCCGCCATCAGGTTGTGCCCCGAGGTTTCAAAAAATTCGAGCACGGCCTTGTCCTCGAACGAAGGCGAGTTGGCCACATCAACCACCACTTGCGCACCCTTGAGCGCTTCAGCCAGGCCTTCGCCCGTGAGTGTGTTGACGCCGGTGTTGGGCGAGGCGGCCACGGCTTCGTGACCGCGCGCGGTGAGTTGTGCGACGAGCTTGGTTCCGATGAGGCCGGTGCCCCCGATCACGACGATCTTCATTTCATGCCTTTGGATGATGTGCTGTTGACGGCTCAATCCTAGGCGTGAAAGAATCTGGCTGAAATGACAAATATCCCTGAAATTCTGCCAAAGCGACAACGTGCCAGACGCGTGCTGTTCCTCGCATTCCCCCATGTGGGTTTGCTTGACCTCACGGGGGCGCAGACGGTGTTCTGGGCCGCGACCAAGGCGATGGAGGCGCGGGGGCTCAAAGGCTACGAACGCTTGACGGCCAGCCTGGATGGCGGCCTGGTGCGCAGCGCGGAAGGGCTGGAGCTGCAGACCATGCGGCTCAGCGACTGCCCCCTCTCGTCCATTGATACCCTGGTGGTGCCCGGCTCGCCGCACATGGATTTGGTGCTCGACAACTCGGTGGCGCTCGTCAAATGGCTGCGGCGTGCATCGGGCCGTGCCCGTCGCACGGCCTCGGTGTGCAGCGGCGCCTTCTTGCTGGCCGCGACTGGGTTGCTCGACCACAAGCGTGCCACCACGCATTGGCTCATGTTCGACATGATGAGCGAGCGTTTTCCATCGGTGCAGATTGATCGTGACGCGATCTTTGTGCAGCAGGGCCCGGTCTGGACCTCGGCCGGCGTCACGGCAGGCATCGATCTGGCCCTGGCGCTGGTTGAGGCTGATTGTGGGCACGATGTGGCGATGGAGGTGGCGCGTGAACTCGTCGTGTACCTCAAGCGCCCCGGAGGGCAGTCGCAATTCAGTGCTCTGCTGCGCTCACAAAGCGATGCGACCGCTGCCTTCGATGAACTCAATCTCTGGATCGCCGGGCATCTTCACCAGGCCGATCTCACGGTCGAATTCCTGGCCGATAAGGCGAGCATGAGCCCACGCAACTTCGCCCGCCTCTACAAGCAGAAGACGGGGCGCACGCCGGCCAAGGCCGTCGAAGTGTTCCGACTGGAAGCGGCCCGACGATTGCTCGAAGATTCGACATCGAACATCGACCAGATCGCGACGATGTGCGGCTTTGGCGACGAAGAACGCATGCGGGTGACGTTTCAGCGCAATCTGGGTGTGGCGCCACGGGACTATCGCGAGCGATTCGCCAATCGCGGGCTCCACGAGCTGCGCGGACAGTGCCCTACAGCCTTGCCAACTGCCGTGCCATCCGGTTGTGCCGCTCTACCAGAACACCCTGATCCACGTTGACCAACTGCCCATGGTCAGCCACCACGCGCCCGTTGACGATGGTCCACGCCGTGGTCTGGCCATGGCACATCAGCAGCGAAGCCACCGGGTCGTGCACGGCGCTGCCCGCCATGGCCAGAGTGCGCAGGTCAAAAATGGCCAGGTCGGCCGCGTAGCCCGGTGCGATCTGGCCGATGGCATCAAAGCGGCCTAGCACCTGGGCCCCGCCGCGCGTGGCCAGGCGCAGGGCATCGCGCGCGCTCATGCTGGCGGGGCCGTGGTCGCACCCAAAGGGCTCCAGGCTGCGGCCCACACGCGCCAGCAGCATGGCTTGCCGCGCTTCGGCCATCAGGTGGCCAGCGTCGTTGCTGGCCGAGCCGTCCACACCCAGGCCCACCTTCACGCCCGCGTCCAGCATGCGGCGCACAGGCGCGATGCCTGAGGCCAGGCGCATGTTGCTGCAGGGGCAGTGCGCCACGCCCGTGCCCGTGGCGGCGAAGCGGGTGATGCCGTGGTCATCGAGCTTGACGCAGTGCGCATGCCACACGTCATCACCCAGCCAACCGAGTGACTCGGCGTACTGCGTGGGCGTGAGCTTGAAGCGCTCCAGGCTGTAGGCCACGTCGTGGTCGTTCTCGGCCAGGTGGGTGTGCAGGCGCACGTCCTGTTTGAAGCTGCGCGCCAGCAAGGCCGATTCGCGCATCAGATCGGGGCTGACCGAGAACGGTGAACACGGCGCCAAGGCCACACGCACCATGGCGTGGCGGCGGGTGTCGTGAAACGTTTCGACCAGGCGGCGCGAGTCGCGCAGGATGTTGTCCTCGCGCTCGACCAGGTGGTCGGGCGGCAAGCCACCTGCGCTTTCACCCACGCTCATGCTGCCCCGGCTGGCCTGGAAGCGCATGCCGATCTCTTGCGCAGCAAAGATGCTGTCGTCCAGCCTGACGCCGTTAGGGTAGATGTAGAGGTGATCGCTGCTGGTGGTGCAGCCGCTGTGCAGCAGTTCGGCCATGGCCACTTGCGTGGACACATGCACCATGTCGGGCGTGAGACCTGCCCAGATGGGGTAGAGCGTGCGCAGCCAGCCAAAAAGCTCGGCGTTCTGCGCCGCAGGGATGGCCCGCGTCAGGCTTTGGACCATGTGGTGGTGCGTGTTCACCAGGCCGGGGATGACGACGTGGCCGCGTGCATCGATGGTTTGCGTGGCCTGGGCCAGAAGCTCGGCAGGCAGGTCTGCCGTGGGGCCAGCGGCCACGATCTCGCTGCCTTGGATCAGGACACTGGCCTGGCGCCATTCGGTGCCAGCGTCGTCCATGGTGGCAATGCACTCGGCGTCCTTGATGAGCAGCACGGCGTCAGTCCTGGTGGGGTGGGGCGGTGTTTTGCAGCAGCTGCGCGAGCACGGCGATGGCGATGACGGCGGGCTCTTTGCCGCTCACGCCGCTCAAGCCGATGGGGCAGGTCAGGCGGTCCAGCGTTTCAGGGGTGATGCCTTGCTCGGTCAGGCGGTGCCGGAACTTGGCGCGCTTGGTTTGCGAGCCGATCAGCCCGGCGAAGCGGAAGTCACCGCGGCGCAGCACGGCATCAATGATGCGCAGGTCCAGGTCGTGGCGGTGGGTCAGCACCAAGTGGCAGGCATTGGTTGGCGAATCACGCACTTCATGCTCGGCGGCGTCGGTGTCCAGCCATTGGATGTGCGGTGGCAGGCTGGCCAGCATCTCAAGGCTGGGCAGGCCGGGTTGCTTGGTGTTGGGCAGGCGGGCATCTTCAGCGCGCTCGTCGATCCAGCGCACGGTGCAGTCCAGGTCCACCAGCAGGCGCACGATGGCCTGGCCCACATGGCCAGCGCCGTGAAGCTCCAGGTGGAAGCGGGGTGGTGGCAAGGCCCAGTCGGCCAGGGTAGCGTCGTTCAATGGTGCAAAACGCAAGGTGACCACGCCACCACAGCATTGGCCCAGCGTGGGGCCCAGTGGAAACGTGCGTGTCCATGGGGCCGTGGGCTGGGCGTTCTCTTGCAAGGCATGGCGGGCCAGGTCAATGGCCTGCCATTCGAGGTGGCCCCCGCCGATGGTGCCGTCCACCTCGGTGGTGGACACCAGCATGCGCGTGCCAGTGCCGCGCGGGGTCGAGCCTTTGATCTCGTCCACCGAGATGACCAGCGCATGGCGGTGGGCCGCCCACCATTGTTCGGCGGTGCGTCGCAGGGCCCGGGCACTCAGGCTACTCATGGGGATCAGGCCCGCGCAGCCTTGACGGCATCGACCGCGTCGAGGATGGCCTCGGGCGTGGCGGGCGCGCGCAGAGGTGGATCGATGCCGTGGTGACCCACGCTGGACACCGCATCGCGGATCGCAAAAAACACCGAAAAGGGCAGCAGCAAGGGCGGCTCGCCCACGGCTTTGGACCGGTGGATGGTGTCTTCCACGTTGACGTTGTCGAACAGCTTGACGCGGAAGTCTGCCGGGCAGTCGCTGGCGGTGGGGATCTTGTAGGTGGAGGGCGCGTGCGTCATCAGGCGGCCGGTTTGCGGGTGCCAGTACAGCTCTTCGCTGGTCAACCAGCCCATGCCCTGGATGAAGCCGCCTTCGATCTGGCCGATGTCCACGGCCGGGTTGATGGACTGGCCCACGTCGTGCAGCACGTCGGCGCGCAGCAGCTTCCACTCGCCTGTCAGCGTGTCCACCAGCACTTCGCTCACGGCCGCGCCATAAGCGAAGTAGAAGAAGGGCCGACCTTGCATGGTGGTGCGGTCCCAGTGCAGCTTGGGCGTGGTGTAAAAACCGTCGGACCACAGTTGTATGCGGGCAAAGTAGGCTTCGCTGATCACTTGCTCGAAAGGCAACTTCTTGTCGCCGATTTCCACCTGATCGTCCACGAAGCGCACGGCATCCGGGGGCACCTCTTCGCGGTCGGCCAGGAACTTCGTCAGCCGTTCGATGATTTGCCGCGCCGCATCGGCGGCGGCCTTGCCGTTCAAGTCGGACCCCGTGGACGCGGCCGTGGCTGAGGTGTTGACCACCTTGTTCGTGTCGGTGGCAGTGACGCGCACGCGGCCCATGCTGACGCCCAAGGTGTGGGCCACCATTTGTGCCACTTTGGTGTTCAGGCCTTGCCCCATCTCTGTGCCGCCGTGGTTCACCAACACGCTGCCGTCGGTGTAGATGTGCACCAGAGCACCGGCCTGGTTCAGGTGCACCACGTTGAAGGAAATGCCGAACTTGAGCGGTGTCAGGGCCAGGCCTTTCTTCAACACCGGGCTGCTGGCGTTGAAGCTTTCAATCGACTGGCGGCGCGCTCGGTAATCGCTGCTGGCCACCAACTCATCAATCAAAGGGCGCAGCACATTGTCTTCAATCGTCTGGCCATAGGGCGTGACGTTGTTCTCTTGCAGGCCATACAGATTGACCATGCGCACGTCCAGCGCATCAAGCTTGAGTTTGCGGGCGATGCTGTCCAGCGCCACCTCTACCGCCAGCGCGCCCTGCGGCCCACCAAAGCCACGGAAGGCGGTGTTGCTTTGCGTGTTGGTGCGCGCGCAGTAGCCGTGCATGTCCACGTTGGGCAGCCAGTAGGCGTTGTCGAAGTGGCACAGGGCACGCGTCATCACGGGGGGCGACAGGTCGGCCGACCAGCCAGCGCGCGAGACCATGTCCACCTGCGCGGCCAGGATGCGGCCCTGGTCATCGTGGCCGATCTCGTAGTCGTGGATGAAGCAGTGGCGCCGGCCCGTGATCATGAAATCATCGTCGCGGTCCACGCGCAGCTTGACCGGCCGCTTGAGCTTTTGGGCAGCGATGGCCGCGATGCACGCGAACACGGCCGATTGCGATTCCTTGCCGCCAAAGCCGCCCCCCATGCGCCGGCATTCAACCTGGATGTGGTGCGAGTGCAGGCCCAGTGCGTGCGCGATGTGGTGCTGCATCTCGCTGGGGTGCTGGGTGGAGCAGTGAACCAGCATGCCCTGATTTTCGCGCGGGATGGCGTAGGAGATCTGGCCTTCCAGGTAGAACTGTTCCTGCCCGCCCAGGTAGAAGCGATCCTTCAAACGGTGTTGCGCCTGGGCCATCGTGCCGGCCGCATCGCCGCGCTTGAGGTGCATGGGCGGCACCACGTAAGACTCGGCAGCGTGGGCCGCTTCGATGGTCAGCAGCGAAGGCAGGGCTTCGACCTGGATGACGTCTTTGGCACGGGCCGCAGCACGGCGGGCCGATTCACGGTCAGTGGCGATGACGGCGAACACCGGGTGGCCCAGGAAGTGCACCTCCCCATCGGCGAGGATGGGCTCGTCGTGGATGATGGCGCCGCAATCGTTCTTGCCGGGCACATCCTGGGCGGTCAGCACCGCGACCACGCCGGGCATGGCCTTGATGGTGTCAACATCCACACCGATCAAACGGCCATGCGCCAGGGGCGACAGGCCCAGGGCGCAGTGGAGGGTGCCAGCCAACTCGGGCAAATCGTCGATGTAAGGCGCAGCGCCCGCCACGTGCAGGTGGGCAGATTCATGCGGCAGGGATTGGCCCGCCGCCGTGGCGGTCTTCATCATCAGGCGGTCCATACCTGCACCTTTTCAGCGGCGAGCGCGTGCTCCGTGCGGGTTTCAAGCCAGAAACGTTCCAGCAGGTTGGCGGCCACGCGCGAGCGGTAGCTGTCGCTGGCGCGCAGGTCGGTCATGGGCTTGAAGTCTTGGGCCAGCGCGGCCTGGGCTCGTCGCAAGGTGGCCTCGGTCCAGGGTTGGCCAACCAGCGCGGCTTCGGCCTGGGCAGCACGTTTGGCCGTGGCCGCCATGCCTCCCCAAGCCAGACGGGCTTCGGCGATCAAGTCACCGTCCAGGCGCAGCATCAGGCCGACGCACACGGCCGATATGTCGCTGTCGCGGCGCTTGGAAATCTTGTAGCCGCGCACGATGTCATCCAGCTTGGGCAAGGGGATGTGCATGGATTGCAGGAACTCGCCGGGCTCCAGCGCGTTCTTCATGTAGTCCAGGTAGAAGCTGGACAAGGGCAGGGTGCGTTGCCAGTCGCCCTTGCGCAGGGTGACCTCAGCGTTCAGGGCCAGGAGCATGGGCGCGCTGTCGCCGATGGGCGAGCCATTGGCGATGTTGCCGCCCAGGGTGCCCGCGTGGCGCACCGGCGGCGAGGCGAATCGCAGCCAGATCTCGCGCAGCGCAGGCACATGCTGCACGATGGCGGCCCAGGCGTCTTCCAGCGAGGCGGCGGCGCCAATGGTCAGGCCGGTGCTGGTGGCTGTGATCGACTTCAACTCCTTGACGCGGCCCAGGTAGAGGATGTCGCCCAAAGGTTTCATCTGCTTGGTGACCCACAGGCCCACATCAGTGCTGCCAGCCAGCAGGCGCGCTTGCGGCATCTGCTGGCGCCAGTGTGCCAGCTCGCTCAAGGTGGCGGGGGCGACGAAGCGGGCGCGCTTGGCCGGATCGGTGGCTTCGGGTGCTTCGTGCACGAAGGTTTCGTCGGATGGGGCCAGAGCCTTCAAGGCGGCCAGGGCTGGGGCAGGGTCGAAGACCACGCGGGGCGCCTCGAACATCTTCTGTCCTGCATCCAGGATGGGGCGGTAGCCGGTGCAGCGGCACAGGTTGCCCGACAGCGCGTCGGCCAGGTCTTGCCTTGGCAATGCCTGCACCCGGTCTTCATAAACTTGCCACAAGGACATCACGAAGCCCGGCGTGCAGAAGCCGCATTGCGAGCCGTGGCAATCGACCATGGCCTGCTGGCAAGGGTGCAGCGCGCCCCCGTTCATGCCCTGCAGGTCTTCGACCGTGAACAGGGCTCGGCCATCGAGCGTGGGCAAAAACTGGATGCACGAGTTGACCGTGGTCTTGGTGAGGGCCTGACCGGATTCGTCCACCTCGCCAACAACCACGGTGCAAGCGCCGCAATCACCTTCGGCGCAGCCTTCCTTGGTGCCCGTGCAATGCGCCTGTTCACGCAGCCATTGCAGCACGGTGGTGGTGGGCGGCAGGCCCTCCACGGTGTGAATCTGGCCTTGGTGAAAAAAGCGAATCGGACGGGGTGTCGGGTCGCTCATGGTCAGACTCCTGGAACAGCGAAAGCATTGAATGGCACACCCCACTGAATGGGGATCCCGCATCAGAGGGTACTGCGATTGGGGTTTGCCGCTATACCATCATCGTAATAATAACTATCTGCTGTTGCACATGAGCAAGGACGCTGTTTTCGACAAGATCGACCTTTCCCTCATCCGGGTCTTACACACCGTGATCACCGAGTGCAGCGTCTCCAAGGCGGCCCTTCGCCTTCAATCCAGCCAGCCCGCCGTCAGCACCCAGCTGAAGCGGCTGCGCGAGATCACGGGCGACCCGCTTTTGGTGCGCTGCGGCCAAGCCATGGCGCCCACCGATGTGGCCTTGAGCCTGCTGGAACCCGCTTCGGCCATCCTGCAGCACGCGCAGAGCATGTTTGGCCACAAGAACTCGGTGCGCGACTTCGACCCGGCCAGCACCACACTCACTTTCCGCATCGCCGCCACCGATTACCTCGATCCATTCTTCCTGCCCGAACTCACCCTGAGGCTACGCCGACTGGCGCCCAACATCAAGGTCGAAGTGGTGCAGTTGACGGCCGAACTCGACCACCGGCGCAGCCTGGCGCGTGGAGAGGTTGACCTGGTCATCGGCAATTGGCTGGAGCCCTCTGACGAACTGCACCTGGGTCGCCTGCTGACCGACGAGGTGGTCTGCCTGGTGTCTGAAGACCACCCCGCCGCGCGCCTGCCCAAGGAGGGCAAGCGCGCCTGGTCCATCGAGCAGTACCTGGCGGCCGAGCACGTGTCGCCACCGGCGCTGCATCCTGGCGCCGTGGGCGTGATCGACGAGCGCTTGGCCATGCAGGGCTTGCGCCGGAACATCGTGGTGCGCAATCCGCACTTTGCCCAGCTGCCCTACATGGTGGCAGGCTCCTTGCTGGTGTTGACCACGGGGCGCCGCTTCTGTGAGCGTTACGCGCAACAGTTGCGCGTCAAGATCATCCGATGCCCCGTGCCGTTCCCCGCCATGAACTACTATCAGCTGTGGCACGATCTCACGCACCATTCAGCGGCCAGCCGCTGGTTGCGAGAGCAAGTGCGCGACGTTGTGCGTGGTCTGCACCAGGTTCGTCCTCCTTTGCGCGCCGAGACCTTGCCCGTGCTGGGTTCTTCGGCCAAACAGTGAGCTTTCATGCCTGATCCCCGATTGAATCCTGCCAATGGCCCAGCGGCCCACACCCGACGGGTGCTGCGCGGCGATCTGCTGGATTTCACCGCCGACCCAGGCTTTGCACTGCCCGCCGAAGCGCCAGGTGTGCGCTGGCGCCCTGACCACGTCCTGCTGATCGAAGGCGAGCGCATCGCGGCCATCCAGCCCGCCAGCGAGCCGATGCCGCAGGACTGGGCCGATGTGCCGGTGACCGACCACCGTGGGCAGTTGATCCTGCCGGGCTTCATCGACACCCACGTGCATTGCCCACAGCTGGACGTCATCGCCAGCTATGGCGCCGAGCTGCTCGATTGGCTCAACACCTACACCTTCCCGGCCGAGCGTCGCTACGTGGACCCGTTGGTGGCCCGTGAAGGCGCCGAGCGCTTTCTGCACGCCCTGTGGGCCCACGGCACGACCAGCGCGGTGGTGTTCCCCACAGTGCACAAAGTCAGCGCCGAAGCCTTGTTCGACATGGCCAGCGCGCACCACATGCGCTTGATCACCGGCAAGGTCTTGATGGACCGCCACGCGCCTGAGGGCCTGCTGGACGACGTGGACCAGGCCGAGAAAGATTGCGTCGACCTGATCGACCGCTTCCATGGCAAGGATCGGCAGGCCTTTGCCGTGACCGTGCGCTTCGCGCCCACCAGCACCCCCGAGCAACTGACCATGGCTGGCCGCCTGTGCCTGGCCTACGCGGGCACCTACATGCAAACCCACGTGGCCGAGAACCGCGACGAGGTGCGCTGGGTGACCGAGCTGTTCCCCACCGCGCGCAGCTACCTGGACGTGTACGACCGCGACGGCCTGATCGGCCCTCGCGCGGTGCTGGCCCACGGCATCTGGCTGGACGCCAACGACCGGGCGGTCTTGAAGGCGCATGGAGCTCAGATCGCGCACAGCCCGTCGTCCAACCTTTTTCTGGGCAGCGGCCTGTTCAACTGGTCGGAGGCCGAACGTGAAGGCGTGAACGTGAGCCTGGCCAGCGACGTGGGCGGCGGCACCAGCCTGTCCATGCTGCGCAACATTGCCGATGCCTACAAGATCCAGGCGCTGCAGGGCGTGCGCCTGTCGGCCTGGAAAGCCCTTTACACCTGCACCTTGGGTGCCGCCAGCCACCTGGGCTTGGCCGATGAAATAGGACGCCTGGAGCCTGGCTGCATGGCCGACGTGGTGGTGTGGAACGTGGCGCAGGGGCCAGTGGCCGAGCACCGGGATCAGGTGGCGCAGCAGAGGCTGGCCCGCGTTTTGCACGAGCATTTGCACGAGCGCATCTTTGCCTGGGTGACCATGGGCGATGAACGCAATTTGGTGAGCACCTATGTGGCTGGCCAATGCGTGCATCAGACCCCGTCGGTTGTTCAGGCCGCAGTCCAATAACGCGCCCAGGCGCTTTTTATGTCCTACCGCCTAGAACTCAAGAACATCACCAAGCAGTACCCTGCGGTGCGGGCCAATGACGATGTCAGCCTGCACGTCCTGCCAGGCGAAATCCACGCCGTGCTGGGCGAAAACGGCGCTGGCAAATCCACCTTGATGAAGATCATCTTTGGCGCGGTCAAACCCGATGCCGGCGAGATCTACTTCAACGATGCCTTGGTGCAGGTGCGTTCGCCGCAAGAGGCCCGCGCGCTGGGCATCAGCATGGTGTTTCAGCACTTCTCCTTGTTTGACACGCTCACCGCCGCCGAAAACGTGTGGCTGGGCCTGGACAAGAAATGGACGCTGCCTGAGGTGATCGAGCGCATCCAGGCCGTCTCAAGCGACTACGGCTTGGAGGTTGATCCCTGGCGCCCTGTGCACACCTTGAGTGTGGGCGAGCGCCAGCGGGTCGAGATCGTGCGCGCCTTGCTGACCAACCCGCAATTGCTGATCCTGGACGAACCGACCTCGGTGCTGACGCCGCAAGCCGTTGAAAAGCTCTTCGTGACCTTGCGCCAACTGGCCGAGCGAGGCTGCTCCATCCTCTACATCAGCCACAAGCTGGACGAGATCCGCGCGCTGTGCCACCGGTGCACCGTGCTGCGCGGCGGCAAGGTCACGGGCGAGGTCGATCCACGCCAAGAGACCAATGCCAGCCTGTCGCGCCTGATGATCGGCTCCGAGCCGCCACAGCTCAAGCGCGTGGCCCCGGTGCTGGGCGCCACGGCCTTGGTGGTCAAGAACCTGAACCTGGCCAAGCAAGATCCGTTTGGCGTGAACCTGCAAGACATCTGTCTGCAAGTGCAGGCTGGCGAG
>NZ_JAUSAR010000005.1 GCF_030652515.1 Aquabacterium sp. | reverse complement strand
CGCATACGGGTTGATGCCGCCGTACTGGCGGCTGTTGAACGGCGGCTGGAACACGACGTTGGTGTGGCTTTGCAGGAATTCGAGCATGAAGCCGTCGCCGACCAGGCCCTGCTCGTAGAGATGGTAGAGGATGGTGTAGTGCCAGAAGCACGCCCAGCCTTCGTTCATCAGCTGCGTCTGCCGCTGCGGATAGAAGTACTGCCCGATTTTGCGCACGATGCGCACGATTTCGCGCTGCCACGGCTCCAGCAGCGGCGCGTTCTTCTCGATGAAGTAGAGCAGGTTCTCCTCGGGTTCGGGCGGAAAGCGCCGCTCCGGGTCCGCTTCCTCCTTCTCCAGGCGCGGCGGCAGCGTGCGCCAGAGATCGTTGACCTGCGACTGCAAGTAGGCTTCGCGCTCCTGGCGGCGTTCGCGTTCCTTGGTCAGCGACAGCTTCGGCGGCCGCTTGTAGCGGTCGACGCCGACGCTCATCAGCGCGTGGCAGGCGTCGAGCAGGCGTTCGACCTCGTCCTCGCCGTAGCGCTCCTCGCACTCGGCGATGACGTTGCGCGCGAACACCAGGTAATCGACGATCGCGTCGGCCGAGGTCCAGGTGCGGAACAGGTAGTTGCCCTTGAAGAAGGAGTTGTGGCCGTAGGCGGCATGGGCGATGACCAGCGCCTGCATCGGCAGCGTGTTCTCCTCCATCAGGTACACGATGCAGGGGTCCGAGTTGATGACGATTTCGTAGGCGAGACCCATCTGGCCGCGCTTGTAGCTCTTCTCGGTGGACAGGAAGTGCTTGCCGAAGGACCAGTGGTGATAGTAGACCGGCATGCCGATCGAGGCGTAGGCGTCCATCATCTGCTCGGCGGTGATGATTTCCAGCTGGTTGGGGTAGGTGTCCAGCTTGAAACGCTCGGCCGTGGCGCGGATCACGTCGTGATACTGCTCGATCAACTCGAACGACCAGTCCGACGGGCCTGGCAGGGGATCGGGTCTCAAAATGGCACTCATGAATCTGCCCCTTCCTTCTTGAACAGTTCACGGAACACCGGGTAGATCTGCGAGGCGTCCAGCACCTTGCGCATGGCAAATTGCTTGTGCGATTCGCTCAGGCCCATGTACTCGTCCCACAGATTTTGCTCCGTTTGCGCCACTTGCACATAAGCAAAGTAGCGCACCAGGGGCAGGATCTTGTCTTCCAGGATCTCGCGGCAACGGGCCGAATCGTGGTGCCAATTGTCGCCATCGCTGGCCTGGGCCACGTACAGATTCCACTCGTTGGTGGGGTAGCGGGCCGTGATGATCTCGTCCAGCAGCACCAGGGCGCTGGACACCACCGTGCCGCCTGTCTCGGTGGCGTGGAAGAACTCGTCCTCGGTCACCTCTTGCGCCTGCGTGTGGTGGCGGATGAAAACCAGCTCGATCTTGTCGTAGTGCCGTGTCAGGAACAGGTACAGCAGGATGAAAAAGCGCTTGGACAACTCCTTGCGCTGCTCGTCCATCGAGCCCGAGATGTCCATCACGCAGAACATCACAGCCTTGGTGGTGGGCACCGGCACCTTCACACGGCTGCGGTAACGCAGGTCGATCGGATCCAGGAAGGGAATGCCGCGCACCCGTGCCCGCAAGTGATCGATGCGCGCTTCCAGCGCTTCGATTTCATGAGCGTGCTCCAGCACCAGGGCATCATCACCGGCCTCGTCTTCGGTGCGCAGCGCGGCCACTTTGTCTTCCAGCTCTTTCAGCTCACGGCGCAAACCTGCACCCAGAGCGATACGCCGCCCCAATGCCCCGCGCATGGAGCGAACCACGTGCAGGTTGCTGGCCGTGCCATCGCTGGAGTAGCCCGCGCGCTGGCTTTTCCATTCGGGGATCTCGGCCAAAGCGGTTTTGACCATGTTGGGCAAGGCCAGGTCTTCAAAAAAGACCTGCATGAATTCTTCCTTGCTCAGCGAGAAGACGAAGTCATCTTCACCTTCGCCCGAATCGCTGGCCTCGCCGGAGCCACTGCCCTGCCCGCCACCGCCGGGTGGCCGCTCGATGCGGTCGCCTTGCACGTACTCGCGGTTGCCCGGATGGACCACATCGCGGATGCCGCCCTGGCCATGGCTGAACACAGGTTCGGACAGATCGCGCTTGGGGATCGCGATGTCTTCGCCTTTTTCGATGTCCCGGATGCTGCGCCCATTGATGGCCCGCTGCACCGCATCGCGAACCTTGTCACGGTAACGCCTCAGGAAGCGTTCGCGATTGCCGATCGACTTGTTCTTACCCGCAAGCCGTCGGTCAATGATGTGTTGCCGAGTCATGTCTGCCCCTCGTCCGCGGAGTACCGCGGCCGGTCCCCCAAGGGGACCTCGCCCGCCTTGGGGCGGCCCGGCGCCGGGCTCGCCTGCTCCGTCATGCGCTCATGCATATCACTCCGATCAAGACGACTTTCGAACGCGCAAATACCATTCGCACAGCAGGCGGACCTGCTTGGCTGTGTAGCCCTTCTCGACCATGCGGTTGACGAAGTCTTCGTGCTTCTTGACTTCGTCGGCACTGGCCTTGGCATTGAAGCTGATGACCGGCAACAACTCTTCGGTGTTGCTGAACATCTTCTTCTCGATCACCGTGCGCAGCTTCTCATAGCTGGTCCACAGCGGGTTCTTGCCGCCGTTGTTGGCCCGTGCGCGCAGCACGAAGTTGACGATTTCGTTGCGGAAATCCTTGGGGTTGGAGATGCCGGCGGGCTTTTCGATCTTCTCCAGCTCGCCGTTGAGCGCGCTGCGGTCAAAGCTTTCGCCGGTGTCGTTGTCGCGGTATTCCTGGTCCTGGATCCAGTAGTCGGCGTAGGTCACGTAGCGGTCAAAGATGTTCTGGCCGTACTCGCTGTAGCTTTCCAGGTAGGCGGTCTGGATCTCTTTGCCGATGAACTCGGCGTAGCGAGGGGCCAGTGACTCCTTGATGTAAGCGATGTACTTGGCCTCCAGCTCCGCCGGGAACTGCTCGCGCTCAATTTGCTGCTCCAGCACGTACATCAAATGCACGGGGTTGGCCGCCACTTCAGCGGTGTCGAAGTTGAACACCTTGGAGAGGATCTTGAAGGCGAAACGGGTGGACACGCCGCTCATGCCTTCGTCAACGCCGGCATAGTCGCGGTACTCCTGCAGCGACTTGGCCTTGGGGTCGGTGTCCTTCAGGTTCTCGCCGTCGTAGACCTGCATCTTGCTGTAGGTGCTGGAGTTTTCTGGCTCCTTCAGGCGGGTCAGGATGGCGAACTGCGACATCATCTTGAAGGTGCCCGGGGCGCAGGGCGCCTTGGACAGCGACGAAGTGCGCACCAGCTTTTCGTAGATCTTGATTTCTTCAGAGACGCGCAGGCAGTAAGGCACCTTGACGATGTAGATCCGATCCAGGAAAGCTTCGTTGTTCTTGTTGTTTCGGAAAGCCTTCCACTCGCTTTCGTTGCTGTGGGCCAGCACAACGCCATCAAACGGGATGGCGCCGAAGCCTTCCGTGCCCTTGAAGTTGCCTTCTTGCGTGGCGGTCAGCAGCGGATGCAGCACCTTGATGGGCGCCTTGAACATTTCAACGAACTCCAGCAAGCCTTGGTTGGCCAGGCACAGGCCGCCGGAGTAGCTGTAGGCGTCCGGGTCGTCTTGCGCGTAGGTCTCGAGCTTGCGGATGTCAACCTTGCCGACCAGGGAGCTGATGTCCTGGTTGTTCTCGTCACCCGGCTCGGTCTTGGCGATGCCGATCTGCTTGAGCACGCTGGGATAGCGCTTGACGACGCGGAATTTGCGGATGTCGCCGCCGAATTCGTCCAGACGCTTGACGGCCCAGGGGCTGAGGATGCGTTGCAGGTAACGGCGCGGGATGCCGTATTCGGCTTCCAGGATGGGGCCGTCTTCGGTCGGTTCGAACAGGCCCAGGGGCGATTCGTTGACCGGCGATCCCTTGATGGCGTAGAAAGGCACGCGCTCGGCCAGTTGCTTGAGGCGTTCGGCGATGGACGATTTGCCGCCACCCACCGGGCCCAGCAAATACAGGATTTGTTTCTTCTCTTCCAGGCCTTGGGCGGCATGGCGGAAGTAGCTGACCACCTGTTCGATGGCGTCTTCCATGCCATAGAACTCTTCAAACGCCGGATAGATCTTGATGACCTTGTTGGCGAAGATGCGGGACAGGCGCGTGTCGTTGCGGGTGTCGATCGTCTGCGGCTCGCCGATGGCTTGCAGCATGCGCTCGGCGGCCGTCGCGTAGGCGGTCTTGTCGCGTTTGCAGATGTCCAAGTATTCCTCCAGGGAATACTCTTCTTCACGAGTGCGCTCGTAGCGAGCGGCGAAGTTACTGATCACGTCCATGCAGACCTCCGAACCATCGACACAAGCCATCGATGCTGGGGTGAACTGCCGGATATCCGTCTGGTGGCCCGGCGCGAGCACACAAGCATCGCCATAACACCAAAGATCGCTGAAATCACACCTTGTTCATACCCCGAATAACCAGAAGAAGGCAAGGCTGATCTGTGACTTCATTGGTGCTTATCTTGCACCTTTTTCAGGGCCCGCGTGCGGCTTGGGCACAACAACATCAAGAGTTGCTGGTGGCGCGCACTTCTTCCATGCTCGTGATGCCCATCAAAACCTTCTCGATGCCGTCTTGCCGCAAGGTGCGCATGCCTTCGCGCAAAGCTTGTTGCTGGATCTGTTCGGCGCGGCCGCCGGTCTGAATCATGTGGCGCAGTTCGCGGCTCATCGACATCAGCTCATGCAGGCCCGCGCGGCCTTTGTAACCCGTCTGGTTGCAGTGGGGGCAGCCAGGGTTGTGGTACTTCATCAGCTTGCCGTCGCGGCCAAAGCGGCTGAGCCAGTCCTGGTGAACATGCTCGCGATCGAACTCGGGCACATCCTTGGGAGAGACCTGCAGGAAATCGCGCAGCAGGATGTCGATGTCTTCTTCGCTAGCGGGTTCGGCCACTTTGCATTGCGTGCACAGGCGGCGCACCAGGCGCTGCGCCAGCACCACCAGCAAGGAGTCGGCAAAGTTGAACGGGTCCAGGCCCATGTCCAGCAGGCGGGTCACGGTTTCGGGCGCACTGTTTGTGTGCAGGGTGGACAGCACCAAGTGGCCAGTCAGCGAGGCTTCGACGCCCATGCCGGCGGTTTCCTGGTCGCGCATTTCGCCCACCATGATCACGTCCGGATCGGCCCGCAGGAAGGCGCGCAGGGCCTTGGCGAAGGTCCAGTCGATCTTGGGGTTGACCTGCACCTGGCGCAGGCCAGGCTGGGTGATTTCCACCGGGTCTTCGGCCGTCCAGATCTTGCGCTCGGGCACGTTGATGAAGCTGAGCGCGGAGTGCAACGTGGTGGTCTTGCCGGAGCCGGTGGGGCCCACGCACAGCACCAGGCCGTAGGGGCGTTCCATCGCCTCTTTCAGGCGCGACAGGTTGGTCGGGCTCAGGCCGATCTTGTCCAGCGGCAAGGGCTTGGCCGAGGCCAGGATCCGCATGACGATGTCTTCCATCCCGTTGTTGGTGGGGATGGCGGCCACGCGCAGCTCGATCTTGTGCTGAGGCACGAACTTGGCGAAATTGATCTTGCCGTCCTGCGGCTTGCGGCGCTCGGAGATGTCCAGATCGCACATGATCTTGATGCGGGCGATCATGGCGCTGCGGTAGTTGGGCGGCAACTCCAGGTAGGGCATGAGCACGCCATCCTTGCGGAAACGGATCTTGATCTTTTCCTTGCCGGGGTAGCTTTCAACGTGGATGTCGGAGACGCCCTGGGCGTGCGCCTCGATGATCATGGTGTTGATCAGGCGCACCAGCGAGTTGTCGCTTTGCTCGATGGGCTGGTCGTCTTCGTGCGAGCTGGATTCCTGGTTCTGCTTTTCCAGATCCTCCATGAGCGAGCCGGAACTCTGCTGCTCCATGTCGAAATCGGCGCTCTGGTTGAGCGAGGAGGCCCGGCCATAGGCATCGGCGCTGACGTCCGCACCAATCTTGCTGTAAGCGTCCTTGATCGCGAATTCGAGCTGGGTGTGCTGGGCCAGCACCGGCACGATCTTGCACTGGGTGATGAACTCCAGCTCGGACAGCGTCAGTCGCTTGCTGGGGTCTTCGACCGCGATGATGAGGTTGCCATCGCGCAGAAGCAGGGGCACCGTCATCAGGCGGTGAGCCACCGGGAACGGTACTTTGCGCAGCGCTTCGGCCTCGATCGGGAACTTGTCCAGGTCGACCAGTGGGTAGCCCATCTTGCGGGCCAGGGCTGTTTGCAAGTCGTGACGCGACACCAGGCCTTGGGTCACCAGCAACTCGCCCAGAGGCACGCTGCGGTCGCGCTTCTGGCGCTCCAGGGCGTCTTCAAGCTGAGCCTGGTTGATCATGCCCAGGGCCATCAGCGCCTCGCCGATGCGCACCATGGGCATCTTGCCCTGTTGCTCGATGGCGGCCAGCAGTTGCTCGGGCGAGACCACCTGCTGGGTCAGCAGGATGTCGCCCAGCTTCTGGTTGCGCATCTGGCTTTGCACTTCCACCGCCTGCTCGACCTGTTCTTGCGTGACCGCGCTGGCGCCCACCAGGATTTCGCCGATCTTGCCCCCCACCTCGAAGGATTCCAGCACCTCGCGCCCGACGAACAGGCGTTGCACGGCGCCGTCGTCGCCCACGGGCGGAAACAGGAATATGCCGAACTCGGTTTCGCGGTGGCCCATGGTCTGGCCTTCAACCTGGCCTCCAGCCTTGAACTTCACGCGGAAATCAACGCTGGCGCGGTGCCCCAGCATCGACGCGTGCGGGTCCTGCCCGTCCGCCCCCTTCTTGGGCTTGAGCGGGTTGGTGAGCAACAAGGTGCGGAACTGGCCAAAGCGCAAGGCCATCGTGGTGCGGGAGGGCGGCACCTGGATGTGGGCCACTTCTTCATCGGGTACGAAAAAACTCAGCCGCCCCTTCATGATCCGGCCATTGAGCCCTTCGATTTCGCAGGTTTCGTGTTCCGTTTGCTGGCGGGCGGGTGGGTAGGTGGCGAAAGGCGGCGTAGGCCAGAGGAAAACGCCCGTTTCGTTGTCGATCAAGTTCTGATCCTGACTCGCTGAGTCGGCCACGCCAGAATCGAGCTGGCTCAAGGCACCCTCCCAGTTCAGCGGCGGCAATGGTGAATCAGACATGACACTCCTAACGTTCCACGTCCCGACGGTGGTCGTGAATGATTGCCATGCTATGAAATAGCCTAGGATCGTGAAACCGCCATGTAGGGCAGTTTTTCACGGCAAATGAAAATCTGGACCCCAAATGTCAGATTTTGGGGCGCCCAACGACCAAGAAAACGGCGGCCAATGCAGCCGCTTCACCGTCAACCACTTTTTTGGAGTCTACAAAATGAACCAACGTCAGCTGCTGTCCTCCGCCCTCGCCTCCGTCATGGCTTTGGGCCTGGTGTCGCAAGCTTCGGCCGAAATGAGTGCCTCGAAGGGCAAGGAAAAGTGCTATGGCATCGCCAAAGCGGGCGAAAACAGCTGCGCCAACCTGTCGGGCAGCCACTCTTGCGCCGGCCAGTCCACGGTGGACAAGGCGCCCGACGAATGGAAGCTGGTGGCCAAGGGCACCTGCGCCAAGCTGGGTGGCCTGTCTGCCGAAGAAGCCAAGGTGGCCGTGGCCAAGCAAGCCGAGAAGAAGTAAAACGGATGGCGGCCCTCCCCGCCAATGATCTGGCCGGCATCGGCCTGCGCCAGCCGCACTATCAGGCCCTGATGGCGCTTTTGCCGCCGTTGGGGTTTGTCGAGGTCCATTCCGAGAACTTCTTTGGTGACGGCGGAGCGGCGCTGGCCGTGCTGACGGCCGCGCGGGACCACTACCCCGTGAGCCTGCATGGCGTGGGCCTGTCACTGGGTTCGGCCTGTGGACTGGATGCGAGGCACCTGGACAAGCTGGTTCGGTTGGTCGAGCAGATCGAGCCAGTTCGGGTGTCCGACCACGCCTGCTTTGCCCGGGGCGCCTGGCCGGGCGGCGAGATGGTGCATGCCAGCGATCTGCTGCCCGTGGCCTTCACCCCCGCATCGCTGGACATCCTGGTTCGCAACGTGGGCGAGGTGCAGTCGCGCCTGCGGCGCCCCATCCTGGTCGAAAACCTGTCTGCCTACCTGAGCTACGCGGACGATTGCCTGCCCGAGCCACATTTTCTGGCCGAGCTGTGTCGGCGCAGTGGCTGCCAGTTGCTGCTGGACGTGAACAACCTGGTGGTGAACGGCCTGAATGCCGCGCGCCAGGGCCGATCGTCACTGGAGAGGATGTCCCTGGCATCAGACTTGATGGCAGCCGGGGAGCACGCCCTGGCCTTCATCCAGGCCCTGCCAAGCGACGTGGTGGGCGAGGTGCACCTGGCGGGCTTTCAAACGCCCGTCAAGGCAGACCAACTGGTGGTGGACGACCACAGCGCCGAAGTGCAACCCGTGGTGTGGCAGGTCTATGCCGAAGCCGTGCAACGCTTTGGCCCCCAACCCACCTTGGTCGAATGGGACACGGACCTGCCGGAGCTGGAAGTGCTGCTGGCACAAGCCCGGCAGGCCGATGCGGTGGCCACTCGCGCCATGGCGGCCAGATCATGAGCATGCTCGAAGAGGGCCAACGCCAGGCCGCCGTGCTGCGATCTTTATGGGGCCTGCCAACAGCTTCCCAGGCCAACCCGGCTTGGCGTGAACAAGGGCCATCATTGCGGCTAGGCTTGGCGGCCTACCAGGGCAACGCCAGCGCCACGGCCGAGCGGGTGCTGGCCGCCGCCTACCCCACGGTGCAGGCTTTGCTGGGTGACGAGGCATTGGCACTGCTGGCCCGGCAGTTGTGGCACCACCACCCGCCCACCCAAGGCGACCTGACAGCCTGGGGACAAGACCTGCCCGATTGGCTGAACGGTTTGGCAGAAGTGCAAGCCTGGCCCTACCTGGCCGACTGCGCCCGCTTGGATTGGGCCCGGCACACCGCCGAACACGCCAGGGATGCCCTGTTCGAGGCCGAATCGCTGGCCTTGTTGGGCACGCAAGACCCCGCCCACCTGCGCCTTGAATTGCGCCCTGGCTTGAGCGTGATCCGATCAGATTGGCCAGTGGTCACGCTTTGGCAGGCCCACCAGGCCGACAGTGCCGAAGACCCGGCCCAGGCCGCCGCCATGCTGGACAAAGTGCGCGAGGCCTTGCGGGCCCGGCAGGCCGAGACCGCCGTGGTGTGGCGCCCCCAATGGCGCGCCGAAGTGCTGGCCGTACCCGAGGCCATGGTGGACTGGATGAGCGCCCTGGCCCCTTCAGCCACCCACCCCGCCCCCAGCTTGTCCACCTTGCTGAACCACGCGCACGCTGATTTCGACCTGAGTCAGTGGCTGGCGATGGCCTTGCACCACGGTTGGATCTGGCGCGTGAGCATCACCGATCGCGCGGGCTGATCCCGATCTGGAAGACCGTGTCCGGCAAACGACCGCGCTCATCGAAGGGCAGGGAGCGTGTCTTGTCGATGCCATCCAGCACGGCCTTGTCCCAGGCGGGTGAGCCGCTGGGATCCAGCAGGCGGCGCGACAGGATGGTGCCATCGGGGGCGCAACGGATCTCCACAAAGGCCGTGGGATTGCCACTGCCCTCGTCCATCAGAAAGGTGATGTTGGGGATGATGCGCGCCCTGAGTTTGCCCACGTAGTTGGCAGAAGGGCCTGCAGACTGCTCGGACGTGCCCAACGAGCCCAGGTCTTTCATCATGCGCTGCATGGCGGCTTTGCGCTGGGCCTCGCGCTCAGCCGTTGACACGGTCGGCGTTGCGGGCGCAGGTGGCGCGGGCGGAGTCTTGGGCTTCTTGGCGACCACCGGCGGCTCGTTGATGAAGGTTTCCTTCGGTTCCGGGGGCTTCTTTTTGGGCTTGGGCGGGGGCTCGACCTTGGCCACGGGCGGCAAAGGTTTTTCCTTCTTGCGCTTGGCCTTGGGCACGGGCGCGCTCGGGATGTCGGCTTCGGGCTCTGGCACGGGTTCAGGCTCGGCCTGCGCGACCGGGGGTGGCGGTGGCGGGGTTTCTTCAATCGGCGTGGGTGGTGGTGGCGGCTCTTCGGCGGGTGCGGCGGCCGTTGGCACTTCGGCCCAGACTTCAGCCTCGGCAATCACTGGCGTGTGCCTTCGCCAGTTCACCCCGAAGGCCAGGGCCAGCACCAGCAAAAGGTGCGCAGCCAGGGCCAGGACCATGCCCAGGCCCAGCGTGTCCTCGGCCTTGGGCCGAAACACCTCAGCACGCGCCACGGTCACGCTGCTCATCCCCCGGTGGTGTGCACCGTCAGCCCGACGCGGGCCACGCCTGCACGCTGCAAGGTGTCCATGATCTTGAGCACGGCGTCGTAGCGCACATCCTTGCGGGCGCTGATGATGACAGGCGCGGCTGTGGGGCCGCCAGCCGTGCTGTCTTGCGCTGCTTTCACGCGCTTGGTCAGCTCGGCGAGCTTCATGCTGCCGCTGTCTTGCTGGTCGATTCGCAGGCTGACCTGCTCGCCCTCGCCCACCACCACTTCGATGACTTTTTCAGGCGCCTGTTTGGCCTTGCCCACGGTGGGCAGGTCGACCACGCCGGTCGGCATCAAGGGCGCGCTGACCATGAAGATGATGAGCAGCACCAGCATGACGTCGATGAACGGCACCATGTTGATCTCATTCTTGGTGCGCCGACCGCGCCCGCTTCGCCAGTTGCTTTGCGCCATGGTGTCCGGGCCTCAGCGGGCAGTGGTCGCAGGACGGGCGGCGTCTGCACCGGCTGCAGGCTGCGTGTTGCGCGCCAGGATGTTGGAGAACTCCTCGATGAAGGACTCCAGGTGAGTGGCAATGCGGTCGATGTCGCGCGAGAAGTTGTTGTACGCCAGCACAGCCGGGATGGCCGCGAACAGGCCGATGGCCGTGGCCACCAACGCTTCGGCGATGCCGGGCGCCACCGTGGCCAGCGTCACCTGCTGCATGCTCGACAAACCTGTGAAGGCGTTCATGATGCCCCACACGGTGCCGAACAGCCCGATGTAAGGCGAGACCGACCCCACCGAGCCCAGGAAATCCAGGCGGGCTTCGATGACGTCCATCTCGCGCTGGTAGCTGGCCCGCATGGCGCGGCGTGATCCGTCCAGCAAACTGGCCACGTCGACGACGCGGCGCTCGCGCAGTTTCAGGAACTCGCGCATGCCCGCCGCGAAGATGCGCTCCTGCGGCGATGGTGGGCCGCTGGCCCGCGATGCATCTTGGTAAAGTTCTTGTAAAGTGCGGCCCGCCCAGAATTCGCGGTCGAATTCTTCGTTGTCGCCCTTCAGGCGTTTCAGGCCGATGGCCTTGCCGAAAATGATGCTCCAGCTGGCCAGCGACACGGCCAACAGCAGCACGAGCACGATCTGCACCACCACGCTGGCATGCATCACCAATTCAATGATGGACAAGTCTTGATTCATGGGCGGTCAACTCCGGAGGCTTGTTGGTTTGGGATCGGCAAGATGGCCAGGATCTGAGCGGGAATGCGGGCGGGCTTGAAGTGATCCTTGAAAGGCGCCACCCAGCCAATGCGCACGCGGCCTTGGGTCAGCAAGGTATCACCCCGCCAGACTTCCTGCAGGAACGCCATGGTCGCACGGCCCAACTCGACCAGGCGCACCGTGACGGTGAGCACGTCGTCCAGCCGGGCGGGCTTGAGGTAGCGCAAGTGGGTTTCACCCACCACGAACATGCCCTCGCCGCCACTGCGCAGGCGCTCCTGGCTGAAGCCCAGGGCGCTGAGCCATTCGGTGCGGGCCCGCTCCATGTACTTCAAATAATTACCGTAGAACACGATGCCGCCCGCGTCGGTGTCTTCCCAGTAGATGCGGACCTGGTGCCTGAAATGCCAGGTATCGGGCGCCGCGGCACCCGGGGTGGGAAGGAAAGCAGTCGTCGGGCTCATGTGCCCTGATTATCCCGGGAATCGCAAACCGCCCGCAGGCTCAGAGAAAGTCGGGAGACTGCACCGCGTGCAAGCTCACCTCCAGGGTGCCTTCACGGTCACGGCCACGGAACCACCAGACGGCGCCTTTTCGGATGGCCCAGGGCAGGTCTTGCCCGGTCAACAGGCGGGCGGCCAGCAAACCCAGGGTGGGTTGATGGCCGACCAGCAGCACCGGATCCTTGGCATGGGGCCACCGGGCGGCCAGCAGCAGGTCATCGACCGAGGCATCGGGCGCGATGGTGGCCACCGTCTTGAAGGAACGCCCCAGGGCTTGCGCCGTCTGCTGGGTGCGTCTGGCCGGGCTGACCAGCACGCGCGTGGTGTCGGTCAGGCGTTGGTTCAACCAGGCGGCCATGCGCTCGGCTTGACGGTCGCCCTTGGGCGTGAGGGCCCTGGCCAGGTCCTCGGCGAATGACGCGGTTGAGTCATCTTCTTCGGCCACATGGGCCTGGGCTTGTGCGTGTCGCCAGAGGATCAGGTCCATGGTCTGCCTTGCCCTTGATCGATCAATCCACCGCGCGGTGCAATTCCATCAAGGCGCGCTGGGCGCTGGGACCATCCACGCCCACGCGCTCGTAGCGCCCGTCGCTCTGCTGCTCCCAGGCATCGCAACTGTCCATCAGGTAAGGCACCAGGCATTCGTCGATCACGCGCTGGCGCAAGGCCAGGTCGCGCACCGGCCAGGCCACCTCGATGCGCCGCGTCATGTTGCGGTTCATCCAGTCGGCGCTGGAGAGGTAGAGGGCCTCATCGTGCTCGCTCTCGCCCCAGCGGAAGTACAGGATGCGCGTGTGCTCTAGCATGCGCCCCACCACCGAACGCACGCGGATGTTGTCGGTGAAGCCCGGCACGCCCGGGGGCAGCACGCAGGCACCACGGATGACGAGGTCGATCTTGGCACCGGCCTGCCCCGCTTCGATCAAGGCCACGATCAGGGGCTCGTCGGTCAGGGAGTTGAGCTTGAGCACGATGCGCGCAGGGTGTCCGGCCTGTGCCGCCTCGCCCACGCGGGCCATGATCCGGATCAACTGCTTTTGCAAGCCAAAGGGCGCCAGCATCAATTGCTTGGGCGAGCGCAGTTGCGTCAGGCTGGACAGTTGCTGGAACACCATGTCCACGTCGGCCGTGATTTCCTGGCTGGTGGTCAGGTAACCCACGTCGGTGTAGACGCCAGCCGTGCGCGGGTTGTAGTTGCCGGTGGACAAGTGGGCATAGCGGCGCAGACGCGTGCCTTCGCGGCGCGTGACCAGCATCATTTTGGCGTGGGTCTTCAGGCCCACGATGCCGTACACCACCTGGGCGCCCAGGGCCTCCAGGCGCTCGGCCCAGTTGATGTTGGCCTCTTCGTCAAAGCGGGCCTTGAGCTCCACCACGGCCAGCACTTCCTTGCCGCGGCGCACGGCCTCCAGCAGCAACTCCATCAGCACTGACTCGCTGCCGGTGCGGTAAATGGTTTGCTTGATGGCCAGCACATCGGGGTCGTGAACCGCCTCGCGCAGGAACTCCACCACCGTGTCGAACGACTCGAAGGGGTGGTGCAGCATGATGTCGCCCTTGCGCAGGTGCTCCAGCATGCCACCCTGCTGCGGCAGGCCTTCGGGCCAACCGGGCTGGTAGGCGGGAAAGCGCAATGTCTTGCCTTGCACCTGGTCGATCAGTTGGGTCAGGCGCACCAGGTTGACGGGGCCGTTGACCTTGTACAGCGCCTGCTCGGTCAGGCCGAACTGCTCGAGCAAGAAGTCGGACAGCTCGGGCGGGCAACTGCTGACCACTTCCAGGCGGATGGTCTGGCCAAACTGGCGCGTGCTCATCTTGCTGCGCAGGGCCTGGCGCAGGTCGGTCACATCGTCTTCATCCACGTCGATGTCGGAGTCGCGCGTGACGCGAAACTGCGAGAAGGACAGGATCTCGCGCCCCGGGAACAGCTCGTGCAGGTGCGCCCGGATGACGCTGGACAGCAGCACAAACGACTGCCGCCCATGGCTGATGTCGTCGGGCAGCAGGATCACGCGGGGCAGCACGCGCGGAATGCGCACGATGGCGATGGAGTTGTCGCGGCCAAAGGCATCGCGGCCACCCAGCTTGGCGATGAAGTTCAGCGTTTTGTTGGCGACCTGCGGGAAGGGGTGCGAAGGGTCGAGGCCGATGGGCACCAGCAGCGGGCGCACCTGCTTGTGGAAGAAGCCGGACACCCACTCGCGTTGCATCAGATCGCGGTCGGCGTGGTTGAGGATGTCGATGCCCTCGGCCTTGAGCGCCGGGCCGACCACCTCGTTGAAGATCCGGTACTGTTCCTGCACCAGGCGGTGCGCCTCGTCAGAGACATCGGCCAGGTACTTGGGGCCAATGCCGGTGCCCTGCATGCGCGAGGCCTCCAGCACATCGGCGTAGCGAACCTCGAAGAACTCGTCGAAGTTGGACGACACGATGCAGATGTAGCGCAGCCTTTCAAGCAGGGGCACATCGTCGCGCTGGGCCTGGGCCAGGACGCGCCGGTTGAACTCCAGAATGGCCTGTTCGCGGCTGAGCAATTTCAAGCGCAGGGCTCCTGATGCCTTGGGCACCTCATCTGACGGAATCATGATTTCATGGACAGGGCAATCCCCTTCAACAACACGGAATGGGGCGACTCAGTGTACGCAATCATTGTGACAACCGTTTGACAGAAAGCATGGGTCAATGGGCGGCTTCCCAATTGGGACCGGCGCCCACCTCAGCCAGCAGCGGCACGCGCAATTGCGCCACCGAAGCCATCAGGGCAGGCACCTGCGTGCGCACCCAATCCAGCTCGGCTTGTGGTACCTGCAGCACCAGTTCGTCGTGCACCTGCATGATGATGAGGCTGGCCTTGGCCTCCAGGTCGAGCGCCTTCTGCACCTCGACCATGGCCAGCTTGATGAGGTCGGCGGCCGTGCCTTGCATGGGCGCGTTGATGGCCTGCCGCTCGGCACCGGCCTTGCGCGGGCCGCTGCCGCCGTTGATCTCGGGCAGGTAAATGCGCCGACCGAACAGTGTCTCGACATAGCCCTTCTCGCGGGCCGACTGCCGGGTCTCGTCCATGTAGCGCTTGACGCCGGGGTAGCGCTGAAAGTAGCGCTCGATGTAGGCCGCCGCGGCCGAACGCTCAATGCCCAGGTTGGAGGCCAGCCCAAAGGCGCTCATGCCGTAGATCAGGCCGAAGTTGATGACCTTGGCGTAACGGCGCTGCTCGCTGCTGACCTGGTCCACCGGCGTGCCGAAGATCTCGGAGGCCGTGGCACGGTGCACGTCCTGCCCTTCGGCGAAGGCGCGCAGCAGGCTTTCGTCCTCGGACAAGTGCGCCATAATGCGCAACTCGATCTGGGAATAGTCGGCCGAGACGATGACCTGGCCCGGTGGCGCGATGAAGGCTTCGCGCACGCGCCGCCCTTCCGCTGTGCGCACGGGGATGTTCTGCAGATTGGGGTCGTTGCTGGACAGGCGACCGGTCACGGCCACGGCCTGCGCGTAGTTGGTGTGCACCCGGCCCGTCGTGGCATTGACCATCAGGGGCAGCTTGTCGGTGTAGGTGGACTTGAGCTTGGCCAGGCCACGGTGTTCCAGAAGGCGCGCGGGCAACGGGTAGTCCTCGGCCAGTTTCTCCAGCACTTCTTCGTCGGTCGATGGCGCACCTGAAGCCGTCTTCTTGACCACCGGCAGGCCCTGCTTGGTGAAAAGGATCTCGCCGATCTGCTTGGGCGAGCCCAGGTTGAAGGGCTGACCAGCCAGCTCGTAGGCCTCCTGCTCCAAAGCCATCATGCGCTGGCCCAGCTCATGGCTTTGCTGCTGCAGCTTCTCGCGGTCGATCAGCACGCCGTTGCGCTCGATGCGTTGCAACAGCGCTGACACCGGCATCTCCATGCGCAGGTAAACATCCTGCAAGGCTGCCTCTGCCTGCAATTGAGGCCACAGGGTCTGGTGCAAGTGCAAGGTCAGGTCGCTGTCTTCGCACGAGTATTGCGCCGCGCGCGCCACGGCCACTTGTGCGAAAGAGATCTGCTGCGCACCTTTGCCGGCCACGTCTTCATAGCTCAGGCCCTTGCGGTCCAGGAAGCGCCAGGCCAGGCTTTCCAGGCTGTGGGGCTTGTGCGCTTCGAGCACGTAGCTTTGCAGCATGGTGTCATGGGCATAGCCCTGCACGGCGATGCCATGGTTGGCCAGCACATGGCTGTCGTACTTGATGTTCTGGCCGACCTTGAAATGTTGCGCGGCCTCCAGCCAGGGCTTCAGGCGCGCCAGCACCTCGTCCAGTGGCAATTGCTCGGGCGCATCGGGGCCCTGGTGCGCCAGGGGGATGTAGGCCGCCTCGCCCACCGTCACCGAGAACGACAAGCCCACGATGCGGGCCTTCATGGCTTCCAGCGAATCGGTTTCGGTATCGAAGGCGGTCATCTCCGCCGCCTCGATCTTGGCCAGCCAGAGCTCGAACGTGGGCCAGTCGGTGACGGTGTCGTACCGGGTGTCCATGCCAGGGGTCGCAGCCGCCAAAGCATCGATTGCCGACTCGGCAGCCCCCTGCGCATCGGCCTCGGCCCCGGCACCAAACAGGTCCTGCGTGCCGTTGGCCGCTTTGGCCGTGCCTTTGTTTTTGGCGGCGGGCGGCGAGACCTTGGCCGCCGATGTGCCGCCGCCCAGCAGCTTTTCAACTTCGGCCTTGGCCGTTCGGAAACCGAAGCGGGTGTAGAAATCCAGCAAGCTCGGCAGGTCGGGGGCCTTCAGCGCCAGCGCGTCCAGGACGGGCCACTCGGGCACATGGCCGGCAAGGTCGCAATCCAGCTTGACGGTGATCAGGCGGCGGCCCTGAGGCAGCCAGTCCAGCGCCTTGCGCAGGTTCTCGCCCGTGACGCCCTTGAAAGAGTCCGCCGCGGCCATCACGCCAGCCAAGGTGCCGTGCTCCTGCAGCCACTTCACCGCGGTCTTGGGCCCGACCTTCTCGACGCCGGGCACGTTGTCCACCGGGTCGCCAATCAGGGTCAGGTAGTCGATGATCAACTCGGGAGGCACGCCAAACTTGGCCAGCACCCCAGCGGTGTCCAGCACTTCGGGCGGCTTGGCCATGGTGTTGATGAGGGAGACCTGCGGGTTGACCAGTTGGGCCAGGTCCTTGTCACCGGTGGAAATGACCACCTTGTGGCCGGATGCAGTGGCCACGCGGGCCAGCGTGCCGATGGCATCATCGGCTTCGATGCCAGGCACCTCGAGCACGGGCCAGCCCAGCAGCTTGACGACCTCGTGGATGGGCTCGATCTGCGTGCGCAGATCGTCCGGCATCGAGGGGCGATGGGCCTTGTACTCGGGGTACCACTCGTCGCGGAAGGTGGGGCCTTTGGCGTCGAAGACGCAAACGGCGTGCTCGGCGGCGATGTGGTCGCGCAGCCAGCCCAGCATGTTCACCACGCCATGGATGGCGCCCGTGGCTTCACCCTGCGGCCCGCGCAGGTCGGGCATGGCGTGGAAGGCGCGGTACAGGTAACTGGAGCCGTCCACCAACAGGAGCGTTGGCGGGGCATCGGAAGGTGAGGCCAGATCGTTCATGGCCCGCATTGTGAGGCCTGCTGGCGCAGGCCTCAACGGATCAGAACTCGCCTTGGAACCCACCCGACAGCATGTGGCGATTGCGGTTGTTTCCACCACTGATCTGGAGGAAGTCATAGCCCATCACCATGCGCAGATGGCGGTTGAAGGGGAAGGACAACCCCATCCCAAAGTATGGCGAGGTCGTGTAGTCGATCTCGTGGCTGGCCACACCCAGGCTGTTGGTGATGTCAGCCTTGTTCTGGACACGTGCGACACCCGCGCGGATGTGGCTGGTCGCGAACTCGAACATCTCGATGTTCCAGTTCATGCCAATGGACACAGCCTTGGCGCTGACCGCACGACTGGACTTGTCGGTCAGGTTGGCACCGCTATCGGTCTTGCCGAAATAGAAGTAGTTGACCTCAGCGGCCACGTTGGGGGTGACATTCCAGCCGCCGAACAATTTGGCACCGCCAGCCACGCGATCGCAACCGGAATAGCCGTCGCAGCTTTGCGCACTGGGCGACAAGCCGGCCGTCGCGCCGATGTAGGCGCTGAAAGGAGCAGCATGCGCCACGGAACCCGCCAGCACGCTCGAAACAACGGCCGCAGCCAGGGACAGTCGTTTGAACGACAATGATTTGCACAGTGCTTGGGTACGCATGATGATCAACCGGCTCCTCTTGGGGAAATTAGCGAGCCCCGCCAACCTTGGGGGGCCTGATTTCAGAACTGTGAGCAGTCTGCCACAGCGACTCCTACAATCACACGTTCTGCGTGCCCCGAACGTTGAGGGTTTTCTCCTACGTCCGAGGGCTTTCCCCGAGCGGTTGCCTTGGTGCAACCCGCCGCCTTTGCTGCTCGACCTGTCTCATGGCCGTTTTCACTGAAGTGTCCCCGCTTGAAGCCTCCGGCCTGATCACGGCCTTGGGATTGGGCACCTTGCAATCGCTGCAGGGTGCCACCTCGGGCATCGAGAACACCAACTACTTCGTCGGCACCGACCGGGGTGACTACGTGCTCACCTTGTTCGAGCGCCTCAGCTTCGAACAACTGCCCTTCTATCTGGAGTTGATGCGCCACTTGGCCGAGCGCGGCATCCCGGTCCCGGCACCTCAGGCGGATGAACACGGTGCGATCCTGCACACCCTCAAAGGCAAGCCCGCCGCCGTGGTCACGCGCCTGAAAGGCCGCAATCAACTGGCTCCCCAGGCGGCCGATTGCGCGCAAGTGGGCGCCATGCTGGCCCGCATGCACCTGGCGGGCCTGGACTACCCGCGGCATCAACCCAATCTGCGCGGGCTGGCCTGGTGGAACGAAACCATCCCCGTGGTGGTGCCCTTCCTGGAAGACGTGCAGCGCGAATTGATCGAATCTGAGCTGGCCTACCAGCAAGCGCTCGCCGCCTCACAGGCTTATCAAGGCCTGCCCCAGGGCCCCATCCACGCCGACCTGTTCCGTGACAACGTGATGTTCGATGGCCCCACGCTGTCTGGTTTTTTCGACTTTTACTTCGCGGGCTGCGATACCTTCGGCTTCGACATCGCGGTGTGCCTGAACGACTGGTGCATCGACCTGGCCACCGGCCAACTCGACTCGACCCGCGCGCAGGCTTTCGTGGCTGCCTACGACGAACAACGCCGGCTCAGCAACGATGAGCTGGCCCTGCTGCCAGCCTTGCTGCGCGCAGCCGCCCTGCGATTCTGGACATCCCGCCTGTGGGATTTCCACCTGCCCCGAGATGCCGCCATGCTGCAAGCGCACGACCCCACCCACTTCGAGCGGGTGCTGACTCAGCGCCGACAATCCCCATGGCAATACCAGCGCCCTTCGTCCATCACCGGAGCCCCCGCCGCATGAAGCTGCGCATCATGCCCGCCCGCATGGGCCTGACCTGGATGGGCCACGGCCTGCGCGCCTGCGTTCGCCAGCCACTGGGCTTCGTGGGCTTGTGGGGACTGATCGTGTGCGCCGCCATCATCACCTGCGAAATCCTGGCGCAGATCGGGCTGCCTGCCCTGGGCCCCCTGCTGATCGTGTCCCTGATGCCACTGGTCTGGATGGGCTTCATGCTGGCCAGCCGGCGGGTGCTGACCGAACAACGGGTCACGCCCGGCGTGTTCCTGGAGCCCTGGCGCGGACAGCCTTCGCAGATGAAGTGGATGTGGGCCAAACTGGGCGGCGCCTATTTGCTGGCCACCCTGCTGGTGATGGTGCTGGCCGATGCCTTCGGGCCTGGCGCGGACACCCTGGCCAAGGCCATGAAATCCGCCAAGGAAATCTCCGACCTGATTGGCAACCCCGACGTGCAGGCCGCGATGCTGTGGCAGTTCATGCTCACCATCCCGGTGTCGCTGATTTTCTGGCACACCCCGGCCCTGACCTATTGGGCCAAGCTGTCGTTGGGCAAGGCCTTGTTTTTCAGCGCCATCGCGTCTTGGCGAAACCTGGGTGCCTTCCTGTTCTTTGGTCTGGGGTGGATGGGGTTGGCCGTGGCGCTGGTCCTGGTCAACGGTGTGCTGGCCGCCGTGCTGAACCAACCCATGCTGGTCAATGTGCTGCTCACCATGGGCGCCATGTGGATGGTGTCGGCCTTTTACGCCTCGCTGTACTTCTCGGTGGTCGATTGCTTCGAGCCCGATGAGGCGTTTGGCACATCCTCTTCTACTTCAACAGCCTGAGCGGCCACTTCAGCCGGTCAGGCGCGCCACGCCTTCCAGCGGGCAGGCATACACGGCGTTGCGCAAGGCCGCGATGGCCTCATAGCGCGTGAAGCTGCGCCGCCACACCAACACCACGCGGCGCGTGGGCACGGGTGCGTCAAACGGGATGAAAGCCAGGTGCGGGTGGGGCTCATCGGGCACCGACAGCCTGGGCACGACGGTCACGCCCATGCCGGCCGCCACCATGTGCTTGATGGTTTCCAGGGACGAGCCTTCAAAACTCTTGCGGATGCCTTCAGCATCGCTGGAAAAGCGCGCGAACTCCGGGCAGACATCGAGCACGTGATCGCGGAAGCAATGGCCGGTGCCCAGCAGGAGCATGGTCTCGCGCTTGAGCTCTTCGCCGCTGATCTGCTTTCGCTGTGCCAGAGGGTGGGTCTTGGGCACGGCCACCAGGAAGGGCTCGTCGTACAAGGGAGCCACGGCCAAACCGGCATCGGGGAAGGGTTCGGCCAGGATCGCGCAATCGAGTTCACCGGCGCGCAGCATCTCCAGCAACTTGACGGTGAAGTTCTCTTGCAGCATCAAGGGCATCTGCGGCACGCTGGTGATGGTGTTGCGCACCAGGTCGGGCAGCAGGTAGGGCCCAATGGTGTAGATCACGCCCAAGCGCAAGGGGCCCCCCAGGGGGTCTTTGCCACGCTTGGCGATTTCCTTGATGGACTGGGCTTGTTCCAGCACCGATTGCGCCTGGCGAACAATCTCCTCGCCCAGTGGCGTGACGCTGATTTCGGCGCTGCCGCGCTCGAACAGCTTCACGTCCAGCTCGTCTTCCAGCTTCTTGACGGCCACCGACAGGGTTGGCTGCGACACAAAGCAGGCTTCAGCGGCCCGGCCAAAGTGGCGTTCGCGGGCCACGGCAACGATGTAGCGGAGTTCAGTCAAGGTCATGATGGGGATGATTGTGGGGCATTTGCAGATCAGGCCTTGAGGTACTCGGCTTTGTGGCCCAGCCAGCGCTGCACATGCCGTTGGGCAATCTGTGGGTGGTTGCGCAGCAAGGTCTGGGCGCTTTCGCGGGCGCGCTCGATCAGGGCCTGGTCCTCGCCCAGGTCGGCGAAACGCAGCAGAGCCGCCCCGGACTGGCGCGCCCCCATGAACTCGCCAGGGCCGCGGATGTCCAGGTCGCGGCGGGCGATCTCGAAGCCATCGTTGGTCTCCACCATGGCTTTCAGGCGGGCCTTGCCAGAGTCGGACAAAGGCGACGAATAAAGCAGCACACAGACGCTGGCCACCGCGCCCCGCCCGACGCGGCCGCGCAACTGGTGCAACTGGCTCAGCCCGAAACGCTCGGCGTGTTCGATGACCATCAGGCTGGCGTTGGGCACGTCCACGCCCACCTCGATCACCGTGGTGGCCACCAGCACCGACAGTTCGCCACGTGAAAAACGGGCCATCACCTCGGCTTTTTCAGCCGTGGGCAGGCGCCCGTGCAGCAAACCCACGGCATGGCCAGCCAGCGCGGCGGACAACTCCTCGTGCGTTTGCGTGACGTTGCTCAGGTCCAGCGGCGGGCGGCGATTGCTGTTGCGGCCAGCCGCCTGGTCGGCGGCCTGGTCGGATTCTTCGGTTTCATCGATGAGGGGGCAGACCCAGTAGACCTGGCTGCCTTTGGCCGCTTCATCGCGGATGCGTTCGATGACCTCGTCGCGGCGTGAATCGGCGAACACCTTCGTGACGATGGGCGTGCGGCCCGGCGGCAACTCATCAATGGTGCTGACCTCCAAGTCGGCCAAGTAGGTCATGGCCAGGGTGCGCGGGATGGGCGTGGCGCTCATCATCAGGAGGTGCGGCTCCAGGTCGGCGCCCTTGAGCTTGCCGCGCAATTGCAGGCGCTGCGCCACGCCGAAGCGGTGCTGCTCGTCGATCAGGGCCAGGCCCAGTCGCGCGAACTCGACCTGGTCCTGGATGACGGCGTGTGTGCCCACCACCAATTGCGCTTCGCCCGAGGCCACCATGGCCATTTGCTCGCGCTTGGCCTTCGCTTTCAGGCTGCCGGTGAGCCAAGCCACCTTGATGCCCAGGGGTTCCAGCCAGCCCACCAGCTTGCGAAAGTGCTGCTCGGCCAGGATTTCTGTCGGGGCCATCAGGGCGCATTGCCAACCAGCGTCCATGGCCACGGCGGCAGCCAGGGCGGCCACCACCGTTTTGCCAGAACCGACATCGCCCTGCAACAGGCGGTGCATGGGCTGTGGGCGCGCCAGATCCTGAGCGATTTCATCGCAGACCCGGTGTTGGGCGGACGTCAGCTGAAAAGGCAACACCTTCAGCAAGCGCTCATGCAGGCCGCCCGCTTGCGATGGCAGCGCGGGTGCCTGGAGGTGGGCACGTTCTTGCCGGGCCTGCAATTGCGACAGTTGCTGGGCGAGCAGTTCCTCGTACTTCAACCGCATCCAGGCGGGGTGGCTGTGGTCTTCCAGGGTGGCCAGCGGCACCTCGGGGCTGGGGTGGTGCAGGAAGTTCAAGGCCTCGCGCAGGCTGGGCCAGGCGGCGGGCATCACGCCCGGGGGCAGGATCTCGTCCAGGTGCGCGCGCATCAAGCCCGAGGCAACGGCTTTGCGCAGATAGGTTTGCGGCAGGCCGGCGCTGGTGGGGTAGACAGGCGTGAGCGCGTCGGCCAGCGGCGTGTCAGACGCCACCACCTTGACCGAGGGATGCATCATCTCCCGCCCAAAGAAGCCATGGCGCACCTCGCCGCGCACGCGCAGGCGCACCCCGGGGGCCCAGGCTTTCTGCTGGGTGGCATAAAAGTTCAAGAAGCGCAGTTGCACCTCGCCACTGCCATCGTCCAGCTTGACCAGCAGTTGCCGACGCGAACGCATTTCAATCCGGTTGTCACGCACCACGCCTTCGACTTGCACGGTGTCACCATCGCGGGCATCGCGCAGCAAGGTGAGGCGTGTTTCATCCTCATAGCGCAAGGGCAGGTGCAGGGCCAGATCGATGTCGCGCACCAGGCCCAGTTTGTCCATGGCCTTGGCGGGTGCCGACTGCGGAGGGCTGGGTTTGGGCTTGGTCGCCGACACGGAAGGGGCTGCTTGTCACGGGGGGTGAATGGATTCTGGATTGTGCAATGCCGCAGGCACACCCCCCGCATCAGGTGGTGATTAACGCCCATTGACATGTCCGAACTGGCCGACAATCATGCCTTCCTTGGCACGGGGCTCGTCAGCCCCTCAATGGCAGCAGTCATGACCCGCAGTTTCTCCCTTGGTGATTTCGACTTTGAGCTTCCGCCCGAGCTGATCGCCCAACACCCCGCCGCCGAGCGCAGTGCCTCGCGCCTGCTGGACGGCCGCAGCCCACACCCCATTGACCGCATTTTTCGCGATCTGCCATCGCAACTGAATCCGGGCGACTTGCTGGTGTTCAACAACACCCGTGTGATCAAAGCCCGCCTGCATGGGCTGAAAAGCAGCGGCGGCACGGTGGAGGCCCTGGTCGAGCGCGTGTTGCCCGGCGACGAAGTGCTGGCCCACATGCGCGCCAGCAAATCGCCCAAACCGGGCAGCGTGGTTCGTTTTGCCGATGCCTTTGACGCCACCGTGCTGGGCCGGGGCGGCCCCGATGACGGCTTGTTCCACCTTCGTTTTGACGGCGACCCTTTGACCCTGCTGGAGCAGCACGGACACGTGCCCTTGCCGCCCTACATCACCCACGCCGACTCCAGCGACGACGTCCAGCGTTACCAGACCGTGTTCGCGGCACGCCCGGGCGCTGTGGCGGCACCGACCGCCGCTCTGCATTTCGACGAGGCCCTGCTGGCCGCCCTGGCCCAGCGCGGCGTGCAAACCGCCGAAGTCACCCTGCACGTCGGCGCGGGCACCTTCCAGCCGGTGCGCACCGAAAACCTGGCCGAGCACAAGATGCACAGCGAGTGGTTCGAGGTGAGCCAATCCACCGTGGACGCCATCACCCGCACCAAGGCCCAGGGTGGCCGCGTGGTCGCGGTGGGCACCACCACCTTGCGCGCACTCGAATCAGCCGCCCTGTTCTGCCCGCCCGGCCAGATCCTGAAAGCAGGCAGCCGCGACACGGCCATCTTCATCACGCCTGGGTTCGAGTTCAAGGTGGTGGACGTGCTGGTCACCAACTTCCACCTGCCCAAAAGCACCTTGATGATGCTGGTGAGCGCCTTCGCGGGGTATGAACACATCCGCGCGCTGTACCGGCATGCCATCGAACATCAATATCGATTTTTCAGCTACGGGGATGCGATGCTGATTCAACGATAGAGTGCGCGTCAAACAAGTCATTCACTATAAAAATCATGGGATTGAACTGGCTCAAATATGCACGGCACTTGGGGGTGCTGTTGGTCCTGTGGACCTTGGGCGGAGCCTGGGCGGCCCCCAGCATCGTGGTGACCAATGCCACCCTGGCCAAGGGCCTGTGCTCCGAGCACCAGCAGGAAATCGCGGTCAAGCTGCCGGACGACTGGAAGGCCCACAACATCAAGCCCCCGGCCGTGGCCTGCTACCGTGCCAAGATCTTCATGGCGCACTCGCCCACCATCGCGTGGGCCCTGCGCATTGACCGCCTGCCCGGCAACCACCGCATCACCGTCAATGGCATCCAGCTGACCACGCGCCACATGGAAGGCGCCGACGTGACCAGCATGGCCACCCTGCCCTACCTGATCGAGCTGCCGGTGAACGTGCTGCTGGCCGGCGACAACGACATCGAGATCGATGTGCGCATGGGGCCCTTCCGCAAGCCCGGCATCTCGCCCATGACCGCGGGCCCCATTGCCCTCATGCGGGCCGACTTCGACACCTGGACCTCGCTCACCGTCGACCTGCCCAAGACGCTCAACTGGACGGTGGCCGGCATGGCCTTGTTCCTGCTGCTGGCCTGGCGCGCGCGGCCTTCGGACAAGGTCTTCGCCTACTTTGGCGGCCTGATGGTCATCATGTCGTCGCGCAATGCCTTCTACTTTCTGGAGACCATCGGCTGGCCGATCCCGATCGTGGACTGGCTGTTCTTCTCGTCGCACGCGGTGACCAGTTTCTACCTCGTGGCCTTCGGGATGAGCTACGCCAATGTCGACCTCAGCCGCATCATCAACCCCTTGCGGGTGCTGGTGGTCACCTTCATCCTGGGCTCCTTCGCGGCGCTGGGCACACCGCACCTGGACACCCTGCGCCTGATCGCCTACCCGATCATGATGATCGGTGGCATCGTGGTGGTCATCAAGGTGGTGCAGACCGCCTGGAAGCGCGACTGGGTGGAAGCCGTCTTCATGACGGCGGGCCCCGTGGGCACCTACATCAGCGTGGCCCACGATTACCTGTTCCTGACGCCCTACCTGGACGTCACCGACCTGTACTGGACGCCTTACTGCACCCCGATCATCTTCCTGGGTTATGCCTTGACGCTGATGCGCAAGTTCGTGGACACCATGAACCTGTCCGAGCGCATGAACATCACGCTGGAAGAACGCGTGGCCGAACGCACGCGCGCACTGGAAGTCGCCAACCAGTCCAAGACCCGCTTCCTGGCCTCGGCCAGCCACGACCTGCGCCAGCCTACCGCCGCCATCGGCCTGCTGGTCAGCCTGCTGCGTCAGCAGAAAGTGGCGCCCGAGGTGAAAGAGCTGACCGACATGCTGGACGAGGCCGTGGCCTCCATGGAATCGCTGCTGGTGGGTTTGCTGGACATTTCACGCCTGGATGCAGGCGCGGTGCAGGTGCAGTTCCAGCCTGTCTGTTTGAACGACGTGTTCCAGGCCGTGCGCGTGCATGAGAAAAGCGCGGCCGATGCCAAGGGCCTGCAACTGCGCTTTCGCTTTCCGGCCAACGCCGGCCCGCACCTCACCGTGCTGACCGACCCGGTGCTGATCCACGGCGTGCTGCGCAACCTGGTGGCCAACGCCATCCGATACACCCAGCAAGGCGGGGTGCTGGTGGCCGTGCGCCGACATGGCAAGCGGCGCCTGCGCATCGAGATCTGGGACACCGGCATCGGCATCGCGCCCGATCAGCAGGAACGCATCTTCGACGAGTTCTACCAGGTGGGCAACTCCGCGCGCGACCGCACCCGGGGCATCGGCCTGGGCCTGGCCATCGTGCGCCGCACCGCCTCTTTGCTGGGCGAACAGATCACCGTCAAATCGCGCGTGGGCCGGGGTTCGTGCTTCGCCATCGAGCTGCCGCTCAACCACGTCAACACCAGCAAGCCGGTGGCGCCATCATCGCCCCAGCACCCCATGGCCGGCCGCAACGCCTGGATTGTGGAAGACGACCCCATCCTGCGCCGCGCCCTGGGCGAGATGCTGCAAAGCTGGGGCGCGCAAGTGCGCACCTGGCCCGATGGCGAAGCCCTGCTGGACGAGTTGCCGCAATTGCTGGCCACCACCAACCGCGCGCAGCGCCCCGACATCCTCATCACCGACTACCGACTGCCCGGCATCAATGGCCTGCAACTGAGCCAAACCATCCAGGCCTACCTGCGCGAATCAGGCGTGTCGCTGTACACGCTCATCATCTCGGGCGACACCGACCCGGCCGAGATCGCCCGCCTGAGCGCCTCGGGCCAGGTTGTGATGGCCAAACCCTTCCGCAGCGAGCGCCTGCTGGAACAATTGCTGGCATTGCACCAGGCGAAAGCGGCTTGAGCATCGCCGCCGGGCGCGGTGCGGCGACAATACCGGCATGCTGAATTTCGACCTGATCAAGACCGAAGGCCACGCCCGCCGTGGCCGCCTCACCCTCAACCACGGCGTGGTCGAGACCCCCATCTTCATGCCCGTGGGAACCTATGGCACCGTCAAGGGCGTCATGCCGCGCTCGCTGGAAGAAATGGGCGCCCAGATCATCCTGGGAAACACCTTCCACCTGTGGATGCGCCCCGGCCTGGACGTGATGAAGCAGTTCGGCGGACTGCACAAGTTCGAGAGCTGGCAAAAGCCCATCCTGACGGACTCGGGCGGCTTCCAGGTCTGGTCACTGGGCGAGATGCGCAAGATCAGCGAAGAAGGCGTGCGCTTCGCCTCGCCGGTCAACGGCGACAAGCTGTTCCTGACGCCTGAAGTCAGCATGCAGATCCAGACGGTGCTGAACTCGGACATCGTCATGCAGTTCGACGAATGCACCCCTTATTGGAAGGGCGGCAAAGAAGGCCAGGCCAAGGGGTACATCACCACCGAGAAAGAAGCGCGCGTGTCGATGGAGCTCAGCCTGCGCTGGGCCAAACGCTGCATCGCCGAGTTCGACAAGCTGCAGAACCCCAACGCGCTGTTCGGCATCGTGCAAGGCGGCATGTTCGAGAACCTGCGCGAAGAATCGCTGGCCGGCCTGGTGGACATGAACCTGCCTGGTTATGCGGTGGGGGGTGTCAGCGTCGGCGAGCCCAAGGACGAGATGCTGCGCGTGATGAACCACATCGTGCACAAGCTGCCACCCCACAAGCCCCGCTACCTGATGGGCGTGGGCACGCCTGAAGACCTGGTGGCCGGCGTGGCCGCTGGCGTGGACATGTTCGATTGCGTGATGCCCACGCGCAATGCGCGCAACGGCCACCTGTTCACCCGCTTTGGCGACCTGCGCCTGCGCAACGCCCGCTACAAGAGTGACGAACAGCCGCTGGACTACACCTGCACCTGCCACACCTGCCAGAACTTCAGCCGCGCCTACCTGCACCACCTGGACCGCTGCAATGAAATGCTCGGCCCGATGTTGACCACCATCCACAACCTGCACTACTACCTGAACCTGATGCGCGAAGTGCGCGAGGCCCTGGACGCCGGCACCTTTGCGGAGTACCAGAAGCAGTTCGCCGCCGACCGCGCCCGAGGGGTCTGACGCCGACTTGCTCACGGGCCTGTCACGCGTCGGCGCTCGGTGAGGCGCTTTGTCAGTGCAGCCCGGGGCGCGGGCTGGGGCGGCATCCGGCCGGGCTTCAGCTTGGTGGTCCCGCTGCGCGGGACTGCCTTCGATGCTCGCGCCGAGGTGCGGCCGTGGAACTCGCTGCGCGGCCTTTGGCCGCTGCGCTCAGACAACCAGGGCCAGTCAGATGTTGATGCGCGCTGTCGCGCGCCCACCTCGGCGCTGTGCGTCTCAGCACCAAGCCAGGCGGCCCGTCGGATGCCGCCCCAGCCCTGTCTCGCCCCGCTGGTGGAATGCCACAGCTGCATTTCGTGCCCCGCCACCAGCGGGGCGATCAGGGATGAGGCGGTGGTGGGTTGGGCGACTTCGGGGGCGTCGAGGAGCGGAGGCCGCGGCGGGTTGCCCCTCGCACAGCGAGGGGTCGGCGAGGACTGTTTGAGGTGCCGAAGGACAGCGAGTTCCTCAGCCGCCCGCCGTGGCCGAGCACCGCAGAGCAGTCCGCCGCAACGCGGTGGGCCGCCACCGTAGGAGCCCTGCCCACCACTGCCGATTCCCAGCCCCGCGCTGCCCCGACAAAATCAAGGTTGCCGCACCAGCAGCAGATCGGCAATGACCGGCCTGTGCTGCGACGCGACCTTGCCACCCACGAACGCATCGCTCACACCGATCTCTTCGCTGACCAGGATGTGGTCAATGCGCAGGAACGAGATCCCGGGCCACAGCGAGTGGCCATGGGTGTAGCCATAGCCCAGGCCAGCGGAAGCAAACGCATCCCGCAAACCCGTGTCCAGCAGATCTTGCACCACGCTTGAATTTTCAGGTGCGTTCAGGTCGCCAGCCACGACGCGGGGGCGCTTCATCAAACGCAGGTGCTCGGCCAACACCCCGGACTGCGTCAAGCGCTTGTTCATGTTGTCGCGCCAGGCGCCCAGGCCCTTGACACCGCCACTTCGTGCCGCATTCAGCCCATCGCGCGGCGTCACGAAATGCACCGTGACCAAGTCAAAATCGGTGCCATTGACCGAGATCACGCAATGCACATAGCTGTGGTTCTGCCCGTTGTAGGGAATCCACCCCGGCAAGCAGCCTTTCATGGGAAACCGACTGGCCACGATGTACTGCCCAAAGGCATAGACCTCTCTCTGGCCAAGAATGGTTTTGATCGACGTCGGGGGGGTGTAGCGCACATCCAGGAGCTGTCCAGCGTCTTGCAGCACCACCACATCAGGATCGTGCTGCAAAACCTCCATCGCCAGGTCGGCCACACCCGTGGGCCGGTGCACCGCCAAATACGCCTTGATGTTGTAGGTCATCAGGCGCACGCGCCGGTAGCCATCGTCGGGACTCCCCAGGGCTGGGCGCATCAACACGGTCAGCACGAACAACACGCTGCCCATGGCCAGAACGCGCCAACGCCATCCCAAACTGAGCGACCAGATCAATGCCAGCACCGCGGGCACCAGGTAGACCGGGTAAGGCACATACAGCAACAAGGCCAGCGCGGCATGGCTTTCCGGGTCATTGGACAAACCCAACCACACCAGCAAAAGCCCCACGGCCACCGCCGCGACCACCCACTGGCCCAGCGATTGCCACCACTTGCGCGTGCGCTCCATGGCACGTCTCCTTGTTGACCTGATTACCAGAATTGCCAGTTGCCGTAGAGCACCACCCACACCCCCAGCACGCCGTTGGTGACGGCATGGGCCAGGATGGGCGACCACAAGGAGCCAGTCCGCTTGTACAGCCAGGCATACGCCAGGCCCGCCAGGATGGCCGCGAGCCACTGCGTGTGCGCCAGCATGAACACCACGGTGGACAGAGCCACCGCCTTCAGCGTGACCGCGCGCGGGTCCACCTTCTCGAAGTCGGGGTTGTCAATCCAGCGCATCAGGTAGGAACGCCAGAACAGCTCTTCCATGATGGGAACCATCAGGGCCGCGCCCACCCAGCGCACCACCACCAGGCCCCACTCAATGCGCCCCTCGCTGTCCACCGGGCGGAAACTGGCCGTGGCCTCGCCCAACATCATCCAGGGCTGGGCCAGGTTGACCCACAGCACGAACACCACCACGCCAACAATCACCGCCAGCACCAACTCCTTGGCCGCTGGCAAGCTGCCGCGCGCCAGTTCCTGGTAATCACGCCAGAAGAACAGCAAGCTGCCACTGACCACCAGCACACACAGGCCATAGACCCAACGAGGATCGATGCCCCAACTGCCATCGGCGGGCACCTGGCCGCGCAAGGCCAGCAGCAGCATGAACAACACAAACGGCACCACACGGGCCAGGACCGAGCGCGACAAGAAGCTTCCCATGATGTTTGAAGAGTTGATGCGAATGGCTACGATTGTGACCCAAGCCATTGCCTGACCAGGATCACGGCACGCCTGACAAAAATGGGCTGCCACGCAAACGCCAGTCCGCACACCACAATGTGGACCACGGCCTGGGCCGCGAACAACTGCCCCATGCTGAGACCGGCAGCGCTCAAGCCGCCCACCAGCACCGCGCTCAAGAGGATGAACAGCGCGTTGAGGATGTTGTTGGCCGCGATGAGGCGGGCCCGGTGACTGGGCTCGGCACGCGCCTGCATCTGCGCGTACAAAGACACGCTGAACAGGCCGACCGACAGCGCCATCAACACCAAATCCACCAGGAAGCGCCAATGCGCGGGATGGGCCACAAACGCCATCGCGGTCCAGGCGGGCCGTGCATTCAGGGCCTTGGCCTGCTCCAGCGCATGCACGGCCATCGACATCTCAATGGCAAACACGGCCATGCCCAAAGCACCCAGCGGCACCAGCCCCAGCTCCACCCGGCCGCGAGACAAGCGCTCGCACATCAAGGCGCCCACGCCAATGCCCAGCGAGGTCAACACCAGCAGGAAAGACGCCACGCCCTCCTGGCCATTCAGCACATCCTTGCTCAGGATCGGGAACATGGCCAGGAACCCGGCCCCGAAGAACCACATCCACGAAATGCCCAGCATGGAGGCGAACACCAGCGGGTCTTCATGGCAACGCTTCAGGTTGCGCCAGGTCTCGGCCACCGGGTTCCAATGGATTTTCAAGCCGGGATCGACCGCAGGCGTGCTGGGGATCCAGTGGGATGAGATGCGGCCCAGCACGCTCATCAGCACCACCGCCAGGCCCACGGTCCAGGTGCCGCCCAACTCAGGCGCGACCAGCAGACCGCCCACCAAGGTGCCCATCAGGATGGCGAGGAAAATGCCCATCTCCAGCAGCCCATTGCCACCGGTCAGCTCGTGCAAGCGCAGATGCTGGGGGATGTAGGCGTACCTCACGGTGGAGAACAAGGCCACGTGCGCCCCGGACAGCAGCACACAGCCCACCATCAGGGCCGCATCGCGCCGCCACAAGGCCCAGGCCGCCAGGACCATCATGATGACCTCCAGGCTTTTGCCCAGGCGGATCAACCAACCCAGGTCGCACCGGTCGGCCCATTGGCCCATGGTGGCCGACAGCAACAAGGAAGGTGCGATGAAGATGGCGCCCATGAAGGGTCCGACCAGGTTGGGCGGCAGCCAGGGCACCGCCACCTGGTAGGTCAACAGCAGCGTGACGGAGAACTTGAGGACGTTGTCATTCATCGACCCCAGGAAAACCGTGAAGAAAAACGGCGAAAAGCGGCGCTGCCCCAGCAGCCGGAACTGGTGTGGCTGCTCAGGCTTCAAGGGGCCGGCTCGTTCAGCAAGGCCTGCACACGGGCTTGCAAACCTTCAGGCGTGACCTGGTCGGGCGCAATGGCTTCGCCCACCACCAGGCCCACGTGGTTGAACAGGCCGCGCCGCAGGGGCTTGGCCATGGCCACCCCATCGATGCGCGAAAAGCTGGAGCCCCACAGGTTGTGCACGGCCGAGGGAATCACCGGCACCGGGTTGGTTTCCAGGATCTTCATGATGCCGGCCTTGAAGGGCTGCAAGGTGCCGTCGCGGGTGATGGCGCCTTCAGGAAAAAGGCACAGCAGCTCCCCGTCGCTCAAGGCCTGGCGGGCACGTTCAAAGGCGCGCTCGTAGGCCACCGGATCTTCTTTCTGGGGCGCGATGGGGATGGCCTTGACCGCGCGGAAGAACCAGCCCACACCGGGCATCTTGAAGATGCGGTGGTCCATCAGGAAGATCATGGGACGAGGGCTGATCACGCCCAGGATCACCGCATCGACAAAGCTGACGTGGTTGCACACCAGGATGGCCGCGCCATCGGTGGGCAGGTGGTCTTCACCACGCACCTTCAGGCGGTAGACGATGCGGGTCGCGAACAGCATCACCAGGCGCACGATGTACTCGGGCATCAGCCAGAACACATAGCCCACCACGATGATGTTGAGCACGGCCGTGGCCCCAAACACCTCGGGGATCGACAGGCCCGCGCCGAGCAAGGCCCCGGCCATCAGGCTGCTCACGATCATGAACAGCGCGTTGAGGATGTTGTTGGCCGCGATGATGCGCGCGCGGTGGCTGGGCTGAGCACGCAGCTGGATCAGGGCGTACATGGGCACGCTGTACAAACCCGCGCTGAAGGCCAGCATGGCCAGGTCGATCATCACGCGCCAATGGTCGTGCTGCGCCACGAACTGGCCCACGGTCATCAGGCTGCCCACGGGGTGGCTCAGGCCACGGCTGGCCAGGTACAGGTCGAAGGCGAACACCGTCATGCCCACCGCGCCGATGGGCACCAGGCCGATCTCGACGCTGCGGTGAGAAAAGGTTTCGCACAAGAGGGAGCCAATGGCGATGCCCACGGAGAACACCACCAGCAGCAACGAAGCCACCTGCTCGTCGCCGCCCAACACATCGCGCGCAAAGGATGGGAATTGCGCCAGGAAAACGGCGCCAAAGAACCACATCCACGAGATGCCCAGCAAAGAGCGGAACACGCTGGGGTACTCGGCGGCCAGCTTGAGGTTGCGCCAGGTTTCGGTGGCGGGATTCCAGTTGAGCTTCAGGCCAGGGTCGGACGAGGGTGAGGCCGGGATCTGCAGAGACATCAACCAGCCGATCACTGCCACGCTCAGGCAAGCGCCCGCCGCCCAATGCACGCCGACCTCGGGGATGCTCATCAACAGGCCGCCGCCCACATTGCCCAGCAGAATGGCCACGAAGGTGCCCATCTCGACCATGCCGTTGCCGCCGGTCAACTCGCGCGGGCTGAGGTGCTGTGGCAGGTAAGCGTATTTGACGGGGCCGAAAAAGGTGGAGTGCAAGCCCATCAGGAACACGCAAGCCAGCAGCAGCGGCACGTTCTGACCAAAGAAGCCAAACGCCACCAGGAGCATGATGGCCACTTCCAGCAGCTTGATGGCCCGCATGATGCGGCCCTTGTCGTACTTGTCGGCCCACTGCCCCGCCGTGGCCGAGAACAGCACGAAGGGCAGGATGAACAGGGCGCCAATGACCAGACCCGCCATCTTGGCGTCCAGCCAGGACACGTTCAGCTGGTAAGTCACCAGCACCGTGAAGGCGAACTTGAACAGGTTGTCGTTGGCCGCGCCCAGGAACTGCGTCCAGAAAAATGGCGCGAAGCGGCGCTGGCCCAGGAGGGCGAACTGTCCGCTCGGAGGCGTGGCTTGGCCAGGGGGTTTGCTCAAGATCGTGTTCCTCTCACTGATGCTGGATGCGCAACTTGTATCGTCAGCCGAAAATGTATAGGCAAACTTGGGGCCGCCAATCAATGGATAAGCAGGGGGGACTCGCCCAATCCCGAGCGGTTCAGCCAGGCGAACACGGAATCGACCGTGACCGTGCGGATGCGGCCCGAGAAGCGCAGGTGCGTGGGGTGGTCGTCAAAGCTGACATTGGCCGAGGTCAGGCGGGCGCCCAGTCGGCTCAAGGTGGACAAGTGCAGCTCGGTGGGCTCATAGCCCTTGAAGCGCAGCCAGGCCTGAGCCTGGTCACGGCGGCTTGCCTGAGGTTCCATCGCCAGGGCCAATGTTTCGATCGCCCATTGGTTGCTCTGCTGGTACTGCTGCGCCCAGGCATAGGCCACCATGCTGTAGGCCCGCGTGTGCAGAGTCCGCAGGACTTGGCCATCCTGGAGCATGGGCCACAGGCGATCCTGAACCTGGGGTGACAGCACGACCGCACCGGCTTCGTATTCAAAGGGTGCATCCATGAAGAAGTCGCCGATGCCTTGGCGGTACAAGGCCGAGCGGTCGGTGCCGCACTGGTTGAGCTTGTGCACCACGCGCCAGGTGCTGCCATCGCGGTAGGCCAGGCCCAGGTGCGAGTAGCGCAACCCGTACTGGCTCAGGTCCTGTCCGGCTCTGGCCAGCATCACGACCTTGGCACCCGTGTCGTTCAGGCGTTTGACGGTCTGCTCGGCCAAGGCCAGGCCTTTTTGCACGGCGCCCACGGTCAGGGGCTTGACCTCGCAAGGCCTGCCCGCGTGGGCCGTGAAAGACAGAGCCAGGCACCAGGCGGCCACGGCGGTTTTGAAATGGAACATGCTGGGCTCCGATCAATCGGTGAAGCGTTCGTTGTAGAGCAGCGAGGCGCCCAAGGCGTTGGGCACGAAGGCGATGGCCTGGCCCGCCGCCGACAGGATGTAGCCCGCGCTGATCGCCGTCACCGTGACGGCGGTGCCCAAGGCCACCGAGGCCACCCCTGCGGCCTGCGAGCCCCAGCGGATCACCATCCGGGCGCCGTCGCTGGCGCGCTGCACCACCCACACGGTGGCACCAGCCACCACCTGCACAGAGACGACGGTCAGCACCACGCCCGCCGACAGCACCATGGAGGGCGCCGCCACGGAGACCGCCACCGGCAGGGCCGACAGCGCGCTGGCTTCAGAGGCCTCGTTGTGGGCCTGCGCCATGGAGGCCAGGCTCAGGGCCGCACTCAAGGCCAGGATTCGGGTTGTTTTTTGCAAAATCTTCATGGTCATTCCTTGTGTTCGGCCACATCGGCCTCGTGGTCGTCGCGCAGCATCTTGGCCAGGGTGAAGGCGCTGGAGATCAGGAACAGCCAGGTCACCAGCAGGTAGGCCTTGTAGGTCGGGTTGATGTCCATCTGGTAAAGGCCCCAACCGGTCAGGCCGATGGCAAAGGCAAAGCCCGACCACACCACCACCGACCACATGGGCGTGTCATGGCCACGCAGTTCCTTGTCACGAACGAACTTGGACAGCGCGAACACGGCCGACAGGCAGAACACATAGCCCATGACCATGAAGGCGCGCTCCAGGTCGGCGCCGGGCAACCAGCCCAGGCCGGTGGCGCACACGGTCACGGCGATGCCGAAAGAGAGCCAGACCTGGGTCTTCCAGGATTTGGTGTCACGGCGAATGGTGGTGGTCATCTCGGGGCCCCTTGGGAGCGTGTTGAACATGGGAATGGATTGTGGAAATTCAGCTTCCACAGGTCAATCAATCAATACCAAGTAGCGCCATCGTGCATACTTGGTATCAAATTTCGATACCCGACGCCACCATGAGCACCACCCAAGACCTCGTGAACACGCTGAAGCAGGAGCTGAAATCAGCCGGCATCACCTATGCCCAGCTGGGCGAGCGTTTGGGCATGGCCGAATCCAGCATCAAGCGCGTCTTCGCCAAGGGCGACATGCCCCTGTCCCGCATCGACGACATCTGCCGCGTGCTCAAGCTGGACTTCGCCGACCTGGCCCGCCGCGTGGCCGATGCCCAGCCCTTGAAGCGCGAGCTGACCCTGGCGCAAGAAAAAGCCGTGGTGGCCGACCGCAAGCTGCTGCTGATGGCCATCTGCTGCTTGAGCCAATGGACCTTCGAGCAGATCGTGTCGACCTACGAGATCACCGAGACCGAGTGCTTCCGCCTGCTGGCCAAGCTGGACAAGCTGGGCATCATCGAGTTGCGGCCCCTCAACCGCTACCGGCTCAAGGTGTCCAAAACCTTCCGCTGGCGGCCCCACGGCCCGGTGATGAGTTTCTTCCGAGAACATGTGGTGGAAGAGTATTTCGCAGGGGGCTTTGAAGGCGATGACGAGCTCTTGCTGCTCGTGCACGGCTCCATCGGGCAAAGCCTGGCCAAACCTTTTGCTGAGCGCCTGCAGCGCGTGGCTGAAGACTTTGCCCAGCAGCACTTGGCCGACCAACGCCTGCCTGCCACGCAGCGCAAGCCCTACACGCTGGTGATCGGGCTGCGCTCCTGGTGGTTCCAGGCTTTTGTGGACCTGTGGCGGCCCCATGCCACTGGCCAACGCTGAACAGGGCATCGGCATGCAACAACTTGCTCAGAACACCCGAGCTCAGCAACTCACCTTGCTCACCGGCCTTTACGCCGCCCAAGGCCTGCCCTTCGGCTTCTTCACGCTGGCCTTGCCGGTGCTGCTGCGCGAAGCAGGCTGGTCACTGACCGCGATCAGCTTCCTGCAGTTTCTGGCCTTGCCCTGGGCCCTCAAGTTCATGTGGGCCCCCGTGCTGGACCACCATGGCACCCGCCGGGGCTGGCTGCTGGGGCTGCAAGGCGCGGCCTGCGCCGCCGCCCTGCTGCTGTCGCAGCTTGACCTGCAACTGGGCAGCATCGCGCTGTTCAGTGCCGTGTTCGCCTTCAACCTCATCGCGGCCACGCAGGATGTGGTCACCGATGGGCTGGCGGTGCGGCTGTTGAACGCCAAGGAGCGCGGCCTGGCCAATGCCATCCAGGTGGGCGCCTACCGCTTGGGCATGATCCTGGGGGGCGGCTTGCTGCTGTGGGTCTTTGCCCGCAGCAACTGGAGCGTGATGTTCCTGTGCATGGCGGCCATGCTGGCCATCACGATCGTGCCCGTGCTCACCTTGCGCGAGCCTCCCCCGCAGGCAGCTCGCCCTGATCGCCCGGGTGGCTGGCGGCTGGCCATTGCCTGGATCCATCGGGCGCTCAGGCCCGGCATGCCCGCCATCGCCGGGCTGATCTTTTGCTACCGCTTTGGCGACCAGATGGTCAGCTCGCTGATCGTGCCTTTCCTCAGCGACCAGGGGCTGAGCAAGGAAACCATCGCAGGCATGAAGGGGGCCGTGGGTTCGGCCACCAGCCTGCTGGGCGCGGTGATCGGTGGCTGGCTGACCTTCCGGGTCGGGCGGCGCCAGGCCTTGCTGTTCAGTGGTCTGGCCCAGACATTCGGATTCGGCCTGTACATCGCGGCGGCACTCGGCCTGGGTAACGTCGAGTTGTTGTGGACGGCCACCATCGTGGAAGGCCTGGTGGGCACCATGGCTTCGGTGGCCCTGTTCGCCTTGATGATGGATGCATCCGATCCTTTGCACGCTGGCACCGACTACACTCTGCTGGCCAGCGTGGTGGTGCTGGTGAGCAGCCTGGGCGGCATCGCGGGTGGCTTGGCAGGCGATCTGCTGGGTTATGCCCCCACCTTCACCATCGGCACCTTGCTGGCGGCCGTGGGTTGTGTGTTCGTGGTGTACTGGCTGGACCGCCATCCCACCCATGAACGGGTGGCACAAGCCTGGCGGTGAACCCAGAGCAACTGGCCTGCGGCTCAGGCGTCGGGGTCTGGCTGTGGCTTCATGCCCAACTCGTCGGCCATGCGCAGCACCAAGGTGCGCAGATTGGCCAGCTCCAAAGCCATGTCGGACTGGCGGGCCTTCAAGGCCACCAGCTCTTCGGCCAGCACCGACTCTTCGCCCTGCCCTGTGGCCAAGCTTGCCACCGGCATCGTCACCTCGCCACACAGCAGGTGCGCCCAGCGCGACTCGCGGGCGCCAGGCGCCCGCGCCAGCTTGACGACCATGGGCTGTTCGCGTTCGGCCAACTCGTCCAGGAACCCTTCCACCGACGAGACATCGGCAAAGCGGTGCAGCCGCTCGGTGTGCAAGCGCAACTCGGCGGACGTTTGGGGGCCGCGCAAGGCCAGCAAGGTGAGTAAAGCCACCGCCTGGCTGGGCACGCCCAGGCCACGCGCCGCGTTGTGCTCAAAGCGAACCACGCGGTTGCCGCTCACCTCATTGACCAGGCTGAGTTCGCGCAGGCCTTCGATGGCCTGCAGCACCTGGGCCTCGGTGGCCTGCATGACCGGATCGCGCGCGGTTTTCTGATTGCAGCCCAGGGTCAAGGCGTTGAGCGACAAGGGGTAGCTGTCCGGCACGGTGTGGTGTTTTTCAACCAGCACGCCCAGGACGCGGGCTTCAAGGGGGGTGAGTGTTCTCATGGCTTGCTCAGGATTCAAAACGGCTCGCACAGGCAATGCGCGCTGACGCTGAAGGGTTGGCGGCCGTTGGCCAGGTCGGTCACCAGGCCCAGGTCGCGGCGCAGGTCACGCGCGATCTCGGGTGGTGCGCCCAGCGGCATCCAAGCCGCCTCAAGTTGATGGGCCCAAGCCAGCGCGGCATCACCGCCCAACGCGCGCAGCAAACCCGCCAGCTTGCCCGGCTCACGCTCCACGTAGGTCACCCGGTACCCTTCCGACAACCTGGCGCGCACCGAGGCGGCCTTCAAGGCATCGCCATACGAGCCCAGGTTGTCCACCAGCCCGCGCTCCTTGGCCTGTGCGCCCGTCCACACCCGCCCTTGCGCGACCTCATTGATCTTCTCGGGCGTGGTCTTGCGGGCCTGCGCCGCCTTGGCCGTGAAATCGGCGTAGATGTGGTCGATGCTGGATTGCACCATGCTGGCAAAGCGCGGATCCAGTGGGCGACGTGGGTCACCGGCACCGCCCAGCCAGGTGGTGGGCACGCCGTCCGTGTGCACGCCCAGTTTGTCCATGGCTTGATCGGCCGTGGGCAGCAAGGCGAAGACGCCGATGGAGCCCGTGATCGTGGCCGCGTCGGCGATCACCTGATCAGCGGCCATGGACATCCAATAGCCACCCGAGGCCGCCAGATCACCCATCGACACGACCACGGGCTTGCCCGCCTGGCGGGTCAGTTCCAGCTCGCGCCGAACCAGCTCCGAGCCAGACGCGCTGCCGCCCGGCGAGTTGACGCGCAGCACCAGGGCCTTGATGTTGCTGTCCTCGCGCGCCTTGCGGATCAGCGCGGCCGTGGACCGGCCGCCCACCAACCCCGCCGGGGCCACGCCCTCCACGATCTCGCCTTCGGCCACGATCACACCCACGGCATCGCCAGTGAACGAAGGCCGCTGGCGAGCCAGGTAGTCGCCGAAGGCAATCTGCCGAAAACCCCTGGCCTGATCGTCGTCCTTGGCCCCGCGCTGGATCAGCAACTCGCGCAACTCGTCGCGCGTCTTGATGCCGTCCACCAGCTTGGCCTGCAAAGCCAGCTTGGCCGAATCACCCGAGACGGCCGCCAATTGCTCGGGCGCACCGTCGATGTAGGCCATCACCGCGCCTGTTGGCAACTTGCGGGCTTTCTCAACGCCCTCGGTGTAGGTGCCCCACAAGCCCTTGTACAAGAAGGATTCGGCATCCTTGGCCGCTGGCGACGCAGCGTTGGCGATGAAGGGTTCGGCGGCGCTTTTGTAGGTGCCCACGCGGATCAGGTTGATGCTGACACCAACCTTGTCCAGCGCATCGCGGTAGTAGTTGCGGTAGCGGCCGAAGCCTTCCAGAAAGACCATGCCCATGGGGTGAATAAACACCTCGCTGGCATGCGCGGCCAGGAAGTACTGGCGCTGGTCGTAGCTGCTGCCCCAGGCGATCACCTTCTTGCCGCTGGCCTTGAAGCGGTCCAGCGCCGCGGCCACTTCACGCAAGGTGGCCAGGCCCGTGCCCTGAAACTCGTCCAGCACCAGCACCACGTGCGAGATGTTGGCATCCTTGGCGGCCTCGTCCAGCACAGTCAGCAGATCACGCAACTGGGTTTTCTGGGTGTCTTGGCCCCGCACCTGCTGCAGGGCCGTGGCCCGCAGATCATCGGTGTGCTGCTCCACGATGACGCCTTGCAAATCCAGCACCAGCGCCGTCTTGTCCGACAAGACAGGGCCCCGGCTTTTGAACAAGGCCACCACGACCACCACGATCAACAGCAAGAACACCAGGTTGAGGACCAAGCGGCGACCGGCATCCAGCCAGGACCACAGCTTGCCAAACCAGGACAGCGCAGACGCGCGATGAGGATCAGACATTCAGACTCCTGCAGCAGGAAATGGGGAAGATGCGGCCCATGATGCCGCCTTTTGGGCAGCCAGACGCGCCAGCACGTCGAGCTTTTCATCCGGACTCATGCCACGCCAGCGGACGATCTCATCCAGGGTGCGGCCGCAGCCTGCGCACACCTGCCCATCCATGCGGCACACCTTGGTGCAAGGGCTGGGTGCGGGATCGGACTCGGAGGGCAAAGGGTTCACGGCCGCCGGGGGCCAAGCACCCGCTCCGTGTCTTCGCCCAAGGTCGGGGCGCGCCGCGTGATCAGGCCCGGTGTGGCCGACAGCTTGGGGATCACGCCCGGCACCTGCACGGTCAATCCATCGTGGGTGGTGACGGGCACGATCATCTCGCGCGCCTGGTAGTGCGGATCCTCCGCGATGTCGCGCGCGGAATAGATGCGGCCCACCGGCACGCTGACGGCGTTGAGCACGTCCACCACCTCGCTCACCGGGCGCTGCGCGGTCCAGGCGCCAATGGCCTCATCAATCTCGGCCACGCGCTTGACCCGGCCCGGGTTGGTGGCCAGCTCCGCATCCACCGACAAGTCGGTGCGGCCAGTGGCGATCATCAGGCGCTTGAAGATGGAGTCGCCATTGCCACCGATCACCACCATGCCATCGGCGCAGGGGTAGGCGTTGCTGGGCGCGATGCCGGGCAAGGCCGAGCCCGCAGGCTGACGCACCGCCCCGAAGGCGCTGTACTCTGGCAACAGGCTTTCCATGCAATTGAAGACGGCCTCGTACAGGGCCACATCGACCACCTGGCCGCGGCCCTTGGGTGCCGCACCGCTGACGCTGGCATGGCGAGCCTGCAAGGCCAGCAACACACCAATCACACCATGCAGCGCGGCCAGGGTGTCGCCCAGGCTGACCCCGGCACGCACGGGCACTCGGCCCGGCTCGGCATTGAGGTAGCGCATGCCACCCATGGCCTCGGCCACCACGGCGAAACCAGGGCGTTCGCGGTAGGGCCCCGTCTGGCCATAACCACTGATGCGCAGCATGATCAAACCGGGGTTGCTGCGGCTGAGTTCATCGAAACCCAGCCCCCACTTTTCCATGGTGCCAGGCTTGAAATTCTCGATGACCACATCGGCCTCGTCGATGAGGTGGCGCACGGCCTCCCGGCCCTCATCGGTGCGCAGGTCCAGCACCACGCTTTGCTTGTTGCGGCTTTGCACCTGCCACCACACGCTGGTGCCCTGGTGCAGCATGCGCCACTGGCGCAGGGGGTCACCGCCCGAGCCGCCTTCGCTGGCCGGTGGCTCGATCTTGATGACATCGGCCCCGAAATCGGCCAGCGTTTTGCCAGCAAAAGGGCCAGCAATCAGCTGGCCCAATTCGATCACCTTGATGCCGGCCAGAGCCTGCGGCGGGATGGAGGAAGAAGTCTGCGCATTCATGGGCGCCGATCCTACCCCGCCACCTCACTTCTTGGTGGCATCCGGCTCCGGATCGGTCACGAAACCGATCTTGCTCAAGCCGGCCTTGGACGCATCGGCCAAGGTCTCGGCGACCGCCTTGTAGGCCACTGCCTGGTCAGCGCGCAGGTGGATCTCTGGCTGCGTGGGCTTCTGGCCTTCGACCACGAAACGCGCGGCGGCTTCTTCGCGGGTCAGCGCCTGATCGTTCCAGTAACGCACGCCATCGGCATCGATCGAGAAGTTGATCTTCTCGGCCTTGGCCGACACGACCTGCGAGCTGGCCTTGGGCAGCTCCAGCTTCACGGAATGGCTGAGCAAGGGTGCCGTCACGATGAAGATGACCAGCAGCACCAGCATCACGTCGATGAGCGGCACCATGTTGATCTCGGCCATCGGGGCGCCGCTGCTCTTGCTGTCAAAACTGGCGAAAGCCATGGTGTGCTCCTCAGTTGCCTGTGCTGGTGGTCTTCAAGGGATGCACGTTGGCATTGGTCTTGAGGGTCTGGCCGGTCGACAGGAAGGTGAACAACTCGAACGCGAAGGCGTCCAGGCGGGCGCCCCACACTCGGTTGCTGCGGGTCAACCAGTTGTAGCCCATCACGGCCGGGATCGCCACGGCCAGGCCCACGCCCGTCATGACCAGGGCCTCGCCCACGGGGCCAGCCACCTTGTCCAGCGTGCCAGCACCCGTGGCACCAATGGCCAGCAGCGCGTGGTACACGCCCCAGACGGTGCCGAACAGGCCCACGAAGGGCGCGGTGGCGCCAATGGTGGCCAACACGGCCAGGCCGCTTTCCAGGCGCATGGTTTCTTCGTCCAGCACCTTCTTGATGGTGCGGGTCAGGAAGTCCTGGGCCGATCCGGCTTCTTCCAGCTTGGCCGCGCCATAGCGCGCGTGGTGAGCCTGGGCGTGCATGGCGTGCGAGGTCAGGTGGGCAAAGGGCTCGCTCACGCCGTGCGTGGTGATTTCGTGCTGCACCGCTTCCAGCGAGGTGGCGTTCCAGAAGAAGTTCAGGAAGGTCTTGCTGCGCCGTTGACGCAGGATCAGGCCCACGCCCTTGGTGATGATCAAGGCCCAGGACAGCAGGGACATGATCACCAGGATCACGAACAGGCCTTGCCCGACGACATCGGTGTTCTTGATGAAGTGCCCGAAGCCCATGGCTTCAACGGGATTGCTCGCCTCAACCATGGCGGTCGTGGTGACGGGGGTGGTGGTTTCGTTCATGGTGGGTCAACGCTCTTCAAGATTGAAAGTAATGCTGTGGGGTACCCAGACACTGCGTGGCACACCCGCTTCAAGATAAGGTTGAAAACGAGCAGCGTTTTCCGCAGCCACGGCCGCGCGATCCAGCCGTGGATAGCCCGACGATTTGGTCACCTTGACCTCTTTGGCCCGGCCGTTTTCGTCCACCAGGATCAGCATGGTCACGGTTCCGGATTCGCCCAGTTCCAGCGACGCGGGCGAGTAAACCGGTTGAGGCTTGATCAGGAAACGCACCGCAGACGATGGCAAGGTCTTGGGGGGCGGCGGTACCGCCGGTTCGGTGGATGGCGCCGTGCTGGCGGCCGACGTCGCGGCCACCGTGGGCGTGTTCTGCACCGGCGTCGGTGTGGTCACGGCAGGCGCGGGGCGCGGCTCAGGCGCGGCCACCGGCACCTGCATGTCTTGTGGCTCGGGCGCTCGGTTGGCGGCCAGCACAGGCGGCGGTGCTTTTTGAGGCGCCTTGGCCACGGGCTTGGGCGCGGGCACCGGTTTGGGCGGCTCTACCGTGGGCGGCGCAGGGGGTGCCAATTGCACTGCGCCATCGGTGATCAAGCTCACCATGAGTGGAGCAGGGTCGGGCGGGATCGCTGGCAGCGTGGATGAGTGCCACACCGCGATGGCCACGAGGCCGTGCAGCAACACGGCCCCCGCCGTCAGCGTCCAACGCTGGCCTGGGGACAAATCTGCACGTGGCACGTGGCCGCCGCCCGCAAAAGAAAACTCGGTGAAAACCATGCCGTCACTTTAACATTTATTGCAATTGAGAATCACTCACATTTAGTGAATCAGTCGGACATCCACCCATTGCGGGGGGTGCGTTCTCCAGGGGAACCACCCCGTCCTTCATGGGAAAATCACGGGCTGAAAAACACGCACGAATACACCAGGGACCCCATGAACAACGAAGCCTTGCTGGCCCCCATCGCTGGCGGTCTGCCTTGCGGCGCAGACCTGTCTTTCTCCACCGAGTTCGACCAGATCGCCGAAATGCGGCGCGAAGACGACCCCACCCTGGACCAAGGCGAATGGGTGACGGCCCTGAAAGTGGCCGACTGGCCTGGCGTGGTGCGCCAATGCACGCACCTGCTGAGCCAGCAGACCAAAGACTTGCGGCTGGCCCAATGGCTGACCGAAGCTCTGGCCCTGACCCAGGGCTACGCGGGCCTGCTCCAGGGCCTGCAGTTGTGCACGGCCCTGTGCGAAAACCACTGGGACGACCTGCACCCCCAGGCCGATGATGGTGACATGGACCAGCGCGTGGGAAACATGACCTGGCTGTTGCAGCGCCTGGTGAGTCTGGCCAACACCCGGCCATTGACCCGAGGTCGACAAGGCGCGGTGTATTCGCTGCAAGACATGGCAATCGCTCACCAATGGCAAGCCCAGCAGGAGCGCTCGCCGCAGGACGCCCGCGCTCAGGCTAGCGACCGCGTCACACTGGAACAGTTCATGCGGGCCTTGCGCGAAACCCCCAAAGACGAGTTGCGCGCCACCTTGCAAACCGTGCAGGCTTGCGAGCAGCAACTGCGGGCCTGGCAAACCGTGGTGGACGCCAAGCTGGGGCACCAGGGCCCCTCCTTCGTGTCGGCCAAGGAAGCCTTGTCAGGCGCGGTGCATGATGTCGAGCGCTTGGCCCGGGAGGTGGGCGCCTTGGCTGCAGCGCCAGACGAACAGCCCGCGGGGACGCATGACGCTGAGTCAAAAGCCGATGGAGGCACTGCCGACGACCTGTCGCGGCAGGGCACGGCCAAAGGTCCGCTTCGCAGCCGCGCACAGGCATTGCAACAACTGCGCGATGTGGCCGCCTTCTTTCGCCGCACCGAGCCGCACAGCCCTGTAGCCTACCTGGCCGAGAAAGCCGTGAAGTGGGGCGACATGCCCCTGCACGAGTGGTTGCGCAAGGTCGTCAAGGACCAGGGCTCGATGTCTCACCTGCACGAATTGCTGGGCGTGGAGCCGGAAGAGGGCGAAGCCAACCTCTGAACGGCTCGCTCCCTCTGACCGGGCTCAGGGCTCGACCCGAAATTCGATGCGCCGGTTGCGGGCCCGGCCCTCTTCGGTGGCATTGCTGGCCACGGGTCGATCCGGCCCCAGCCCCATGGTCCCAATGGCCTCGGCCACCAGCCCCTTGCTCACCAGGTAGGTCTTGACCGCCTCAGCTCGCGCCAATGACAGCGCCACGTTCGCCACCCGGCCGCCTTGCGCGTCGGTGTGGCCAATGACCTCGACCTTCTTGCCCTTGAGCCTGGACAGCGCCAGCGCCATCTCGTCCAGGATGCCGGTGCCCGCCGGTCTCAGCACCGCGCTGCCCGCTTCGAACTCCACGATGCGGTTGCCCAAGGTCTGGTCCACCAGGCTTTGCTCTTGCGCGGCCACGCGCAAGCCATTGCGCACGGTGTAGGTCGGGTTGAGCGAGGCCGCCATGTCGCTGGCCATTTGCTGGCGCACGGCCTCGTTGGACACCTCGCCCTTCAAATCGATGATGTTGCCCTGCACGCTCAACTGCCCACGGCTGACTTGCTTCAAGGAGGGCGACAGCACCTTCTGCAGGTTCTGAGACCACTGAGGCGGTGCCACCACCGCGCCCAGCGTCAGCTGATCGACCACCCGGTCAGCACCGTACAGCTCGCGCAGCCGCGATACCACCTGCACGCGGGTGGCCTCGTCGGGCACGGTGCCAGCGACCACCACCTGGTTGGGCCCCAGCACTTGGGCGCCAGCGGTGGCCATGGCGGTTTGCGCGCCACTTGCCGCGCACCACAGCGTCAGGGACAAAGCCAGAACTTTGGCGTGGTTCATGCTCGTCATACTCCCAGAAAGATTTCTTCGAACGTGCGCAAGGCCTGGGCCAATGACAAGGCCGGGTCGCGCAAGTAGTTTGACAATTTGCGCAGGCCGTAGTCGTCCTCCAGGCAGTCTTCCACCCAGTCGGCCTGCGTCACCTCCACCGTGTCACGCTGCAAGGCTTCCGGGTCGATGACCGAGCACAGCGAAGCCGCCGACGCGCCCTGAAAACAAAGGATCATTTCGGGGTGGGTGCTGTGCGTGGTCACAAACAGCGCCAACTCCGCGTCCACGCGTTTGAAAAACCCCAGGATCAGCGACAGCCAGAAACAGGCCACGGGCCAACGCAAGCCCGCATCCGCCGCCAAGGGCAGGCGCAAGCCCTTGTGCAACTTGCTGGCCCCCTGCGCCATCACTGGTTGCAGCAAGATGCCCAGGGCCAACAGGGTCTGGCGCACCGAAACCCGCGCGCCCGAGGCCGCCAGCATCTGCTCCAGGCTGGCCACGGTGTGCGTTTCCAGAAAATCGATCAGCTCCAGGCGCGGGCCGCTGGTCTTGAAGTCGCCCTCAATGGGCGTGGTCAAGCTGGCCTGGGCATGCGCCAGGTCGGTGGCGGCATGGGCCACGCGCCCGACCTGCTCCAGTCGGGCCCACAAGCGCGCCAACACCAAGGGGCCGTGCTGGATGAAATCAAGCTGGTCGCTCACATCGAACACGCCAGCCGTGATGAAGGGAAAGCGCCGCCCCGACGCATCCTGGCTGGCCAGCCAATGGCCTGCCAAGCCAACCTGGCTGTGCAGCCCGAGGATGGCGAACTGCACGGTGGGAGCCTGGTCGTAGACCAGCTTCCAACGCGGGTCGGTGGACAAGCGCTCCATCGCTTGCGCCTGCCACTGGTCGAGGCTCTGAATGACCGAAGCATGGTGCGCGCTGCGCACAAAATCACCCCGCGACGGCAGCTTGCCAAAGTACAGCACCTCGGTGGCATGGGTGGTGACGATGCTCATGGCTTGGCCTCCGGCGTGATCGAGGCCACGGTGGCGTCCGCGCCACCTGCCACCATGGCCGGCAAGGCGCCAGGACGCCCGCCACCGGTGGATGCGCCACCCGCCGCAGTGGTGGTTGGCGCGGCAGCCGGTGCTGAAGCGTTCGAGATGATGCGCAGTTGCAAGGCCACGGCCAGCGAGCCTTGTGGCCAGCGCAACTCAAACGCACCGCTGTCGGTGCGCTTGCGCTGGGCCGTGTTGATCATCTTCTCCAGGCCATACCGACCCGGCTCGTTGAAGAACTCCACGGTGCGCCCGTCGTAGGTCACGCCCGAGATCTTGACGCCCGGCGTGCCCGGCCCCGGCCACACAAAATGCGACCAGGTCGCAGCGGCGTTGCGGTAACGCATTTGCTGTCCGTCGATGTCCACGGTGTACTCGGTCAAGCCCGGCACCGCTTGGGGCAGCAACTCGAACACCGTCTGGGCTTCTGCGGCCGCCGCTGCAGCGCCACCCGCACTGCCGGAACCACCGCCCTGCCCGCTCAAGGGCGCCACCCAGGCCGCCAGGCCACCTGAGAAGTCCGGCAGCAAACGCACGCCCATGTCGGCCCAGGTGCGCGGGCTGACCGTGTCGCCGCGCCGCACCACCAGGGCCGCCAGCGACTGCTCCACGAACTTGGCCACCGCGCCCTCCGATCCGAAGACCTTCGCCACCTCCACGGGGCTGGCTTCCACCTTGGAGGCCCGGTCAAACGGGTACTTGGCAGAGAGCGTTTGCTGATAAGGCTCGAAGACCTGGGCCATCCACACGCGGTTCAGCTCGGACTCGGTAGGGCGCACGATCACGGCAAAAGCCTGCATCAAAGGCCGCACCAGCAAAGGTCTCAAGGTGGCTTTGGCCGAATCACTCATGCCATTGAGCATCTGCTCGTCGACCAGCTTCAAGGCATCGGCCAACTCGGAGCTGCCCTCCAGGGTCTGCACCATCAGCTGGCGCGACGCCGGCCCCGGATCGCCCTGGTTCTTCATCTGGTTGAAACGCGTGCGGATCTTGGACAAGGCATCGAGATAGCTGCGCACCAGCGTGGCACCACCATCGCGCGGCATCATCAGGCGGTTCAGGCCGACGAACTCCTTGCCAATGGGGCCCAGCGGGATGTCGGATGTCGGCATGGCCACGTTGACGTTGACCGGCACCGCCGAGGGCGCCATGCGCAAAATGGATTGCTTGAACCAGGCCACGAAACCGCGTTGCCCCTGGGCCAGCTTGTCGTTCAACAGCGATGGATTGTCCCAGGCGGTCTGGTCGTACAGCGTGCGCATCAACAGGCCCACGGGCGAGGCCGCCGGGTCACCGAGGCGGTTCATGTGCATCACGGCTTTCTCGAAGCTGCCGAACTCCTGCACGGTGATGCCCTGCATGAACTTCTGCCATTCGCGCACGTATTCAAGCTTGTACAACTGGGTCAGCGCCTTCTGGATTTGTTCGGGGCTGCCCTCCAGAGTCAGGTCGTCGCTGGACGCGGTCTTGAGCACCCAGTCGGTGGCCTGCAGTTCGTTGTTGGCCGCGTTCTTGAAGGCCTCCTTGACGTACTGGTCCCAGGCTTCCTTGGTGAAGGTGCCCGAGATGGCGTAGCTACCAGCAACGATCGGCCGGTCGGGATCGCTGATCAAGCGGGCCACTGTCATCGGCGCGAAACGCGTGGCCGCGCGCGCCTTGATCTCGGCATAGACGCGCTCGCGCGCCGGCATGCCCTTGATCACACGGCGCAGGTTCTCGCGCGTCTGGTCCAGCAGGCCCAGGTTCAGGTCTAGTTGTGGGAACGCGGGATCGGCCATTTGGGCCAGAGCAAAGCCCATGATGTGCTCGGCGCTCTGAATCAGGCGATCACGAGGCATGGTGCCGCGGTTGGCTTCCAGCCAGCTGCGCCAGAAGCGGGTCAACTGGTCGCTCATGTGGCCTGACTCCAGGCGCGAGCGGTCACCCAGCATCAGGTAGGCTTTCAAAGCGTTGTAGGCCTCGGTGACGTTGGTGCTGGAAGCGCTGGCGTAGGCCGACTCGCCTGCCGCCGCCGGGGCGGCCGCATTCGGATCCAGCACCACACCGGAGGCCGCGCCAGACGACGCAACTGCCACAGTCGCCACGGCAGGCGCACCGTCACCCTCCCGCTGGATGGGCCGCAGGTCCGCCGCATGGGCATTGACATCGGACAGGTACGCCGCGATGGACTGCTCCACCGGCTTGAGCATCACCGCCTGCAAGCCAGCGAAGTACTCTTGCTGGAGCCGGGCCTCGATGGCCTGCCCCTGGTACAGCCCCAGTCCCAACGACCAGGGCCGACTGCTGCGGTACTGCTGCATCTGGGCCAGCCGGTCTTGCAGGATCTCAAGTGCTTCGAGGCGGGACTGCAGATCGACACGCCCCTCTTGCACGCGCTGCGCCTTGGCCAGGTCGGCCTGCACATTGCTCACCAGTTGTCGGTTGCCCAGGTAAGACCAGGTCCACGTGCCCAGCAAGGCACCCAGCAACACCACGCCCGCGAAGAAGCTGGCGTAGCGCAGGTGCAGCTTCTGGCGGCTGGTGTACTGCTGCACCAACTGGCGATCAGCAAAGATGACCTTGGAGAACAGCTCCTTGAGGAAGAAACCGCTTTGCGAGTACACCTTGGAGGCCGTGCCCGGCTGCAGCTGCAAGGCGAACTGCTCGGCCACGCGCTCGCTGGCGCGGCCCGTGGATTGGCCCTCTTGCACCGCGCTGGTGAAGTAGAAGCCCCGGAAGATGGGCCGAAATTGATAGGGGTTCTCTTCAAACAGCGTGGTGATGAAGGTGCGCAAGGAGGACTTGAGCGCCGCGAACTCCAAGGGGAAGGTCAGCACGCCCGGCGGCAGTTGCTCGCCACGGTGCAGCGACATGCGCGCCACCGAGGCCTCCTTCAGGCCTTCGTACAGGTCGTCGAAATGGTGATCAAACGCCGCCACGGCATCGGCCTTGCCGGTGGTGTCGTAGGGCAGCGTGGCGCCCCACACCTTGTCGCGCTCGCTGCGGTCGCGGTCTTCAAAGAAGTCCACGAAGCCCGAGATCAGATCGGCCTTGGTGAAGACCACGTAAACGGGTGCGAACACCTCCAGCTTTTCCGTCAGTTCCTGCACGCGTTGGCGCAGCTTGCGGGCCAGCTCGATGGCGAACTCGGGCTTGTTGGCGCCCAGCTCGGCCACGCTGGCCGCGATGATCACACCGTTGATGGGCGCCTTGGGGCGGTGCTTCTTCAGCAGCGACAAAAAGCCCAGCCATTCGCTGCGGTCTTCTTCATGCACGGCATAGCGGCCCGCCGTGTCCAGCAGGATGCCTTCGGTGGTGAAGAACCAGTCGCAGTGGCGCGTTCCGCCAATGCCCTGGATGACGTTCTCGGTGTTGTCGGCGAAGGGAAACTTCAAGCCCGACTTGACCACGGCCGAGCTCTTGCCTGCCGCCGGGTTGCCAATGACGGCGTACCAGGGCAGCTCGTACAAGGCGGCCGAGCCCGAGGTTTCGCCCAGCTTGGACGACTTGATCAGCTTGACCGCGTCGACCATGCGTTCGCGCACGGCCTGCACTTCATCACGCTTGTCCTTGCCCGCCGACTTGACGGCCTTGTCGGCCTCGGCTTGCAGGGCTTGCTCCAGTTGCGAGGAGGCCTTGGCCGCTTTGGCGCGGCGCACGGCCCAAACCATCAGCCAGGCCACGGCCATCAAGCCCAGCACCACCGCCGCCCAGATCAGCCCCACCTGAAGCGTGTCGGCACCCAGGAACAACAAGGCCGCCAAAGCGGCCACGCCCAACACGGTCAGGACCTTGGGGTTGAGAAAAAACTGCCAGATTCTCTGCATGGTTCCAGTCCAGGTCGATCAGGTCTTGGCTTGGGCCGATGGCGGCGTCCAAGTCCAGGGAGTCAAAGCGAGGGCCACACGTTCGTGCGTGGCCTGCACCAGCACGGCCATGGTCACGCCGGGGGCATCGTCTTGTTGGGCCAGGCCCGTGGCCAAGGCCACAGGCACGAGGGCGCTGGCCAGACCCAGGTCACCGCAGGCTTCGCCCACGCGGGTCACCGACAACATCGGGTCCAGTTGGGGCGCCAGGTCTTGCAAGGCTTCGAAGACTTCGGCGGTGCGGCTGGCGCGGTGGTCGGCATCGGCCACCACTTGAAGCAGGTCAGCGGGCAAGGCGGTGCACACGCTCAAGGCTTGGCCCATGGCGTCTTGCAACACGGTGGCACCCACGCGACCAGCGGCATCGGCCGATTTGTCGCGGCGCAGACGGACGGGGCGGAACAGGCGCGCAGGTGGCGGCGTTTGCGTGTCCAGCCCAGGCCAATGAGGCGTGGCCAGCAGCAAGCCCGCCGCCGCTTCACCGGGGATGCGGCCGGTTTGATGGGCGCCTGTGAAAAGTTCGCCCACGGCCTGACGCCGCTCAATCTCGCGCTCGTCGAGGGCGCTGTCGGCCACCAGCACGAGGCACCATTGCGGCAAACCTTCGCGCGACCATTGCAGGGTTTGCTGGTCCAGCAAGGCCCACAGGCCATCGGCCTGGTCCAGCGCATGCACATGCAAGGCGGGGGACGTCAGCACGGCACAGCGCATGCGCAGCCAGGCGGACGCGTGCTCGCGCTCGGCTTCAGTCCATGAGGAAGGCAAGGCCAAGCGCACGGTCAAGCGGGGCAGCACCGGGCCTCGGCGCGCGCCGGTGGTGGCCGCCGCTGCCATGCCACTGAGGTGCGCGGGCTGATCTACCGCCATCATGGAGGTTTGAGCGGAGGCTTCGTCAATGGGCCAGTCCTCGGCGAGCATCAACACTCGCTCCAGCAACTGATCTGCGGGGGCCTGCAGCAAGGCCAATGCGCGCACCACGCGGTCACCGACTTCAGGCGGCAACGCCTGGCGCAAGCCATCGACGTCCAGCTCCGGCAGGCGCGCCGTGAACACCGGGCCGCCGTCCAGGTCCTGCAACTCGGGGTCGAGGCCGGGACGCACATCACCCGACCGGATTTGCGACAGCACCTGCTCGGGGGAGTCGCCCGCCGACAAACGCACTGCCGCTTGCACCACAGCCAAGCTGAGTCGCCGCTCGTCCATTGGCACCACAGCCGACTTGTCCACCACCGCCGGTCGAGCCTTGATCACCACCGGCTTGGCCGCATCGGCCCGCAAGCGGGCCACGCCCCACACCGCGCCCAACAACACGGCGGTCAGCACCACCGGCAACACGAACAACTGCCCCACGATCTCGGTGTCCGAGACATCGCGCTCAGCCGTCTGCCATTGCCACAAGGTGACGAGCCAGACCAGCGCCCCAATCCCCAGGCACAACAACCCGGCCTTCAACAGCTTGCTCATCTCAGATGCCGGTGGATACCGCCTGGGCTGCGATCAGGGTGGCGCCGCAGGCGCATTTGTCGCCATGGCGCGCGGCGGGCTGGCCGTCGATGATCATGGTGGCATCGCCCGACACGATCACCGTGGTGCCATGCCCCCGGTGAGGGCAAGTGACCTGGTCACCCACGCGTGCGATGCGCTTGCCATGGGTGTCGGTCACGCCAGAGGCGCCCACCACCGTGCCGCCATGGTCGGTGCTGTCACCCAGAACAATGAAAGGACGCCCCATGTCGTCTGACTCCCCGTGTGTTGTCGTCGTGGCCCGCACTTGCAGCAGGCAGGGGCGCAGTCTAATGGCGGATGTCCATGGTCCTTCCCCCCCGTTGGGGCGGGGACTTGTTACTGTCTGTTTCTGCGCCACTCGACGTGGCCGAAGTCCATGAGGCGCCAGCGGCCACCCCAGGTCAGGCCCAACTCTTCGGCCACCTGGCCATAGAGCTGGTAGCCGCGCATGGCCCACGGGTCCTTCTCGGAGATCACCAATTTGCCGTTGCGCAGAAAGGCGCAATCAGCCGCCAAGCCGTGCTGGTGGTAGCTCTGCCAGGCGCCCGCGTTGGTCACGTGCGCACCTTGCGCGGCCAGCAGGTTCTGGCGCTCGGGACTGCGGTAGCCTTCCAGCAAGGCCATGTCGTAGCCATGCCGCTCTTTCATGACTTTGAAGACCGTGAGCACGCGTTGCACGAAGGCTTCGTCCATGCGATCCCAACGGCGGTCGGCGCTGGACAGCATGGGCCGCACCACCTCGACCTCAGCGGTGGTGAAGGCTTCGGGCGGCAAGGGCGGCGGTGGCACCAGTTGCTCGCCTTGCAGCAAGTGGGCCACGTGGCGATTGCCGTCGTCCAGGGTGGTGTCGTCAAAGGCATCCAAGGTGCGCCCGCCTTGTTGGCCACCACCCCACCACCAGACACCGGCCGCGGGCAGCATCAGCAGGACACTGCCCAGCACGATCCAGGGAATCACGCTCACGCGGCGCTGATGGCGGCCCTTCCAGGACGAACCAACCCATGCCACCACCGCGCGCCGCCCCGAAGGAAACACCAAGCAAGCCAGGACCAGACAGCCCAGCACGAAGTACCCAAAAATCCACCCTGCGAGCATATTGTTGTAACGATTGTTTGCAAAAAGACGATTGGCCGCGCCGGTGTGTCGGACGCTTCGTAGAATCCGCGCTTTGGCGACACCACAAAAATCAACACAGGGAGTTGGCGTTGAGCTACCCATCGGGCGACCATCAAGCCCCCAAACCCGGACGCGGCCAGCGGCCCAGCCTTGATCGCCCCAGCCTGTTCGCGGGCATGGACGACGAGCCCGCCGCCGAAGACCACCAACGCGTGCGGATTCTATCGACGCTGGAATCAACCCGCCACGCTTCGCGGCCCAGCCGCACCAAAGGCGGACGGCGCACCCACAAATCACACCGCCGCAGTTGGCTGCAGGGAGCGCTTTGGGGTGCGATGGGCGTGGGTGTGCTGGCTTTGATGGCCGGCTTCGTGCTGGTCATCCAGGACAGCAAGCCCGCGATTGCCCAGGTGATGCCGCCGCCCACCACCATTGCCCGTGCGCCGACCTCCGCCAAGCATGACACGCTGGAGTCCAGCGCCGAGGTCTCGGCGCCCACGGCCGCAGGCCCTGCCGTGATTGAAACCACCCATGCCGACGCACCGTTGGCGGCCTTGAGCCCCACCCCCACGGCGCCATCGGCCACAGCCTTGTCTCCATCCACCGAGCTGGACCGCGCGGCCGTGAACGACCAGGTCAAGGCCGCTCCTGCCGCCAAACCCGCCGTGGCCCTGGCGTCGGCCACTTCCACCACCCCAGCCAAGCCCGGCAAGGCCGGGGCCACCGCCAAGGGGCAGGACGAAGACGTGGCGCTGCTGGAAGCCATGTTCGCACACACGGGTCGCAAGCCTCCGCCCAAGCCGGTGGCGCCCAAAAACTGAGGCATTCCCCCCGCAAAGCCGGGGCTGCCTTGCATTCAACGCGCACAAGGCCCTGGGGCTTGTTAGCATCGGCCATCTGCAGACTGCTTGCTTTGCCAGGCTTTGAAAGCGCCCCATGACCACGCCCAACCTCCGCGCCATCGACGCGGCCCCTGACATTGATGAAGGCACGCCCGTGTCCGTCAAGATCCGGGAACGCCTGAAAGAAGCCCAACAGCGCTTTCACGCCAACGACAACATCGCCGAATTCATCGAACCCGGCGAGCTGGAAAAACTGCTCGACGAGGTGCAAGACAAGATGGCCGGCGTGTTGTCCAGCCTGGTGATCGACACCGACAGCGACCACAACACGCAGGACACCGCCCGCCGCGTGGCCAAGATGTACCTGCACGAGATCTTCAAGGGCCGCTACCACAAGGCCCCTGCCGTGACGGAGTTTCCCAATGCGGAACGCCTGAACGAGCTGATGATCGTGGGGCCCATCACCGTGCGCAGCGCCTGCTCGCACCACCTGTGCCCCATCATGGGCAAGGTCTGGATCGGCGTCATGCCCAACGAGCACTCCAACCTGATCGGCCTGTCCAAATACGCCCGCCTGATCGACTGGATCATGAGCCGCCCGCAGATCCAGGAAGAAGCCGTCACGCAAGTGGCCGACTTGCTGCAATCGCGCATGCAGCCTGATGGCCTGGCCGTGGTGATGGAGGCCGACCACTTCTGCATGCAGTGGCGCGGCGTCAAGGACATGGACTCCAAGATGATCAACAGTGTGATGCGCGGCTCCTTCCTGAAGGATCCCAACCTGCGGCGCGAATTCCTCGCCCTGGTCAACCAACGGAAAAGCTGAGGTCACCACCATGCTCGTTCGACTGCTCTATGCCAGCCGGGCTCACAAGCCCCTGGCCGCCGACACCATCGAGACCATCCTGTCATCCTCGCGCAAGAACAACCTGGCGCTGGGCGTGACCGGCCTGCTGTGCCACAGCGGCGACATCTTCATGCAGTTGCTGGAAGGTGGCCGCGACGCCGTGAACCAGCTTTACACGCGCATCGCCAATGACCCCCGCCACGGCAACGTCATCCTGCTCGACTACGAAGAGATCGACGAGCGCCGCTTTGCCAGTTGGACCATGGGCCAGGTCAACCTGAGCAAGGTCAACCCCTCGATCTTGCTGAAATACTCTGAACGCCCGGTGCTGGACCCTTACGCCGTGCCCGGCAAGGTCTCGCTGGCGCTGCTCGAAGAGCTGATCGTCACCGCGTCCATCGGCTGCAAACCCAACTGAATGTCCGGCTTGAACGGCACTGTGCCCGGCACCTTGCTGGGCCTGGATTTCTCGTGCGCGCCTTCATCCCGCAAGCCTTTGACCCTGGCCTGGGGTCGGCGCTCGGGCATGGTCGTCAAGCTGGACAAGCTGGGTGAGGTGGCCACGCTGGCGGGGCTGGAGCAGGTGCTGGCCAGCGCGCCTGGCGTGTTGGCCGCGTGCGACTTTCCATTCGGGCTGCCACGCCCTTTCGTGCAGGCCCTGTGTGAGCATCCGCCCAGTGACTTTCCAGCCCATCACCTGGCGGCCTTGCGCCAGGCCGTGCAGCAAGCGGCAGGGCCAAAGGCCACTGCCGCCGAAACCCTGATCCACGCGCTGCATGCCCATTGCCAGGACCGCGCTGGCTTCCAGAGCCTGGTCGATGGCTGGGGCCAGACCTGGGACCTGCAGCGCGGCAATGGCCCCAAGCTGCTGCACCGCCCCACCGACACCGCCGTGCCCGGCATCAGCAGCACCAGCCCCTTGCAGACGCGCTACGTGCCGGTGGGCAAGATGTATTTCGAAGGCCTGATCCGTTTGGTGCAGGCCGACTTCACCCTGCCCGGCCTGCGCCAGGGCCGACCCGATGCCCTGGCCTTCGAGGCCTACCCGGGCTTCCTTTCCGGCGAAGTGCTGGGCAGGCGCAGCTACAAAAGCGACCAGGCCGCACCTGCGGAGCAACAGCACGCCCGCCTCATCGCGCGCATGGACCTGGTCGATGCGCTGGAGCAAGGCCGCACCCGCCTGAACCTGCGCTTGAAGCTCACCCCCGGCCAGCGCGACTTCCTGGTGTCCGATGCCAAAGGCGACCGCCTGGACGCCGCCTTGTGCCTGGTGCAGGCCGCCTGGGCCCAGCGCGAGGGCGAAGAGAACCCCACCCACTCGTGGGGCCTGCCCAAGGTGGTGGACCCCATCGAAGGATGGATACTCACCGCATGACCGAGACCCTCACCACTTTCCACGACCACCACGGCCAGCCGGCCATCCAGATCCAATCGCCCGATGGCGCGCAAGCCACGGTGCTGCTGCATGGCGCCCACGTGGTGTCCTGGGTGCCCGCAGGCGGCACCGAGCAGCTTTACCTCTCGCCCCAGGCCGACTACAGCGCGGGCAAGGCCATCCGGGGCGGCATCCCGGTGATCTTTCCGCAGTTCGAGCAAAAGGGCCCGGACCGCAGCCTGCCCCGCCATGGCTTTGTCCGCAACCGCGCGTGGCAGCTTGAAAGCCAGCGCCAAGGCAAAGACCACGCCCAAGCCACATTCCAGCTGGCGGACAGCGACGAGACCCGCGCCCTGTGGCCGCATGGTTTCGAACTGGAGTTGACCGTGTCGGTCAGCGGCGCGCAACTGGAGTTGGAGCTTTACGTGCGCAACAGTGGCAGCACGGTGTGGCCTTTTTCAGCGGCCCTGCACACCTACCTGGGCGTGGCTGAATTGAGCCGCGTGCGCTTGCATGGTCTGGAAGGCCACCTTTACATCGACAACCTGCTGAACGGCGAAGCGGTGGAAGACCACCCGGAAAAAAGCTTCTCGGGCGAGTTCGACCGCATCTATGAAAAGGCCAGCAGCCTGCTGCTCACCGAAGGCAAACGCCGCTTGCAGATCCAGTCGGACAACCTGCCCGACGCCGTGGTGTGGAACCCGGGGCCTGACAAATGCGCCGCCTTGAGCGACATGCCTGCGGATGATTGGCAGCACATGCTGTGCGTGGAAGCCGCCCGCATCCTTCAGCCCAAAACGCTGGCGCCCGGCGAGGAGTGGACGGGTCGGCAGTGCCTGACGCTTTTGGCGTAGTGCTCGGCGCTTGACGCCACCCTTCGCCCCGAATACATTACAAGCAAAATCACTTTTGATGTTTGTTTGTAATATTCATGAGCATCACCGCCAAAAACCTGATCCTTGACCTGCTGTTGGCCGCTGGCAGCGATCACCTGCCCGTGCGGCACCTGCTGGCCGCAGCCGCGCTGTTCGGCATTCCCGCCAACAATCTTCGGGTGGCCTTGGCCCGCCTGTCGGCCGACGGCATGATCGAATCCGTGAGCCGTGGCGTGTACGAACTCAGCGCCAGCGCCAACGAACTGGCGGCCGACGTGGCCACCTGGCGCAGTGCCAGCCAGCGCGTCAGGCCTTGGCAAGGCGGGTACATTGCCGTGCATTGCGGGGCCCTGGGCCGCAGCGACCGGGTTGCCCTGCGCCACCGCGACCGCGCACTTCAAATGGTGGGCCTGCGTGAACTGGATCGAGGCCTGTTCGTGCGCCCCGACAACCTGCAAGGCGGCATCGAGACGGTGCGCAAGCGGCTGCACACCCTGGGCCTGGAGCGCGAAGCCTGCGTGTTCATTGCCACAGCGTTTGACCAGGAGCGCGAAGCCCGCATCCCCCACCTTTGGCATGGCCAGGAGTTGAATGAGGCCTATGGCCACATCCAGGCGCAACTGTCGCAATGGACTGCGCGCGCCCAGCAACTGCCCGTTGAAGACGCCGCGCGCGAGTCCTACCTGCTGGGCCGCAAGGCGATCCGCCACGTGGTGTTCGACCCCTTGCTGCCAGCACCGCTGGTGGACATTGAAAGCCGCCAGCGTTTCATGAACGCGGTGCAGGACTTCGATCAATTGGGCCACGGCATCTGGCGCCAGTTCCATGCCCAGGTCGACGCACCAACACCCATCGCAGGCAAGTCCGCCTCCTCGTCATTGCCCCATTGACCAAGCCAAACCCCATCCTCATGAACACCGCCCTGCCATCACGCCTGCGCCCATCCGACGTGCTCAGCCGCGAAGAGATCGCGCAATTCACCGCCCGCTCCGACCTGGCCGGCTGGTCGGCCCTGGGCTTCACCTGGGGCGTGATCGCTTTGTGCTTTGCCGCACTGATCTGGTTTCCGCATCCCTTGACCTACCTGTTGGTGGTGGTGGTGCTGGGCGGCCGCCAACTGGCGCTGGCCATCTTGTTGCACGAAGGCGCGCATGGCACCTTGTTCAAGACCCGCTGGCTGAACAACCACGCCGCCGACTGGCTGGCGGGCCGCTGGATCTGGGTCGATGTGGCCCGTTACCGTGAACACCATCTCAAGCACCACGCGCACACCAACCAGGCGGGCGACCCCGACCTGAGCCTGGTCAAACCATTCCCGGCCTCGCGCTCGTCGGTGCGCCGCAAGTTCCTGCGCGACCTCAGCGGGCTCAGCGGCCTGCGCCGCATCGTGGGCCAGGTGCTGATGGACATGGGTGTGCTCCAGTGGACCGTGGCCGCCGACATCGTCAAACTGCCACGCGATGGTCGACGCTGGCATGACTACGCGGCTGAAGGCCTGCGGCGCATGAGCGGCTTCATCGTGCTGCATGCGCTGCTGGCCACGGCGCTGGCCTTGAGCGGGCACCTGTGGGTCTACTCGGCCTGGTGGGTGGCCTACCTGACCACCTTCGGCGTGTTCATGCGATTGCGCTCCATGGCCGAGCACGCCTGCACCGAACGCAGCGGCAACATGCTGCGCAACACGCGCAGCACGCGGGCCGGTTTCCTGGCCCGGATGACGGTGGCGCCCATCCGCGTCAACTTCCACATCGAGCATCATTTCATGGCATCGGTTCCCTACTTCCGACTGCCAAAATTGCACAAGGTATTGCGTGAAAGGGGCATTGTTCCGCCCTCACCGTCCTACTGGGACGTGCTCAAAATGGTGTCCAGCCCCCGCTGAGAAACCGTCTGTCGGACCCACCGACCGTCCGTCGAACTGGGCCTTTTTACTGCCAATTATTGCCGCACGCCCCGGAAAGCCCCTTCCTAGAATCGATCACGTGAATGGTCCCATTCGTGTGTTCAAGGGGTTCAAAAGTGGTCTCGTGCAGTCTCAAACACGCTCATCAACGCCAACGCGGCTTCTCCATGATCGAAATAGCGGTCACGCTGGCGGTCATGGGCATCCTGCTGGCCTCGGCCATGCCCAGCCTGGGCGCCTGGATGGTCAACTCGCGCATCCGCAACACGGCCGAGTCGATCCAGGAAGGCTTGCAGAAGGCCCGCGCGGAGGCCGTGCGCCGCAATCAGAACGTCACCTTCTGGATGGTGACAACCGCCGACCCCAAGGTGCTGAGCGACGACTGCACCACCAGCGCCACCGGCGGTTCATGGGTGGTCAGCTTGACCGATCCGACCAGCAAGTGCTCGGTCGCCCCCTCCGACACCACCGCGCCGCAAACCGTGGCGGCCAGGCCCATCGGCGATGGCGGCAGTGGCGTGACCGTCTCGGCCAAGCAGCGCGATGGCGCCACCCCTGCCACCAGCATCACCTTCAATGCCTTTGGCCAAGTGGCCAATGCTGGTCCCATTGGCCGAATCCTGGTCAACGACGGCACCAATGGCACTGACCACCGCCGCTACAGGATCATGATTTCAAGCGGTGGCCGCACCCTCGTCTGCGATGAGGCCGTGACTAGCACCACCGACCCCCGCTACTGCCCAGCGAGCTGAACCATGCACCCATCCACACCCCCAAAGATCCGCGCCCGTGCTCGCACTGTTCGAGGCTTCATGCTGATCGAGGTGCTCGTGAGCGTCTTGTTGTTCAGCGTGGGCGTGCTGGCCTTGGTGGGCCTGCAAGCCAACATGAACCAAACACAAGGTGCCGCCAAAGTGCGCACCGACGCATCCTACCTGGCCACCGAGTTGACCGGGCTGATGTGGTCTGACAAAGCCAACCTGAGCAACTACACCACCGGCAGTTGCAACGGCTACGCGCGTTGCAAGGCCTGGATGGACAAGGTCACCCAGGCCTTGCCCAATGGCGCCGCCACGGTAGAAGTGAAGAACTCCGGCGACATCTACATCGTGATCACCTGGTCGCTGCCCGATGGCGGTTCTCACAAGTACAAATCTGAAACCTCCATCAGTTGACATGACCATGCGCGCTGCCACCTTCCCTCATCGCCGCCAGCAAGGCTTCACCCTCATCGAGCTGATGGTGGGCGTGGTCCTGGGCATGCTCACCATCGTGGCCATCGCGCAAGTGCTGTTGGTGTCGGAGGGCCGCAAGCGCACGATCACCAGTGGCGCCGATGCGCAGATCAGCGGCGCACTGGGCCTGTATGCCATCCAGCGCGAAGTTCAAATGGCAGGCTACGGTGTGAGTGCCAACCCGGCTGGCCTGGGTTGCATGGTCAAGTACAAGGTCGATGCCAACCCCATCGCCAACTTCACCCTGGCCCCCGTCGTCATTGAAAACGGGTCCAATGGCTCCAACGTCATCACGGTGCTCAGAAGCACCAAGAGCTCGTTCTCGGTGCCCATCAAGGTCACCGAAAACCATCCCGCCGACGGCAGCTACTTCGTGGTGCAATCGGCTGTGGGTGTGGTCGAAAACGATCTGCTGATCGCGGCGCCGCCCACCCCCAGTGCCACTGACTGGTGCAGCGTGGTCCAGGTCAAGCAAAATGGCAGCAACCAGCTGACCACCATCAACATCCCGCACGCAGAGGCCAGCGATGCCGACTGGAATCAACCCGCGTCGGCCAACCTGCTGCCCACCGTTGGCTACCCCGCCGCCGGCAGCTACCTGCTCAACGTGGGCGCCCTGTCCTTGCGCCGGTTTTCCATCGACACCGCCACACAGGCCTTGCAGACCAGCACCCTTTCACGGGCTGGAGGCATGTGGAGCACGGCCGAGGACGCGCAGCCCCAGGTCGTCATGCTCCGAGCCATGTATGGCAAGGACACCAACGGCGACGATGTGGTCGACACATACGACAACAACACCCCATCCACCACGGGCGGATGGCAACAGGTCTTGTCGATTCGCGTGATCCTGGTGGCCCGCAGCAGCCAATTCGAGAAAGACAACGAAGGCGGCGGCAACGCGACGAGCAGCACCCTTCAGTGGGATCTGGGCACGACGGGCGTGACGGTGGCCGGGGCCACAAGCTGCTACACCAACCGCCAGTGCCTGTCCCTCTCATTGACCCACCTGGGCACCGACTGGAACAAGTACCGCTACAAGGTCTACGACACCGTGGTCCCCTTGCGCAATGTGCTCTGGAACTCGTGATGAGACTCGCCATGCACCTGACCACCCACTCATCCCTCAAGAACCGCGGCGTCTCCTTGCTGTTCGCCCTGCTGTCCTTGGCCGCCTTGTCGCTGGCCACCGTGGCCCTGGTCCGATCGGTGGACACCAGCTCCGTGGTGATGGGCAACCTGAGCTTCAAGCAGGATGCCACCGCCGTGGCCGACCGCGCCACCAAAGAGGCCATCACGGCCCTCAACGAGGCCCCCGCCGGCAGCCTCAACGCCCATGGCGATGGCTACTACGCCACGGCCTATGAGAACCTGGACGTCACCGGCCAGCAGACGACCGGCGTGCGCAAGCTGATTGACTGGGACCACGACCGCTGCCAATATGCCCCCGGCACCGCAGAGGCCGACTGCACCGTCCTGCCTGCCGCCGAGCGCACCATCAACGAGAACAAGGTCCGCTGGGTGATCTTTCGGTTGTGCGATGCCGTCGGTGATCCCAACGCCACCAGCACCTCCTGCGCCCGGCCTTTGGTATCGAGCAGCAACAACGCCGCCAAACGCGGCAAGCTGGATTACTCCGACTACGAACGCTTCACCAATGTGTCGGGCGTTTACTACCGAATCGTGGTCCGGGTGATCGGTCCACGCAACACGACCAGCTTCGTCGAAACGATTGTGCACATCTGATGTGCCCTTGCCTCACGGCGCGGAAGGAAGCAAGCATGCAAAACCACCCTCGCACCCACTCCGGGTTCCCCTCGATGAACCGGGCCCTGGTGGCCATGCTGATCGGGCTGGCCGCGCTCAACCCGGGCGTGCGCGCGGCGCCCACCGACATCTCGAACACGCCGCTGGCGACCACGTCGGACATCAGCGCCAAGCCCAATGTGATGTTCATCCTGGATGACTCGGGCAGCATGGCCTCGGCCTTCATGCCCGACGACATGCGCGACACCACCGCCTACGGCTTCAAGTCCAAGCAGTGCAATGGCATCGCCTACAACCCAGATTACGACTACAGCGCCAACCGACCGCTCAATCCGGATGGCACGCCCTACCCAGCCGCCTCCTTCCAGTACGCCCCCATTGACGGTTTCCAGGTCACGGTGACCAACTCCAAGAACCTGAACACCCCGGTGTCCATCGGCACGGGCGACCGAACTTTCAGCGTAAGCAATGGTGCCTGGGACAGCTTCACCAAAGACAGCCGGGTGGGCATCGTCAACACCGCCAACGACACACAGTGGATGGTAGGCATCGTCAAGAGCTGGAACAATCCCACCCTGGTGGTGACCGTGACCGGCATGGCGGGCGGCGGCAGCCCCACAGCCACCTGGAAAGTGGGGGTTCAAACCAACGTCACCAACCTGAACGGCCGCACCTATTACGACTACACAGGCAGCAAACCAGCCATGGGCTGGAAGTACACGATAGATGGCCTGGACACCATCGGTGATGATGGCTTTGCCAACGAGTGCTTCTTGCGGCCTCCCGCTTCAGCCCCTTTCACGCAGGTTACCGTCAACACCGACTCGGCCCAGGCGCAGCGGTATGCCGACTGGTATGCCTACTACCGCACGCGTGTCCTGATGATGCGCTCGGCTGCGGGCCGTGCCTTCAGCCCCATTGACGGCAAGTACCGCGTGGGCTTCACCACCATCAGCTCCACCAGCGCAGCACCCAGCACCAAGTTCCTGCCGACCGGCGCCTTTGAAAACAGCCAGAAGACCTCTTTTTACTCGAACCTCTACAAAGCCGACCCTGGGAACGCAACCCCTTTGCGCGGAGCCTTGTCCAAGGTGGGCCGCTACTTCGCCAACAAGGCGCCGGGCCAAACGACCGACCCGATGGAGTACGCCTGCCAGCGCAACTACAGCATCCTGTCCACGGACGGCTACTGGAACAACAATGATGAAACCTCAACCTATGGGCCCTTCAAACTGGATGGCACCAGCGTTGGCCAGCAAGATGGCACCGAGGCCAAGCCCTATTGGGACGGGATGGACAGTGTCGTGACCACCGTGAGGCCTTACACCGTCAGCCGCACTCAGGACTCAGCGTACGACAAGACCACCACCACCATCAGCGGGACCACGCCGGTCAGCACCTATGTGGGTTGCGGCGGGTCCAGGCGCGAGTACACCACCACGGCAACGCAGACCACCCGCACCCTGGTGCAGACTCTCACCAGCCACCAGACACTGACCGGCACCTACAGCACCACCCAGAAGCGGATCAACGGGGTGGACGGGGCAGTCACCGCCAGCACGACCGTGTGGAGCACCCCGACCACCACTGGCACGGATACCGTCACCAAAAGCGACACCACCGTGGGCCCCGCGTTGAACTCGGTCACCGGCACCTGCAAAAACTGGCCCTACAATATTCCATCCCTGCCCACATCCTCAGTGAGCAATGGCGCCGCCACCATCAGCGCTGTCGTTGACAACACCGTGGCCGGCACGCCCACGGTGACCTCAGCCACCGCCGAGGGCTCCAGCAACAGCCTGGCCGACGTGGCCCAGTACTTTTACGTCACCGACCTGCGCACCAGCGCGCTGGGCAATTGCCTCGGCGCCTTGGGCACAGACGTCTGCAACAACGAGGTGACCCCCAACGGCCTGGACAAGGCCGAGACCCAGCACATGACCACCTTCACGCTCGGCTTGGGCATGAATGGCATCCTGCCCTACCGCAAGGACTACCTCAATGCCAGTCTGAGAACCGGCAGTTACTACGAACTGTCCCGGGCCGACGGCACCCTGGAGTGGCCCATCTCCGAAGTAGCCTCCGAAGGCGTCACCCACGTGGACGACCTGTGGCACGCCGCTGTCAACGGCCGCGGCCAGTATTGGTCGGCCTCCGATCCCAGCGCCGTGAGCGAAGCCATCGGAGCGGCTCTGTCCAACGTCGAGCGGACCGATGGCGCCTCTTCATCGGCCGCCACCAGCTCCCTCAAACCCGTCAAGGGCACGGACAACCAAGTGTTTGTCGCCAAGTACACCACGGTGGCCTGGACCGGCGAACTGGTGGCCTATTCCCTGAACGGCGACACCGGCGAGATCAACACCTCGGTTGAAATCTGGAACGCCAAGAAAGAGATCGCCAAGCTCAACCCCGCCGACCGGAACATTTACTATGCGCAGCCGGGTGCCACCACGCCCACGCGCCGTGACTTCAACTACACCAACCTCAGCGCTGATGGTTTGGGTGGCCATTTCACCAACTACTGCGGCAAACCGCTGACGCCTACCCAATGCAACAACCTGGACGCCGATCCCAAGGTCCAGGCCAACCTGGGCGCCAATCTGGTCAACTTCCTGCGCGGTGATGCCACCCTGAGCAGCTACAACTACACCGACGGCACCGAGTCCAAGACGGCCGTTGTCTACCGTGCCCGTGAGTCCATGCTGGGCGACGTGATCAATGCGTCTCCCGTCTACGTGAGCAAGCCCCCCTTCCACTACGTGGACACCGGCTACTCCGAATTCGTGAGCACGCACGCCAACCGCCGCCCCGTGGTGTTCTCGGCCGCCAACGACGGCATGTTGCACGCGTTTGCCGCCACCACCACCACGGGCACCGGCGCCGTGTCGGCCGGCACGGAGTTGTGGAGCTTCATCCCCACTGCCGTGATGCCCGAACTGTACCGCTTGGCCGACACCAACTACGCAGATCGCCATCACTTCTTCGTGGATGGCACGCCCACCGTGGGCGACATCCGCGTCGGCTCCACTTGGAAGACCATCCTGGTGGGTGGCCTGAACGCAGGCGGCAAGTCCTACTATGCGCTGGACATCACCAACCCGCTCGATCCCAAGATCCTGTGGGAGTTCACCGATGCCAACATGGGCCTGACCTATGGCACGCCCATCATCACCAAGCGAGCCAACGGCACCTGGGTGGTCGTGCTGACCTCCGGCTACAACAACACCACGGGTGATGGCAATGGCCGCCTGTACGTGCTGGATGCCAACACCGGCCGGCCTGTGAGCGACATCCCCAACGGCATCCCCACCATGACCTCGGGCACCACGCCTGCGGGCACCAGCGCCACTCCGAGCGGCCTGGGCAAACTGAACGCCTGGATTGAAGACAACACCGACAACACCTCCACCCGCTTCTATGGGGGCGACATGCTCGGCAACCTCTGGCGCTTTGACATCGACAATCTGGTCGAGCCCCATGGCAAGGCCATGCTGCTGGCCACCTTCCAGATCAACAGCAGCACGCCACAACCCATCACCACCCGGCCTGAAACCGCTGTCGTCACTTACGACTCGGTGAGCTACCCCGTCATCCTGGTGGCCACGGGCCGCTACCTGGGCCTGGGTGACATCGTCGACACGACCACCCAATCCATCTACGCGGTCAAGGACAGCCTGGCGACCACCGGCCTGGGCGACGTTCGCCAGCGCACAGACATGGTCACCCAAACCCTGACCAACGCCACGACCAAAACGCGCACCGCCAGCAAGAACGCCGTCAACTGGGCCACCCAGAAGGGATGGCGCGTGGACTTGCCCACATCGGGCGAACGGGTGTCGGTGGACATGCAGTTGCAGTACACCACCCTGGCCGCCATCTCTGCCATCCCTGGCAGCAGTGTGTGCAGCCCCTCGGGCGGCTCGGGCTGGAACTACACCTTCGACATCAGCACCGGATCGGCCCCCTCCAGCGCCACCGGCAACGTGGTGGGCACCAGCCTCGACAAGTTCCTGGGCGTGGGCCTGACCTGGATCGAGCTGACCAACGGCAAATCCCTGCTGATCATCCCCGGCAGCAATGCCAAGATCACCACCAGCAGTCCGCCCACCACCAGCACCAGCGCTGCGACGGGCGCCAATCGCACCTCGTGGCGCGAACTGCTGAACTGATGATGAACAAAAGGCGCCAATCAGTGTGTGTCATCGCCGCCCACGTGGTGGTGATGCACGCTGCGGCGCTGACCTTGATGGTGTCCTCATCACCTGTTCAAACTGTTCAGCCAAGCGCCAAAAGCGCGGGTAGCGGCGTCGTGCATGCCCGGCTGAGCCCGCGAGCCACATCACCACACGCGCAGCTTCGCATCCCCAGTGATGAGGCACCCCCCATCCCGGCAGCGCCAGCCAACGCCGAATCGCCCCCTCTGCCCCTGCCTGCAGACGCGATCGAGCCAATCGTTCCCGTCACCGAGGACCAGCCCTTGGTCCAGGCGGAAGGCGATTCGTCACCCACCGCCGTCGCCGACGCGGGTGACCAGTACCTGCCCCGGCCCCTGTTGAGCACACCGCCCCGCTCCAGCACACCGGTGATCGTGCCCTTCCCCGAGCAGATCAAGGAGCCCGGACGCTACACCACCATCCTGGCCTTGTTCATCGATGAAACCGGTGTGGTGCGCCGAGTGCGCATCGACGGCCCATCCTTGCCCAAGCCCCTGGAAGACGCGGCCAGGGACTCCTTCCTGCAAGCGCATTTCCGGCCTGGCGAAGTGCAGGGCCAACAAGTCAAATCACTGATCCGCGTCGAAGTCGTGTTCGACAACACGCCCATCGAATCCACCGGCCAGCCGCAGTCCCTGTAGCGAGTCCGGCGATGCCGGGCATCAACCCACCTGGGGTGCCGCCAAGGCCGCGATCATGCGCTTGCGCAAAGCCCGGGCCGCCGTCACCAACGCCACCAGGAACAACGCCGCCCCCACATAGGTGCCCACGCCAGGATCGCGCCAGGCCGCCACCAGCCGGTCCATGAACAAGGACAGCATGATCGTGCCGGGCAGCACGCCCAGCACCGTGCCCAGCACGTAATCGCGAAAGCGCACCCTCAGTGCGCCCGCCGTCACGTTGATGACCAGGAAAGGCGCCACCGGAAAAGCGCGCAGAAAAATGATGGCCAGCAAGCTGCGGTCCTTCAGGCGCCGCGCCAGATGCTGCACCTGGGGATCGCCAAAACGGTCCAGCAGATAGGCCCCGCTCAAGCGCCCCACGCCATACGTGACGACCGCGCCACTCAGCATGCCCGCCAGCGAATACACCATGCCCAGCCAAGGGCCGAACACCAGCGTCCCCACCGAAATCATCAGCAGGATGGGCATGGCCAACACCACCGCCAGCACATAACCGGCCAGCACGGCCAGAGGCCCAAGTGGCGAAGCCAACAGGTCGCGGCCCAGCTGGCTCAGCACCACCGGGTCCAGCCAATGGCTCATGGACGGGCTGCGCCACACCAGGGCCACGGCCGCGAACAACCCCAGGTACACCACCACCAGGAGCCGGCGCACCAACTTGCTGCCCGACACCTTCGATGAACCACCCGCACTCATGACACCCACCTCATTGCACTGCCCACATTCCATCCAACGGAAAACATCCGCATCTTGAGGCCATTCAAGGGCGATCGACTCAGGTGCTTTCCTGTGGATGCATGCCCCCGCCCCTTGCTTCGGGGGGGCGTCAAACGTCGGGATGAACGCCGGGCAGCGGTCTTTGGGTGAGCATCCAGCGCCCCACCCTCACCGCCAAGGCTTCGGGCGACACGGGCCACGAGAACAACTCAACCCAGTCCGGCAGGCCACCTCGCGCGGCGATCACGTCCGCCGTCAAGGACGTCAAAGCCAGCACCGCGATGCCGGTCACGGCCTCACAGCGCTCCAAGGTGCGCAGCATGGCAAAGCCATCCATGCCCGGCAACTCCAGGTTGGTGATCAACAGATCCGGCGGTTGCTGTCCCATCTGCAACAGCGCCAGGTAGCCGGTTTCGGCAAAGCGCAGGCGCACCGCCGAGCCAAACACCTCCAGGGCAGACGCGCATTGAGCCTGCCACTGCGGGTCGTCGGCCACCAGCAGGACATCATGGTGGCGCGCCTCCTGGCGGACCTTGTCCAGCGCACTGCCACGCGGCAAGACGGCGGCCGGATTGCCCCGCCGACGCGCCTGCTCCGCCAGAGGATCTCCCCCCAGACCGGTGCTCAACGCCAATGCTTCGACCGCGTTGTAAGGGATCCGCCGGTGCCCGCCTGGCGTGCGCGCCGCTGGCAAGATGTCGGCCTCGACCCACAACTGCACGGTGCGCAACGACACGCCCAAACGGCTGGCCACCTCACGGGTGGTGAGCATGCGGGCGCCGGGGCCCAGGTGGATGACTTGCGACATGGTTTCATTTTTGCGGGATCCACCCTGTCGCGGTAGGCCCTTCAGCCCTCAAACCACGGCCCGGCGTGAAGCATTGGGCACAATCGACCACCATGAACAAGGCCTTCACCAAGGAAACCGACCACGACGACGAGGACGAACTCGCCCCGTCGCCCATTCCTGCCGGCACCAAGAACTATTTGACGCCGCAGGGCTACCAGCGCCTGCGCGATGAACTGCTGGCGCTGATCGATGTGGAGCGCCCCAAGATCGTCGAGATCGTGCACTGGGCCGCCTCCAACGGCGATCGCTCCGAAAACGGTGACTACATCTACGGCAAGAAGCGCCTGCGCGAAATCGATCGCCGCATCCGCTTCCTGACCAAACGTCTGGACATCGCCGAGGTGGCCGACCCCTCGGTGCACCACGGCCACGACCAGGTCTTTTTTGGCGCCACCGTCACCTACGTGAACCAGGATGACGTGGAACGCACCGTCACCATCAAAGGCATCGACGAGGTCGATAACCTGCAGGGCGAAGTCAGCTGGGTCTCGCCCATTGCCCGCGCCCTGCTCAAATCACGCGTGGGTGACGAGATCCAGTTGATGACGCCAGGCGGCTTGGAGCACGTGGAAGTGCTGTCGGTGAGCTACCCGGCCCCTAAGCCCCAGGAATGACGCGGCCCGCCTTGAGCACCACCGGGCAGCGTTTGAGCACGCGCAGCACGTCGTTGAGGTGCTCCACGTCTCGCACGGCCAGGGTCAGCTTCAGCTCGGCGGTTTCGCCCAGCCGCTCGTCGCCCATCTCGATGTGGGTGATGTCGGTCTCGGCGCTGCTGATGGACGCGGCCACCTGCGCCAGCACGCCCTTGCCATTGGCCACCAGCACCTGGATGGCGGTCTCGAAAGGCCGCGTGGGTTCGTCGGCCCAGCTCACGTCGATCCAGCGCTCGCTGTCGCGCTCGAACAAGCGACGGCCCACGCCACACATCTGCGTGTGCACCACCAGGCCTTCACCCCGACCCAGGTAGCCGGCGATCGGATCGCCCGGGATGGGCTTGCAGCACGGCGCCAATTGCATCGTGGCGCCTTCGCTGCCATCGATCACCACACCGCCGTGCGACGGCGATTCGGAATCGGCAAAGCGCCCCAGGGTCAGGGTCAGGGCATCGGGCCGCTCGCCCGACTCGGCCATGAGCTGCGCCAGGCGCTTGGCCACCATGTTGCTGATCTTGCGGCCCAGGCCGATGTCCACGCACAAATCATCTTTGCTGCGGTTGCCACCCCAGCGGATCAGAGCCTGCCAGGTGGCACCGCTGGCACCTTCGCTGGTCTCGTCGCCCGGCGGCATGGCCAGGCCCTCGGCGCGCAGCGCTTGCGTCAGCAGCTTCTCGCCCAGCTCCAGCGACTCTTCCGTCTCCATGTTCTTCAGGTAATGGCGGATCTTGGAGCGGGCCCGGCCCGTGCTCACGAAGTTCAGCCAGCCCGGGTTGGGCCGCGCACTCGGCGCCGTGATGATCTCGACCACATCGCCGCTGCGCAACTCGGTGCGCAAGGCCGCAGCCTCGCCATTGATCTTGACCGCCACGCAGTGATCGCCCACGTCGCTGTGAATCGCATAGGCGAAGTCCACCGAGGTGGCCCCGCGCGGCAACGCCAAAATGCGCGATTTGGGCGTGAACACGTAGACAGACTCGGGGAACAAGTCGATCTTCAGATGCTCCAGGAACTCGGCCGAATCGCGTGTCTCGTGCTGGATGTCGATCAGCGACTGCAGCCACACGGCCGCCTGTTGAGGCGAAGCTTCCGCGCCTGCCCCCTCTTGCGTCTTGTACATCCAGTGCGCGGCGATGCCCTTTTCAGCCACCGCGTGCATGGCCTGCGAACGCAGCTGGAACTCCACCGCCGTGCCCACCGGGTTCACCAAGGTCGTGTGCAGTGACTGGTAGCCATTGGCCTTGGGGATGGCGATGTAGTCTTTGAAGCGGCCCGGCAACGGCTTGTACAGCTGGTGCAACACGCCCAGGGCGCGGTAGCAGTCCAGCAACTCGCGCGTGACGATGCGGAAGCCGAAGATGTCGCTGACCTGGGCGAAGGTCAGGTTCTTCTCGATCATCTTGTGATAGATCGAGAAGATGGTTTTCTCGCGGCCGTAAACCTCGACCACCATGTCGGCAGCGCCAAAGGCCAGCTCCACTTCGCGCTGGATGCGGTCCACCAGGTCACGCCGGTTGCCGCGCGTTTTTTTCACCGCCTTCGACAGCACGCCATAGCGCCAGGGATTGATGTACTGGAAGGACAGCTCCTGCAGCTCGCGGTAGGTCTGGTTCAGGCCCAGCCGGTGCGCAATCGGCACGTAGATGTCCAGCGTTTCCTTGGCAATGCGCGTGCGCTTGTGCGCCACCATGGCGGCCATCGTGCGCATGTTGTGCAGGCGGTCGGCCAGCTTGATCAGGATGACGCGCACATCGCGCGCCATGGCCAGCAGCATCTTGCGGAAGGACTCGGCTTGCGATTCTTCCTTGGTCGAGAACTGCAGTTTGTCCAGCTTGGTCAGGCCATCGACCAACTCGGCGGTGGGCGCGCCAAAGCGCTCGATCAACTCGATCTTGGTGACGCCGCAGTCTTCCATGGCGTCGTGCATCAACGCGGCCATGATGGCCTGGGCGTCCAGCTTCCAGTCGGCACACAGGCCGGCCACGGCGATCGGGTGGGTGATGTAGGGCTCGCCACTGGCGCGGAACTGCCCCAGGTGGGCTTCGTCGGCGAAGCGGTAGGCGTCGCGCACGCGGCGGGCATCCGCCTCGTCCAGATAGTCGAGCTTGTGGGTCAGCGCCGCGAAAGAGGCCGCGGCAGCGTCGGAAGTGGCCTGGGTCATGCGAACTACTTTAGCGCGGAACGGAAGGGCCAGACACCAAGGATGTCAATCACTGAAATAGAAACGGCCCACCTGAGTGAGCCGTTGACATGCAATTTGCGTACTTAACTTGAAGCAAGGCACGGGCTGGCAGGCGCCAGCGGTCAGATCAGGATCAGGTCGGAACCTTGCGCAGCATCTCGATGCCGACTTGACCAGCGGCGATTTCGCGCAGAGCGGTCACGCCGGGCTTGTTGCGCGATTCGATCTTGGGCGTGTGGCCCTGGCTCAGCATGCGTGCACGGTAAGTCGCGGCCAGCACCAACTGGAAGCGGTTGGGGATCTTGGTCAGGCAGTCTTCGACGGTGATGCGGGCCATGGTGGAACCTCTGAAAGTGGGTCTGAGCAGGATCAAACCAGGTTGAGCGCGCGGAACACGACAGACTTGTTGCGACGCTGAGCCGCGTATTTTAACCTCTGCGCGTGAACAATGGCTTTTAAATCGAACAAAGCCGTTTCAAACAGGCTGTTGACCACCACGTAATCAAAAAATTGGGCCTGTTCAACCTCGACCTTGGCGTTGCTCATGCGGATTTCGATCACGTCCGAGGTGTCTTCGCCCCGGCGGTGCAGGCGCTGCAGCAGCTCTTCGTAGCTGGGCGGCAAGATGAAAATCAGCACGGCATTGGGAAAGATCTTCTTGATCTGCAGGGCGCCCTGCCAGTCGATCTCCAGCACGACGTCTTCGCCGCCCTTGATGCGCTCCTCGATCGCGTGGCGCGAGGTACCGTACAGGTTGCCATGCACTTCCGCCCACTCGAAGAAATCGCCATGCGAAATCATGCGGCGGAACTCGGTTTCCTCGATGAAAAGGTATTCACGGCCGTGTTGCTCCTGGCCGCGCGGCGGCCGGGTCGTGTGCGAAATCGACACCAGCAGGCGCGAATCCAGCTCCAGCAAAGCCTTGACCAGGCTGGATTTGCCCGTCCCGCTGGGGGCCGACACCACGAAAAGATTGCCCGGGTAGTCCATTTCGTCACCTCCGGCGACAGCCGCTTCATTCGACACGTTATCGGCGCTCATTCGATGTTCTTGACCGGCACTGCACAACAACAATGCCCAAATCATTGATTTTAATGGACTTATTGAAATACCCGCGAGTTCTCACGGGGGCTGGGGCCAGTTACCCCGCCAAGGCACTGCGCTGAAAGTTCATGGTCGAGTCAAAAATGCATTTGAGTTGCTTGTTCGCGATCCTGGTTTCCGCAGGATATCCAAACGCATTGTTGATGTACTGCACGCCATCGAGCACCAAGGACGGCATCAAGTCGATGCGGGGCAGAAAATGGGAGAACGTGTCCAGACGCCTCACCGTTGCGCCACTGGCCGACCACTACTTCGCGAACGCCGAGAAGGGGAATTTGCAGTCACTGCCCTTGTCCCAGCAGCCTTTCCGATTCTTTGAATACTGGACGCTGAAAGAGGCCTACATCAAAGCCCGAGGCATGGGACTGTCCATCCCCTTGGATCGCTTCAGCTTCGATGTCACTCAGGCAGGCCGCATCGACTTGCATGTGGATCCCTGCCTGGAAGATGATGCCGAGCGCTGGATGTTCTGGCAGTGGTCGTTGGACCAGGATTACCTGCTGGCACTGTGCGCGCAGCGTAACTGCAATGCAGCCACACCGTCGGTGCAGCTTTGGCGCGCGCTGCCACTGCTCACCAGTCAGACGGAGGACACGGGGCCATTGCGCACCTCGCATTCCCCGTCATCGAAGCTCGCGTCATGAGCCCTTGTTTTTTGCAACTGTCTCTGGCCAGTCGATCTCCGCCGAATTGGCGCACTCCGAGGCGCCGCTGTAAATGCTGCAACGAATGCGCTTCATGACTTTGAGCCCCTGCTTGTCGTAAAAGCCTTTCCCGGCCAGTTCGACCCGGGTGTCGCGTTGACTCACGACGAAGGCGATGGCGGCTTCCAGGGGGTAATCCACGATGAGTTCGGCGGGAAGGTCCGCTTCGGCCTTGCGCACCGAACCAATGATCTGATCAAACTGACCAGCCCAGAATTGGCGAGATTTTTCACCAAAGCCCTCGGGGAAGCTGCTGCGCTCCAAGACCAGTTGCAGAGTGGAGAATGCCAGCGGAAAACGCGACACGCCCCCTTTGCTGCCCACGCCACGGTAGATTTCCAGCGGTTTGTAGGCCACTGCTGGCGCGAAGATGACGTCCACGCTGCCGTTGTTGAACTTGCTGACGAAGTTACTGATGTCCGCCGAAACCGGCTGGGCGCCGATGCGCTGGATCATGTAGGCCTGCACCTTGTCATCGTCGAAGGCCGGCATCCGTACGCCTGCGAAACCATTCTTGAACACAGCTCGGTCGCGCGCAAAAGTGTAGATCGCGCCTGTCGGCAGGATCCCGCCAACTTCAAATCGGTCATGGATGGTCAGCTTGGCCGCACCGGGTGAGGCAAACACCTGGATGGCTTTGCGCACCACCTCGTAGCTGGCATTGATGTCGATCTTGCCTTCCTTGACGATGGTCGCGGTGCCACCATGGTCGATGGCCGCAGTGACCGGAGCGTAGGGCCGCGTCCGGATCGAGGTGGCCATCAAGGCATCACACTGACCGACACGAAAATCCTCGGAGGCCACCCGCTCATCGGTGTAAGCCTTCAGCTTGAGCTCCACGCCCATTTTCTGGGCCGCCAAGGCATAGCCCTTGGCGGCGTCAAAGATTTGCCCAGCTTGCCCGATGGGATCCCAGACACACACCACAGGATTGCCAATGCTCTTGGCCTGCGCGCCCGTCAGACACACCACGGTGAGCGCCAAGGTGGCCAAGGTGGCTCGCGGCTTCAAACGGTGGACACGGTGAATGGGATGGGACATGGCGATCTCTCTGATTGGATGAAATGAACAAGCACGGATTGAAGACGACGGCCAAAGTCATGGCCACCAGTGAAGCAGTGGCTGGAACAGCTCAACATGCAGCACGACCAGCGGGCCGAACGCCACGATGACGAGGCTGACGGACATCACGGCGAAAGGCAGGATCCAGCGCTCGTGACGCCGGTAGAAAGACAAACCGGCGACCTCGCGGTCCGATCGCTCCATCTCTGCCTCACCCACCACCTGACGGGTCAGCAACTGGTTGAGGGCGACCGGCGGTGTCAGGTAACCCAACTCGAACGCCACCAGCACCATCATCCAGAAGTTCACGGGATGAATGCCGTTCTGATAGGCCAATGGCGCCAGCGTGCTGGACACCAGGATGATGGCCCCCAGCGGCTCCATGACCATGCCCAGTAGCACCTTGACCACCACCAGGAAGGCCATGGCCACCCACACATTGGCAAAATGCTGAGGGAAGGCATTCATCACTTCAGAACGCTCGACCATGCCGCCGACCAACTGCGTGGCCACCATCAGACAGATGTACGAACCCACGTGCTCAACGGTTTCAGAGCTGGCAACCTTGATCGCGGCAATGGTGCCTGCTGGCCGCTTCTCGGCATGGGCGGCTGGCACCTCGCCAGCGGTCGCCACAAGAAGGCCCGTCGCTTTGGAGCGCTGCTGAGATCGCGAGGCCAACGCCTTGTCCAACACCAGCACCAGGAGCATCAGGATGGGCAGGATGCTGGCAGCGGAATGTTCGTCGAACTTGGTGTCCAGCGCCCACTGATAGAACGTCAGGATGACGACCACCAACACCGCATAAGGCAGGATGGCTTTCATTTCATGCAACATGGCGGGCACCGCCACCCTGGGCGAAACCATCGTGCTCATCCGACCTTTGGGCGCGGCCAGTTGCGACGCGATGAAAAACATCGTGGAAGTCAGGGCGAACACAAGACCTCCCCAGTAAAAAAGCTGGGTGGTCGTGACCTGGCGGTTCAATGCGGCAATGCCCACGACCAGCAGACTGGGGCGCAAAACCGCGCCCAATGACCCAGACATGGCAGTGGCAGCCAGTGCGTACTGGCTGGTAGCGCCCGACGCACGCACCTCGTGGTAAATGATGGCGCCCGCAGCGATCACGAACACGCTCGACACCCCGGCATAGGCGGTCGGCAAACCAGCGGCCAGCAAGATGATGTATGTCAGCGCCTGGGGCGACAGTTTCCAAGGGCGGATGACGCTCATGAACAAGTCAACCAAGCGGCTTTGCTTGAACAGCATGCCCGCCCAGATATGCAAGGCCAAGGCCAGAGGCAAGCCCATGAAGTCGACCAGTTTGTTGGCATAAATGGCTGGGCCGGCCGGATGTCCTTGCATGAAAAAGTACAGGCTGCCGATGATGAACATGGCGGCCACCAGGGACACGCAATCAAGCGAACGCAACCAGCCATGGCCGGGTCCATGGTCAGGAACGGCAGGTGCGAGTGGACGCCAGATGCGGTACGCACTGGCCAGCGCCATGGCGCCAAACAAAACCATCCACATGGCATTGACCTGCGGAGCCTCGATCGGCAGCCCTGAGTCGATGGAGAACTGGTAAAACCGCACCACCGAATACAGCATCATGCAGCAGGCCACCAGCATGCTCCACGACTGAATCAGATGTTCTTTGGCACGGCGTGGAGGGCGAATGCAAATGTGATGATGGCCCAAGGTGGCATGGACCGACGTGAATGTCAGCAAGAGCAACAGGATCACCACGCGGTTGTGGGATCCCAGCATGAACAAACCCAGGAAGCTGGTTTCCAACGTTCGGTACATCACGAGCGATGGGGTGATGTGTGACTTGATCCCCTCGTAAAAGATGTACTTGACGGAGCACACCTTGGCATCCTCGGCAATGGACGCGCGCATGGTCGCGGGGTCCTGCCTGGTATCACCGAACATGGCGTCGATGTCGTCCTTGGGAGCTTGGCGTGGCGCGCTGGCCGCCTGGCGCCGCGCCAGTTCGGCGTCGATGTCCAGCTTCGGATCACAGGCAGGCGCCACTGGATCGGCCCGCAGCATGAAGTACTGAATCTGATGGGCGGGATCGCCAAACAGGACTTCGCCCAGCTTCAACAACTGGCCGTGGACCATTTCTCCGGTGCTGAGGATCAGAATCGAGACCAGCAACATGACCGTTGGCAAAGTCAAAAGCCAATCAGCCCAATGGCTGTTGGTGGGCCGCCCTCCCCTGGAATCACTCATTCACGCAAGCTCCGTAACTTTTTTATATGTCGCAGGCCCATGCATCTTTAAGAATGCATGGGCCTGTGCGCCGCCATTTGAACCGATGAGCAATCCGCCCGCATTCAGGGTTCGCCCGCATGCGCGGCGGCTTTACCGATCTGTTACCCCCGGTGACACCATCAAGTGCCTGATCACGCGTTGCGCAATTTGCCTGAGTAAGTTGGTGATGAGCGAAAATTCATCCCTTTACAAAGTGCAAGGGAGGGGCAGAGTTAGGCAAGCAAGGCCATCTGGGTCAATCTGACGCGGTCGTCGGCAGCCTCCCCCACCGACGCCAACCCACCTGGATGAGCCATCCAGGGTTGCGCAGGGCCCTATTCGATGTTCTGCACCTGAACGTCGAGACCGACGCCAAGCTGTTGATTTTTATGGAATTTTGGTGTCATCAATTGCATTTACCCCACGATTTACCCCACAAAAAACCTGGGCTGTCCTGGGACGTCAAGCGACGGAAAGCAAGCGGTTTCGCCTGAGAGCGCACCCAATTGAGTCTAGCATTCGAGGACTCCGCATCAAGGACCGCATATGGCGCGCACGTTCACCTAGCCGGGGCTGGAGGGATTCGTTTTGCTAGTCGCCTTAGGCTTGGGCACAGGGGGACGTTTGCGAGGCCTATTTGCTCGACGACCCAATCGAAGTGTGGCTCCCAAACCTGCATTCGCGCCAGGCGTAGCGCATCGAGAACTGTTTTGGACAACCGCTCTTCCCCCAGCATCTGTACTACAGGCGCATACGCGAGGATGTCGACTGTCGTTGCAATCGTGAGAGAACCAAAACGCTCACCAGCCATTCGCCTGGCCTTTTTTTCGTCGATGGCCGCGACCAGTCCATTGCGGTTAGCGAAAGCCAGCGTGGCGGCCTCTCCGTCCCCAAGCGAGTCGGACGTTGAGCCAGAGACGATTGCGATGAATCTTTCGAGCGCTTCCTCGTCCAACTCCACGACATTCAGTTTCCTGCGGTCGATAAGCTCAAGGAGCTTCGTCGACTCTCCATGACCATTCTCTGCGCCCCCTTTGATTTCCCCGACCACGGTCTCGGTGACACAGGTGAGGCCAGGAAGTTCCTGCAAAATCGCTTCTGCATGGCCGGTGGCCAGCAAGTTGATGATGATGCTGGAGTCGAGAACGAGAGTGGTCGATTGCTCAGTTAGGCAGCTTGAAAAGGTCATCTACCTCGTCCTCTTGAGCCTCATCGAGTAGTTCTCGCACCATCTCACGGCTGAGCTTGAGCAAATCCGACATCTGCCCCTCACTGAGCAGGTCCCTTTTCCAGGCCTCGATGGCCAAGAGGTACAGCCGCGACGATTGCTGTGATTGGACAGCTGGGGCCTCGTTGCCATCCTCCCCCAGTACCTGTCGGACTTGCTCGTCGGTGATACCGCCGTTGTCCTTGAACCAATCCCACGTTCCCTTTTTCGTTAGTCCAAGTTCTTCCAGCCTCATGACCATAGCCTGGCGCGATACGCTGAAGAAATTGGCCAGCAAGATGATGTGTCGGCGCGTGAGGTGCGACGACCCAATCGTCAACTCTTTAAACTTCTCCATGACCGTTCGCGTTGGAGTCAGAAATGCCCGTGCAAACGCATTGGCATATCGCTCCTCTCGCGAATTGTCGTACATCTCGTCCTGATAAATCTCAGGCCTGCGACGAGTAGCAATAAAGTGCCCCAACTCATGGCTCCCCGTCTGGTTACGTCTATCCCGGCGGTGGGTCGAGTTGATAAGCATGCAAGCGCCCACAGCGTCGTCATAGGCGAACAATCCAGACACTTTGCCGTCAAGCTTGCGCGTGTACACCCGGATGCCCAATTGCAGCTCCAAGATGACGTAAAGGTCACGAATAGGCCCATCCCCCAACCCGAGCCAGTTCCGTAGGTTGAGGGCATCCTGTTCAGCCTGTTGGCGCACATCTCCGGCTAGGATGCTCTTTTCGGCGGGATAGTTGTAGGTCTTTTGAACACCCAGAATGTTCTCAAGCTCGACCTCGGCCTTGACCAGGTCGTTGAGCATCTTCGCTGCCGAATCTATACATGGTTCGCCAGTTTCAGCGAGCGTACGAAACCGAGGTACGAGGTCCACATGAACAGACTCGCGACGCAGGATTGAATTGACGGACACGCTGTAGGACCTGCACAGGTCCTGCAGCTCCATAAGCTTGGCAGCGCGCTGCCCCTTCTCGATGGCCACCAACGTGGTTCTTGAAAGCCCGGCAGCCTTTGCCGCTACGTCTTGCGTCTGGTTAGCGGTCTCCCGCGCGCTTCTAAGTCGCTCGCCGAGCTCAAGTTGGCTCAGTTCATAGTTCTCTTTAGTCATGATGCACTACTACGTATCCATTGCCTCACGAAAGACCTCGGTCCAAGGTCCTTCGTGAAGGCTGACCACTCCTTGGCGTGTTGCCGCAGCAGCCGGTCAAGCTTCTGCGACACGCTGACTGGACTCTCCCCGAGGGATTGAGCCAGTTCAAAATTACTTAGTCGGCTGGTCAGTTGGTAGTCAGACCTACCTTGAAGCCCTGCCAGGTGCTCAAAGTGGAGAACCCCAGCAACAGAGTACTGGTGCAAGGCGTTGGTAAAAAGGTCAAAGTTCTTGGCAGCCCCCGCTTCCCAAGTCTTGGTGCGCAAGGACTCCCAAACGTAGACATCCGTTGCCTCTTTCAGGCCCGCCGCGTGGACGCTCAGGCGCCGCAGTATGCATGCAGCGCAGATCCCGCACTGCCGCCTCGTTCCATTAAATCCAATTTGGCGCGAAGTCTGCCAACAAGAACGGGTCTTGTGCCACTTGGAGCCGCCTTCGCAGTTATCTACGAACTCTTTCAAGGTCTCGCCTTTGGTCATCCACAGACGCGGGAACTGGTACTTGAATCGATAGCCCAGCAAGGAATACACGAAGCGTTCCATCTGCGCAGTGAAGGCGGGATGATTTCGATAGTCTTCGTAGCCATGCCCCACAGGCAGCAAGACAGGGGCGAGAGCGCCTTGCCCGCTTTCAGGAACGATAGCCACAGGAACGTCAATCAGGTACCCTGCCATCGCAGAAATCAGGCTGAATTTGAAGCCTCTGCTGCGCGCGCTGCTTTCACCATCCTTTTTCGCGATTTTCACTTTGTAGGGAACTGCATGAAAGGGCATCTCTTTTCGTTCCTGCCTTGAGATGTCGCGCTCGCTGGTGCCGATGCGCACGCGCACTACCCGTCCGTTGAGCTTCTTGCCTTCGAGCGCCGCTACTGCCTGCGAATCCATGCCGTCGCTGTACGCCATGACTGCCTCCGCGTTCATCGGAAACCTCATCGTCTCTTGCGATGGAGGAGGCATGGGGACATTCCGAGCACGAAACACGATTTGCCAGTCGTCGCCAGTCAGTAGGTTCAATGCATCCGTCAGAGCCCCGTGAACTGCCCTGTCCATCCACCTGTAAACATTGTGCACAGGCACATGTAGAACGAACCTACGGCCCCAGTTCATAGAACTGCGGACCAGGGTGCGGTCGCAGAACTCCACGGCCGCAGCGACGAGAAAAGCGTCATAGATGACTGGGTCCCATCGATGGGTCGAGAAAGACTCTAGAGCCTCCGTTTCGAACCGGATGTTCCCACCAATCCGGCAAGGAACGGCACCCCTCTTGCAAGCTCCATATTGATCGATGACATCGACGGTCATCTCTTTAGGCTCATAGATGGTCACAGCCGCACTCCTTCGTCCAGGCCGGTGTTTCTGGTACTTGGCCGAATCCTGGCGGTACGTGCTTCGACAAGGATGCTACCCAGCGAACTATCCGGCAACGAATCGATAGCAACTTGAAAACGATGAACTACCTTGTTAGCCCGGAACTCGTTCGTCTTATCGAGGTAGTGCTCGTGAAAGGCCCTGACGTTGGCTTGACCGCGCATCTTCGCTGCGACACCAATAGCAATGATGAAGCTATCGGGTTCGAGCTTGCCCTCGCTGACCAGCATTTGGCTGCACTTCACCGCATGTTGCCCAAAGACCGACCCAGCGGCAAGAGAACGAGCGAGGTTCAACTGGTGCATCGCAATCTCTGGAGAGCCAAGAGAGTTGCCCTCGCACTCAAAGACACGCTTTATGGCCTTGAGCAAAGGAGCCGACACTTCGTTGAAGTCGCTTAAGAGCGCTGCCGTGGCGGCATGAGTGACCTCCGTCTGCGTATAGGCTGCGTTGTCGCAAAGCTTAGCCAACTGTCGCCATGGCCTCCTTAGGCCAAGGCTCCTGTGCGGTCCGTCACTCATTGGATTTCCTCCATTTGTCAAAGTTTATGCTTTTTTTATTGACTTTGTCAAATTAATCACTTGGCCGACCACATGCCCGGGTTACCAGGGCAGACCCAAGGCGCACTACAGCATTCAATCCCAGAGTGATCTCCAAGAACATTGAACACAAATTCGGCGCGCCCTCGCGGCTCCTACCGGGGGCGCTGCGAGTCGGTTGCGGCTGAATGACGCACGACACCACTCGCATCGCCGCGTACCGACCGTCGAGATGGCTGCGCCCGTCCCGGCGGCAGGCACAACACGGCCCTTGGCAGCTCGACTCACTCACGCACAGTTACTGGCGCAGAAAGCACCAATAATTTAGCTATTTCCATTTGAAAACGATGGAATACTGTCTTTTCACGGCATGGGGCATGATTGCCAAGTGGAAATAATTCATCCATTGACAGCCAAAAAAGCTAAAATAATGGCGCCATGGCCAAAAAAATCGCCCCCTTGCTCCCGTCCACTGAAGAACTGCTGCGTCAGTTCGGTGATCGGCTACGTCTCGCCCGGCAGCGACGGCGCCTGTCGGCCAAACAGGTGGCCGAACGTGCTGGCATGTCACCGATGACCCTGCGCAGCCTGGAGCGAGGCGGGTCAGGTGTGACGATGGGAGCCTACCTGTCCGTCATGCAAGTGCTTGGCATCGAGAACGACCTTGGCCAACTGGGCAAAGCAGACCCACAGGGACGCGAATTGCAAGATGCGCGGTTGCCTGCCGCCAGCAAGAGAACTGCAAAGCTTGCGCCAACCACACTTGCCAGCCCCTCATCGGCGAACCGCTCAAAGCCGATCGTTGATGCCGTGGATCAACTGCACCGACTGATAGAGAAATCGCCTCAGGACCAACTGCGCAAAATGTTGGCGTCGTTGCCAAGAGAGCAGTTACGCAAAGCGCTCGAAGCACTGCCCGAAATGCAAATGCGCAAGGCCATTGACTCTTTACCATCAGAGCAAGTCAAGGCGGCCATGCATCAACTGGAAGCACCAGGCACGGAAATCAAGAAACTATTGAACGCCACAGAAAACGAGCAGAGCTGGCGGGAGCAGAGCGGCTTCTCTGATTCCGAAACGCTTGCTGGGTTGATTCGTCCCCTGGAACCCCTGTCAAGGAAACGGCGCTGACTCATGGCCATCATCGCCATCTATGCCGATTGGGACGGGCTGCCCGCGCCACTCCGTCTGGGCGTACTGCATGCCCAACGCGGCGCGGGCCGTGAACTCTTCGAGTTCGCATTCGACACGGCCGCACTAGCGCACCCAGACGTACTGGACTTGCAGCTTGATCCCCGACTCGGCCTCTTTGAGGGCCGACAGCATCCTCCCCAAGGTCATGAAACCTTTGGCGTTTTCTCCGATGCCAGCCCCGATCGCTGGGGCCGACTGCTCATGCGCCGCCGACTGGAACGCGAGCAACGGGCGGGTCGAGTCGCCAAGACAGTTCGACTTCACGAATCGGACTATCTGCTGGGTGTGCATGATGCCTTCCGTGTCGGCGCGCTGCGCTTGAGGCTTGATGATGCGGGCGACTTCCTTGACAACCGACACGGGGTGGCTGCACCGCCGTTTGTCCAACTGCGCGAGCTGGAAGCGGCCAGCCTTGCACTGGAACGTGATGACAACAACACGGCCGCAGCGGGCGACGATTGGCTGCGCATGCTGATTGCGCCGGGTGGCTCACTTGGCGGTGCGCGACCAAAGGCCAGTGTGGCCGACCCAAATGGCCATTTGTGGATTGCCAAGTTCCCCAGCGTGCGAGACGAACACGACGTGGGCGCATGGGAGCTGGTGGTGCACACGCTTGCGCGCGCCTGTCAATTGCAGGTACCTGACAGCCTGGCACGCCGCTTCGCCAATCCGCACCACACCTTCTTGGTGAAGCGCTTCGACCGCACCGCAGACGGCCGGCGGCTGCACTTCGCCTCTGCGATGACGCTCACCGGCCATCAGGATGGTGATGACGGATCGACGGGCGTCAGCTACCTGGAAATCGCCCGCGTACTGATCAACCATGGTGCGCAGACTGATGGTGATTTGCAAGAACTGTGGTCGCGCATCGTGTTCAACCTCCTGGTCTCTAACACGGACGATCACCTGCGCAACCACGGCTTCATCCTGATGCCCGGCAAAGGTTGGCGCTTGTCCGAGGCCTACGACATGAATCCCGTACCCGGATCACAGGGACTGAAGCTCAACATCAGCGAGGCAGACAACGCAATGGACCTAGACCTGGTCCGATCCGTGGCACATTACTTCCGCGTCGATACCGAGACCGCCGATGCGATCATTGAGCGAAGCCAGGCGGTCGTGAGGCAGTGGCCAACAATTGCCGACCGCTTGGGCTTACCCGTCCAAGAGCAAGAGCGCATGGCATCAGCCTTCGGGCTTGCGCAATAGAAGTCTGCGAGAAGGACCGCTTGGCTCACCCTTGCCTCGCCAGCTCGTACCGTGCTGAAGCAATCGTGCAGCGCCAGTAGCCGATCAAACTTCAATCGGCCCAGCACGTCGCGAACCTCATTCACTCAGCGATGGAACGAACAAATCATTCGTCATGACACCGTTGACTTCATCGGCACCGCTCCGTACATGACTGATCGACCCAGGCTGTCCTGCCGCAACAAACTGTCCACCCTGAACCAGCAAACCATCGTAGGCCAACACCCTCAAGCGATTGATCCGCTTGGTTCCCTTCGGGAATCGAATCAGGTCATCGAAAAGCCTGGGGTGATCAGCCCGGGTCAGCTCAAACACCAGACGAATCGGCTCACCCGGCACTTTGGCATCGGCGCTCATTCAGCACCTCCCGCCTCGGCCCCACCCTGGTCCGAACGCGATGCCTGCATCACAGTGCGCGCATAGTTCTGCCCGGCGAGCTGAAACCCCCGCACATTGGCGAACATCGGCTCCTTCACTTCATGGATCTTGTGCAGTGGGAACGCCGCCTTGACCGCCTTTCTAAACAGGAACGCCCCGCCCCCGACCAGGATGATGTTCTGCAGGCTGTGCGGTGATTCGATCCACTCCCTCATGGACGACACCGCCTGCGCAGCAACCGATTCGGCCAAGGGCAAATGGCGGCTCATGTCGTAGGCCTTCTGATAGATCACCGGCGACTTGCCGGTACGCAGAGCCCGGTCAATGACGTCGTAGTCGTTGTATGGCGTGCCAATGCTCTTCGTGATGTCACGGGCGAGCAAGCGAAACACATCCGACATGCCTCGGTTGAGGGAGTGGCTTTGCTTTTGCACCATGCGCATCCCCCGGGCCACGATCCAGTCGAAAGTTCGCGAACCCGGATCGATGATCAGGCTTTGCTCGTTGCCGATGGTGGCCATTCTCTTGTGCTCGGAAGCGTAATGAACCAAGGCGCCCTGGGGCTGCGCCACGGCGAGTGCCTTGCCGACCGTCACCGTCCTTCCACCACCCACATCGTGGGTGCCCACCATGAGCTTTTCCAATGCGGTCTTCTTGGCCGCGAAGTGTGAGACGGGCAAGCCAACAACGAGCAGATCGATGTGACGCAGCTTCATCATGCTCAACGCACCGCGCAGCAGTGCCAGGTACTCCGGCGACTCTGTGTACGCATCATGCAGTTGCCTGGCGCGGAAGGTATCTGCTGCAAGGCCGACATCAGGGCCGACCTCGTAGAACAGAGGCCCGACAGGGATGCACACCGTTTGGCGGCGCTCGCTCGCGGGCAACGCTGGCACAGCATCGCTGCTGGGGTAGGCGACGGACTGGAAGCTGGCGCAACGGATGTCTGTGCCCGTTGCTGCCGTGACGAACTTGGTGTTGCCCGATCCGACATCCACCGCTCTGACGATCAATTCCATGATGAGACTCCAAAACAAGGTTTCAGGGGTGATCAGCATCGACATGCCAACGCGATCTCGCCACGCAAAATCCCCGCTCAAATGACTCGATTTCGTCATCAGGCCAACACGATGTCAGCCAACTTGCGCTGCACTGACATTGAATTGGCGCTGGAGGTCGCCGGGATGAGCTTGGGGCCTTGCGTGTGTCACCACGTTCTCATTCGAATGACACCCGTCAACCCCTGGCGCCAAGCCGCCCTGCACTCAACGCGCACCTCCAATTCGCTCTGCAATCGACCGGATGGGAACCAGAGGCAAGCCGATCTGCTGTCAAGCCCGCATGCAGCCTGGCTCTACGGCCCTATCGGTAAATAAGCACGGCTCAAGGGTGCGTCCCGACACCCACATTCGCCACCCGCATGGCCCCACGATCCGGGGCGATTGCGGCGGCCTGCCTTGACCTGGTTTTGCCATCGGCGTCAACTACAGATTCCCGAGGGCCGTCCTGGCCCTGCTCCTGATGGAGCAAAAGGCGTCGCAGTCGTTACCTGCCCTTCAAGCTCCGGCCTTTTGAGCCGGATCTGCCATCGCCCCTTGAGGTGGTGGCCGTGAGGATTGTTTCGCAGTGCATGCACCAGTGGCCTGGCCAGCGTTCGCGCTGGGCGTTCCTGAAACGCGCCATGGTCTTCGAGCACGCAGTCGGCACCCGATGCCGCACCGCTGTTCCCGTCATCCCTTGAGCACGCGCCTTGGCGCACCGCACGGTTGTGTTTGCCTTTTTAGGCTCCCCGTGCGACCTCGCTCATGAACTCGACACCGCCCTGGACTTTCGGTCAGGGGTGGACCCATGCGAGTGGATGGCGCTCCGAATCCAGAACTGATCCACCACAAACGCGTCAGGCCAGACCTGCGCGCCGATGCCACTCATGCCCCTGAGGCACCTTGGCATCACCAACCCCATGGCTGCAGAAATGCACAAGTGGGCCGGATCAACCATTTCGTTTTTAAGACAGACCGAGCGGGCCGGTGTCGATGCTTCACAGCAGGCACACCGACCGGCAAACCTTTTGGGTAGGCGCAGCACTCGTCGTGGTCGCGTGGCGCGCTGAATCTTTGACCACGAGCCGATAGGGCGACGGAATCCGTGCCATCGGCGATCTCAATGGGATTCCACTTTCACGCACACCTTCGTGCGCATGTTCGTACAACCCCAACCCGCTGTTCGGGCAGCGGGCACCTGACCATGGAATTCACATCATGTCTGAGCCATCCACCCCTCGACCTTCCAGGCGCAGGATTCAGGAACCCTCCAGCCCCGGGCGCTCAAGCCAGCATCAGCCCACGCGACGGCAAAGCTGGGCGGGCAAGACACCCCAGGAGATCCTGGCTCGCTACCCCGCAGGCCAGACACCGCCCTTGAAGGTGCTGGAGGTGTTGATCGAACTGTTCAACACCCTGCACACCTCGCTGGCCAAAACCGTCTCGCACAAGACACGTCAGGAGCGTGCCCAGTTCTTGCGGCGCTTCTTTAGTGAGCTGAAGGCCAAGGCCGGGTTCAAGACCGTGCCCGACCCGCGCAACCTGGGGCAAAAGCACATCCAGGCCATGGTGCAGGTCTGGCAGCAAGAGCACCTGGCACCGGCCACGATCCAGACCTACCTGAGTTTTCTGCGCGGGCTGGCCATGTGGATGGGCAAGCATGGCTTCGTTCGGGCACCAGATCACTATGGCTTGAGCCTGGACGAATACCAGCGGCATGAATACGCCAGCCGGGACAAGAGTTGGTCGGCGCAAGGGGTGGACATCGACGCTCTGATCGATCAGGTGTGCGAGCACGACCGCCATGTGGGTGCATCGCTGCGGCTGATCCACGCGATGGGGCTGCGGCGCAAGGAATCGGTGCTGTTCAGGCCCTTCGAGAGCATCGTGCCGTTTGAGGCCACCGGCCTGTCGCCCGATGAGCAGGAAGCGGATCGGTATGCCTGGGTCAAGGGCAAAGGGGGACGGGTGCGCTACATCCCGCTGGACCGCCCAAGCAGGGTCCTGGCGGTTGAATTTGCACAGGGCGTGGTGTCCAGCCAGGATGCACACATGGGTGATCCAGCCCATGACCTGCGCAAGAACCTCAGGCGCTTTGACTACGTGGTGGCGAAGTTCGGCATCACGGTTCGCGAGTTGGGGGTCACCGCGCACGGGCTGCGGCACGAAGTGCTGATCGGGCACTATCAGGCCCTGGCCGGTGGCCCGCCCCCGGTTCGCGGGGAGGGCACTGTGGCACCCGAGCTTGATCGGGCTGCGCGGCAGGCCGTGGCCCACCTCGCTGGCCATGCGAGGGCCCGCGCGGCTGGCGCGTATTTAGGGGCCGTCCGCCCTCGGAAAGACCCGCCCGACCTTGACGGCCATGCTGATGGCGAGCCTGTCCACACATCGGGCTGAAAGACATGGCCGCAGTGGCGCAAGGCCATGACCCTGCGCCACCTTGTAGGCTGTTTCACGAAACGCCCAGGCTCACACCGCCAGTTCAACCACCGCATCAGCATTGGTTGCCTCTACACGACCAGCGCCACCGTCATCGCCAGTCGGCTTCGAGGAGGCACCCGTGCGCAAGCACATCGGTAACCAGCCAGCACCGGCCATGGCCTGCTCGGCCCCGCTCACTGCGGCGTCCTTCTTGAGCGCCGCCAGTGGCGCTGCGGCATTGATGTCCACCGCCTCGGTCACCACCTCCAAAAGGCGCGCCTTGGACACATGGTTCAGGTACGAAGGGCCACTGGCTGTCCACCAACGGCGCATGTCCAGGCCAAGCGCCAGCGCCAGGGCATCCGTCCTTTGGGTCGCAGGCTCCACACCGTAGATGCCCGTGACCGTCGAGGCAACGGCAAAGGTCAGCAGTTGCAGCACCGTGGCCTGGTCTTGCGCCAACAGCCAGGGGAACATGGCATCCAGGTCTTGCGGGAGCTTGTCAGCCCAGGTGCGGCGCTCGGCATCCATCCGCAGCCACGCCGGACTGGTTTCGATGTCATCGGCAGCGGCTCGCAAATCAGACTGGCTGCCCGTGGCCGTGATGGCCAGGACGGGGTCCTGCTGGTGACAGCGGTAGTCGTGGTTCAGGAACAGCTTTTGCGCCAGTTGGGCCGTGATCGCCACCAGCGCCACATCCGGGCGAGCGATCAACTCGGCTTGCACGGCAGCCACCCGGTGCGCGGTCAGGCGGCGCATCAGTTTGTCGGAGTGAACAGGCCGAGTCTTGGGGGATGGCAAGGAAACCATGTCGGCTTGCCCGCCATCGCCCGCCTGCCGCGCGGCCTGTGCCATGTCGCTGCGGTCGTCGGGTCGGATCAGCCCGTACTTCACGGCAACGGCACCGTTCTGGCCCACATGGACCACGCATCCGGCCTTGCCCATCAAGTCGCCGGGCCAAACACTGAGTTCGTCCTCGATGGCCTTGACTTGTACCTGCAAGGCCGAGATTTCGCGCTCAAGGTCGTCATAGGCTTCTTCGCTGCCCTCCCCTTCATCGTCTTCCAGGGCGTCCATGCGTGTTTGCAATGCGGCCATGTTGGCTTCCAGGTCTGCCAAGGTCGCGGCCTCCGGCTCATCGGGTTCGCGCCGGGTCTTGCGCAACTCACCGTGGTTGAGATATTCGTCGCGTGAGTAACGTGGCCGCACGTCCACCCATTTCCAGCCTTCCGAGGCCACCTGCTTGGCCTTTTTCTGCAACTTGTCGGTGGCGAGCTTTTCCAGCAAGGTCGCGTCCAGCAGGTAGGCCTTCTTGTCATCCTCGCTGAACAAGTCGCGCCGCGTGGCACCGCCCGCCTTCTCGTAGGCTTTGAGCGTCACGTACTTGGCCACGGGGTCCCGGTCGGATTCGATTTCGCCGCCGGTCAGCAGTTGTCGCAGGTAGTCGGGGCGGCGGTTCCATTGGGGCAAGCCGATCCAGGCCTTCTCTTGCCGTTCATGGTCATCCACCGAGGCCAGCACCATCAGGCATTCCAGGCTGATCTGGTCTTCCCGAAACAATGCCATCAGGGTCGGGGCCACAGTGGCCAGCTTCATCCTGCGCTTGACCACCAGCGGCGTCACGCCGAAGGCAGCGGCCACCGTCTCGGGCGACTTGCCCTCGTCCAGCAGGCGGGAGAAGGCCAGGAACTCGTCGGCGGGGTGCATGGGCACGTGGTGCAGGTTTTCCGACAGGCTGGCCATCAAGGCCTTGTCGGCGGCCACGATCAGAATGGGCACAGGGTAGTTGTCGGGGATCTGGCCTGTACTGAGCAGCAAGGTCAGCGACTCCAGGCGCCGACCTCCTGCGCACACCTCCAAAGTGCCCCTGGGCCCTTTGACGACGATCAGGTTCTGCAACACGCCGCAGTCCAGGATGGATGCGGCCAGTTCGGCGATGCTCATCTTCGACGTGCTACCGCCCGACCGGACCTGGTAGGTGGTGGACAGCACCAGCTTGCTCAACGGTGCCGTGGTGCGTGGGGATGCCGCGATCAGGGCATCGATTTCTGCTTTGCTGAATTTCATGGGTGGCTCCTGTGTGGTTGAGGGACAGGCCATGTGCTTGTCCATGCATTCAGGATCTCACCGGCTCTGGCTCGTGCAAGTCGGTCTCGCGTCTGGAACAGGTCATGCGATAGGATGACTTGAACGAGGTAGCATGCCCGCGCTACCCCCTTAGCTAGAAGTCGATCAACCACGCCATGCTCCTTGAGGATTTCAACAAGATCCAGTCCGACGCCGCCTTGAATGACTTTGTCATCCGATACGGTTTGAAGGAACTGAAGAACACTGGTCCGGCATCCGCCGTTTTGGGCGAATGGACCGGCGCAGTGGATGGCCGCGCGGTCTACCTTAAATACCGCTGGTTCGACCCTTCAGGGCCGTTTCAGAACGAGCCGGATGTGCATGTTCTGCGGCTGAGCTTGCGCACGCCAAGCGGCGAACTCCTGGGCGAGCATGAGGTTCGCTTTGGCGATGTTTGACGGCAAGGACAGCGGGCTTTAGCTTCGGCCTGCCCCGCGCCAAGAATGTTTGCAAGCGCGGAGCAACCCGCGCTAGACTAAGGGCGCTTCGATTCCACATCGAACCGCGCTTCACGCACGTGAGCGCATCGCCGGTCAGCGTGACGCGCCGGTGCCTGCTCTGGGATGGACTTCCCGACAGGGGCTTTACTCACCTAAAGGTCCCTGTATGAGCAAACTTGCCCAACTTCGCCGGTCCGCTTTTTCGCGCCAGAATGGTCGTTGCCACTATTGCGACCATCCCATGTGGGAAGCTGATCCGAAGGCGTTCGCCCAGCGCTGTCGGCTTACCCTGGCCCAGGCCCGCCATCACCGTTCGACGGCCGAACACCTGGTTGCCAGATGCGATGGAGGCCGAGATGTCGCATGCAATGTCGTGGCCGCATGCTGGATATGCAACAGCCGTCGCCACAGAGGCCGCAGTGCAAACGCCCCTGACCCATCGATCTACAAAATGGCCGTCAGGCGGCGGTGCGCCCAGGGAAAATGGCTCCCTTGGGTCGGATCCCATGCCGGTCAACCCATCGCGCGTACCACGGCGGCAATCATCAGTTCGGCGTGAGCCCGGGGCACCTTGAAGGCGTCGTGAAGGGTCTCCATCGCGGTCAGCAAGCGCTGTATCTGCTCGTCCAGTTGTTGAGGGCTTGTGAGCGAGAAACCGATGCGGCCGTTCTGCACCGTCTCTTCCTTCACATCCACCAACATGAGGAGGATCAGTTGGATTTGGCTCACCTCCGGAATCAGGAAGTGCAGCCAATAGCTCCAATGCCCGTCCACAGCCCGAAAGAAGCGTTTGACCTCCGGGATCGAGACCAATGCCCGAGGGTCATCGTCATAACCATCGACCTGGATGACGACGCGCCCTGCGAATTGGTGAACATGCTTGGCACAGTCGCTGAACAGCATCAGCCGCTCCACTGTGCTTCCTATCCGCAAGGATTCGATATCCTGCCTGGAGACAAGCACAACTGCCAGGTCAGCACCTTGTGCGCCACGGTCAAAGCCGTCAGCATCCGTGAATCTGATGGTCATACTTTGATCCTCCTGAGTTGAGCCGATCACTCATCTCACCTCAACTTCATGCCGTTGCAACCCCACCGCCGCCCCACGGCGAAGGTCGGCGATCCGGTCAAGCTGACGACAAAGCTTTGCCAGACAATGCACCAAGTCAGCGAGTGCAGCAACGCGTCGGCATCGGATGCGGATGGCTCTCTCACGCTGTTTGCGGGCAGCAACCAGCGGCAGGAGCGTCGCTGGCCTTAGCCGCCCGGATCAGGCATCATTCCTGACCAAGTTTTGACCTTTTCCTGGCCTGGGGCGATTGGATTTGGCAGGCCAGGCGCCGCTTAGACGAGCAGCAAAAGGTCCCTTAGCATGTGCAATCTCTACTCAATGACTTCCAAAGGTGAAGCCGAGCGATTTCTCGGCCAGATCGGACTGGACCTGGAGGACTATGAGGCGACTACGGTCGGGCCCTTTCAAACCGGTCTTTTCGTGCGACCGGGAAAGAACCCTGACACCACCAGGCTGGTTGGTCGCCTGGGCCAGTGGGGAATGATCCAGCCAGACAGTCCGACGCGCCGCCCTGCCTCGCGGGCCATCCTTACCAACAACGCGCGCATTGAAGACATCAAGCGGCGGGTTACCTACATGGGCGCATGGCGCAAGGCGCAGCGATGTCTCATCGTGGCAGCCTGGTACCAAGAACCCAACTGGGAGACCGGCAAGAACATCTGGTGGAAGATGCGCCGTGCAGATGGCCAACCCTGGGCTCTTGCAGGGTTGTGGTCCGAGTGGACCGACCCGAACACCGGAGAGTTGGTTGCCAACTACACAATGATCACGTGCAACTGCGATGGCCACCCGCTCCTTGCTCGCCTGCACAGGCCTGAAAAAGATCCGAAAACCGGAGAGGTTCTTCCACCCGACAAGCAAGACAAGCGGGCCGTTGTTCACATTGACAAGGCGGATTGGGATACTTGGCTACATGGCTCTGAGGCTGAAGCCGTCGCCTTGATCAAGCCCACGTCGGCCGATGTGTTTGACCAGTCGGACGCACGGCTTACCGACGAACTGCTGCGCGCCAAACAGCAACGAGCAACGGCCGAGCCGGAGACGAAGCAGGCCCCGCCCGATCAAGGATCGCTTTTCTGACCGTCCGACTCCTGCCATCAGTGGAAGTCCCGCGACTGGGTGTTCAGGCGCCCCAGCAAGTGAGTCAAGTCCAGCAACTTGCCCGCCACCAGGCTTTGCACGCCGCCTTCTGATTGCCAGGTGCCGTACACGGCCAGCAGCCGGGACTCCAAAAGCTCCTTGCGCTGGGCTTCTTTGATGCTGCGCCAGCAGATGACCTGCACGACACCGGTCTCATCCTCCAACGATACGAAGATCACGCCATTGGCCGTCTCAGGCTGTTGGCGCAAGGTCACCAGGCCGCAGCACCTGACCAACCTGCCATTGGGGCAGTCCTGGAGTTGCGCAGCGGTGAGCAGGCGCTGCTTGGCCAGGATGGGCCGCAGCAAGGCCAGGGGATGCCGACGCAGGGTCAGCCCGGTCGCCGCAAAGTCGAACACGATCTCCTCACCCTCGGGCGCTTCGGGCAGTTCGAGAAACTCCTCATCGACGGGCGCATCCCGCAACAAGGCAGGTGTCGAGCGCAGCGCGGAGGCATCCCAGACTTGCTGACGCCGATGCCCGCTGAGGCTCATCAAGGCATCGGCCCCCGCCAGCAGGCGCATCTCGTGCTGCTCCAGTCCGGCGCGCCGGGCCAGATCCTCGGCGCTGTCGAACACCCTCTCGGCTCGCTCCGCCACGATGCGCACCGCCGCGTCCCCGCGCAAGCCGATCAGCAACCGCAGCCCCAGCCTCACAGCGGGCTGGTGGTCGATGTCTTCCAGGGTGCAATCGACATCGCTGTGCATCACGTCGGCGGGCCGCACCTCGACCCCATGGCGCTTGGCATCCTGCACAAGCTGGCTCGGGCTGTAAAAGCCCAGGGGTTGCGAGTTCAACATCGCGGCCAGGAACTCGGCAGGGTGATGGCATTTGATCCAGCAACTGGCGTAGACCAGCAGGGCGAACGAAGCGGCGTGCGACTCCGGAAAGCCGTACTCGCCAAAGCCCTTGATCTGCTCGAAGATGGCCTCGGCAAATGCCTTTTCATAGCCCCGCGCCGTCATCCCATCGACGATCTTGTCGTAGTAGCGCTCCAGGCCACCCTTGCGTTTCCAGGCGGCCATGGCGCGCCTCAGGCCATCGGCCTCACCCGGTGTGAACCCCGCCGCCAGGATGCTGATCTGCATCACCTGCTCCTGAAAAATCGGCACGCCCAAGGTCCGCTCCAGCGCCTCCTTGAGCGCCTCACTCGGGTACACCACGGGCTCCAGGCCCTGTCGGCGTTGCAGGTAGGGATGAACCATCCCGCCCGTGATCGGCCCGGGCCGCACCAGGGCGACCTCGACCACGAGGTCATAGAAGCAGCGGGGACGCAGGCGAGGCAGCATGGTCATCTGCGCGCGGCTCTCGATCTGGAACACCCCCACGGTCTCGGCCTTGCAGATCATGTCGTAGGTGGCCACGTCTTCGGCAGGGATGTCCTGCATCTCGAAGCGGTAGCCCTTGCGCAGGCCGATGAACTCCAGCGACTTGCGGATGGCCGTCAGCATGCCCAGCGCCAGGCAGTCCACCTTCAGGAGCCCAACCGCGTCGAGGTCGTCCTTGTCCCACTGCACGACGGTGCGGTCGGCCATGGCCGCGTTCTCGATGGGCACCATCCGGGACAAGGGCCCCTTGGTCAAGACGAAGCCGCCCGTGTGCTGCGACAGGTGGCGAGGGAAACCCAGCAACTGGGTGGTCAACACCATGAGTTGCTGCACCTGAAGGTCATCGGGCGACAGGCCCAACTCGCGCACACGCTCCTCCTGCACATCGCGTCCGTCGAACCATTTGTGGCTCTTGGCCAGTTGGTCGATCACATCCGCATCGAAGCCCAGGGCCTTGCCCACATCGCGGATCGCGGACTTGGGGCGGTAAGAGATGATGACCCCGGTGATGGCCGCGCGCTCCCGGCCGTACTTGCGGTACAGGTACTGCAGCACCTCCTCGCGGCGCTCGTGCTCGAAATCGATGTCGATGTCGGGCGGCTCGTTGCGCTCGCGCGAAATGAAGCGCTCAAAGAGCACGCTCATGCGGGCCGGGTCCACCTCCGTGACGCCCACGCAGTAGCAGACCACGCTGTTGGCGGCCGACCCACGCCCCTGGCACAGGATGTGGCGCGAGCGGGCGAATTCAACGATGTCGGCGACGGTGAGGAAGTAATGCTCGTACTTCAGTTCGGTGATGAGTTCAAGCTCGTGCTCGATCTGAAGCTGGACCTTGGCCGGCAGCCCCTCGGGCCAGCGCCTGCCCGCCCCTTCGTAGGTGATGCGACGCAGGTAGCTCGCCGCCGTCTCACCCTGCGGCACCACCTCGTCGGGGTACTGGTATTTCAACTCGTCCAGCGAGAACTGGCAACGCGCGGCCACATGCAGGGTTTCGGCAAGAAGGTCCGCAGGATAAGTCTGGGCCAGACGCAGGCGGGTTCGCAAATGCCGCTCGGCGTTGGGCTGGAGCTCCAGGCCACATTCGGTGAGCGGCTTGCCCACACGCGTGGCCGTCATCACGTCCTGCAAAGGCTTGCGCGATCTGACGTGGAAATGCACATCACCCGTGGCCACCAGCGGGATGGCGGTGTGTTCACTGACCTGGCGCAGCCGGTACAGCCACATCTCGTCGTCCAGCAGCCGCAACAAGTCCACCCCCAACCAGCAGCGCCCCAGAAAGTGCGTCAAGACCCAGCGGGCTGCCTGCTCCAGTTGGGGCGGCGTTGACATGCGCTGCGGCGATGCAATCACCACGCAGTCCAGCAGTTCGCTGCCCGAGATGTCGGCGACGTCCAGGTGGTAGGAGCCCTTGTCCGATGAACGCCGCAACTTGGTGATGAACTGGCAGAGGTTGCCGTAGCCGTTGAGGTTGCACGCCAGGACCGTCAGAGAAAGGGGGAATGCGCAGGAAACCTGGAACTGGCTGCCCACCAGCAAGGTGAGGCCGTTCTCCTTGGCCGCCACGTGCGCCCGCACCATGCCCGACATGCTGCAGTCATCGGTCAGGGCCAGCGCGTGGTAACCCAGTTGCTTGGCGCGTTCGACCAACTCTTCCGGTCGGCTGGCGCCCTGCAGAAAGGAGAAGCTGGAAACGCAACGCAGTTCTGCGTACGGTGGGATGGTGGCCATGGCTGTTCCGGTTCAGGCGAAGTGCCCATGCAGGAACCACGCGGTCTCGTCATCGGCCAGGCGGGTCTGGAAGATCCACAGCAGCCCCGAATGCTCATTGAGCGCCACCCAGTAGTCGCGCATGACGTTGCGCGTGCTGGCCTGGCCCTCCTCTTCCATGCGGTCCCACCAACCGCCTTCGACGCGGTGCGGACCGGCCAGCAACTGCAACTCGCCCTGGTACAAAGGCCGGTGCCCTCGCGTGGCCAGGCGCAGCGGCTCGGGCAGCATGAAGGTCGGCTGCGGGATGTCTACCAGGCGGCCCAGCGTTCTCCGCTGCGCGCCCGGAAGGGCCTGCTCGCACGTTTGCCATTGGCACATCCATTCGCCACGGTGGTCCTCGACCACGCGGGGCCGCAGCACCCGCTCCGGCCCGAGCCGTGCAGCGATGCGCTCCAGCACCAGGGCCAGGCTTTCACCGGTCTGGTTGGCATCGGGCAGCAAGGACAGGTTCTGGTCCTCAAAGTGGTGGACCTCCACCGCCTCCAGGGCGATGTCGCCAACGGGCGCTCCCAGGTCCACCTTGGCCAGGTGCTCGGCCAGCAGCCGGGTCAGGTGCTCGATGTCGCGCGTGGGCTGGGCTGTGCGGATGGTCAGTTCGCCGCCATCGCCGGGCGCCCTGGCCCACAGCGAGTCGTGGCGCCATCGCAAGGTGAAGGCGCTGACACCGCACTGCCGCGCAGCCAGCCACCCGGACATCTGAACGAGCAAGCGGCGCGCTGCGAACAACAGGGCGGGCGCATGGTCCACCCGGTTCATCAGTTCGAGCCGCCCACAAAACGTGTCCGGCAAGGTGACCCATTCGTGGACCTCGGGCCGCAACCCGTAGGCCTGGTCCAGGGCAGCCAGCAACTGCGCGTCGAACCGGCGGCTCAAACCGCCGCGTGGCAGCGCGCGCACCTGGCCCAGGGTCTGGCAACCCAGGCGGGCCAGCGTCTGCTGGTGGGCGGCCACCGCGCTCAACGTCTGGATGGGCAGGCGGTCCAGCAATTGTTCAAGCGGTTTGGCAAAGCCGTTGGACACGCCACCCCGTGCCAGCGCGACCGACGCCAGGCTGGTGGGCGACCAGGCCAACTGCGTGATGCCCAGATCGGCGCTTTCCTGCCGCACGCGTTCGGCCAGCTTGCGCTTGCCACCGAACAGCCGCACGCTGGCGGCCACTTCCATGACGACGGCGGGCGACGCTGACAGCGGTTCAGTGATGGCGACGCGGGGGCTGAATTGAAGCGCCCACGCGGCCAGTCCCGAAGCCGCCTCAATGCGCAGCGATGCGTCGCGGCAAGGGCTGTCGAGAAGCAGTGCCACCCACAACATCCGGGATCGCCTGGCGCTCTTGGCGCGATGAAATGAGAACGCTCGGCTGGGCCAGCCGAGGGGTGATGATCGACTCCAGGCCGCCCGGGATCGAAGGGAGCCGCAGGGCCCCCTCATGGACGGGCCCCCTGCGCTTCAAAACGTGCAGGCGCAGGGCCCAATCGAGATCCAGGCGCAGTTCCACCCGCAGCGGCGCAGCCGAGGCCTCGTGCTGGGCCGCTGCCGGGCGGCAAAGGAACACCGGGCCATCGCAAATCTGCGAACAGATCTGCAGGCGGCGAATCTGTTCCTGGCGGGCCTGGGGCAGCCAGGCGATCAGGGCCCCGCAGGCGTTGCTCTTGACCAATTGCTCCGTCACCCACAGGCGCTGAGCCGGGGTATCCGCCTGGATCCACACCAGGTTGCGCTCATCCAGGCCCATGCGGCGCAGGCCAGGGAGGTGCGGGTGCTTGGCCGGGCCCACGATCACCACCATCTTGTTGGCGGCCACGATGGCCTTGAGGGCAGGCATCAACAGGCGCCACTCGGCAATGGAAGGCTGAGGCTGCAAAACCTCTGTGATCGCGTGGCAGGGCCAGCCGCCGCCTGGCAGTTCCTTGTCCAGCTCGGCCCAGCCCGTTGATACCACCTGTGTGACGCTGGAGCCCAGTTCATTGCCCCGCCACAGCGCTGCGGCGACTTCTGGCGGCAGTTCGCCGGGCGGCAGCGTCGCTTTGGCGGTTGAAAGGGTCTGGCTGGGCGCTGGGTCCTGCCAGTCGAGGTCGGCAAACATGAGATGCTGGGTCCGCTGGTAACTGTATTTATATACAGTATCACGTCCAAACGGCCCATGTCGAGCATCTGACCATCGCCGACCTGGAATTGAGGCAGGTTTTCACGAGATGAAGCTACCTCGTCTGAAACCTTCTGAATTGAGGACAGCCGTCAGAGCTTCCATGTGTAAGAAGGAAAGCCCTACCTGCTTGCTAGCCTTGCGCGCCCACGCAAGGATCGACCCACTGAGGCCGATGACGCCAAATGACATGTCACTTTAGGAACTGGTCGCAGACAGTGCTTGGCAAGTGAATAATTTTTAGAATAATTTGCGCAAGCGTTTGTGGCTGAGCTACACTTCCGGAAACCGGGACCTGACAATCTCTACTGCCATGATCACCTTTCAAGACCGCGACGCTTCCGAAATCTTTGGGTCTCACCACGCGGCGCTCTTACGTCGTTGCATCCACTTGGCGTGGGAAGACTGGAGCACCAGTCCTTACGGCGCTCAGATGCAGACAAAAAGCTTCCGAGCTCAGTTCATGAGCAATCAGATCATTTATTGGGCCAAGCAAGAGACCGAAGGCTTATCTGACGTTCGGGTCGATACGGTCCATGGCAACCTGGGATTAGTCATCCAAAACAGAGTCTTTGTGCGGCCCAAGTACGCTCGGATGAATTTTCGATCAAGTAACTATCCGACAAAGTCTGCAATTGCTTTTCACGATCAGTCAGTCGATCTCTTTGGCGGAATAGCCCGTCTAGAAGTGATCTACACATTGAATGCGCTTGGGACGGCCATACAAGACATCTGCTTGACCCAGCGTCACCAAAATAAAATCATGTGGTTGCTACCGCTGCTAGGCGACACCGAACTCACGCAGTCCAACCTGGTACCGATGTCGGGCCAGGAACGCAGCGGTACTGCAGCAGACCGAATCATCAAAACCAACAAGAAGTCCCATGGCACAGCTCAACAAGATCAACCCAAGCGAGGTGGCGACGCAGTTTAGGTCGGACCTCGTTCATTTGCGTCGGCGAATGCTTGGCATGAGTCAGGCAGAGCTGGCTACCGCTTCTGGTCTCTCGCAATCCATCCTGTCCAAACTGGAGGATGGCCTTAGAGAGGCGACAGAGAGCCAACAGGCAGCACTTGCTGATGCATTGCGCTGCCCTGTTGCGTTTTTCTTCCAGAAGGAACGTGAGTACGGTGCCCCTATCAGCGCCCACCCAATGTTTCGAAAACGAGCAGCTGTCGGGGTCAAAGTCCTGAGTCGATTCATTGCCGAGCTGAACGTACGAATTGCACACCTTCGTGCCTTCTTAAAGGCCGTCGAGATCGAACCTGAACTCCCCATCCCTCAATACGACATAGATGATTTCGATGGAGGGGCGGAGGAAGTCGCTGAGCATGTCCGTCGTGCCTGGTACATCCCGAATGGTCCGATCAAATCATTGATGGACTATGTGGAACGCTCCGGCTGCATCGTTGTACCGCTCGACATGGCTGAAGCGCAGATCGATGGCGTTAGTTACCGCATACCAGGCTTGCCGCCGATCATTTTTCTGAACAATCGAGCGCCGGCTGACAGACAACGCTTCAGCCTGGCTCACGAGTTGGGCCATATCGTCATGCACTCAATCCCCCACCCTGAGATGGAGGATCAGGCGAACCAGTTCGCCTCAGCTTTGCTGATGCCGAGTGGGGACGTCATGCCGCATCTACGCGACATTTCCATTGAGCGTGCGGCGCAACTGAAAAAGGTCTGGCGTGTGTCGATGGCGGCACTATTGGTGCGTGCCAAAACCATCGGTGCAATCGATCACTACAAGTCAGACTATCTCTGGCGTCAAATGTCTGCTCTTGGGTATCGCATGCAGGAGCCTCCCGAAGTCGCCTTTGAGCGTGAGCGGCCGACGGTGTTTCCTGCCCTCGTCCAACACCTCACTGAGGAGTTGGGATACACGCAGCAAGATCTTGAGCACGTCCTTGCGCTGCACTATGAAGAAGTGGCGCAAATGTATGGCTTACAAACACGCACCGGACTCAGACTCGTGAACTGAGCGTGGTTGACACGGTTCCTGCGCTGCGGCGCACAGCCGTGTTGAGAACCAACGACATGGTTCATTCCACCCCCAGCGCCTTGAACACCGCATCTACAGGATCCGAATAAAAGCTTGTCTGGAACTTTGCGAACAGTTCGCCAGGCACCGACGGAATGTCGGTCACGCTGGACATCGGCAGCAAGATCCTCTTGGCGCCAGCGTCAAACGCCACTTGCAGGCTCTCAGCCAAGTTGCGAGCCTGAGTGACGGTGCCACCCAGGCTCATGTCGCCCATCACCGCCATCTGGCTCTGCAGTGGCCGCCCAAGCGCAGCAGAACACAGCGCAATGCAACTGGCCAGGGTCAAGCCCTCGGGCGCGCCAGCACTCTGAAGCTCCACCAAATGGACGTGATAGTCCTTCTCGGTGGGATGGATCGATGCACTGACCCGGGAGGCATTCGCCTTGAAGTAGTCAAACGCCACACGCACAGGCTCTCGTGCCAGTGCGCCTGATACCGACAACTTGCCGCCACCCGCCATGGCTTGGATTTCCATGCGGTACACGCCTGGCATGCCGCCATCGCCCATCGCAATGGTGTGCAACACGCCGGGCTGCAAACGCCCTTCGGGGATCAACCCACCCCCATTTTGCTCAAGGACCGAAATGAAGCGTTCCTGCATGTCCTCCAAGTCGATGTAGGAGAAATGCACGTCGTAGAACTCCATGCCGCCGATCTTCTTGAGCTGCTCCTTCACCCGGCGGCGAGTCTCCAGCGCGTACTCAAGGCAGGTTCGCACCTGGTCCTTGTTGTACTCACCATGGGGGCACAAAAGTTTGAGCAGGCCAGACACCGTGCGGCGCACAGCGATGGTGTCACGCTGATTCAGGTTGTTGCCTAACTTGAAGAACTTGTCGATGGCATCGGCAAAGCTCGTCTTGCGCATTTCACGCAGGGCCTCGGCCAGGTAGTCCACGATCAGGCCGAACTGGTTGGTGAAGAACTCCGGCCGCATTTTCGGGATCTCCCAGCCAGGCACATAGGCATGGAAGCGATCGAAGAACGCGGAGTCGATCATGACGTCAGGGAACGGGCTGAACAGGTGACTGGTCTTCACCAAGGTCTCAACCGTCTGGCCTTGCGGCAAGTTGCCGACGAACACCATGGACGCATTGGCGTTGATCGATTCACGCCCTCGGCTGAATGAGCCCGACGCCATGTAGTCCTTCATGATCTGGACACCGTCCTGATCCTTGAAGTTGATGCCTGCCACTTCGTCAAAAGCCACGCAGTCCCACAGGCCCACCAAGCCCACCTTGCGGGCAGCCATGTTGTAGAACAGGTTGGCCACCGTGGTCTGCCCACCTGAAACCAGGATGCTGTTGGGGCTGATTTCCTTGTAGATGTGGCTCTTGCCCGTACCACGCGGGCCCAATTCGCAGAAGTTGTAGTTGTTCTCCACCAGGGGAATCATGCGGGCCAGCAGGTGCCATTTCACGCGTGTTTTGAAGGCCGATGGCTCCATGCCGGTCGAGCGGATCAAAGCGTCGATCCACTGTTCATCCGTGAACTGCTTGCGCCCCTCAAACAGAGCCTGCATGTCCATGTTCGGCATCTGGATGGGCTTGAGGTCTTCAACGATGAAGGGCGAACCCTTCTGGTTCTCCTCAAACGAGTAGCGCAGCGTCACGATGCACCAAATACCGCCCACCAACAGCTTCTCAAACTGGCGCACGATGCGGTCGGATATCTCGGCGCTTTTGACACCCAGGTTGGACAGCAGCGCCTCGTACACGTCGCGCTTCTCGTTGAGCTTGACGGTGATCTTGTCGATGACCTTGTAGCTGCCACTCTCGCGGATCTTGGACTTGACCTTCTCGGCCTCATCCGGGCGCACATAGTTCTCGGCCAGGATGCGTTTGACGTTGGTCAGTCCGGCCTGGATCGTGGCTTCGTCATCAGACGCGCAGTACATGCCCAGCAGGTACTCCAGCACGTACACGGGCACATTGGCGCCCTCTTTGATGAGCTTGGTCAAGTCCTTGCGCACCACCTTCCCGGCAAAGTACCGGTTCAGGAGGGTGTCCACATCAGAAGGCTCAGCGGTATGGGTTTGATCAGTCATGTCGGCCCTCATCAAAAGTCATTGGTGAATGCCAAGTCAATGCGGAAAGGCGCACGCAGCACCTCCACATTGGGTGGCAGGGCCTCACGCACCACCAGGTAGTAGTCACGCATGCGGTCATAGTTGCCTGAGCGAACGGTCAGGACAACCGACTTGACCCAATCGTTCATGCTGGTGGACGTGCTGTCCAAGGTTAAGGCTTGCTCGTCGCTGATCAACTCTTGGCCATCACGCAAAGACACCAACACACTGCGTGCCTGGACACGAGCGGAGACAGCCTCGGCCTGGATGAACTCGAAGCGCTGGGTGTTCGTGACCACCTTGTTGGATGAGCCCAGCAAGCTGACACCCACCGAGCGCGTTCGGGCCGTTGCAGCCTCACTGGACCGGATGGTGACCAGGGGCACGATCACCTCTTGGGGCATGGCGCTGCCGTGCACAAACCGGGCACCGCCTGCGAAATGAAAGCGCATGGTGCCCTTGGGCAACCAGAAGTCCATGCTGCCTTCACCTGCATCGGTCCCGGCGGTGATGCCCGTGTTGCCTTGCCATGCCTTGGCATTGCTGGGCAGATTGCGACCCAGGAGGTAACGCTTTTTAGCGATCACCGTGCCGTCTGGCTTCTCGCCCAGGGCCGCCTTGTCTGCGCCATCAAGGGCCGACTCTTGGTAGATGAAACCATGGTCTGCCGTCAAGAGCACCAACGAGCCATTCAAATTGTTGACAATGTGGCTGACGATGGACTGCAACTCAACAATGGTGTCTGCCACGGCATCGAAGGTTTGCCCTTCAGATGCCTGCTTGTCACCCAGCATGTCGATGCGGTCGTGATACACGTAAACAAGCTGATGCTCTTTGACCAGCTCACGGCCTTTTTCTTTACCCAAGGACAGCAGGTCGTCTGCCTTGACAGCCAAGCCACCATGATGGCTCAGCACCGTGCTTCGAGCCTCCAAGGTGGCAGTAGGCAAGGCATCTGCCAACACAGCACCGTCTGCCTTGTAGGCCAGCGTTTCGTGCGGCAACAAAGCTGCCATGCCCAGTGAGGTGTAGCTTGGCAGCACGCCCAACATGGCATCCAACTGCGCCTTGAGGCGGTTGGTGCTGTTGATTTCGCGAACCAGCTCTTCGGCAGCCTCGTATCGAAAGGCATCCGAGATCAATACAAAGACACGCTTCACGCCGCCCTTCTGGGCGCTGACAACCTTGTCTTGGAAGAAGTTCTGTTGCTTTGGAAAAGCACTCAGCATCGACAGATTCAGCTGCCCCGCATCGCCCTCGATGACCTTGCCCCATGCAGACGACAGCTGCGGCATGAACCATCCGGCATAAGCATCCTCGACCACCGTCTTGAGCTCATGCAACACCGCCCAACCACTGGGCTCGACCAGGCAAGCAGCGCGGTGGAAACGCCGGTAGCGCTGATCAAAGAGGTAAAGCTGGCTGCAGTAGCGGGCCACGGCGTCGTTCGCATCGACAAAGCTCAGGCCTGCTGCATGCTCCTCTTTGAGGGCCATGAACTCGGCGGCGGCCTCCAGGGCCTCATAACAGGCCGTGAGGGCTCGGGTCTGCTCACTGGCACCAGCCATCAGCGGGTTGACCCAAGGCCCATCACGGCGACGCGCCACCAAGGGCCGCAAACTGGCCAGCACCGCCCCGCCCTGCCCAATGATGCGTTGCTTGAGCACGCCCAAAATGCGTTGCTCGATCACGGAGAAAGTCACCGTATCTGCCAGGTCTTCCGGCTGGAAGGCGCTCAAGAGGCCCATCAGGTTCAAGGTTTCTGCAACTGCGGCAGACACGTCGGCATACGACTTGTGAAGGCTCAAATCACTGCGCCAGCGAGCGGCCAGCACTGAGGCATTCGCAGCCAACACCTTGTTGGGCAGAACCAGGTGCGCCAAGGCTGCAGGGCACGGCACGTTCAAGCCGCGCACAAAGTCGGTCGCCAGTATGCGGATCAGCAGATCTTGCAGAGACGGCGATTCAGTCGCATACCCAAGGTTCAGCTGCATCAGCACCCAGAAGGCATCCTGAAGCTCATGGTTGACGATCTCTTGCCAGGCCTTTGGCTCTTCCACCAAGGTGGCCTCACCGGGCACCCACAAACCGTGCAGCAAGCGCATGGCCAGGGCCAAGGCATCGGACTCATCAGTGCGCAATAGCACCGCCATCATCTTGCGGTCCAAGGCCTCGGCGTCATCGCCCGGCATGGCCAGACGCTTGAGGCGCTCAACGCGATCTTTGGCCCGCAAGAACTTGCTGCGCAGCTTCAAATGCGGCAACAACGACAGTGTGGTCAGGCCCAGGTCTTCCAGCAACATGGAAGCACTGTCAGCGCGAAAGTTTTTGCTGCGCAGGCGAACGTCGAGCAACCAATCAGACTCTGGCAAGGGCTGCTCTTTGTTGCTGTAGATCAGCCAAGCTTGTCCAACGTCAGCTTCAAGCTGCATCTTGATTCGCAGTGCCGACTCATGGTCCAGCTTGAGCACCCGAACATGGCCTAACTCCAGCTGGTCTAACTGGGCGGCAAACTCTGCATCCGGGTCGTGCCAAAACACAACTCGCTGACTGGCGAAACTGGCAGAGAGGCTTTCTGTGAGGCGTTGTAGATTCATGAATGGGACGTCAATCAATGGGGCGGTTTATGCACAGCGGCATCAAGGATTGATGGAATGCGCTGAAGCCTTGCTCAAGCGTTTGCTCCATGTAAAAACGGGCCTCGGCCACGCTGGCGCACTTGGCGAAGATCTGGATGTTGTGCCCCCAGGGCATTTTCGCCAGCAAGGCAGACAGTTCGGGTTCAGTGCCTGCCCACGGTGTATCTCGCAATTTGGCAACAGCCTGTTGCCAAATTGCAGGATCACAGTAGAAGCGGAAGAAGGCGCGGCAATACCGCAGGTTCTTGGATGAAAAACCACCGATCTCAGGGAAGGCTGCCCTCAGGTCCTGACTGAATGCGTCAATGAACCCGCTGCCCCATTGCGCCAGCGACTCCCGATCCACAATTTGCGCCCCAATTTCGTAGTACAGCGCGATCAACTCACCATTGGCGGCCAAGGCCACCTTCATCCGGGTGGCAAGGATCTTTTGCTTGATGGCCTTGAGCCAGTCCTGGTAGTCAGCCAACACAGCGGGCGGAAGAGCCCGAAGGTTCGTCATGCTTGGTTCAGTCATCACCAGCCCCTCCAGCCACCACCTTCACCCCCTCCAGCAAATCCCCGAACTTGCCATAGTTCACCTTCACCCCATCATCCAGATCCAGGGTGATGCGCATGTCAGCGTAGTGGCGCAGCTGCTCATCGTAGGCCAGTAGCTCTACGTGCTTCTTCTTGAGCTTTTCCACTTCCTTGGCCAGCTTGTTGCGGGCGGCGGTGCTGCTGGCAGCGAGCGCGTCTTTTTGCAGCATCTCGATGCGGCTTTGGATCTTGCCGGTGAGGGGCACGACGTATTCGGCGCGCAGGCGGGCGAGTGTGCCCTCATGGTAGCGGTGCAAATAGACCAAGGCCTGGAAGGCACCTTGTTTGCCGCTGCTGAAGAGCCAGTAGATGGGGCGCTTCTTATAGGTTTGCACGTGGTCTTTGAAGAACTTGTCGGCGAGGTAGCGGCGGATGGTTTCGTCTGGGGTCTCAGACGCTTTGGTGCCCAGGCTCTCGGCCAGCCAGGCCATGTTTTCTTCCAAAGTATCTGGCCCCCAAACGGCGAGCTGGAATTCGCGGATGCGGCTGCAGGCGTCGTCGGCAAACCAGAGTTCGTCGGTGAAAGGGACGATGGCGTCGGCATCTGCGGGAAAGGTGACATAACGGCCAGGCTCGAAGCCGACGTTGCCCGCGTGGGCATAGATCAGGCCGGGCTCATCCAAGCTGTAGCGCCCCATCATGCAGCCGATGGCGTAGGAGATCAGGCGCTGGCAGTCTTTTTCGCGGTCTGCACGAGCAAGCGTAATTTGATCTTCGGGGACTTTCGCAGACAGCTCCTCTGCAAACCCGAAGTGTTCAATTAGTAGGCTGTTTATAGATGCTTCGTTGTCCGCGCTTCTGAACCGTGCAGCAACTCGCTTAGCGGAGACTTGCTCCCAACATGAGCCCAATAGCCCATTGGACTCCGCTAGTTCTATCAGGGGGTCGCCGACAAAATAAAAAGATCCTTCAAATGAATCCCAGTCTCGCTTATGGTCATCAACTAAACAGTCGACTATTGGAATGATTTCTTCACAAAGCACAGCATTCGAAACTATTGGAATATTTGCAATATCCCCTGTATTTAAATTCAGAGTTGGATTGATGATCTTTGAAAAATACTCAAAAACCGAACTGTTTGCCTGACCCATAAGGGCACGGCTATCTATTGCCGTGGGAAAAAGGGTGTTTGATGCTGAACTAAACAGACAACCTACAGGAAGCAGCCTAGATGAAAACTGGGCAGATGTAATGGGTGACCAAGTTACACCTTCCTTGAATATGTAATCCAGATTCAATCCCACCGCACGAATTAGGCCATTTGTGTGCTTTGCATTCTGAAGAACATGGCCGTCGTTTTCCCAAAGAACGACATCCTCAATCATGCCGTACCACTTTCTAAACCCACCCCCGTTAGCGTACGGAAACCATTTTTTATTTGATACCTTTGCTTCATCTCTCGACATTCCGAGGCCGATTTTTTCAATATTTAGCTCGCTCCAAATTCGCACATATTTATTGTTATCCCCCGTTGCCATGCCCTTTCTGGGTATGGCAACTTGGCCAATCTTTACATCTACCGCGAATGCTGAGATGGCTTCTTCGCTGAGCCAATAGGCAATCGGACTACCAGGAACTTTTCGGAAATCTACAGTTGCTCGCATGTATGGATTACATGAGAAGAATCTTTGAGAAAGTTCATCGTTGACTGCGATACTGCCCTGCTTGTCGAATAATTTCTTGAATGACCCAATTAATCCAGACGAAGCGCCCTTGAAGAGTACGAACGCACAGCTTCCGAAGTCGGACCCAAAAACACCTCGGCCGTTGTGGCAAAGAGAATCAATTCCAATGGAGTTTGTCAGCCAATCTCGCAGCGACTGAAACGAAGACAAAAACATCCAATTGGGTATTGTCAACATTGCGACAAGTCCTAGTCCTTTGAGAAATCTAGTGTTTCTCGCCATGAAGGCCGTATAAAGGTCACCTTTTTCGTTAGCGTAGTTGGTCTCTATATATTCCTTCAACACATTGGCATAGTAACGAATGCCCATATAGGGCGGATTCGCCACCACCGCATCAAACTGCATCGCCAGCACGTTCGCCTGCTGCACCAACGGCAGCAAATCATCCGCCGCAGCAGTGGCATACAACTCCCCACTTTGCTTCACCAAGGCCAGCACCTCAGGCAACAACGCCAGATGCGTCTTGAGCGCATAAGGAATCTGGATCAGAGAGCCAAATGTTTTGGCGTGCTCAAAGGTGTCCACTAACGCGGTGATGGTGGCGCGCTGCACACTGAACGGAGCCAGGTGGGTGGCGAGTTCGTCCACGCTCAGGCCTTTGCTCTCTTGCAGACTCAGCACATTGAGCTTGGGCGGCTGCAGGGTGCCTGCATCGTCCGTGGCGGTGAACAGGCGGCGGTCGTCGGCACGGGCTTTCATCAGCAGGGCAAAACCGGCCATTTGGGCGGCGCGGTCGTCAATGTCCAGGCCGTAAAGGTTCTTTTCCAGGATCAGGCGGGGGATAGCTCGGGGCTGGTAGCCGCGCTCCAGGTAGATGGCCTTGAGCACGTCATAGGCCACCACCAAGATGTGGCCGCTGCCACAGGCCGGGTCCAGCACGGTGATGGATTCGGGGTTGAGGACATCGCCATCTTCACGCACTCGGGTCTGGATGAGGGCATCAAGCTGGGCTTGCACCTCAGGCGTTTGCTCGGCAGGGGTAATGTAGTAAGGCCACTCTTCGGCCAAGGTGCTTTGCGGGTTGGCCATGAGCCACAGGCGGCCCACGCTGTTTTGCACCAGGTACTGCACGATCCAGTTGGGCGTGAAAAGCTGCGTGGCAGCGGGGATGTCCTCTGACTTGACCACCTTGCCGATGACCTGGTCCTTCTTCTCACTGATGTAGAACTGGTACAGCCAGCCGATGATTTCGACCTCGGCCCAGTCTTCTTCGGGGATCTCATCCACCAGCTTGGCAATGACAGAGTCGCTGCGCAGCAGGTTGTCGGGCAGCAGCAGCTCGGAGTCGTCGTCAATGCGCTCAAACAAGAAGGGCATGGCACCATGCAGCGCATTGCATTGCGCCACCAGCACACGGCGGAACAGCTCGCTATCTTGGTTGTCCAGCTTGAATTGCCGCACGGCGTCTGGCCGCAGGCCTGGCAGGTCACCCGCCTCGGCCAAGTCCAACGCGTAGGCCAAGGCCTCCGGCAAGCCCCCTTCGGGGTTTGACAGCACCCGGCGGCCATGGCCAAGATAGTCATGCAGCTCCATGTAACGCAGGGCTGCAAAGCGGTTGAACCAGGTGTAGGCCACAGCCTCCAGCGTTGCGGAAAAGCCATCGCGCTTCATGCGCTGGAACAAGCGCTCACGCTTGCCTTGCACGCTGGCAGGCCAGGGGCGGCCTGCGATCACGGCCACCTCACCGTTCACCGTGCAAGGTTCTGCCTGCGGTGTGCCGCCCACCTCGTTCAAGCCCAGCAATTGCGCACGGGCTGTTACAGCGGCAATGAAGTCCTTGCGGGCCTGCGGGGCGTAACGCTTCAGATTGGTCTTGTTCATGGGGTTCTACGCGGAGGGCTTCACTGAATGCGGATGCGCTGGCCAGCTTGCAGCACGGCCAAGAGCTGGGTACGAAGGCTGGCCAAGTAGGACTCAACCTCGGCTTCGGTTTCAAGGTAGGTGGTTGGCGACAAGCTCGCCGCATGCACCGTTTGGCTGGCCTTGGGCGCGGTACCGACTGTTGTTACAGCGACCGGTTCGTTCGCCGTGGTGGTTGCCGCACCGCTACCACTGGTGGCCAATGGCTTCGCAGGCGTGACGCCACTGGCACCACCTGCGGCAGCAGGTTTCGTGCTGGCCTTCAACGCCGCGCTGATCTGGTCCATTGCTTCATCCAGGCGGTCACCCGCCTGCCCTTGCAGGTACAGAATCTGGGGAATGTCGGACAAACCAGCCACCTTGTGCTTGAGCGTCTGCAATGGCTGCAACACGCGGTTGCTCAGGTCTGAGTTCGCGTTGGCCTTGGTCAGGGCCTGCTGTGTTTCGGCGATCTTGCCGTCGATGGACAGCAGCGCCTTTTCACGCTTTTCACCAGCCAGGGCATCGTTGATGGCCTGCACCGTGGCCACCAGTGGCTCAATGCGGTTGATCTGGCTGTAGGGGCTGGTGTTGTCTCGCAGGGTGTCCAGGTCTTTCAATGCGCCATGGGCTTTGGCGTCTTTGACCAAGGCTTCGCGGTTGGCATCAAACACCAGCAGTGCATCAAGCATCTTGCGCCAGGTCGGCAGTTGCTGCTTGTAGAAGGCCGACACATCGGCTTTGTCTTCACCGGCATTGAGCCATTCGTCTTTGTCGCGGGTCAGTGCTTCCACGTATTCAAAGGCATCAAGGATGGCTTGCTGCTTGTTGATGCGCACCAACAGGGCCTCAATCACGGCCTTGCCCGGATGGTGCTTTTGCGCCGCGATGGGCGCGCAGCCTCGCAGATCTTGTGCCCATTCGTTCAGTTGCGCACGCCAGTCGGCCACCAGGCCGTCTTCATCTTCTCGGGGCAGGCGAGCAAACAAGCCCTTGTGCAAGTCACGCGCCCGCTTGAGGCTGCTCGCGTCAGCCAGCTTGCGCTTGAGGATCGCCACCTGCTTGAAACGCGCTGGCTTGGTCAAGGGGTCGATGGCACTGGTCGGATCCAAGTCGGAGCCTTCCAGCGTGAGCTTGATTTCTCCCGCCATGAACAGGCGGGCAATGATGAGCACGGTCTCCCACTCTGGCTTCCAGCCATAGGGGATGGCGCTGTAGCGCTCAACGACATCAGACAGCAACACCCGCTTGTCTTTGGCCACCAAGTTCAAATGCTCGCGCACATCGGCAATGGCCTGCGGGTTGCCTTCCTCGCCGCCCAAGGCCAAGCTGCGTTGGGCCAGGTCATCAGCTGACAAAACCGAGCGAATCTCGCTCTGGGCATCGGGTTGGCGCACCTTGAGCAGTTGCAGCTTCAGGTAAGTGTTGGTCACCAGATAGTTGACCAACTCGTCCAGCAAGGTGCCGGGGCTTGATGCCTTGCTGTTGATTTTTTGGCCCTTGGCGTAGAAGGTGCCGCCTGTCATCAAATCACCAATTTGGGTGACCAGGCGTGTGCGGCGCTCACGGTTTTCATCCTTGCGGTCGCTCATGATTTTCTTGAGCGATGGCGTGGCCGTGCTGGCCTTGGGGCTGTCAACGTACTTTTCAATCTGCAGGTACAGGGTCAGCTCAACATCCAGGCGGCTGCCTTCATCGAGGCGAACCAGGGCTCTGCCCTCACCCTCTGCGCTGCGCAGCACGCAATGGGCGTCGTTGCTGAGGCGCTCGTAGTCGTCACCCAAAGGGGTCACGAACTCAAGCGTCAACGGATGGTGGGCCTGCTTGTAAGGGATGCCATCCAGCAGCCGGTTGAACTCGTAGTCGCCCTTTGTGTCGCGGTGGCGCACCTTGGTCTGGCCAGACAGGATTTCATCGAACACGATGTCACTGAGCAGGCGCACCTTTTCTGATGAGGCTACGTCCACATGACCGATCTCACGGGCCACGTCTCGCTCTTCATTGGTCAGGAAGAACCATTGATCACCATTGCGGCTGACCAACTTTTGAGATTCCAGGCGCTCCAGGCTTTGTTGAATGCGGCGCTTGAGGGCCAGCTTGTCAGCGTCGATCTGATCAAGGCAAAGGGTGGCCAGGTTGTCCACCGTTGGCTTGATCACCTCAGACACATAGCGGATCAGGAACAAGGCCTTGAGCAGTTGCAAATCCTGCGGCAACTCAAGCGCATTGTTTTCTGCGGCTTGGTCAATGGCACGCTTGACTGCCGTGTCGAGGAAGCTTTCGATGGAGGGATAAAAGTTGTACAGCGGCACCAGCGCATCAATGCCACGGTCTGCACTGGTGCGGGTGGCTGATTGGAAGGCATCCAGCAGTGAACGCTCGCCACGCGAGAGATGCTGGCCAGTGGCCCCAACCTTGCGGATCGATTCGAAAATCTTTTGCAGCAAGGTGAACTGGTAGGGGGCGAAGGGGTAGTACGCCACAAACTCAGCCGCATCCCGGTAGCCCCGCAGGTTCACCGTGGTGCCTACAAAAGAGAGCTGGTTGTTGATGATGTCAGCGCGCTTTTCGTAGGTCGTGCGCAGGGCCTGGTGAGCTGCTTCGGTCTTGGCCAAAAGGCGCTCACCAATCACCTCATCGGTGTTGGAGCTGGCCAGTGACAGGCGGGTATGGAACCGCCCTTGAATCTTCGAGAAGTCTTGGCTTTTGGCTTTGTTGGCATCGCCAATGGCGGCGTCAATGTCTTCTTGGCTGGTCACGATCACCCAAGCGCGGCCTTGGCACTGGGTGCCCAGTTGCTCCGTGATTGTTTGCAGCGTGAGCATCAGTTGGGTGTTGGCGCCAATGAACTGGCCCACCTCGTCAACCAGGAAGATGATGCGGTGGCCATCTGGCTTGGTGGCAAGGTAGTCGCGCAGCAGCTTGGCAAAGCTCTCAATGTTGATCTTGTAGCTGTCGCGGGCGTTGTCGAACCAAGCCGCAGCGGACTCGGGTGTCATCTTGAGCGCAGCGCCCAACGAGGCCACGATCTCGTCGCGCATGAAATCAACCGCGTCGCGCTGCTCAAGCCAGGTGGAACCTTTTTTCTCAAAAAAGGTTTGCTGGAAGACGTCATAGACGCCCTGGGCCACCAGGTGGCGTTCCATTTCAGCGATGTGAGGTGCATCGCCTGAGAACCCCAGCTTCTCGTTGAACACCCGCAGGAAGACCTGCAAGATCACGTCGCGTTCAGATTTACTGTCGGCCTTGGCATCGATGTTGAACAAGATGACATCAGCACTGCCTTTGGTGGCGCGCCGGATGTCAGCCAGCAGCATTGGGTCTTTGATTTTGCGTTCATCAAAGAACTGAGCGGCATGGCGGTTGATGCCCGACTGCGGGTCATGCGCCTCCAGGTTTTCCAGCAGATAGGACAGTATCTTGATGAAGTGCGACTTACCGGAGCCGAAGAAGCCAGACACCCACACGCCCATGCGTGCCGCCAGGACAGGATCCTTGGGGTTGTCAGCGGCAGCCAGGTAGGCATCAAAGAACTTGCGGAAATACTCGGTCAACTGCTTGGTGACGACGTACTCATCCAACTCTTGCCAGATGCTTTCAGCATCGCGCTGGTCGGCTTTGATGACGCCGTTGATGGGGCGGTCAATGGACTTGGTGAACAGGTCTCTGATTTTCAGCATGCTTCTTATCCCTGAGATACAACTTAATCAACGAGGCGGAACGCGCGGTAGTAATGGTCGTCGGCCAGCTTGCTGAACAGGTTCAGCGAATAGCCGTCATAGCGGCCTGGGTAGAACATCAGCAAGGGCGTGTCCTGCATCACGGGGTGCAATGCAGACAACAAGGTATTGGTACGCAACATGGGATAGGCCGCGCCCACGCCCGTGAGGATCAACATGTCGATGTCTTGCAGGTCGATTTTCTCGGCGATGCGTCGGGCCAGCTTGTCTTCCTTGAGCACAGAACGCAGGGGGGCAAGAACGGCGTCGTTGCCTTTGTCCACCTGCATCTGAAGCACCTGATCCAGAAGGCCGCGCTCTTTCAGCAAATCAATGACCAGCTCGAAGAGGTTGATGTTCTGCACACGGATGGCAGGCACGCGTTTGGCCAAGGTGGGCAGAACGCTTCCGTCGATGAAGGCACGGACATCAAGCTCTTTGTCTGGTGGGTAATCGAAGATCCAAAAACCGATCTCGTTGCCCAGCCCCTGGTTTTGCAGGAACTCTTCAGACGTGATGCGCCCGATGATGCGATTGAGTCGGTCGTCAAGACTCAGGCTCATGAGCGCAACTCCAAGGTGTTGATCAAGGCTTGTTCTCCATGTTGTTTCAGCAAGGCTCGCACTTCCGGGTGAAGGCTCGGGGTGCGCAGCTTGAGTGTTCTGCCAGATTCAAGGTAATGGGCTTCAACCAGCATGTTGACGATGACCTGGAAGAGCTTGGCCCGTGTTGATGCAGTCCACAACTCAACAGCAGGATCGCGGGCCATGCATTCAGACAAAAAGGTGTCCCACTCACGCCGCGCAATGACCAACTCCAAACGCCTGTGGTGTGAAGCCACCACGGCTCGCATGAAGTCTGTGAGCAAAGCACTGTGCTTGAGCGCGGACGCAAATGCCAACTGCGTGGCCACCTCTTGACTGCCTGAGGCCACCAGGGTCAAGGCCGCCACGGGCATGGTTTGCATCCGCGCGCGAATCAGGTTGGCATGCCGAATAGCCGAAGCCGGAGTTTTCTTTTGCAGCAGGTTGTCTGTGCAGATGGCTTTGGTCCAGTCTTCTTTGCTGGGCTCAGCCAGCATCAGCCTGGCCACACGGCGAGCCTCGGGCAGCATCAAACCGCCAGCGGTGATCGTGGCACTGTAGATGCCTGTCGCCATAGGGCGATTGGCCTTTGGTGCGAAGCCAATGTCAACGGCCATTGCCCGCCCCGTGAGATGCATTGGATGGCTTTGATGATGTTGCTTCGAGCGCTGAAGGCTGATTGACTGTGGAGGGGCGTTGCTCGCGCTCAAACTCCCGGAATTCTGCGGCGATGTCGTCAGGCATGAGCAACTCCAACATGCGCTCACGGCTCAGGCCATAGCTCTTACAGCTCCATAGCTTGATCTTCAGGCGAGAGCTGGCTGGCTTTTCGCCACGCACCACTTTGCTGAGAAAGACGTGGCTGACCCCGAGCGCTGTCGCCAGCTCCCGTAGGCTCATCCCTCGCTCGCCAGCCAAGGTGGTGATCTCAGCGGGCCAATCAAATTGTTTGTCTGCCATAAATGCCCGCATTGATCTGCGCTGGGCGCAACTGTTACCCAGAGGGTCACAAAATCGTTAACCACAGGGTTCCATTGTAGATCAACGATATATGGCGACCAGCACCAGAAGGCGCTCAATTCAAGTATGAAAACGACATGAAATTCGACTTGGAAATGCGATGCGCGCCGGTCTGAATGGTGCTCTGCGGAATGACCACCAACAAACTTCAGCCACCACGCAAAAGCGCCCAACTTCATCGTCAATTCGCCATGGTGTCTGCGAAAGGACAGCCACGCCCCCTTGAGTACCGCCACCCACCCTGGCCATACTGCGATGGCTACCTGTGGACATCGCGTTCACGAAGCCTTCAATGGAGATTTCGGTCTCCCTGAAGTCCAGCATCGCTGGCGTCGCAGTCGTGACCTGCCTTGTAGACGCTGAACTCCGGTTCAGCCTGGCCATTTCGGTGGCCATGTGTTTTGTTCAGCCCTTGGGCTGAACCTTGTGCTGTCGGCACACCTCGCGGTGTTGCCACCGAGCCGCTTCACCCATCAGGGCTGAAGCATCCCAAGCTGGGGAACCATGTTCCCCACTGGGAAGGTGCGTTCCCCTTCATTTCCAGAAGGAGAACGCCATGTTCGCATCTCAAGCGACGATGGATGCGCGCGCCATCTGCGTGCTGTTGGGAGGCTCCGGGCGTGCCCGCGAGCCTGTGATCCACCAAGCAGTGCTACCCGCACTGTTGATGCCTCGACCTCCGGTTTCACCACCGGCTGAACGGGCATTTGAGTACATCGCAGCGGCAGCGTGACCTTCATGGCTCACGCCACCCTGCTGCATCAGCTTTTCAACCCCTGGGGAGTCCACCGTCTCCCCACCGGGACAGGTGTGACCTTCATTTTTTGGAGCTCAGATCATGTCCTACGAGAAACCGCGTGTTCGCCCAAAGCGGACCTGCATCGAGATCGAAGAGGCACGCGCCTGGGTTGGCTTTTACCGACGTGTCAGCAGCGACCCCGCTGTTGCCACCGAAGTGATGGCCCAACTCGAGGCCGTGCCAGAAATGAAGCGCGCCCACCTGGCCCTGTACCTGTGTTGCAAGGAATCCTTGCGCACGCACAAGGCCACGCAAGCTCGCAACAAGCGGATCGGCCAGTTCGTGCGCTGGCTGGCCCATGGTTTGGTGATCGTGCCTGCGCAGGCCATGCACAGGGCGTTCCACCAGGGCAGAGACATCGCTGTCGAATGCCTGCCCATGATCGACACCAAAGCAGGCAAAGAGCCTGGCGTGCCTCAGGTTCGCCGCTTGAGGCAAGAGGCCGAGTTCGCCCAGGCCCAGGCATCGTTTGATGCGCAAGCCGGGGCACCATCCAGCGAGCCCACATCCACACCCGCTGTGGACAAGGCTTCGCCACAGCCCAAGGCTGCACCCACCGCAGCTTGAGCTTGCAGCACGTCATGGACTTGCTGTCCTGACGGTGGCTCACCGACACCCACTGGTGAGCCCAGATCGTCGAACGCGCATGCCCACCCCAGCGGTGGTGCATGCCGCGTTCGCCCCCTCCCAACCTCGCCCGCCTCGATTTGCCATTGGCAGATCGGCGCCCCCCATGAAAGGACTCCCCATGGCCACCGTTGCCGAAACCCTGCATGCCATTGAGGTGCGTGCCGATCGCGCCATCGTCCAGGAACTGCGCTTGCTGATCAAGGAAGTGCAGGCGCTCCAGCCCTCATTGCTGGGCGACGACCGCGCGCATGCCCATGCGCTGCTGCTCAAGCTCGATCACCTGCGCCAAAGCCAGGTGGTGGACAGCATCAGCGATCAAGCATTCTTCTTGTTGTCAGCCCAAGGCTGACGCCCATTCATCACGCCTGCGGGGCCCACGGCCCTGGCGGCGGTGCGTCCCCAGGTGTCCACTGAAGGAACCCTCATGGACAAGGTCACACTCAACCTTGAGCAAAAGCTCTACGTCATCGCTGCTGAATCAGGCTACAGCTGCTTTGGTTTTGACAACGCCCGCGATCACGCCAATCAGATCGCGCAACAACTGGGCAGAAGCGATCTGGCCTTCGCGGAAAACGACTACGCCGCGCTGGCGGGCTATCAGAAATACCTGAATGCAACAGCCGCCTGGGGACGCTCACCGCTGAGCCAACGCACCTACTTCGCGCCCAGGACAGACCCCAAAGCGGCCAAGGTGCTGGAGGCCTATCGCCGAAGTGGCCAGACGATCCGCTTGATATTGGGTGACCTCACCACAGGCGAATCCTGGCTTGATGAGCACGGTGTGGTCGGCCGCATCGGTCGTTCTGGCGGATGGCTCAAAGTCCCATTGCTGGTCGAGCCTGGTGAGTCGGGTGGTGGTGCCATCCTGACCAATTGCATCCTGTGCCTGGTTGACTGGCACACAGGCAAAACACCGTATCGACATCCAGCTTACCGCGAAGCCAACCTGAGCCTATCGCCCAACGAAGAACCCACCCTGCCATGGGCGGTGAAGCGAGGGGATGAGGCCATCGCCTGCTTCAAGGACATCGGCAAGGCTGCGGCCTACCTGGCCTTCATGCGTGGCGCCACCATCGAGCCGAGCGTCTTTGCCTGAAGACCTGCGCGCCTGTTGGTCGTTGAGGCTCTAAGCCGCCTCACGGCACCGCTGGTACTCGCGGTCAATCAGCCAGTGCAAGAACTGCGTCTCCTTGGAGACGCCCCAGTAATGGGCCTTGCACAGCGCAATGTAGGCCGCCAGGTCGCTGAGTGATCGAATGCCGACGGGCTCCAGGTCGGTGATCTTCTTGAAGCGTTCGATCTCTCGCCGTGTCAGTCGAATGTGTTGGCCAAAACGAATCATGGTCGTGCTCGCTGCATCGATTCAATGAGCACATCTTGTTCAAATCTCCGCCCCTTGTCACTGGTTTTGGCCAGAGATGGATGAAGATTTTTCCATTGCAAATTCAGTGACAGTCCGTTGTCACAGCACTGTGCCGCACGCAATCCCCCGGGTCGCCGGGCTGTTGGCGGTGGCATCGCCCGGGCAGCGCTTGAACACACCGGGCAGGCCGACCACACTGCGCCATGCCTCCCGCATTCCATCGCGGAATGCCCTCCCGACCTTGCGTCGGCGTCGCAGTCGTCACCTGCCTCATCAACTGTGCTGGCCTCGCGTCAGCACATCCCGAGCGGGAACCTCCTTCCCCTCGGGGTTGGACGTTCCCGCTTTTCCTTTTTGTGAAGGAGAAATCCGTGAATGTCACTCATATGTCCAACACCGAACTGGTCAGCGAACTGCTCGCTGCACCTACTCGCCTTGAATCCCCCCATGCGCCCTGTGCCTGCGACCCAGCGGCCGCATACCGGGCGGTTGATCAGGAGCTGCCCGACCTGGCCCACAAGCTCAGCGTCGCGCGTGAACTGCTGTTGCGCAACCTGCGCGCCAAGATGCTGGAGGGGCCCATCATGGCCTCGCCCAGGGCCGTGAAAGACTGGTTGTGCCTGTACTGCGCCGGATTGCAGCACGAGGTTTTCCTCGTGATGTACCTGGACTCGCAGCAGGTCCTGATCGAGGCCGAAGAGCTCTTTCGGGGCACACTGACCCAGACCTCGGTCTACCCACGCGAAGTGGTCAAAGGCGCGCTGGCACGCAACGCAGCGGCCGTGCTGTTGGCACACAACCACCCGAGTGGCCAGGTAGACCCTAGCCGGGCAGACGAGCTCTTGACCCAGACGCTGAAATCATCTTTGATGCTGGTTGACGTGCGCGTGCTTGACCACTTCATCGTGGGCGGTGACCGGGTCACGTCGTTTGCAGAAAGGGGCTTGCTGTGATCAGTCCGCCCACCCTAGCCTGCATGGCACAGCCATCATTCTTGCCAAGAGGAGTCCGCCTTGGATAACATCATCGTGACCAGGCTGTTGGAATTAGTCGAGCCTCTGGCTGCCTTGTCGATCTGCCACCTGACGGCCACCACGCGCCAGAAGCTGGCCAATGATGACCTGTCGGTCAACGTGTACCCGAACGACTATGGTGGTTTCGTCTATGTGGGCTCGCCGCCCTACACGGTGCCCGCTGAGAGCGACATGGCCATGATCTTCGAGGTGGCCAGATTGGCAGGGATCGTCTGGCTCAAGTTCGACAGCGATGCGGCCATTTTGGAAGGCCTGCCCGTCTTTGACGACCTCGACCAGGGCCATTGACACACCGACAGATACCAACAGTCCATACGCCCTCACAGAGCGCCGCACCTCATGGTCGGCGCTCTTTCTTTGGCTGCTGCATCTTTCTCGTTGACCCGGTGAAGATCGTCCGTCTTCCTTGTTAACCTCGGGCCGCCAATTCTGGCCAAAAAATGAAAGTACAGACCCCCATGAAGTTGCGAATCAAAGAAATCAAGGCAGACATCGAACTCAAGAACAACGGGATGGAAATTGAAGTCCGCGAAGAAAAGGAAGACGGCGCCAGACTGGGTGACATCATCATTGCCCGCGCCGGCATCACCTGGTGCAAGGGCAAGGTTGGCGCGGCCAATGGCGTCAAGCTGAGCTGGAAAGAATTCATCGCAGCCGTCGAAGCCATCCAACTGAGCCGAGCGCCAGCCTCGAAGAAGGCCAAGGTTGCCAAGAAGGCACCCGCTGTGAAGAAGGCCGCCAAGCCAGAAAAGACAGCCACCAAACCGCTGGTCTCGGTTGAGCCGGAAGCAACAACCAAAGCGCCGAAGCGTCAGGCCAAGGCCAAGGCTGCGTAATGTGATCGATCGAGGAAGGGTTGGTCGCCCCACCCCTTCCTTTGCCAGCAGGATGCACAGCAAGCCATGCTCATGACTCATGACTCATGAATATGAGTGCGCCCAAGCTAAGCTGCTTCCTGTCTAGCCGTGGCATCCTCTGATCTGGCGCCATGCTCAATGAGCGAACCGTCAGCGACCATCGCATCCAGATCAATCACCACATCGGCCATGGCGGTCAACTCCGGGGTCTGCGACACGTAGAACTCGCGCCGGTAGCCACCCAGGCGCAAGACCTCGCGCTTCATGGCCATGAACATCCGCTTGCGCTCAGGATCGAGCGCGCCATCGGCCTCGTCGGAAAACAGTGTGTCGTAAGACCGGCCCGAGTGCTGCGCCAGGTAGAGCGCCACAGCACGGGTCAGGCATTCGTTGACCCAGACCCGTTCGCCCCCACTCATCAGCCCCACGCTTTTGCTGTCACCCGACTCGCCGTCATGCACAAGGATGTCGAAGCCTTCGCGCTGCTCGCCCTTGCCGGTTTCCACCAGCGTGAGGATGGACACCGTGAAGCGCGGGCCGTAGCAGGCCAGCAGCAGATCATTGGCCAGGCCAGACAAGGCCGGGCCCGCGTCATCAATGGCCAGGGCGATCAGGCCATCGTTGCTCATGCAGCGTGCGAACAGGTTCCAGGCACCCAGGCTGTCCTCGACGCGGGACATGCGCGCCTCGATTTGCGCCCGCCGGGCCACCAGTGCTTGCGCCTGCTCGGACAGACCCACCAGCGTCTGGGCGTCTCGCTCGGCAGCCAAGTGGCTCTGCTCCGCAGCCGTCACGGCCAGGGCGGACCGGGTCTGCGCCTGGACGGCGGCCTCCAACTGTGGTGCGTCAAAGGGTGCGGGCAAGGTCGCCAGCACGCCATCGAGGCGATCCAGCGCATCCCGGTAATGCTGCGCCTGCTGGGCCAACTGTTGGCTGATGTGCTGCCGTCCCGACATGATCTGCTGGCGTTCCGACTGCTCGTCGGCCGTCTCGGTCCTGTGGGTGCCATCTGGATCGGGGCCGAGGGCCGTCAGTTCCGTCTCAATCCCCAGCAAGGACGAACGCGCTTGGTCGATCTGAACGGACTTGGCCGCCAGCATCGCAAACCGAGACACCCGGGCTCGGGCCACCTCCACGCGGCGCTCGGCCCAGATCAGGGCCTGCGGTGCCGATGACAGCACATCGCGCTGTTTGCGGATCGCAACAATCTCTTGCAGCACAACGACCTTGTCAGCAGCCAAGCTCGCAATCTGAGCCTTCGCACTGGGAATCAGCACCTGGGCTTCCCGCGCATCGCCCAGCAGTTTGCACTGGCCCTGCAGATCGGTGCCAACGCAAGGGACCTCGCCCACCAGGCCGAAGCGATGGGCCAACTCCTGCTCCCTGAGCACCGCCCTGCCCGCTTCCTGCTCGATGTTCGCCAGCTTCTGCATCAACAGCCGCTCAGCCCCCTGGCAATGGGCCAGTTGCGCCACGCGCTGACGGCAAGCAGCGATCCTCGCGTCACGCAAGCCCAGCATCTGCTCGGCCAGTGGAAAACGGGAGCCTGCCCGCCGCACGGCATCCTGCACCTCGAGCGTTGCCAGGCAGTCACGGCGTGATCCGGTCAGAACGGCGCGCCGGCTGCGCTCTTGTGCCAACCGTGTCGTCACGCGTTGATCAAGCCGATCAAGCCGCTGCACTTCGCCTTGATCCTGGGCTTTGAGCGCGTTAATGGTATGTGTGCCCGTGTCGATCAGGGCTTTGCGCTCGGCCAGCAACTGCGCACGCCGGGCATCAGTGGCCTGAGACTGGTCGCGCTCGGCCACCAGGCGGGCATGGCGAGACCGGTCGGCATCCAGCACTACCTGTGCCGATTGTCGGTCGGCCAGCGCCTGCTGTACGCGAGCCGAGACGTCACGCAGGCGCTGCTGCCCCGCATCGATGCGCGCCTGCTCGGCGTCCAGCCCGGTCAACTCCTGCCGGATCACCAGCAGCCCGGCCTTGAGCAACTTGGCCGTCTCGCTGGCTTTCTGACCCAGGGCCCGGATCTCGTCCTGGCCCAGCAGGTCGGACAACAGCGTTTTGATCTCGGCGTTGCGGTAGGTGCTGAGTTGGCGTTTGCCTTGCGCAGAGAAGACCGAGGTGAAAAAGGTGTCGGCGCTGCCGCAAATGGCTTCAACGCAGCGGTTGTAGGTCTCGACCTTGCCATCGGACACCAGGCCATCGTCCAGGCGGACGGGAGACCATTGGCCCGCGTCATTGAGCACATGGAGGTAAGCCTCCGTCTTGCGCCGACCGTTGAGGCGGATCACCACCTGGGAGCGGTAGCAGCGGCCGTCATGGGCCCAGGTCAAGTGCTTTTCGTTCTCGGGCAGGCAGACATGGTCGTAGTAAGAAAAGCCACCCGGGCCGCTCAAGGCCGCGCGCGACGGCATCGTGAGGTAGGGGTGCATGTTGTCCATCAGCGTGGTCTTGCCACGCCCGTTGGCACCGGCGATGGCGATCAGTTCAGCGTCATCAGCCAAGCGCTCGAAGTCCAGGGTCAGCAGGTGTTGGCCCAGACCAGCACGGATGCCCCGAAAGCCTTTGAGGACGAGTTTGAGTGGTTGCATGGTTGGCTCCAGCAGATTGCTGGAACCAGTTTCCAACTTGATGTCATGTTGTCAACGTCGGCTTGTCAATGGCGTTCAGACACTCCATTCAGGCTCATGACGGGGCAGGAACCACCCTGAGCGGAAGTTCGGGCTTGCCCAACAATCGAACGCTCTGCAGCGAGGCTATGTGGTAACGCCTCTGGTGTCTCTGCCAAGCCTGAAGCGAGCCTTTTGGGCTGGCGGTTCAGCAGCGGTTGCTGGCGCGCGGGCCCATGCGTCGAAAGACTGATGAGTTGCGCTAACCTGCCGCTCGAGCCCCGATTTGGTTTCATTCCCAGTCGTCGTCCGGCGGTGGGCCGAGGCCGTCATCAACCCAAGGTTCCCCATCACCGTCGATGGTGACCTCTAGGTTATGGTGCGAGTACCTAATCGCGGTGGTCGATACCAACCGAAAGGTGTTGTCAACGTATTTCACTCGAAAGGCATCCGCAGGCTCGTTCGTGAGAAGCCCCTTTTCTGGAAAGAGGACGATGTTCACCCCGCCAGCGCGCTGAACCGACGAGAAGAGAATGCCGTCAAATGGTTTGTCATGCACATGAGCCAGGTACTCAGCCATCGTTTGCGTGATGAGGTAGTCAGCCTCGCGCCCGGGTACGATTGGGTGCGAGATAAGGCTGTGCAAGCGTCGCAGGAATGCGCGGCGCTCGACTTGATCCGTGAAGTCTGGCTGGAAATAGCTCAGGGCCTTGCCGGAGCGTGCTTCATCAAGTCGGGCAAAGTCCAGGACTCGCAATGCCTGCGTCGTCTTCATCTCGATGATGGCAACCTCACTTCCAAGCGCAGGACGCATCTCGGCCAAACAGGTCTTCGCATCTCTGGCCGCATACAAGACGACAACACCCTCGGCATTCATGCGTCCAGGGCGTGTCGCCTCTGCAGGTGGCGGTCCAAGCTCGTTGATGGGATTCGCGAACATGCTTTTGAGCGCTGCCCTTGAGTTGCAAACCCTTGCTCGGTAGATGCTCGTACCCTTGGGCAGCACGCGCGCGACGGGAAGCCGCTTGCGCCCCCTTCGTGCCCGCAGGTCGTCGATTCCATCAAACAGCTTCTCAAACAGCGCTCTCGCTGACGGACTAAAAAAGCGGCGGCCGTGCTTCAATTCCGCGAGAGTGTTGTGCCATTCCGCAAAGTAGTGCCCGGTTTGCACACGTCTAGGCACATACAAGCTTGCTTTGTCCCAGTAGGCCTCGTCGCCATCAGGCGGCCAGTAATCATCGGCGTCAACGATCGCATTGACGATTTCGTCCTCGAAGTCGAAGTACTGTCCCAGAACTTCCTGTACTGCTTCGGATATGAGACCCCCGTCTTGCTCCCACCAATCTTTGTCGTCTTCACCGAACTTTATGACCTGCGGTCCGAGTTCAAAGTGCTCACGCAAGATCGGCTCCATGATCTGGCCGAGGCGTTGAACAGTGATGGCTTCTCGCTCCGACTCTTCACACACAGCGCACTCGAACATTTCTCCTTCATCACGAATGATTTTGCTGAGGTAGGAGTCATCGACACAGCCATAGCAGAGCGCTCGCTCCATTGGTATATCCTTGTCCCTGCGCGGTTCGTCTGCGGTCGAACTGCAATCTTAAATACTCAGTGCCTTGCGGCCCGAGCCGCGCCATCAATCGGCTGAGCCGGCAATGGGTCCGCAGTCAATCTGGTCGTTTAGGCGCATGCTGTGCTGCTTGACCTCGTCGGGCCTTTGATACATTGAATGTACACCCTCACCTTGGAGTTGTCGTCATCGACTCCCCGCTAAAGGCCTACGCGTACGACAGCAACTTGGCGCCTTTCAGACATATCGGCAACTCGCGTGAACACCAAGGCGATAGAGGAGCGCGAAAGGGCTGAGATACTCACAACTTCGGCCCGACACCAGACGTCGATTCGTGGAAGATACCGCCGGGGGACGCAGCCCTGACAAGTGGCAGCAGATCCTTCGGACAGATCGATGCTTGGCTGCGCGCACTTGGTTTGAGGAATTGAAGCACCATGACAAAGCCAACGTTTAGCATCTTTGACGCACTGTCAACTTGGGGCAAGACACTTCCCACTTGGCAGCATTTCCTGCTGAGCAAGTTGGTGGAAGACATTGACATGCCCGCCACCGTGCTCGATGAGATTTTTTCAGAGTTTCTGATTGACCAGAACCTGGCAGGCCCCGAGGCGGTACGCATTGCTTGGGACTTGGCGCTTCCTCGATTCCAGCCGAACGTTCCTGCATTGGTCAGTACCCTGACGACAATGACCGGCGTGTCGGGCGTCAACGCGCTGGCCGCAGGTGAAACGCTTAGCTTCGGTCCAAAGCTCACGGTGATCTACGGACCCAATGGGGCCGGCAAGTCCGGTTATGCACGGGTGCTGAAGTCAGCATGCTTCACGCGATCGAAGGACGTCGGGATCCTGGGCGATGTGAAGATTGTGAAGAGCAAGCAGCCAACGCCAACTGCGAAGTTCTCATTCGACGATGGTTCGGCCGTGGACTTTGTTCACCAGGAACCCTGCCAGCGAATGCGCGATGGCTTCGCCGTCTTCGACTCGACCTGTGTACGTGTGCACCTGGACGGCCGCAACGCTTTTCAGGTCATGCCGTATCTGTTTGATGTCTTCCCGCGGATGGTGGCCGTGTTCATCGACCTGCAGACCAAACTCCGAGACCAGATCGCGCAGCGCACGCCGGCCGCTGACAAATACGGCATTCAGAACAGCACATCCGAGGTCGCGACGTCGCTCGCTGCTCTTACCGCGCAGACCGACCTGAAGCGGCTGAAAGAACTGGCGGTATACGGTGAGGTCGAAGCAGACCGGCTCTTGGTGATCGAAAAAAAATTGGTTGAGTTGCGTACAACAGACCCGAAAGAGATCGTCAAGAGGAACGAACAACGCATTGTCGACCTGAAGGCCGTTCATGCATCTATCGGCGCCCTGGCGCAGGAGATCCAACCCTCGCTCGTGCAAGGCATTGTTGATGCGGCGTCAAGGATAGCCGCGCTGGTGGAGCAAGGAGCAGCGCTGTCAGCAGCGCGTTTCGGCGGCGAGCCGGTTCAACCTATCGGAACCCGTGCGTGGCTGGATCTGTTGGCCGCTGCGATTGCCTTTGGCGAGGAAGCGTATCCAGGAGCCACATTTCCGCCCCAGACGGATGGCGCTCGATGCGTGCTATGCCAACAACCCTTGGATGCCGCCAGCGCGGATCGTCTGACCAAGTTCTACCAGACGGCCACCAGCGATGTGGAAGCTCAGCTTGCTGCTAAGAGGCGCGCGCTGAAATCACACAGCGTTGCGCTTGGCAAGGTAGGACTGTCTTTCTTCGGCGAGGAGAGTGCCGCGCGGCGCACCGTGCAAGAACTCGATGCGGCACTAGCTGCGGAGATCGTCGGGCACGTCGAGGGCTTTCGGACCGTTGTCGGCGTGTTAAGCGATGCGGCGGCAACGGAGACGGGTCCGGCGCTGTCGTTGCTCACATATGACGCCGTCTCGGACCGAGTGTCCGCGCTGGCGGACCGCCTGGATCAGGACAACGGAAAGCTCCGGCAGAGTGATCCTCAGGCATTGATCGACGCGCTGTCTCTGGAGTTGCAACTGCTCAAGGACCGACAGTTGCTGGCCGGCCAGTACGTGGCCGTGGCGGAAGCGGTCGAAGATCTGAAATGGGTGGTGAAAGCGAATGCATGCCTTCGCAGCCTGCCCACCATCCAGCGCGATGTCACGGGCAAGCAGAAGGCCCTAGCCAAGGAACTCGTTGCACAGGGTTTCATCGCGCGATTCACCGAGAACTGCACCGCGCTTCGGCTAACACTCCCGGTGCAATTCAGGTTTGCCGGCGAAGCAGGGACCACCGACCGGAAGATCGAAATTGCCAACGCCGGGATGACCGGAGTCGATCCTTCGCAAGTACTCAGCGAGGGCGAGCAGACCGCCGCGGCGCTGGCCGATTTTCTGACAGAGGTGGAACTCAACGGCGCTTGTGCGGGCGTAGTCTTCGATGATCCAGTAACGTCGATGGATCACTTGCGTAAGGAGGCAATCGCGCAGAGGCTGGTGACCGAAGCCAGTCGGAGGCAGGTAGTGGTCTTCACGCACGACATCCTGTTCACAAACTATCTCGCGACGGCTGCCGAGGAGAAGGGGGTGGCGTTCGCCGGGCGCACCGTATGGCGTGATGATGCCAATTCGCCCGGAGCCATCGATCGACTCGCCTTTCCACACGAACACTATGAAGGAGCTGCGCATGACCGGGCCAAGGGCCATTTCGAGTCGGCGCGGACATTGGCGGGCGACCCGCAACGGGACGCATTGGAAAAGGCCTGCGGCAGTCTGCGCACCGGCTACGAGGACTTCATCCAGAAGAGGTTGTTCAACAACGTGGTGAGGCGTTGGCGGGAGAACATCACGTTCACACTGAATCATGTGTACTTCGATGAAGCGATCGCGGCGCGCATTCATGATCGGATGGCTGCGCTATCGCGCTACATCGACGCACACTCCCATTCGGAAGACTTCCATGAGGTGCCGCTCACCACCGATATGGTCAAGAGCGAATTGGCCCATTTCGATGCCATCAAGTCGGACTACAAGAAAGCCCGTGCGGAATGGGAAAAGGCGAAGCTGAAGACAGCAAGTGTCTTCAGCTGAGTAACTCTTGGAAAACGCCTGAACATGTACGACCTTTATCGACTGGGGTGGAACAGCTTCCAGCAGCTTTGTCTCACCATCGCCCGGGAAGTTCTTGGGCAGACGGTGCAGTCATTCTTAGATTCGAACGATGCAGGGCGCGATGGTGCTTTCGCGGGAAGCTGGAATCCGTCGCCAGGACAGCAATTCAGCGGCAAATTCGTCATCCAATGCAAGTTCTCCAGCAAGATGGGTAGCCTGCTGACGAAGTCCGGCATCGCGGATGAGATTCCCAAAGTTCGAAAGCTCGTTTCTGACGGACTTTGCGATGTTTACATCCTGATGACGAACGCTGGCGTATCTGCAAAGCAGGAGGCTCAGATCAAAGCTGTTCTGAGTGGCGCCGGAGTGAGGGACGTACTGATATACGGGTCCACCTGGATCGAGGACCAGATCAAGGAGAACACGCGGCTGCGGATGCTCGTGCCCCGCGTGTATGGCCTGGGCGATCTGAGCCAGATTTTGGACCAGCGCGCCTACGCTCAGGCCCGAGCCGTCCTTGAATCGTTGCGTGACGATCTGGCCAAGGTCGTCATCACGGAGTCCTATCGCAAGGCCGTCAATGCGCTCGACGAGCATGGGTTCGTCTTACTAATTGGTGAGCCCGCAGCAGGCAAGACGACGATCGCGTCGATGCTGGCGATGGCGGCCGCCGACAAATGGAAATCCTCGGTTCTCAAACTGGCTGATCCGGCCAAAGTCGTGGAGCGGTGGAATGTCGACGAACCTTCGCAGTTCTTCTGGATCGATGACGCATTCGGCGTGACGCAGTACGAATCACCGTTGGTGCATGGCTGGAATCATTCGCTGACGCAGGTCAAGACGATGCTGCGCCGAGGGGCCAAAATCGTCATGACGTCCAGAGACTACATCTACAACAGGGCCCGCCAGGATCTCAAGGAAAGCGCATTTCCTCTGCTCAGCGAGAGCCAGGTTGTAATCGACGTACATGATCTGTCCGACGTGGAGAAGCAGCAGATTCTTTACAACCACCTCAAGCTGGGCAAGCAGACCGCCGAATTCCGCGCCACCATTCAACCTCACTTGGAGTACATGGCGGCACATCCGCGCTTCATTCCAGAGACCGCGCGGCGCATCGCAGACCCCTTGTTCACGAACGATCTCTACCTGAGCAAATACCATTTGGGCGAGTTCGTGGAGAAGCGGGAACAGCTTCTGCTCGAAGTGATCCAGGGTTTGGATGCGAACAGCAAAGCAGCACTGGGCCTGATCTACATGAGAAAGGACCATCTTGAAAGTCCGATCATGCTGCAGAGCTCAGAGCCGCACGCCATCGAGAGGCTGAGCAGCACGTTAGGAGAGTGTATTCAGGCGCTTGATGCACTCAATGGCAGTCTCGTGACGCACATGCATGTCGATGACCAACCGGTATGGCGATTCAAGCATCCGACGATTGGCGACGCCTACGCCGCGACCCTGGCTTTCAGCCCAGACCTGCTTGGCATCTTTCTCAGCGGCAGTTCCACCGAGAATCTTCTGTCTCAAGTCACATGTGGGAACGTCGGTGTCGAGAAGGCCGTCATTGTTCCCAAGTCGCTGTTTCCGACGATGATCACGCGACTGAGGGACTTCTCGGCCTGCAACCAGTACAAAGTTGAGTGGATGTCTTCGTGGGGCGCTCGGTGGACGCTCTATCGGTTTCTCGCCAACCGCTGTTCGAAGGATTTTCTGGCAGCGTATCTTGAGAAATCGCCAGACGTCATGCAGCGTTTGGCCAAGCCGGGTCTGAGTCTTAGTGCCGCTCCAGAAGTTGATCTTGCCGTGCGATTGCATGAATTCGCCCTTCTTCCTGAGGAGACTCGCAAGGCGTTCGTCGAGACGGTGCGTACCTATGCCGTCCAGGGAGAAGACCTGCATGGCCTAGACGATCCTGGTGTGCGGAGTGTGTTCCTGGACAGCGAATTTGACGAACTGCTGGAAACGGTCAGAACGGATTTGCTTCCAAAGCTGCAGGATGTCCGGCTCAATGCGCAGAGCAGCCACCTGTCCTCCGATTCACCGGATGAACACATGCAGGGAATCCTCGAATCGTTCGGCACCCTCAAGAAGCAGTTTGGAGAAGACGAACAACTGGTCAAGCTCATTGACAGAGAAATCGATCTCGTGAACGAGTGGATTTCCGAAACAGAGCCTCCGGAGCCGAACGTTGGCCCAAGAGTTCTCGGAGCCGTGGAGCATTCAGAGGAGAGGCACAGCACGAGAAGCATCTTTGACGATATTGCCGATTGATGCTGCTTGGCACCCGTCGGATTGGAGCGAATCGTCATTGGCCAGTTGACGTCACGCCGCCAAGTTGCTGCTTGATGCAGCTGACCACGCGGGGCTGTGTGAGTTTTAGGGCGCGCAACCGTGATCCAGCCATCATCCTCACAGTCAGCTCTCGATCACAGCGGTCGCCCAATGACCGACATGTGGCCGACAGCACCCAGCCTCGACCGGACGGCCGTAGTGATCAAGCGAACCTGCTCCAGACCAATCCGTGCCGGTCGATGACACACCGCGTTCGCCCGGTATGCTTAGCGCTACAGACCGGCTCATTGCAACACTGCCGAGACAGCAAACCACGCACACCGTGCGCACCATAAATCACCCGCTGCCACCATCCCTGCAAGTCAGGCGTTCCCCACCAGGATCCTGCCAGCGATTTCATGAGGCTGTGAACACACCAATTCACCCAGGCACCTAAGTAGCCCTGCCTCCTGAACATCCGTCGCCCGTGCCCAGGCCGTGACCTTCTGCTCCAGGCTGGTCAACTGCGAAATGCCTGCTGCCCTGGTGCGCACCACCGGCACGATGCGCCCCTCCAGCTTGACTTCGGCAGCGAGCCCCAGCGCCTGCTGGATGGCCTCGCGATTGACCTCGTGGCGGTCTTCGTCCGCCACGGTCCACCGGACCCGAACAAACGCCCCGGCAATGTCCTGTTGTGCCACCACGTCCCGCAAGGCACCAAGGTCAGGCTTGCCGTCAAACACGATGTCAACCGTTCGCCGGGCCGGTGTCGGCTGCAGGGCGCACACCGCTGACGTGGCACTCACCTCCCATAGCACCCAGCCCTTGTCACCGTCCTCCCCATGGTGGAAGCGTCCGATGGAGCCTGCATAAGCGATGCGCTGCAGCCCAGATCTGGCATCGCAATCCCAGGCCTGATGGCGGTGGATGTGCCCCAGCATGAAGGCCTGGGCTTCAGCGGCAAACAATGCGCCCGTGGTGAACTCGTGATCGAACCCGGCCATGGGCACACCATGCTCGCTCAAGCAGCCAAAGACGGTGCCATGCGACACACCAATGGACGGCACCCCCAAGGCCTGGGCGCCTCGGTGGCTTTCGGCAAACCCGGCCAGCAGGGTGGCCAGGTGTTCACCCATAGCCTCCGCTGCAGCCCCCGCACCCACCGTGGCCGCCACAGCAGCCTTGTTAACTGTCGGCAAGCAACTGAACAGGGCCATGAGCCCAACTGGCAGCACATCAAAGCGCCAACTTCCTGAAATCTGCCAACCGCCATTCGGCATGAGGGCCGCCTGCCCGATCCGGTCTGCCACATGAACCGGATAGCGCCCGCCCAGCGATTTGAAAACCGACAAGGTGCCAGGCGGTTCATGCGAGTACGTGCCTTGCAGCATCAGCACCGGGCAATGGTCGGCCAGGCGACGCACCTGCGCCACAAGACGTGCGGCGGCGGGCGAGTGCAAGTCCAAGGCGTGGTCAGTCGAATCCCCGGACAGCACCGCAGCCTGAACGCCTGAGGCCATGGCCATGTCGATGGCCGCCCCGAAACAGCGGTCGGCCTCGATCAGGTTCTTGGGGCCGAAGTGAAGGTCAGAAAAATGCGCGATGCGAACCATGGTGCATCTCCCTCATGACACCCGGTGCAGTTCGCTCTCGATCTTGTCGAGGTAGCCCTGCGGGTCGTTGCGATAGCGGTCCAGTTCATCCCAGGCACGGCGACGACCATGCGGGTTGAGCCGCCACCCTCGGCCCCACCGCCGGTCGGCGTAAGCCTGGTACTGCTCGGAGGCGATGCCATAGTCTTGCGCACGCGCCAGGAGGTGCGCCAGCGTGGGATCACCTTCGCGCACCGGGATGTCCATGGCTGCACCCATGGTTACCGGATCGACCAGAACATCGGTGTCGCACGCCTCCACGCCTAGAGCGCCATCCAAGACTTGGCTGGCCAGTTGGGCCTGAACAATGGCTGTGTCCTCATCCTCCCGGTCGCGCAGCAGGGCCGTCACATCAACAGGCGCTTCGAGTTCGATGATCCATTGGGAGACACGCGTGGGCAGGCCCATCTCATCAATGTGGGCGACCTCCATCAAGCGCTTGGTCAGATAGAACGGGGTGCGCTGACGATCCAGAAAGCCGGAGATGCGTCCACCTCGAAGGAAGCCGATGGTTTCGAACTTCTGGATGGCCGCGTTCATGGCGTAGAAGCTGTTGGTGGGCAACTCGAACGCACTGATGGAGCGGATGCCCGGGATGAAGAACAGGAACCGCCCGGTCAGGTTGCAGCGCCGCTGCTGGTAGTCAGCGCAGGACTCGGGCTCGCAGATGCCGCCATTGTCTTCACGCAGAACCGTCTTGCGGCCACCGAAGATGCGGATGGCGCGCCGCCCCGTGTTATCCATGGGCACTGGCGCGTGGCAAATGCAGAGCCGCACACGGCCATCAGCCGAATACTGTGACCAGTAGCGCTTGTCCTGAGCCCCCCAAGCCGCGAGTTCGTGCGGCATCACGGTTTGCCATTGGTCGGACGGAAAGACAATGGGGAAGCGATAGAGGTGAAGGCCGTCTCCACGGTCCTCGCCATAGGCATCCAGGATCTGCTTCGGCGTCTCGGGATTGGGGAAGTCTTGTGCCCGCACGGTGAACCAGGGCACGTTGCGCGGGATCAGCGGTGACTTGAGTTGCGGCAGCGCCCCCACGATGGCGCGCTCGATCTGGTCAAAGGACTGCCCGGCCTCGACCCCTTCGTCATAGAGGCGTTGGGCCTGGGGCTGCTCCGCCGCCTTGCGGGTGAGCACCTTGATGCCAGCGCGGATCTTGCCGCCTGTGGGAATGCGGGCGGGGCCTTGTCCGAGCAAGGTCGGCAAGCCAGGGGGGCCGCCGTGAACGGTAACGTTGGGATTGGCCATGGCGGCGCTCCTTCATGAACATGCGATGGTTCATGCTCTCGCGACTTCGTGTGGCGTCAACCCCTTCAATTGCCGAACGGGTTGACGAGGCCTTTCGCAAACCCTCCACCTTGTTCTTTTACTTGCAACGACCGTAAATGCTTGCCCTCTCAATTTGGCTACGGCCCGGCCCTTTCAGGCAAACCAGGCATGGCCTCGCTGCTGAACCACAACCATGACGACGCATCGCCCATCCGGGCGGCGCGCTCTTTTTCTACCCGATCCTTGAGTGGCATGAAGGCACTGAGGACGTGCAAAGGCACGGGTAGTGGCCCCGCATCCAACAGCAGGGCATTGGGAAAGTTTGCGGCACTCTTGGCGTCGTAGCGCAGAGGTTTGACAAAGCGTCGCTGCTGATTCACCAAGGCATGCACCAGCGGTAGTTCGTGGACACCCTCAATCGGGATCCAGTGCTCGCTGGTCAACATCAAACTGGCGGCATCGATTTCATAGGTGTGCTCCCGTCGCGCACGAATCAGCGCAGCCAAGATCAGACGCACGGTGTGTCCACTGTCCGAATCACGCGCCTCAAACAGGGGTGCGAACACGCGCTCAACACGCTCCCATGTCTTCGTGGCCACCAGCAATGGTGCATCGGGCATGTGCTTAATCCACACGCGCCGACCGAGCGCGGTCGCCTCGCTGGCCTTGAATTCACCAATGACCACCGCCAACGGGCTTTGGCCTTCATGGGGCCGCAACACGGCCAGCTTGTCCCTGCGACGCTGCGCTGCCTGAGCCTTGGTGGCTTCGCTAAAGGCCTCCGGCACATAGAGGCGCTCGCTCAGCGCCACCCCTTTGACCAACACATCCTCGGCAGCCCCGAGCAGGTACTTGTGCAACACGCCCTGATTGCGTTTGCCCTCCATCGCAGGGCTCCATCGGTTGAAGCCCGCGCGTTCAAACAGAAAATGCATCAAGGCACGCAAGCTCATGCGCCGCTTCGGATCGCTCACTTCTGACGCCTCCTGTGCCTCGCCTCGGGGCACGCTGCGCCCCAACGTCCGTGTCCACGGGAAATCCACCCGCAACTGGATCTGCCCAGGCGCCAGCTCCAGAACGGCCTCGCCTATCAGTTCACCAAGCCCGGATTGCAGGGAGTCCGTCTCGAACGAAGGGCAGGCCGGATGGTGGTGACCTCCGGTATCGGGCATGCGCTTGACCACGAACTGCCGGTGCTTCGCCACGTACATCTCGATGCCACCGGCCACGCACAAACATCGAGGGCGCTCTGGTGTGTCGTACACACTGGCCAGCAGATCCTGAAATGACGCAGCACCGGAGTCAATCACCCGCCCTTTGATTGAGAACCGTTGTGTGTCCATCGCCATTGCAGTCAGGCTGTCCATGTTCAATCAAATCAACTCGTTGAGCAGTTGCTCGACCGTCGGCTTGTGCCGGGCCAGCAACTCACGAACGGCGCTGCGCTCGCTGATGCCCAGGATCAAGCCAACGGCATCCTCATCCGCGCCACGCTCGTACAAGCGAGCCACCACCGTGCGGCGCACCGACAGGGCGGTCACGCCCCGCATGCCTGCATAGCGAAACAGCTTGCGGTAGGTCTCCAGGATCGGGCGACACAAAAAACGCCGCTGCCCGGGCTCGCCATAGGGCGTGATGAGAAATCCATCGCCAGTCGCCGACAGAAACAAGCGACTGAGTGGGTCTAGCCCCCGGTATGACTCGGCCTGCCCGATCCCCTGCTTTTTCTGCAGGCGCTCGGCAAGATAGGGCGCCAGGGCCTCGTCCAGCCGAGTGCTGGCAAAGTAAAGCGGCCTGACCTTGTGGGTGATGGCCGCTTCGGCACGCAACTCCGACACGCGGCGGATACTTCCATCCAGGTTGAGGTAGTCGCGAACTTCAAGCCTGGCGATTTCCAGGGGCCGAGCGCCTGTGGCAAACAGCAGGTAGAACAGTGACAGGTCGTGCCATGGCCTGGCGCTGCGCCCTTTGATGCGCTTGCCGCCTTGCACGATTTCTTCGAGGGTCACGATCCGATTGGACCGTTGACCAGCAGCCTTTTGTGGCTCGAACTCGACGAGCGCCATCAGGATCGCATCGCGGTGATGTCGCAGTCGGCGAACAAAGGCCGCACCGTCCTCATTCAAACCGTCGATGTCAGCGATCTGACTCAGCTGAACCGCGACGGCCTTGATGCGCCGCTCGACCGCTGTGCGTGACACACCGAAACAAACGGCAACGGTTTCGTAGGTGGCCCCGTCAATTGCGTATTTCAGCGATCGTGGACGCCTGTTTCAGGCTGATCGTGGACGGCGTTTCAGCGCCATCGTGGACGCGCAAAGGGTGCGCGCAAGCGGGAAGCCAAATGTATCTCAATCGTCCACGATCAGTTTGAAACGACCGTC
>NZ_JAUSAR010000003.1 GCF_030652515.1 Aquabacterium sp. | reverse complement strand
TCAGGCTGGTGCCAGGGATGCGCAGCGCGTGCAGCGCGATGTCATGCTCGTCCAGGCTGGGGATGAACTCGCTGCCCATGCGGGTGGCCATCAGCCCGGCCAGGGCCACGCACACCGCCGTGATGGTCAGCACCAAGGGCTGGCGTGACAAGGCCTTGTCCAGCAAAGGCTCATAGCCGCGCTTGGCCCAGGCCATCAGGCGATTCTCTTTCTCGCTGACCGGGCCGGTGAGCAGCAAGGCCACCGCCGCTGGCACAAAGGTCATCGACAGGATCATGGCGCCCAGCAAGGCCGCCACCACCGTGAAGGCCATGGGGTGGAACATCTTGCCCTCCACCCCCGTCAAGGCAAAGATGGGCAGGTAGACCACCATGATGATGAGCTGACCGAACAGCAGCGGCCGGCGCGACTCTTGCGCCGCCGCGAACACTTCGTGAAAGCGCTCGGCCTGCGTCAAGGGCCGGCCAAGGCGGGATTGCGCATGCGCCAGGCGCCGCACGCAGTTCTCCACGATCACCACGGCGCCGTCGATGATGATGCCGAAGTCCAGCGCCCCCAGGCTCATCAGGTTGGCGCTGACCTGCTGGCTCACCATGCCGGTGAAGGTGAACAGCATGGCCAGAGGGATCACCATCGCGGTGATCAAGGCCGCGCGGAAGTTGCCCAGGAAGGCGAACAGCACCACGATGACCAGCACAGCGCCTTCGAACAGGTTGCGCTTGACGGTGGCAATCGCTTTGTCCACCAGCACGGTGCGGTCGTAAACCGTCTTGGCGATCACGCCCGCGGGCAAGGATTTGTTGACCTGCTGCAGGCGCTCATCCACCGCGCGCGACACCTCGCGGCTGTTCTCGCCGATCAGCATGAACACGGTGCCCAGGACCACCTCCTGGCCGTTCTCGGTGGCCGCACCGGTGCGCAGCGCCTGGCCCAATACCACCTCGGCCACGTCACGGATGCGCACGCTCACGCCTTGCGCCTGCTTGACCACGATGGCGCCGATGTCGGCCAGGCCCTCGACTTGACCGGGGGCTCGGATCAGGTACTGCTCGCCACGCCGCTCGATGTAGCCCGCACCCACGTTGGCGTTGTTGCGCTCCAGGGCGGTGACGATGTCCTGCAGGCTCAGGCCATGCGCCACCATCTTGGCCGGATCAGGTGCGACCTGAAAGGCCTTGGCATGGCCGCCGATGGTGTTGATCTCGGTCACGCCGGGCACAGTGCGCAACTGTGGTTTGACGATCCAGTCCTGGATCTCGCGCAGGTCCATCGGCGTGTAGGGCTGGCCATCGGCCTTGAGGGCGCCGGGCTTGGTCTCCACCGTCCACATGTAGATCTCGCCCAGGCCCGTGGTGATCGGGCCCATCGATGGGCTCAGGCCTGCTGGCAGTTGGCCACGCGCCTCTTGAATGCGCTCATTGACCAGTTGGCGAGCAAAATAGATGTCGGTGCCATCCTTGAAAACCACGGTGACCTGCGACAGGCCGTAGCGCGACAGGGACCGCACTTCTTTCAAGCCGGGCAAGCCCGCCATCGTCGTTTCGATGGGAAAGGTCACGCGCTGCTCGGCTTCCAATGGCGAATAGCCGGGGGCTTCGGTGTTGACCTGAACCTGGACGTTGGTGATGTCCGGCACTGCGTCAATGGGCAGTTTCTGGTAGCTGAACACGCCCAGGGCTGCGATGGCCAGCGTGGCCAGCAGCACCATCCAGCGCTGGGCAATCACCAATCGCAATGTGCGTTTAAACAGGGTTTCAGTGGTCATGGCTGGCCCCCGCCTTGCCCAGTTCGGCCTTGATCACGAAGCTATTCTTGGCGGCGTAGTGCTCGCCTGCGCTCAAACCACCGAGCACCTCGACCATGCGCCCATCGCTGCGGCCCAAGGCCAGTGGGCGCGCCTCCAGTTGCTGGCCGTAGCGGCCGAAGACCACCTGCCAGTCGCGCACGCTTTGGATGGCGTCCACCTGCACGGCCACTGGCACTTCGGCCTGGCCGGACGTGACGTCCACCTGCACCGGCAAGCCAGGGCGCCACAGGCCCTTGGGGTTGGGCAGCACCACCCGCGCCATGGCGCTTCGGGTCTGCTCGCCGACCAGGGCGCTGACGTAGGTGATGGTGCCTGCCGCTTGCGCCTCGAAGGCCGAGGCTTTGACCTGCACGGCCAGGCCGGTGCGGATGGTTCCCAGATCCTTGGTGGCCACGGGCACTTCCACCCACACTGATGACAGGTCGGACACCGTGAAGACGGGCTCGCTCTCGCCCAGGGACTGGCCCACGGTGATGCGCTTGTCGGTGACGATGCCGTCGATGGGTGAGCGCAACTCAAAACGCGTCAGGCTGCCACTGCTGGTGGCCGTGGCGCCCAGGTGGGCCAGCTTCTGGCGGATGTTCTGCTCGGCAATTTCCGCTTCCTGCAGGGCCGCACGCGCCTGCAGGTAGTCCTGTTCGGCGGAGATCTTGTCTTGCCAGAGCTTCTTCTCGCGATCATGGGTGCTGCGGGCCAAGGCCAGGCGCTTTTGCGCGGCCGCGCCCTCGGCGCGTTGATCGGCCAGTGAGAGGCTGGACAGCACGGCCAGCACCTGCCCCTTGCGAACGCGGTCGCCTGCGCTGACGGGCACAGACTCGACCAGCCCTGCCAGACGCGGCACCACCTGCACCGTGCGGTCGCCGTTGTAGCGGACCTCACCCAGCAAACTCAGTTGGCTGTTGATGCGCGCCGGGCCTGCCACGGCCAGGGTCACGCCCGCCTGCTGCAGTTGGGCATCGCTCATGGTGACGCGGGCTTCTTCCTGCTCATAGGCAAAGCGCTGGGTCTGTCCGCCCTGCACGGCCTCGATCGTGACTTTGAAGGAATGGGGCTCGACCACTTCGGCGTCGCCACGCAGGTAGTCGCCCTGGGGTTTGAACTGGATCACTTGTGGCGCGCGGCCCAGGCGTTCCAGGGTCAGCGTCACCTTGGCTTGGCCGGGTGCCACGGGTTTGCCGTTTTGATAAGCGTAGAGGCGGAATTCGGGCGGCACGCCCTCTTCGAAGATGGCGACTTCCAGGCCGTGCATGCCCGCCTTGAACAGGCGGCCACCATGGGGGCCTTTGGCGGGCTTGGCCTTGTCGGCTTCGTCATGGTGTTCCTCGTCCGCGTGGCCTTCGGCCTCCGCGTGTTCGGCATGGCCATGTTCATCATGGGCCGCAGGCTTGTCCTTCTGCAGGATCGCCCAGCCCAGCAGTGCGCCCAGGGCGACGACCACCGCGATGGCCAGCCAGGATTTTGGTTTGGTGGGGTTGTTCATGGTGTCATCAGTCTTTTGTCAGGTTCGGCTCGCCCAGCAGCTCAAGCAAGCGGGCATCGGCCTGGTAGGCCTGGGCAGTGGCGCTCAGCGCCAGGGTTTCGGCCTCGAAGAGGGTGCGTTGCGCATCCAGCACGTCCAGGAAGCCGAACTTGCCCAACTCATAGCCTTTGGTGCTGGCCGCGAAGGCCTGCCGCGCAGCGGGCAGCACCTTCTCGCGCAGGGTCTGGGCTTGTGTCAGGGCGGAGCTCAGTTGCGCCAGGGCCTGGGTGGCTTGCGCCTCCACGCTGGCGCGCACGGCTTCCAGCTCAACCCTCGCCTTGTCTTCGCGGCGGTTGGCTTCCAGGATGGCGCCCTGGTTGCGGTCGAACAGCGGCAGCACCAAGCTCACACCCAGGATGGGCTGGTCGCGGCCAAGTTGCTCATCGCGCTTGGCCCCGAGCGACACCGTGAGGTCGGGCATGCGGCGCGCCCGCTCCAGATCGCTCAGTGCTTGCCTGCGGGTGATCTCTTGTTGCGCCCGAGCGATGGCGGGTGAGGCCTCCAGGCGTTGGGCCAAGGGCTCCCAAGCGCCCACGGAGGGCAAGCGCTGAAGGTCAGCCTCGACCCGGTCAAACTTCACGCTCGGATCACCCAAGGCCAGACGCAGCTGAGACACGGCCCCGCGCCAATCGCTTTGGGCCACGGTGGATGCCGACAGCGCCTGGGCCTCAGCCACTTGCGCCTTCAGCTCTTCCACTGGCGAGACCTTGCCCGCCACCACCCGCTTGGACGCCGCCTCACGCGCCTGGGTGGACAAGCTGCCCAGCTCATCCGACAGCCGCACCCGCTCCTGCGCCACGGCCGCGCCGTGAAATGCGGCCATCACCTGCGACCGAACCTGAGCTCGCCGTGACAACACATCCAGGTCGGCCTGGCCTTGCGCTGCCCGCGCCGCGCTGATGCGGGCCGAGCGTTTACCGCCCAGTTCGAAAGGCTGGTTCAGCTGGATCGTGGTGGTGCGCGTGGCCCTCTGGTTGTCTTCCACCAGGGTGGACAGCTCAGGGTTCAGCCAGGCACCGGCTTGTTGCGTGGCGCCCTCGGCCGCCTCGCGCTCCAGCACCGTGGCACGCAAATCGGGGTGCTGCGCCAGCGCTGTGGACAGCGCCACGTCCAGGCTCAGGCTTTGCGCCCAAGCCGCCTGGAAAAAGAAGGGAACGCACAGGGCCGCACGGGCCGCCCAGGAAAGATCAAACCGTCGCATCGAATTCTCCGCACATCAGCAGGGGGACATTCGGCGAACAGGCACGGCGCATGTTCAAGATGGGTGGCTTGCACCCGCCTCACATGGCCAGGATCACATCAAGGTGTGTTCATTCAGGACCTGTCTCGCCGACTCAGGGCAAGACGATCCAATTGGGGCGTTCAATGCGGGTGGCATCAATGGAGGTGTAGCCCGCCAGCGGCGAGGCCACCAGCTCAGCCTGAGGCAAGGGCCCCGGCAGTGGCACGGCTGCGGTGGGCGGCAAAGACACCGTCGAACAGCAATGGTGATCGTGGTCCAGCATGGCCGAGGCCGGGCTGTCATCTTGAGCGCTGCCATCAAGGCGATCGCTGCCAACATCAGCTTGGTGCTGGTGTTCGTGCTCGTGGTGACCCGGGTGATGCGTGTCGGCCTGGCTGGTTTCGTGCAGGCAATACGGCGCCATGGCCGCCCAGACGGCCTGGAGAGGCAGCAGTACCAACAGGAAAATGGCGATCAGGCGACGCATGGCAATGAGTATATCGGCAGCTTGGTCAGGACGTGTAGCGAAGCAAGCGCAGGCCATTGGCCACCACCAGCAAGCTGGCGCCCACATCCGCGAACACCGCCATCCACATCGTGCCCAGGCCCAGCAGCGTCAGCACCAGGAACACCGCCTTGATGCCCAAAGCCAGCACGATGTTCTGAACCAGCAGCGCATGCGTGCGGCGCGACAGGCGCACAAAGCGCGGCAGTTTGCGCAGGTCGTCGTCCATCAAGGCCACGTCGGCGGTCTCGATGGCCGTGCCCGTGCCTGCGGCGCCCATGGCAAAGCCGATGTCGGCGCGGGCCAGCGCGGGTGCATCGTTGATGCCATCGCCCACCATGCCCACCGAGGCGCCCTGCCCGATCTTGTTGGCAATCACCCGGAGCTTGTCCTCGGGCAGCATGTCGCCATGGGCTTCATCGATGCCCACTTGCCCGGCAATGGCGCTGGCCGTGTGGGCGTTGTCGCCGGTCAGCATGACCGTCTTGATGCCCAGCGCGTGGAGTTCGGCAATGGCCTGGCGGCTGCTGTCCTTGACCGTGTCGGCCACCGCGAACAGGCCAAGCACGCTTTGCTCGTCGGTCAGCAAGATGACGGTTTTGCCTTGCTTTTCCAAGGCAGACAAACGGGCTTCCAGCTCGGCAGAGCAACGGCCTTGCTCATGGATCAAGCGGTGATTGCCCAAGTGGTAAAGCTGGCCGTCGATGATCCCCTTCGAGCCACGCCCGGGCAAGGCTTCAAAGCCCTCCACGTTCTTCAACGCGATGGCCTCCTGCTGGGCCGCCACCGCCAAGGCGCGTGACACCGGGTGATCGGAGCGCCCAGCCAGGCTGGCGGCCAGCACTCGGACCTCTGACGCGCCGTGGCCATTCAAAGCCACGAAATCGGTCTGCACCGGCTTGCCATGGGTGATGGTGCCCGTTTTGTCCAGGGCCAGCCACACCAGCTTGCGGCCCTCCTCCAGGTAGGCACCGCCTTTGATCAAGATGCCTTGGCGCGCAGCCGCTGCAAGACCACTCACGATGGTCACCGGGGTCGAGATCACCAGTGCACACGGGCAGGCGATGACCAGCAGCACCAGCGCCTTGTAGACCCAGTCAAACCAGGTGCCCCCGAACAGCAAAGGCGGCACGATGGCCACGCCCAGCGCGATGGCGAAAACCACGGGCGTGTAGACGCGGGCGAACTGATCAACAAAACGCTGAGTCGGCGCCCGCGCGCCCTGCGCCTCTTCCACCGCGTGGATGATGCGCGCCAGCGTGCTGTCGCCCGCCGTGGCCGTCACCAGGTATTCAAAAGAGCCGGATTCATTGATGGTGCCGGCAAAAACCGCATCGCCCTGGGCCTTGTCGACCGGCAAGCTCTCGCCCGTGATCGGCGCCTGGTTGACCGTTGAGCGCCCGCTCGCGATGGTGCCGTCCAGCGCGATGCGTTCGCCGGGTTTGATGCGCACGCGCGCTTGCAGGGCCACCGACTTGGCGGCCACCTCTTGCCAACTGCCGTCCGCCTGCAAGACGGTGGCGCGCTCGGGCGCCAACTGCATCAGGCCCTGGATGGCGTGGCGCGCGCGGTCTAGCGATTTGGCCTCGATCAACTCAGCCACTGTGAACAGCACCATCACCATGGCCGCTTCAGGCCATTGACCCAGCACCAGGGCGCCGGTCACGGCAATGCTCATCAGGGCGTTGATGTTCAGGTTGCCGTTGCGGATGGCCACCCAGCCCTTCTGATAGGTCGTGATGCCGCAGGCCAGCACTGCCGTCAGCGCCAGCATGGCCGCCACCCAGCTGGGCAAGCTGAGCCAGTGCGCGGCCTCAGAAGCCACGGCGGCCACCCCGGCCAAGGCCAGAGGCCGCCAGGGCTTGACGGGCTCTGGAGCCGACTTGGCATCTGAAGGCGTGCCGGCGACCACCTCCGGAGTGAAGCCCAGGGAGCGGATCGCCTCCAGGATCGACTCGATGGCCTGCGGTTCGTGCGTCACCGTCAGCACGCGCTGCATCAGGTTGAACTCCATGCCCGAGACACCGGCCACGCCACCCAGCTTCTTGCGCAGCAGCGCCTCCTCCGTCGGGCAATCCATCTGCATGATGCGGATGGGGGTTTGCGTGCCCGTGCCTTTGGACAAGGGTGCGCCTTCCGCCACAGGCGTTACGGTCGTCGCCCCGCAGCAAGGCTCATGGCCATGCGCGTGGTGGTGTGAATGGTGTTCAGAGTGAGCAGACATGGGCTTTGGCTTTGCGTTTCAGCCATTACACAAGCTGAAGCTACTATAGAGTCAAGAGGTTTTTGGGAGCCCCCATGAAAATCGGTGACTTAGCCCAAGTAGCGCAATGCACGGTCGAGACCATCCGCTACTACGAGAAGGAAGGCCTGCTGCCCGCGCCTGCCAGAACGGCGGGCAATTTCCGGGTGTATGGCCCGGAGCATGCAGAGCGTTTGCGCTTCATCCGCAACTGCCGCGCGCTGGACATGAGCCACAGCGAAATCCACGCCCTGTTGCGACTTGCCGACCAAACAGCTGAAGACTGTGGTGCCGTGAACGCTGTCTTCGACCAGCACATCGCCCACGTTGATGAGCGCATTCGCGAGCTGACCCAACTCAAACAGCAGTTGGCCAACTTGCGACAGCGATGCCAAAGCGAGCAGACCGTGCAATCGTGCGGCATCTTGCAGGGGCTGGCGGCCATGGAGGCCGAACAAAAACCAGAACGTCACACGCACCTGGGCTGAGTTAACTGCCGGTCACGCCTTGGCCGATGGATAACGCTCGTTCACCCAATCCGGGTGCTTCCACACAATGCGCAAGTCCTTGTGCCGCCAAACATCCACCCACATCGACACAAACTCACCAAACACCAGGTGCAGCGGATTGAGCGAGCGCGGCGCCCGGGCACTCACGCCATAACGGATCTCGCCCGCATCCCGCTCATCCACGAAGGTGCCAAACACGCGATCCCAGATGATGAGCGTGCCGCCAAAATTGGTGTCGATCTGGCGCGGATTGCGGCCATGGTGAACGCGGTGGTGCGATGGCGTGTTGAACACGTATTCAAACCACGTCGGCAGGCGGCGCACAACTTCGGTGTGGATGAAGAACTGGTAGAACAGGTTCAGCTCCAGCGCCAGCACGGCCAGGTTCTTGTCGAAGCCGATCAGCGCCTGCGGGATCGTGCTGAGCAGGACCACGCCTGACAAATCAAACATGGGCGTCTGCCGCAAGGCGGTTGACAGGTTGTAGCGTTCGGAGCTGTGGTGCACCGAATGCGCTGACCAGCCATAGCGCACGCGGTGCATGAAGCGGTGCGCCCAGTAAAACACCAGGTCCGTCAGCACGAACACCAGCGCAAAATCCAGCACCATCGATGGCGAGCGCCACCTCAAACCCCACTGCCGCACCCAGTCGTAAAACACGGTCACCACCAGCGCGATGAAGATGCCATCCACCACCTTGTACAAAACCCCGGTCGAGAAGTTGGCCAGCGTTTCCTTCAGGTCATAGGCATCGGGCCGCTGCTGCTGGATCAGGTGCCGCCGCTCCAGCAGCACCAGCCCGATGAACACCGAGCCGGCGATCAGGATGAAATACAAGGCGTGCAGGAAGTCGGTCACGGGCCATCTCCAAATCGTGTCGTCGATGGGGTGGACTCTAGGGACGCGACCCGGCAATGCATCGACAATGCATGCCAATGTTTTAACCATCCACGCCAAGCCATGTCTTTCCTGATCCGCGTCACCGGCGCCTGGACGCGCCTGCTCACCGATTGGCTGGACCGCGAGCCATTTGAAGCGCCTCACCTGCGCGCTGCCCTGAACGCCCATTCGGTGGACGATGCCGTGGCGATGGTTTCCTGGGCCCGACTGCTGGATGAAGCGGCCGCGCTGCGCCCCGACCACCCGGCCCTGGGCCTGGAGATTGGCGCGGGCGTGGCGGCGCGCCACGTGGGTGCGCTGGGCTACCTGGTCATGGCCTGCGACACGCTGGGCGATGCCATGGCGGCCTACCAGCGCTACGAGCGCCTGTTTTATGGCGCCGGCATTGCCGAGGTGCATCCCACGGGCGCGAATGTGAGTTTGAGCTGGCCCGCGGGTGGTGGTGGCGCACTGGCCGATGAGGTGGCCATCGCGGCGCTGGTGTCGTTCATGCGGCAGCAGGTCGATGCCAAGGTGTCGCCCACCCAGGTGCACTTCATGCACCCGGCCAGCGCTGAAAGAAAAGCAGCCAACGAACGCTTCTTTGGCTGTCCGGTGCTGTTCGATCAGCCTCGCACACTGGTGAGCATCCCCCTGCCCCTGCTGGGCCTGCCCTTGTCCAAACGCGATCCCATGTTGAAGGAGCTGCTGGAGCGGCAGGCGCAGGCCCTGCTGGACGCTCTGCCCGACCCCAATGCGTTTGACCAGTCCGTGCAGCAACTACTGGCGCGCCTGTTGCCCGAGGGGCAGGTGTCGGTGGACAAGGTGGCTGCCAGCATGCACCAGTCCGTTCGCTCCTTGCAAAGGCGGCTGGCGGACAGCGGACTGACGTGGCAGGAATTGTTGGACCGCACGCGAGAGCAACTGGCCTGCGGCTACCTTCGGGACCAAGGCTTGTCATTGGCCGAGATTGCGCTGCTGCTGGGTTACAGCGAGCAAAGTGCTTTCACCCGCTCGTTCAAGCGTTGGACGGGGCTGACGCCAAGGGCATTCAGGGCACAGGTCAAGCAAGGACGGTGATGGCTGGGCAAAATGTGCCCCACCCTTGTCGATTCCAGGCAAATTGGTTCGTCGTCATGGATGTCAGGGCTATTCGGCCCTCTAACCCGAGTCAAGGAGAAACAGCAATGCGTGTCATGGTGATGGTGAAAGCAACAAGCCAATCAGAGGCAGGCGAAATGCCCCGCACGGAGTTGATGGCGGCCATGGGCAACTTCAACGAAGAGCTGGTCAAGGCCGGCCTGCTGCTGGCGGGCGAAGGGCTGCACCCCAGTTCCCGAGGCAAACGGGTGCAGTTTTCTGGCAGCCAACGAAGCGTGACGGACGGGCCATTTGCAGAGACCAAAGAGCTCGTCGCCGGGTTCTGGCTGTGGCAGGTCCAATCCATGGAAGAGGCGGTTGAATGGGTCAAACGCTGCCCCAACCCCATGAATGGCGATTCCGAGATCGAGATTCGGCCCCTGTTCGAAGCTGCTGATTTCGGCGATGAGTTCACCCCGGAGTTGCAAGCGCAGGAAGAGCGATTGCGGGCCCAGCTTGACCTGAGTCAAGGAATCGGCGCCCAGCCCGTTTAAGCCCCCAATTTTGGCGCGCAACTTGCAAGTGGTTTCGGTCGTCGGTTTCAAAGACCGAGAAAGGCAGCGCCATGGTAAGCACGCACCACGAACGGGCCAGCATCGAGCTTCTGACGGTCTATCAGGTCAGCAAGATCCTGGGATCCTCGCTCGACATCTTCAAGACGTTCCGAGAGGCCCTCAACGTCATGGTGTCCATGATGGGTTGGCGACGGGCCATCGTGAGCTTGCAAACCGAGGACGGCACCCTGCAGGGCATGTGCGCCGTGGGCCTGTCGCGCGAAGAGTCCGCCAGATTGGTGTTCGGTGTGGGTGAAGGCATTGTGGGGCGGGTCTTCGCCAGCGGCTTGCCCATGGTCGTGCCAGACATCAATGCCGAACCGCTTTTTCTGAACCGCAGCGGTGCCGCGGATCAATCGCCGAACGACTCCATTGCCTACATTGCCTGCCCGATCAAGGCGGACCGGCGCACGCTGGGCGTGTTGACCATGGACAGGCTGGTCACCGACCGCTCCGGCGTCTTTGACGAAGACTTGCGGCTGTTGTCGATGGTCGCCACGCTGATGGGCCAGAACCTGTTGCTGCACCGCAGTGTGAGCGCAGAACAGGGTCGCTTGTATGAAGAGAGCCGACGCCTCTCCAAGGCACTCAAGCCCGTCTACAAACTCGACACGGCCATCGGTGGATCGCCTCGCATGCAGGAGGTCTTCGCCGAGGTGCACCAGGCCGCGCCCACCAAGACCACCGTCCTGCTGCGAGGCGAAAGCGGAACCGGCAAGGAGGTGGTGGCCCGCGCGGTGCACAACCTGTCGCCACGCAAGGATGAGCCCTTTGTTCGCGTCAACTGTGCGGCGCTGACCGAATCGCTGCTTGAATCAGAACTGTTTGGCCATGAGAAAGGCGCCTTCACCGGCGCGGTGAACACGCGCAAGGGCCGCTTTGAAATGGCCCATGGTGGCACCCTTTTCCTGGACGAGATCGGCGACATCTCCGCCGGCTTCCAGGCCAAGCTGCTGCGGGTGCTGCAAGAACGTGAGTTCGAGCGGGTGGGCGGCACCGCCTCCATCCGGGTAGACGTGCGCATGGTGCTGGCCACCAACCGAAACCTTGAAAAAATGGTGGCCGCGGGCGAGTTCCGGGCCGACCTGTACTACCGCATCAACGTGGTCAGCATCTTCCTGCCCCCGTTGCGTGAGCGCCGTGAAGACATCCCCTTGATGGTGGAGCACTTCCTGGCGCGCTTCAACCGTGAGAACAGCCGCAAGGTCAAAGTGACGCCGCGCGCCATGAAGGTTCTGAGCAGTTGCTACTGGCCGGGCAATGTCCGCGAGCTGGAAAACTGCGTCGAACGCACCGCCACCATGGCCCACAACGAAGACCTGACGGATTTGAGCTTTCCCTGCCATGACAACCGTTGCCTGACGCAGGTGCTGCACCACGTTGACCGCGAGGATGCCGTCAAGCCCGGCCGCCCCATCGGCATCCCGATCACCGAAATTCCCTTGCGACCCGCTGTGCCCCCGGCCAGGCCTTCAGTCAGCGAAGGGGATGAGGACCACCGCCCTCCATCCACCATCACCACATCATCCTCATCCTCCGACGACAAGCCCGATGGCGAGCGTGAACGCCTGATCTGGGCCATGGAAAAGTGTGGATGGGTGCAGGCCAAGGCCGCACGCCTGCTCAACATCACGCCACGCCAGATGGGCTACGCGCTGCAAAAGTACGACATCGAAGTGCGCAAGTTCTAACGCCTGCTGCTAGACAAAGCACAGGGGCTGGTCTTCGCATTGTTCGCAATGCGGTGACTTGCAGATCAGCACGTCGGCGCGCTCACACAGCATGCGGTAGAGGAACTTCTTCCAGCGCATGTCCTTGTGGTTGAGCGCCTTCAGCGAGGTGAAGTGTTCCTGCATCAAGGCGCCCAATTGCGCACGGTTGCCCAGCCCCAGATCCTCCCAAAGGTGGTTGGGGCCCATGCAGGCTTCGGCCACGGCCTGGGCCAGGTGCCGGGCCAGTACACCCGGGTGGGTCGCATGCTCCGTGAGCAGCACGACCAGGTCATCGACCTCGTCATGAACCGCGAGCTTGGGGATCAGCATGTCGTTCATGGTGGCGTCCTCTTGCGTCTCTGGCGTGCACTGACATGCCAGGTGCGGCGCAAGAGCTGTGCCATGCGATTCCCCCCTCCAACACAAACATGCCTGTCGGCTTTGTCAGAGATCTGACAGGCCCTTGCGACAAGGCGTGTTTCAAAGCCTTCAAGCCAGCCCTTGCAAACCTGGCCACATGGGCTAAGTCATTGATTTTCAATTGATTTCAAAGTGGCACGGAACTGGCAATGCAGGCTTGGCAACGAGCCGCAACTCTTGGACGGGGAACACCACATGGACGCACCGCAACTCGCTACGAAAGCCTTCATCGGCATCGGTCAAATCCGGCCCTTGGGCGCCGCCATCACGCCTGAACCTTCGGGTGGCTGCGGCACCACGGGCGGTGAAGGCAAGGCCAGTTGCGGATCATCTGGTGGCCCCGATGACATGCCTCAAGAAATCTGGGACAAGGTCAAGAACCACCCCTGCTACTCGGAAGAGGCCCACCACCACTATGCCCGCATGCACGTGGCCGTGGCGCCAGCCTGCAACATCCAATGCAACTACTGCAATCGCAAATACGACTGCAGTAACGAGTCCCGCCCCGGCGTCGTCTCGCAGAAGCTGACGCCCGAACAGGCCGTCAAGAAGGTCCTGGCCGTGGCCAGCGAGATCCCGCAGATGACGGTGCTGGGCGTGGCGGGCCCCGGCGATTCCCTGGCCAACCCCAAGAAGACCTTCGACACCTTCCGCATGCTGCAGGAAACGGCGCCGGACATCAAGCTGTGCATCTCGACCAACGGCCTGGCCCTGCCCGACCTGGTCGATGAGATCTGCCAGTACAACATCGACCACGTCACCATCACCATCAACATGGTGGACCCGGCGGTGGGCGAGAAGATCTACCCGTGGATCTTCTGGCAGCACAAGCGCGTGACCGGATACGAGGCCGCCAAGATCCTGCACGAGCGCCAGATGCTGGGCCTGGAGATGCTGACCGCCCGCGGCGTGCTCACCAAGATCAACTCCGTGCTGATCCCCGGCATCAACGACGAACACCTGATCGAGGTGAACCGCGAAGTCAAAAAGCGCGGCGCCTTCCTGCACAACATCATGCCGCTGATCTCGGAAGCCGAGCACGGCACGGTGTTCGGCCTGACCGGCCAACGCGGCCCCACCGCTCAAGAGCTCAAGGCCGTGCAAGACGCCTGCATGGGCGGCGCGAACTTGATGCGGCATTGCAGGCAATGCCGCGCTGATGCGGTGGGACTGCTGGGCGAAGACCGCAGTGAAGAGTTCACGCTCGACAAAATCGAAGAGATGGAGATCGTGTACGACCTGGACAAGCGCCGCGACTACCAGGACAAGGTGGAAACCGAACGCCAGGCCCAACACGCCGCCAAGCAGGAAGCGCTGAGCGCCCAGGTGGAACGCGCTGGTGTGGACCCGGACATGAAAGTGCTGGTGGCCGTGGCCACCGAAGGACACGGCCGCGTCAACCTGCACTTTGGGCACGCCACCGAGTTCCAGATCTTCGAGGTGTCGGCCGCCGAGTCCCTGTTCGTCGGGCACCGCCGGGTGGACCTGTACTGCCAGGGTGGCTTTGGTGAAGACGAGCAGTTGCCCTCCATCGTCAAAGCCATCAACGACTGCCATGCCGTGCTGGTGGCCAAGATCGGCGCCTGCCCGCGTGATGAGCTCAAAGCTGCAGGCATCGAGCCTGTGGATGCCTACGCCCACGAGTTCATCGAGAAAGCCGCCCTGAGCTGGTTTGCCGACTACGCCGACCGGCTGGCACGAGGCGACATCACCCACCAGCCTCGAGGCGATGCCTCCATCCGCCAAGGGGCCTACACCTCTGAAGCGGCGGCCTGACCCGTCCTAGCGAACCCTGTTGACCGAAGGAGAACCACCATGGCCTTGAAGATCATCGCCTCCACCTGCACAGGCTGCTCCGCCTGCGAACCCGAATGCCCCAACGTCGCCATCCGCGAAAAGGGCGGGACCTTCATCATCGATCCGGCCAAGTGCACGGAATGCGAAGGCCAATTTGATGCGCCCCAATGCCTGGCCGTGTGCCCGGTGGATGGCTGCATCGTCAATGCTTGAAAAGGAAAAACATGACCATCAACATGACCGTGACCCAGGCCGCCGAACGCTTCATCAAGCGCATGGTGAAGTTCTCGGGCCTGCCTGCCAGCGCTGGCTTTCGCCTCACGGTGAGCCCGGGCGGCTGCTCGGGCTACAGCAGCGAGTTCACCGTGGAAGCGGCACCACTCGACGGCGACAAGGCCTTTGACATCAACGGGGTGCAGGTGTTCCTGCCCGCGCAAAGCCGCCTGATGCTGGATGGCGTGACCGTGGACTTTGCCGACACCCCCACCCAATCGGGCTTGACCTTCTTCAACCCGAACGCCGGGGCCTGTGGCTGCAGCAGCAGTGATACCAGCACCGACAGCAGCGCGGCCACGCCCCCTTCGGTGGCCAAGATCGAGATCAGCTCGATCCGTTCGTCCATGCCTCGGCCCGTGAACTGAAGCCTTGGGGAACACGCCATGCACCACCACCCATCGTCCCAGCACGACGTCGGCTTTGACAGCGCCGTGCTGGGGGGTGGCTTGCCCGCTGAAGTGGAAGGCCTGATCACGCAAGCCGGACTCGTCCGCAATGACCGCGCCCAGGCCGAACCTTTGCTGCACAAGGCACGCGAGCTGGCGCCCTCACACCCGGCCACGCTGATCGCGATGTACCGCTTTCACTTCTACGGCCACCGCCTGAAGGAGGCCCGCTCGGTGGCGCAGGAATCCCTGAGCATCGCGCGGTCCGCCTTGGGACAAGACATCAGCGTCAATGACGAGCAAGCCCGCTTCGACGCGGCCACCCGCTTTTACCTGTTCGCCCTGAAGGCCTATGCCTACCTGAGCTTGCGCCTGGGCGACACCGACACCGCGCGCAACACCTTGGCGGAACTGCGCCGACTCGATCCTCAGGACCGGGTCGGCGGCGGCCTGCTGACCCACGTGCTGGCCCGCGCCGAAGCGCCAGACCTGAGCGACGACGACTTCAACGCCCCCATTGCGCACCGGGGCTGGAGCGCGCCATGATGAACTTGGCGTCGAACGAGATCGAATCAGTGGACTGGCAGGGCATGCCCGTCGCCTGCCAGGCTTGCCACTACCAGAGCCTGCTGGCACAGGGCCGGTGCGAGCCTGGCCGCGCCTGCGTTCAAGACCGCTACGCCCGCCGCATCGACCGCTTCTTCAACTGGAACCCGCAGCTGGCCAACGAGTTGCTGAGCCACCCCTACTTCGAGGTGCGCGCCATCGCCGTTCGCTACGCCGATGTGTTTCGCCTGGCCGACCTGATCCACGACCCCGACGAAACCGTGCGCCTGCAACTGGCCCTGCGCCTGCCGCAACGCGCCTTGATGAACCTGCGCGACGACCCGCACCGCGAAGTGCGCATCCGCGTGGCTCACCGCCTGGACGTGAGCGCCCTGCCCTCCATGCGGCAAGACCCGGACTACTACGTCCGGCAGCTGGTGGCCCGGCGCTTGCCCCTGGCGCTGCTGCCTTCGATGATGAGCGACCCGCAAAGCGACGTGCGCCAGGAGGTGGCTCAGCGCCTGGAGATGCCCGCCCTGCTGCGCATGGCCGATGACCGTGCCAGCGAAGTGCGCCGCATCGTGGCCCGGCGTCTGCCCGTGCCGTTGCTGAGCCGACTGGCACACGATCCTGACCTGATGGTGCGTTGGGAAGTGGCGCAACGGGCAGACCGGCACCTGCTCATCATGATGATCAAGGACCCTGACGACGACATCCGCGCCGTGGCCCGTCAGCGCCTGATGCCTGACCGCACGGCCACCTCACTGGGAGCGCAGCATGGGTGACATCAACCGCGACGACAACCTGATTGAAGTGGCCGATCCGCCCCGCTTTGGCTTTGGCGAGCGCGTGGTCAGCCGCACCATCATCCGCAACGACGGCACCTTCAATGGCAAGGACATCGGCGAAGTGCTGGTGCGCAAAGGCGATGTCGGCTACGTGTGCTCCATCGGCACCTTCCTGCAGCAGTTCTACATCTACGCCGTGGAGTTCACCGACCACGGCTACCGCGTCGGCATGCGCGCCAAGGAACTGATGACGCTGGACAAGCTGCCCGACGAGATCCTGGCCCAGCTGGGCGAACGTGCCGATGAACTCAAACAACTGCGATGAGGTCCCCCATGATGATCGAACCCCGTGAGCCCCAATACCAATGGGGACAGCAAGTGGTCGCGCTGGTCGACTTGGTCAACGATGGCACCCACCCCGACCATGCGCCAGACGCGGTCCTGGCCAGCATGGGCAGCGAGGGCGAGATTGTTCAGGTGGGCCGCCACGTCGAGGCCAACCAGCCGGTCTACATGGTCGAGTTCGACGGCCTGGTCGTCGGTTGCCTGGAGGAAGAGATCCTGCTGTGCCAGGAGCTGGACCAGATGCTGTCGGAATCCCGGGGCCAGTTGCGCCTGTTGCACGGTTGACGAGCGAGCCTCCATGAACACCCTGGCCGCCCCCATGCCCGCCATGCAGGCCGTGGTCCACGACATGGACCGCGTGCGCATCGAGCGCGCCTTGCGGCAGCGGGTGCGCTACCGCTATGTGCAGCCGCAGGTGGAGCGGGCGCCCGGCGCGCCGGGCTGGCTCGTCAGCAGCCCCTGCTGCTCGCGCAACATCGACCCCTCTGGTGGCGTGATCTCGATCGCCTGGCTGGAACCGGCCGAAGGCATGTGGTCGCTTTACTTTCGCGACCATGTGCATGACCGCTGGGTTTTGCATGACGAATGCCACCACCTCCAGCCGCTGCTGGACGAGGTCTGCCTGGACCCGACCCGGGTGTTTTGGCCATGAACACCGACCGCATCTACCTGGACAACAACGCCACCACGGCACCGACGGCGGACGTGATGGGCGCAGTGGCCCACGGACTGATCAAGCACTGGGCCAACCCCTCGTCGCCCCACGCCATGGGCCAGGAGGCCCGGCAGGCATTGATGCAGGCCCGCACGCAGCTGGCACGGATGCTGGGGTGCAAACCGGCTGAAGTGGTGTTCACCAGCGGCGCCACCGAATCCAACCACATCGCCTTGCGCGGGGCCGTGGGCTTCAATGGCCGACAGGGCCTGGTCCTCAGCGCGGCTGAGCACGCGGGCGTGCAGAAGCTGGCGCGGCATCTGGCCCAGCGCCAGCAAGCGAACCTGGGCTGGATCGGGCTGACGCCCGAAGGCACGCTGGACATGGCGCAGGCGCGCGATCTGGTCACGCCGCACGTGGCCCTGGTGTCCGTCATGGCGGCCAACAATGAAACCGGCGTGTTAATGCCGATTGGCGAGATGGCCCGGCTGGCCCACGCACAAGGTGCCATGCTGCATGTGGATGCCACCCAATTGATCGGCAAGCTCCCCTTTGACTTTGACAAGTCCGGGGCGGACCTGGTCTCCTTGTCGGCGCACAAGTTCCACGGACCCAAGGGTGTCGGCGCCCTGATCGTGCGCCAAGGCCTGAACTGGCCGGCCTTGTACCAAGGCTCGCAGGAACGCGCCCGGCGCGGCGGCACCGAGAACCTGCCCGGCATCCTGGGCCTGGCCGCCGCCACCGAACGCCTCACCATGGCGCCGCAAGCCTGGTTCCAGCACATGGCCTCGCAAACGCGCCTGCGGGATCAACTGGAGCAAGGGCTCCTCAGCCGCTTGCCCGGCACCGTGGTCTTTGGCGGCGAGGCCACCCGCCTGCCCAACACCAGTTACCTGCGCTTTGGCCACCTGCACGCCGACGTGGTGCTTCAACGCCTGGAACGCCTCGGGATCATGGCCTCGTCGGGGGCCGCCTGTTCAGCCAGCGGCAACGAGCCTTCGTTCGTGCTGAGCGCCATGGGCATCCCCCGCGAAGAGGCTTTGTGCGCCATCCGCTTTTCCTTGTCCATACAAACCACCTCGGCGCAGATCCAGACGGTACTTGATCGCCTGCCCGCCGAACTGGCCCCACTGATGGCCGAGCATGCCGCCGCCGCAGGCCACCCCGCATTTCCCTCAGGAGCATTCGCATGAAGATCATGATTCGCAAGGCACCCAACGGTGTGACGTCGGTGTACGTGCCCAAGAAAGACCTGGAGGAACCCATCGTGGCGATGGAGAACCCAGGCATGTGGGGCGGCCTGGTCACGCTGGCCAATGGCTGGCAGTTGGCCATGCCTGACATGCCCGAGGGCACCACCTTGCCGATCACCGTGGAAGCGCGCCGCACCACGACCGGCGAAGAAGTCTGAGGCGAGCACCATGGCCATCACGCTTGATCAACTCACGGAGGCCGGGCAGATCCTGGGCTCCTCATCCACGGTGCGCGCGGCCGCTGCGGTCATCCGGGAACGCTTTGCGCCCCTGCATGCCCTGGTGCTGGACGCCTTTGACATGCGCAGCGAATCGCCCGCGCTGCAAGTGCAGAACCGCGCGCTCTACCTCATGGCCACCGATGGTCACTGCTGGTCGGTCACCGCCCAGCCCGAGCGCGCATCGGCCTTTGTGCTCACGCAAGACTGAACAAGAGAGAGCCCACGCCATGGACGCCCCCGACGACTGGATTGCTCTGTCCGACCCTGACATCACCGGCGATGAGCTGGAGGCCGTGGTCATGGCCCTGCGCAGCGGGCAATTGTCTGCCGGCCCGGCGGTCAACGAGTTTGAAAGCACCTTTGCGCAATGGGTGGGCCGATCGCATGGCGCGGCCGTGGGCAGCGGCACTCTGGGCGCCTGCCTGGCCCTCAAGATCATGGGCATTGGCCCGGGCGATGAAGTCATCACCGCCGCCTATGCCTGGCACCAGATCGCCCATGCCATCTCGCTGGTGGGTGCCACGCCCGTACTGGCCGACATCGACTACTGGTCGGGCTGCATCGACCCGGTCAAGGCGGCCGACAAGGTCGGCCCCCGCACCCGCGCCATCCTGGCCTCCAATGTCAACGGCCACCCCGCCGATTGGCAGGCCCTGCGCGAACTGGCCAACCGGTACAAGCTCAAGCTGATCGAGGACAGCACCGAAGCCGTCGGCTCGCGCTACCAGGGCCGCCTGGTGGGCAGCTTCGGCGACGTGTCGATCTTCGACTTCTCGCAGCCCTCGGCCCTGTGCTGCGGACAAGGTGGCATGGTGCTGACCGACGACCCCGCCCTGGCCAGCGAACTGGGCTACCTGCGCGAACGCCGCCTGAGTGATCGCAACTCGGTCTCGGTGGGCAGCCGCGTGCCTTGGCAGGCCAGCATGAGCGACCTGGATGCCGCCCTGGGCCTGGCGCAATTGCAGCGCATTGACGAGATCCTGCTCAAGCGCAAGCAGGTCGAGGGCTGGTACCACACGCAGATGCAAAGCTTCGAAGGCATCAAGCCGCCCTACCTGGCCGAGCACATCGACGAAGTCCACTGGATGCTCTACAAGATCCACCTGGGCAAGCGTTTCACCGGCAGCGCCCGCAACCAGATCATCGAAGACATGGACTCGAACTCGGTCCAGTCGGCCATCTACTGCGTGCCGCTGCACCAGCAGTTTCACTACCAGCAACTGGGCTGGCACCGAGGGCTGCTGCCCAACACCGAGCGCATCGGTGACCGATCTCTCACCCTGCCCTTTCACACCCACCTGGACGAAGACGAGGTCAGCTACATCGTCAAGACGCTCAAGGATGCCTCGGTCAACGTCGGGGCCGGGGCCGCCATCTACTGACCTCATTGGAGTTGAACATGACCCTGACCGATGCCCCCGTGGCGGTGACCGCCCCCCCTTGGCTCGCCGAGCTGAGCGATGGCCTCAAAAAAGGCCGCATCGTGCCCTACCTGGGCCCGCGCATGCTGGAGCTGATCCCCGATGCCCCGGTGCCCGCCACCCCGGAGGCCCTGGTGGCGCTGCTGGTGGCCAAGGCCACCGTGCCGCACAAGATTCGCAATCGCCTGACCCAGGCCGCGCAGTTCATCGAGAACTTCAAGCACCGCAAGAGCGTGGTCAGCCTGATGAACGAGGCCTTTGCCCAGCCCGCCGTCCCCAGCGCCTTTCACCTGTGGCTGGCCAAGGTGGCGCCACCGCTGGTGGTGGAAAGCTGGTACGACGACACCCTGACCACGGCCTATGCACAGACGCACCCGGCCGCCGACTGGGGCCAGGTACAAGGCCTGGCCCAGTCCGAACACTTCGGCACCTGGACGGCTTTCTACGATGCCCTGGGGCAACTGGCCGAAAGCTGCCCGCCGGAATGGAAGTCGCTCGTCTATCGGCCCATCGGCGGCCATGCGCCCGCCGGAAACTACCTGGTGTCCGATTCGGACTACGTGGAAGTGCTGACCGAGATCGACATCCAGACACCCATCCCGGCCGAGGTGCAGCAGTTGCGCACCGGACGCGGCTTCCTGTTCCTGGGTTGCCGCTTCAATGACCAGCTCACGCGCAGCTTTGCCCGCCAGATCATGAAGCGCTCCAGCGACCGCCACTGGGCCGTCCTGCCCGACGAGCCCACGCGCATGGAAGCGCGCTTCCTGGAAGAGAACAACGTCACCCGCATCGCCCAACCCCTGGCCGAAGTGGCGGCG
>NZ_JAUSAR010000226.1 GCF_030652515.1 Aquabacterium sp. | reverse complement strand
CGCCGCCGACAAGCTGGAGGTGGTGCTGATGACGTGGGACAACATGGGGCGACCGGCGATCTTGTGCAGCACCTTGGGGTGGGCCGACTTCATGCGGGTGCCCTTGCCGGCAGCCATGATGACAATGGAAAGCGACATGGGAATCCTGGGGGACTGGTGACGACTACTGCTTCGGAGGGGCTTCAGCGTCTTTGGGTTTGAGGGGAATGGACACGATGCGCGGGCTGATGGCAGGCAGCGGAAAATCCTTGAGTGCGGCCGCGAACATGGGCGCCATCATGCGCTCGTCCCAGCCACCATTTTGCTGTCGCACGGCGTGGGTTTCGTACAAGACCTTGGTGGTTTTCTTGTCACGGATCAGCAGATCAACCTGCATCTCGCTCATGGGCGGCTCCAACGACAGGCCCAGGCCAAAACCGAAGCGGCTGCCACCGCCGTACCAGCTGCCAAAGCCTACGCGGCCATAGGGACCGTAAGGGCCCCAGCGGTCACGCCAAGGGCTTTGGTACAGGCGCGACTGCATGGCCACCTGCACCATCACGTCGGCCAACTCGGGCGTGGCTGCCAGGGTGAAGCCAGCGGTGGCCAAGGCGGGCGCCGCAGCCGCTTCGACATTGGCTTGCAAGGGTGCATCCACCTGCTGCGAAGGCAGGCGCTCGAAAGCATAGGTGGTGGCCGACGGCTTGCGCTCGGCGGGCCAGTTGCCAAAGCTGGAGACCTCGCTGGTCACCGAATGCAAGGCCGCGCAACCGCTGAGCACGGCGGCACCGGCCACCAACAGCGCGGTGGCCGCCACTCTCATCCAGCGACGCGGGGTGTGATCAATCATCTTGTTGTCGAATGCTCACGATGGAGATTTTGGATTCGCCCACGGGGCCGCAGCTTTCTTCTTCGTCAAAGGCGATGTCGCCACCGGCCACCGGCTGGCCTGAGGCCTGGATGGTGGTGAAGGGGTAGAGGCTGCGGTCCATCAGGTGCGAGGGCACGATGTTGGACAGGGCCGTGAACATGTTGTCCACGCGGCCGGGGAATTTGCGGTCCCATTCGTTGATCATTTCGCGCATTTGCTGGCGTTGCAGGCCGTCCTGGCTGCCACACAGGTTGCAGGGAATGATGGGGAACTGACGGTGTTCTGCATAAGTGGCCAAGTCCTTCTCGGCACAGTAGGCCATGGGACGAATGACCACATGATCGCCGTTGTCTGTGACCAGCTTGGGCGGCATGCCCTTGAGCTTGGAGCCGAAGAACATGTTCATGAACAGGGTCTGCAGCATGTCGTCGCGGTGGTGGCCCAAGGCGATCTTGGTGCAGCCCAGCTCGGACGCCACGCGGTACAAGATGCCCCGGCGCAGGCGCGAGCACAGGCTGCAGGTGGTCTTGCCCTCGGGGATCACGCGCTTGACGACGCTGTAGGTGTCCTGTTCCTCGATGCGGAAAGGCACACCCACCTTGGTCAGGTACTCGGGCAGCACGTGCTCCGGAAAACCGGGCTGCTTCTGGTCCAGGTTGACGGCCACCAACTCGAACGCCACCGGGGCGCGCTTTTGCAGGTTCATCAGCACGTCGAGCATGGCGTAGCTGTCCTTGCCGCCCGACATGCAGACCATGACCTTGTCACCGCCTTCAATCATGTTGAAGTCGGTGATGGCTTGGCCCACTTGGCGGTGCAGGCGCTTGGAGAGCTTTTGCGCTTCGAAAGCCTGCTTCTTGGCTTTGGCGTCTTCGGCCTTGGCTTCGTCGGTGCGGTGCAGGAATTCGGGGCGGGTGTCGGTGAGTACGGCGTCGTTCATCCTGCAATTTTCGCCGATCTGGCGCCATCTGGCCAATCCCGGCTGAAAGTCGATGGGGAATACCTTGTAAAGCTCATTTAACGCCAAAGGTTACATTGCGCCAACGAGCACACACCACAGGGAAGTTTTCAATGTCCTTTCACCGCCCCACCGCCATGGCCAGCTTGCTGGCCGCCGCCCTGACCGCAGGCTTCAGCACCGCCGCCGTGGCCCAATCGGCCTACACCATGACCGTGCTGGGCAAGCCCACTGGCGCCTACTCCTTCGTGCCCACCACGCTGGACGACCAAGGTGTGGTGCGTGGTGCCATGTATTACAAATCGGGGGTGAAATTCGTCCGTTTCACGTTCCTCCCGGCTTATTTGTACCAGGCGGTGTCCTGGAGCGGCACCACGGCCACGGCGCCGGCCACCCTGGGCGGCAAGTACCTCTTCCCCAAGCTCGCCAACAACAGCGGCTGGCAGGTCGGCCCCTTCAACAAGACCTCGGAGCTTGGCAGCTCGGTGTCGCCTGAGGTTTTCCCGAGCGTGACCACCATCTATGGCAGCTCTTTCCGAGGCGCCAATGTGTTTGCACCCGGCTCAGTGGGTTCAACCACCATGTTGCGCAAAGGCACCGTTGACACTGACCTGTCGGCGCTGCTGGCCAAGAGCCTGGGCAACTCCAACACCAGCAGCTTCAAAAGCATGTTTTCCGCGAAGGGCATGAACCATGCCGGAGCGATCGTCGGCGTCTTCAGCCGCCCCGTGAGCGCGAGCGGCGAGGTCAATTTCGTGAGCACACCCCTGGTGTTCAGCAATGGCACCTACACCACGCTGGAGGTCGGCCCTTACCAGAGCCTGTCTCCCATCGACATCAATGACACAGGCACGGTGGTGGGGACCGTCCTTCGCAACGACCCCAGCGCGGGCTACCAAAGCTTGCCTGCGCTGTGGGTCAACCAACGGCTGACCACCGTGGGTGATGTCAGCCTGTCGCGCCACAAGCCTTTGAGCATCAACAACGCTGGGCAGGTCTTGCTGGTCGGCGACAACGGCATGTCTTTGACCGTCAGCCCCTATGATTTTGAGCGGCAACTGCGATCCAGCAGCATGGTCTGGGCGAACAACAGCGTGACCCCCTTGGTCAGCCCCAACAATGATGGGGTTCAAGCGACTGCCATGAATGACCAAGGCACCGTGGTGGGTTGCATCTTGAGCGCCGCTGGCCCACAAACGGTGGACGCTCGGCCATTCATCTGGAAAAACGGCGTGCTGCTGGACTTGACCCAAGAGTGGGCCAGCAAAGGCGTGAGCCTGCCTGCGGGCACCCGATGGGGCTGCCCCCTGGCCATCAACAACAGTGGCTCGGTGCTCATTTATCACTACACCAGCACTTTGCCCACGACCTTCACGTGGGCACGCCTCAACGCCAAGCCTTGACGACGCCGGGGGACCAGTCAGATCACCACTGCCCGGTCTCCATGCTGATCGCCACTTCGCAATCGTCAAAGATCTCCAGCTTGGCGATCTTGATGCGCACGCCCAGCACGCCGGGCAGGTCCATCAGGCGCAGGCACACCTTGCCAATCATCGATTCGAGCAGGTTGACGTGCGTGGCGTTGCACTCTTCGATGATGATGCTGCGCACCTTGCGGTAGTCCAGCACATGGGTGATGTCGTCATCGCGCGGCATCAGGGGCTGGCTGCCCATGTTCAGCTCGGCATCGACCAGGATGGGCTGCGATTCGGTCAGCTCATGGGGCAGCAGGCCCAGCGTCGTGTTGAAACGCAGCCCGCTCAGGTTCAGGGTCTGGTTGCCTCGGGTCAGCGACATGGCGCGTCCTCACATTTTTGAAAAATCGCGGTCGAACCGCTGAAGGTGCTGGCCGCCATCGACCAGCAAGGTGGTGCCGGTGATGGAGCGGTTGGCCAGGGCAAAGGCCACGGTGGCCGCCACGTCTTGCGCGGTCGATGAACGGCCCAGGGGCGACAGGCGGTGCAGCTGTTCGAACTTCTCGCCTTGCACGGTTTCGCTGGTCAAGGTCAGGCCCGGGGCCACGCCCACCACGCGCACCTGCGGCGCCAGGCTCAAAGCCAGCAGGGTGGTGGCTGATTCAAGCGCGGCTTTCGACAAGGTGTAGCTCAAGAAATCCGGGTTGGGGTTCCACAGCTTCTGATCCAGCATGTTGACCACGGCAGCATTGGTGCCGGGCCGCGTGGCGATGTGGTCGGCCAGGGCCTGGGCCAGCACGATGGCGGGCGCGGTGTTGGCGCGCAGGTGGCGCTCCAGCATGGCGTAGGTGAAGGTGGCGCTGTCGTCAAAATCAAAGGTGGAGGCGCTGTTGACCACGGCGTCGAGCGAGCCCAGGGCCTGCACGGCTTGCGGCACCAAGGTTCGGCAAGCGGCCTCGTCCGACAAGTCGGCCTGCAGCACCACGGCGCGTCGGCCCAGGGCCTGGATGTCCTTGGCGGTGGCCTGGGCCTCGTCCAATGAGTGGCGGCAATGCACGGCCACGTCCCAGCCCTGCAGGGCCAGGGTCAGGGCGATGTCACGGCCCAGGCGCTTGCCAGCCCCAGTGACCAGGACGGTGCGCGCGGTGGATGATGAAGAGGGTGATGCGGTGGAATCGGGCATGGACTTTCTACAATGGCGCATGAACCGCCAAGATCCGACTGAGCACAGTGTAGTGTCCGCCCCCTTGAACGCCCACCCGGTGGCGCGATTGATCCGCGACGAGATCCGCCAGCGCGGGGGCTGGATGCGCTTCGAGCGCTTCATGGAACTGGCGCTGTACACGCCCGGCCTGGGCTATTACAGCAGTGGCCGCCGCGTGCTGGGCCACATGCCGCAAGACGGCAGCGACTTTGTCACGGCGCCCGAACTCACCCCCCTGTTCGGCCAGACCTTGGCCACGCAAGTGATCGAAGCCCTGGAAGCCACGGGGACCGATGAAGTCTGGGAGTTCGGTGCGGGCAGCGGCGCCCTGGCCATCCAGCTGCTGGGCACCCTGGGCGACCGCCTCCAGCGCTACACCATCGTCGATCTGTCGGGCACCCTGCGGGACCGGCAGCACCATGCCCTGGTCAAAGCGTTGCCCGAGATGGCCCACAAGGTGGTCTGGGCCGACAGCCTGCCCGACCAGTTGCAAGGCGTGGTCGTGGGCAACGAAGTGCTGGACGCCATGCCTGTGCACCTGCTGACCTGGACTGGCGATCATTGGATGGAACGCGGCGTGGGTTTGGCCAGTGAGGCGGATGAAGCGGTCTTTGTGTGGGCCGACCAGCCCGCCCCCCCAGGCGCCCGCGCGCCCACCGAACGCCCCGACAACGAGTTCGTTCCCGGCACCGTGGTCGAAACCCACGGGCAGGCCGAAGCCTTCATCGCGACCCTGGCCCAACGCATGACACGGGGCGCGGCCTTCTTCATCGACTACGGCTTCCCCGAGGGCGAGTACTACCACCCGCAACGCACCGGCGGCACCCTGATGTGCCACCAGGGCCACCGCAGTGATCCTGATCCCCTGGTCAATGTGGGCGAGAAAGACATCACCACGCATGTGAACTTCACCGGCATCGCGCTGTCAGGCCAGGAGAACGGCTGGGAAGTGCTGGGCTACACCACGCAGGGGCGCTTCTTGAGCAATTGCGGCCTGCTGGCGCAGCTTGGCGATGGCGGCGGCACCTCAGCGGCCGATTTCAAGACCCGAGCGGCCGCGCAAATGCTGATCGCCGAGCACGAGATGGGCGAGCTGTTCAAGGTCATCGGCTTTGTCAAAGACCCTTGGTTCGAGGCCATCGGCTTCAGCCAGGGCGACCGCACGCACACGCTGTGAAGCGGCTGGTGGGGCTTTGACTCAAAGCACCAGGGGGCGCATCACCAATTCGGCCTCTTCGGAGACGCTTTTCTTGAGCTCGCGCTTGGCCAGCGTGCGCCCCCGGTGGTTGGCCTTGATCAGGCTGATGGGCTTTTCGGCCAGGGGCAGCGCCAGCAGGTAATGCCCCCCTTCGGCGCGCATGCCCTGGAACTTCTCCCAGAAATCGACATAGCTGGTGCTGGCGTTCAACGCCAACAGGCTTTGGTACGACAGGCTGCTTTCCACCCCCACCCCGGCCACCATGGTGATGCCCAAGGCCGCCGCCAAGCCTGCCACCCCGGCCATCAGCAGGTCAGCGGGGGCCACATCGCGGCAAAGGCGCGTGGCTTGCCGGATCTGGGCAAAGCGATCAGCATAGCCCTGCACCTGCCCCACATACAGGACATGGCTCGACGACACGGCATCCAGCTTCAGCAGCGGCGCCTTGACCACCGAAAAAGCCATCCTATACAGGGCGCAGCCATCCATCTTGAAAACCATGGTCAGGTCACCTTCACGGTGCAGACAAGGCCCACCCACTGAAATGGAGAACACGCGGCCGTCGATCTCACGCTGCCACAGGGTCATCGTCTCATTCAGCACACGCTGGAAAAAACTGGCATGCAGCGCACGGTTGACGAAATCGTAGTGCCCCACCAGCATCTGTTGACGCTGAACCCGGTCAAACCGCATGGACAGGTACGGCAAGGTGTAGCGGTAAACCGCCCGGGAATAGATCGTCAGAAGGCCTTTGGTGTGAGCGCCCGAGATGGCCTGCACCACCTCGCGATGCTGCCCCGCGTGCCACACCACCGACAGCAGCCTCAGGCAGGTGCGGCCAATGCCCAACCCCGCCTTGGCATCGATTTCCTTTTTGACCAGGGCCACCAGGGGATTCATTTCGCCCTTGTCCGGCACGCGCTGCGCCAAGGCCTGGTCGGACGCGCGGGGGAGGGTGAATGTCGTGGGCATGGACTACTCGCTGGTGACGACCACGGCCCCGCGGTCAAGAAATGTTACATATGTTCACATTTATTAACACGGACCGGTATTCGGAGAGACACGCGGTTTTTCCTGAAGGCCCCCGGGCAAATACCCGCGCAGAACGTGCATTTCACACTGAGTCGATAATCGCAACATGTTGCAACAACGCACCCTCAAATCCCTGACACGCGCCGTGGGCGTGGGACTGCACAGCGGCCAACGGGTCGAACTGACCTTGCGGCCCGCCCCGATCGACACCGGCATCGTGTTTCGGCGTGTGGACCTGAGCAACCCGGTGGACATCCCGGTCAATGCCCTGGCGGTGTGCGACACCCGCATGGCCTCCACCATCTCGCCTGGTGGCGACCCGGGCTTGCCCAAGGTCAACACCATCGAGCACCTGATGTCGGCCTGCGCCGGCCTGGGCCTGGACAACCTGATCGTGGACATCACCGCCGAAGAAGTCCCCATCCTGGACGGTTCGTCGGCGGCTTTCGTCTACCTGCTGCAAAGCGCGGGCATCGAGCTGCAAAAAGCGCCCAAGCGCTTCATCAAGGTGATCAAGCCGGTGGAAGTGCGCGAGGGCGAAGGCCGCACCCTGAAATGGGCACGCCTGGACCCGTACCACGGCTACAAGCTGGCCTTCGAGATCGACTTCGACCACCCCGCGGTTGACCAGACCGGCCAGCGCGTGGAATTCGATTTCGGCAGTGGCCAGTACAAGCGCGACATCGCCCGCGCCCGCACCTTTGGTTTCGCCAAAGACTTTGAAGTGATGCGCTCACGCGGCCTGGGTCTGGGCGGCAGCATGGACAACGCCATCGTGATCGACGACCACCGCGTGCTCAACAGCGATGGCCTGCGCTACGACGACGAGTTCGTGAAACACAAGATCCTGGACGCCATTGGCGACCTGTACGTGGTGGGCCGCCCCTTGCTGGCCGCCTACAGCGCCTACAAGTCGGGCCACGCCATGAACAATGTGCTGTTGCGCGCCCTGCTGGCCGACCCATCGGCGTATGAGATCGTCACCTTTGACGACGAGGCCCAAGCCCCCAAAGGCATGGCCGAGCTGGCCCCCGCCTGGTAAGGCTTGCAAGGTGACTCAACCATGATCTTGTTCCGCTGGATGGTCTTGCTGATGGCCCTGGCCATGGTGCTGTGCCTGGCCGCCTACACCGTGACGGGCCAGGTCATCTGGCGCCAGCGCGCCGTGCAGATGCTCAAATGGATGGTGGTGCTGGGCCTGGGCTTTTTCGGCCTGCTGATCCTGCGCCGCGCCGCGGTGTTCATCTGAAAACCCCGGGCACGTATACCCCTTGTTCAGAAAGACCAGTCCGCGATAGCATCCCCCTGACGGACTCCGCTTGATCCAACACGAGGTCAACACCAAAAGAGACACCGCAGGGAGTTGGAAAAATGAACTATTCGGCCTTGTACCAAAGGTCCATTGCCGACCGCGATGGTTTTTGGCACGAACAGGCCGCGCGCATTGACTGGCGCCGCCGCTTTGACCAGGTCTGTGATCACAGCAACCCGCCGTTTGCCCGCTGGTTCGTGGGTGGGCTGACCAACCTGTGCCACAACGCCGTCGATCGGCACCTCATGGCGCGCGCTGACCAGCCCGCCCTGATCCATGTGTCGGCCAGCACCGGCGCCGACCGCATCCTCAGCTACGGCCAACTCTTCGTGGAAGTGCAGCGCATGGCCGCGGTGCTCAAGAACCTGGGGGTGGTCAAGGGTGACCGGGTGGTGGTCTACATGCCCATGATGCTGGAGGCCGTGATCGCCATGCTGGCCACGGTGAGGCTGGGGGCCATTCACTCGGTGGTGTACGGTGGATTGTCCGCCCAGGCACTGGCCAACCGCATCGACGACATGGCCCCCCGTGTCGTCGTCACGGCCGACGCGGGCGCGCGGGACGGCCAGGTGCAGCCCTGCAAACCACTGTTGGACGAAGCCCTGAGCCTGGCGAACCGGCCGGTCAAACATGTGCTGCTGGTCAACCGCGGGCTGGCCCCGGTGGACCTGCAAGCGCCCCAGGACGTTGACTATGCCGACGCGCGCCAGCAGGTGATGGACGCCATCGTGCCCTGCGAGTGGGTCGAATCCAACCACCCCAGCTACATGCTGCACACCAGCGGCACCACCGGCCAACCCAAGGCGGTGCAGCGCGACACCGGCGGCTATGCCGTGGCCCTGGCCACCTCCATGGACCAGATTTACGATGGCAGGGCGGGCGAGACCTTCTTCGGCACCGGCGACATCAGTTCGGACGGAGGCCATGGTTGCATCGTCTACGGCCCCCTGATCGCCGGCATGGCCACCATCGTGCACGAGGGCCTCTCGCGCCAATCCGGCGCCGCCACCTGGTGGTCCCTGGTCGAAAAATACCAGGTCACCGTGATGTTCTCGGTGCCCACCGCCATCCGCGAACTGAAGAAGCACCACCCTGCCGTGCTCGAACAGCATGACCTGTCCAGCCTCAAGCACCTGTTCCTGGCGGGCGAGCCGCTGGACGAGCCCACCGCCCGCTGGATCAGCGAGGCCCTCGGCAAGCCCGTGGTGGACAACTACTGGCAGACCGAGACCGGCTGGCCCGTGCTGGCGGTGGCGCGCGGCGTTCAGCCCGACCAGCCCACCAAACCGGGCTCACCCGGCGTGCCGATGCCGGGCTACCGGGTCAAGCTGCTGCACCAGACCACCGGCAAGGAGTTGACCGAGCCGGGGCAGCGCGGCGTGCTCGCCATCGAAGGGCCCTTGCCGCCCGGATGCCTGCAAACGATCTGGCAGGACAACGCGCGTTTCGTGCGCACCTACTGGAACAGTTTTGCCGGCAAGCTGATCTACAACTCCTTTGACCTGGCCACCCGCGACGC
>NZ_JAUSAR010000202.1 GCF_030652515.1 Aquabacterium sp. | reverse complement strand
CCAACGTCGAGTTTATCCGTAAGTTTCAGGAGGATTACCCGGCGAAGGTGGTGTATCTCTCTCCGGGCCGGGCGTGGGAAGACTGCGCGATCCTGGCGCGGAGCCGGAAGGATTTGGCACCTGTGCGCTCGGTGCTGGAACAAGCCGGGCTGCCTGTGAAAACACTTCTTGAAAGTAGCTTGCCGTTGCACCGTGTGCGTAAATTCTCGGCCTTCATAGAACTGCTTGCTGAACGAAAAGGCGAAAACCGCAAGGTCTCCGAACTGTCGAGCATGGCTGACGACCTCGGCTCCAAAAACAAGGGGAGCCCCTGGTGGCGAATGCTGGAGGGTTTTCTCAAAGCCCTGGTCGATGAAACCGCAGACGCCACATTGCCGGTCGGGTGGGCGATCGACTCGCTCTACGACTACATCGCCGAACAGCGGCGCGAAAAATTTTTAGGAAGCGGTTTTTTTCTCGGCACCATCCATTCCACCAAGGGGATGGAATTTTCGCACGTGGTCATTCTGGACGGTGACTGGGGGGCGCCAAGCGATGACAACCGAAGAGAAGAGGAACGCCGCACGTTGTACGTTGGGATGACGAGGGCCAGGGAAACCCTTGCGTTGATGAGGTCAGAGGAGAAGCCAAACCCCTTTTTAAGGGAGCTGAAAAGTGAATGTTTCCTGTCTCGAAGAGGCTCGGCACCCAACAACAATTCGAGTGAAAGTGTATTCAACAGCGATTTTCGCGCGGTGCGATTTTGATCGTTACGACCGTCATTAGATCACTTCGATAACCCAAAATATCATGATTCCAATAGGTTCACGGCTGACCGCATTCACAGACCTTATATAAAATGACGGTCAAATGGCGCCAATCAGGTTGCTTAAACCCTTGCCACAAGCTTTTGCCTGCAACAGCAGCCTAACCCTGTTGCCCGTTAGAGTCAATGAAATAGGGAATCTACAAGGTTTTGAGCGCCAGGAAAACTTTTTATCGTGTGCACCCCGGTTACATTTAAAAAATTTAAGTATTGACATTATAACCGCCAATGTGTATAAGCTCTCCATGCGCGATGAGAGCTTCTTCCTTAGGCCCGTCCATGAATGGCAGCGCCGCTATGAAGCGCTGCGAGCCTCCTTTGTCGAACGATTGCCCGCCCGGATCATCGCGGAGCGATTTGGCTATTCCCTGGCCTATGTGCACCTGCTCCGGCATCTGTTCACCCACCAAAAGATCGACTTCTCCGAACCCGTCCCCGAGGGCAAGACCCATCGCCGTAGGCTCGACTCGGCCCTCAAGGCCAAGATCTGTAACTGGCGCGAACAGCGGCTGTCGGCCGGAGAGATCACCGCCCTCTTGTCCGAAGAGGGGGTTGAGATCTCGGTGCGCACCATCGAGCGAGTTCTGGCCGAAGAGGGCTTCCCCAGACTGCCCCGGCGCAGCCGCTTGAAGCTGGGGCTGACGGTCAAGGGCGCCCAGGTGCCGGCCGTAGCCGAGAAACTGCAGCTTGCCGAGATGCCCACGAGCTCCTGGGAGTCGGAGGCCGCCGGCGTGTTGTTGTTTGCCCCTTTCATCGACCAGCTCAACCTGCCGAAGGTCGTGGAGGAGGCCGGCTTGCCCGGCACCAAAACCATCCCCGCTCTGAGCTACTTTTTGTCCTTTCTCGCCCTCAAGCTGATCGGTACCGAGCGCTACGCGCATCTCACCGACCATGCCTTCGATCTAGGCCTGGGGCTTTTTGCCGGCCTCAATGTGCTGCCAAAGTGCACGGCGATGTCCACCTACTCCTACGGCCTGGACGCGCTGCATCTGCAGCGCGTCCAGCAAAGCTTCGTCAAGCAGGCCGCTCGGCTGAGGCTCTATGAGGCCGATCTGATCAATCTGGACTTCCACACCATCCCCCACTACGGGGAGCAATCGGTGCTGGAGAACCATTGGGCAGGCGCCCGGAACAAGGCCATGAAGGGAGCGCTGACGCTTTTTGCCCAGGACGCCGCTTCCAAGCTTATCCTCTACACTGCGGCCGACATCCAGCGCGATGAGGCCAGCGAGCAGGTTCTGACCTTTCTCTCCTTCTGGAAAAAGCAGCAGCGGGGACTCAAACCCACCTTCGTCTTTGACTCCAAGTTCACCCGCTATGCCAATCTCTCGGAGCTCAACCGTGCCGGAGTCCACTTCATTACCCTACGGCGCCGGGGAAAATCCATGATCGAGGGCCTTGAGGCGCTCTCCCCCTGGCAGCGCATCCACATCCCGCACGGCAAGCGAAAATACCCCAACCCGATCATCCATGAGTCGACCATCACGCTGCCCGACTACCAGGGGGAGCTGCGGCAGGTGATCCTGCGCGGCAACGGCCGTGAGAAGCCCGCCTTTCTCATCTCCAATGACTTCGCCGCCCCCACCGAACTGCTCGTGGGCAACTATGCCCGCCGTTGGCGAGTGGAGAATGTGATCGCCGAGGCCGTTAAGTTCTTCAACCTGAATGCGCTATCTTCCCCCATCCTGGTGAAGGTGCACTTTGATGTAGTCATGACCATGATCGCCGATACGCTCTACAGCCTTTTGGCCAGGAAGCTGCGAGGCTTTGAGGCCTGTGATGCTGCCAAGATCTACCGGCTCTTCGTCAAGGGCAAGGCCCGGGTAAGTTTGCGCCGCCGGAAGCTTACCGTCACCTTCCCGCGCAGGGCGCACAATCCCATCCTGCGCAGCGTGGCCTGGCACCAATTGCCCCAATCCCTTTCGTGGCTGAACGGAGCCGAGTTGGAACTTCGGTTTAAATGAGACCGGCACTCTCAAAACCTTATATCAATGTGACGGTTAAACCGGCGCGAAAATCGCTGTTTAAAGAATTCATCGCAACCTTCGGCAAAAGCCCTTATGGCCGCACCAAACGCCAGGATCAGGGCGAAACCGGCCGTTTCCGCTGCTTTACCCGCGATCAGATCAAAAAGCGCAACGACTCCCTGGATATCAGTTGGCTGCAAGACGACAGCGTCCGCAACGGCGACAGCCTGGCCGAACCGTCCGATATCGCCGATGAGATCCTGGCCCAACTCAGCCTGGCCACCCAGGAGATGCAGGAGTTGGCGCGCTTGCTGGCGGAGAGCGACTGAACCATGGCCTCCAAAACACCCATGACATCCGTTTATGCCGACTTTTCTGCTGCTAATTTGTGGCGGGTGCGCAATTTTTTCAAAACCTATGTCACGGATAAAAAACTCGCGCCAATGGTGCAAGAAATCGGCTGGAGCCACAACGAAAACCCCTCCATCGGCATGATCCTATGCCGCGCCATAAAACGCACCACCGTGGAGTACGCCCTTAAGGA
>NZ_JAUSAR010000191.1 GCF_030652515.1 Aquabacterium sp. | reverse complement strand
CCCTGCCCGACCTGGTCAAGACGCAACTCGCCCGCATCTCGGAATACAAGCGCGTGCGCGCCGGCTTCACCTCGACCGGCGTACCGGCCAACATCAACGTCGTGCGCTCCCTGCGCGGCGCCACCGGGCGGCGCATCGCCGTCGGCGCACCGTATCGCAAGACGCTGCGCGCGCTACGGGACGAACTGGAGCAACTGGAATCCGGCGGCGCCGGCGACGGCGAGCGTGCCGTCGAACTGCGCCGCGAGATCGCCCGCCTGCTGCGCCGCATCGAAAGCCTGCCCTTCATCGACACCTTCGACCTGCGCTACAACAGCCGCATCCGCATCCCGGCGCCCTCCACCCAGGCCGTCATGTTCTGCGTCATGGACGTGTCGGGCTCGATGGACGAGGAGAAGAAGCAGATCGCCAAGCGCTTCTTCATGCTGCTCTACCTGTTCCTGACGCGCACCTACGAGCGCATCGAGATCGTCTTCATCCGCCACCATACCCAGGCGATGGAAGTCGATGAGGACGACTTCTTCCATTCGCGCGAGACCGGCGGCACCGTGGTGTCGAGCGCACTCGAACTGATGCACAAGACAGTGCGCGAGCGCTATGCCTCGAATGCCTGGAACATCTACTGCGCCCAGGCCTCGGACGGCGACAACTGGGATGCCGACTCGCCGAAATGCCGCGAACTGCTGGAGTCCAGCATCGTGCCGCTGGTCCAGTACTACGCCTACATCGAAATCGCCGCAGGCGAGCCGCAGAACCTGTGGCGCGAATACGAGCGGGTCAAGGCCAACCATCCGCAACGCTTCGCCATGCAGCAGATCCGCGGCCCGGCCGACATCTATCCGGTCTTCCGCGAACTGTTCCGCAAACGGCTGGCATGAGCGCGCCATGAAACGCAAACCGACCGCCCTGCCCGCCGGCTCCGAATGGAGCTTCGAATCGATCGTGCGCTACGAGCGCGAGATCGCGCGCGTCGCCAACGAATACGGCCTCGACTGCTACCGCCACCAGCTAGAAATCATCCCCGCCGAGCAGATGATGGACGCCTACGCCAGCGTGGGCATGCCGGTGAACTACCGGCATTGGTCTTACGGCAAGGAGTTCATCGCCACCGAGAAGAACTACCGCCGCGGCTTCATGGGGCTGGCGTACGAAATCGTCATCAACTCCAACCCCTGCATCAGCTACCTGATGGAAGAAAACACCATGGCCATGCAGGCCCTGGTGATCGCGCACGCGGCCTATGGCCACAACAGCTTCTTCAAAGGCAATTACCTGTTCCGCATGTGGACCGATGCCTCCAGCATCATCGACTACCGGGTCTACGCCAAGAACTACATCGCCGGTTGCGAGGAGCGCCATGGCCTGGACGCGGTCGAAGAAATCCTGGACTCCTGCCATGCGCTGATGAACCATGGCGTGGACCGCTACCGCCGCCCCAGCAAGCTGTCGCTTGAAAAGGAGCTGGCCCGCCGCGAAGAGCGCGAGTCTTACCTGCAGCAGCAGGTGAACGACCTGTGGCGCACCCTGCCGCGCCGCGTGGACAAGATCGGCGATGACGACGGCGCGCGGCGCTTCCCGCCCGAGCCCCAAGAAAACATCCTGTACTTCATCGAGAAAAACGCCCCGCTGCTGGAGCCCTGGCAGCGCGAGGTGGTGCGCATCGTGCGCAAGGTGGCGCAGTATTTCTACCCGCAGCGGCAAACGCAGGTGATGAACGAAGGCTGGGCCACGTTCTGGCACTACACCTTGCTCAACACCATGTACGAAGACGGCCATTTGACCGACGGCATCATGCTGGAGTGGCTCAAGTCGCACACCAATGTGGTGTATCAGCCGCCGGTGGGGCACCGCGCCTACAGCGGGCTGAACCCGTACGCCTTGGGTTTCGCGATGTACACCGACCTCAAGCGCATTTGCGAGCAGCCCACGGACGAAGACCGGCACTGGTTCCCTGAGTTCGCGGGCTCGGCCGAAGGCGCGCCCAAGGGCGACCACGCTTGGCTCAAGACCCTCGATTACGCCATGCGCAACTTCAAGGACGAGAGCTTTGTGGGGCAGTTCCTGTCGCCCAAAGTGATGCGCGATTTCCGGCTGTTCGCCATCAGGGATGATGAGGATGAGCCTGAGTACGAGGTGTCTGCCATCCACGACGAGGCGGGGTACCGGGCGCTGCGTGAAAGCTTGTCGCGCCAGTACGATTTGAGCGCGCGCGAGCCGAACATCCAGGTCTGGAGCGTGAACCTGCGTGGTGACCGCTCCTTGACTTTGCGGCACACGCAGCAGGCCAACCGGCCTTTGGCGGACGGCACGCGCGAGGTGCTCAAGCACGTGGCGCGGCTGTGGGGCTTTCCGGTGCACATGGAAAGCGTCAACAGCGATGGCGATGTGCGCCAGCAGTGGACGGTGGTGCCTGCGTCGATGGAGTGATGCAAGGGGTTTTGCATAACATGTTGCGTTCTTGCACTAAACCCCCCATTTAGGCGTTTATCCGTATTCTGCGGAGTGTGGGCTCAGTTAACTTGGAAGTCGTCCGATAAGCCTAAGTGTTTGGGACGATCCAAGCTGATGACGCTTCAATCACTCCATCAAATTTCTGGAGAACAAGATGACCTACATTCCACGCCGGACCGCACTGGCGGCCGCTCTTTGCGCGACGGGTGTCGCCTTGCTGGCGGGCCACGCCGCGCATGCCAATGACGATGTCAAATTCAAGGGCGGAGGCTTTGGTACTTTAGGTGCTGCCCGAACCAATCTTGACGACACGCAATTTCGGAATGGGCTGACGCAATATTCCGGCGCCGATAAAACGGTGGACCTGGGCGTGGACTCGCGCCTTGGTTTGCAAGGATCGGTCATTTACAAGTCCGATTTTGCTTTGACCGCGCAATTGTTGGGTATGCGTCGACAGGATGAGGATTTTAATCTGGATGTCGAGTGGCTTTATGCCCAATACACTGGTGTGCCGGGCTTGGACCTGAAAGCGGGTCGGGTGGCTCTGGCAGCTTTTCTGGTGTCCGACTCACGTTATGTAGGGTATGCCACCCCTTGGCTGAGGGTGCCACCCCTCGTGTATTCGATGTTGCCCTACTCCACGGTAGATGGAATCCAAGTCGGTTACAGGCATTCGATAGGTCCTGCTGTGGCCTCCGTTCAGGTTTCGCATGGCCGCAGTAGGGCAGAAATCAGTGCGTTAGGTGAGTTTCCGCCAAACTCCGGTTCTGGTCTCTTCGCGGAGAGCCGTCTTGACACCCGTTCTCCCAAAGTGACCAATATCAATTTGATGTTGGAGTGGGGGGATTGGACCGCCCGGATCGGTCAAGTCAAAAGCGATGTTGAAATGACTATCGACATACCGGCACCTCCGTTCGGCGGCCCACTTTCTGGTCTTCCAGGTCCGGTTTTTAAAGACACCTTCACAGGGTTCGGCTTGCAATATGACAATGGACAAGTTGTCGCGATTGCGGAACACGTTAAGCGCAAGACCAAACCACAGCAATCGTTTGATGCAACAGCATGGTACGTCGGGGGGGGCTACCACTTTGGAAGCGTATTGCCTTATGTGATCATCAGCAAATTCACAGGTGATTCACCTGGGGCTGAATCTACGACCAAGGGGGCGGCGGTGGGTGTTCGTTATGACTTCGCGAGTAACTTGGCATTGAAAGCTGAATTTGCCCGTTATGACGCCAATAATAGTTTGATATTCACGGATGCGGTCAGCCCTTCCGTCATGGGTAAGAAGGCCAAAGTGATCAGTGTTGCCCTTGATTTCGTGTTTTAAGCGGAGGCCATCATGAACAAGCACATCAAACACGCTTTGATCGCCTTTGGCTTATCCGCTGTCTCCCTGGCCTCTCAGGCTCAGGTGGCCGTGATCATGGGCCCCAGCGCAGCACCGATCACCAAGGACCAGCTCGCCAACGTGTACCTGGGCCGCAGTTTCGACCTCAAACCGGTCGATCTGCCCGAGGCATCGCCACTGCGAGAGCAGTTCTACAAGAAGGCCACCGACCGGGATCAGTCTCAAATCAAAGCGACCTGGTCGCGGATTGTGTTCACTGGCAAAGGCCAGGCGCCCATCATCTTGCAAGATGCGGCCGCAGTGAAAAAAGCGGTCATCAGTGATCCCAAGGCCATCGGCTACATCGACAAGGCTGCTGTCGATGGTTCGGTGAAAGTGGTGTTCTCGCTGGACTGAGTTTTCCCACTCTCAGCCCGACCGGGGGGCGCAGCGTGACAAACATCACGCTGCGCCCCCCGATGCATTTTGGGCTTTGAAACGGGGCGTGAATTGGGTGCCTTGGCGGCTGTTTATCTCGCTCAAGATTTTGGCCGGGTCGCCAAGAATCGGAGCAAGCACCCAGGCACCCACCCACCATGTCCGACAGCTCCCAAGACAAACAATTACCAGCCTCAGAGCGGAAGCTTAAGAAAGCCCGTGAAGAAGGCCAGGTGGTGCGTTCGCGTGACCTGGGGCACTTCTTTGTGATCCTGGCTGCGGCCGGCGTCCTGATGGCGCTGACGCCGTTCTGGATGGACAAGATGCAGTTGCAACTCAACGCCGGCATGCGTTTCGATGCCAGAGCGGTGGCCAACCCCGATGTGATGGTGCAGCGCCTGTCGCAATGGAGCACTCAGGCCATGATGATGGTGTTGCCCTTTGGCGCGGGCGTGGCCCTGGCCTCGGTGGCGGCCAGCATCCTGGCGGGCGGCTGGGTGATGTCCTTCCAGGTCATCTTTCCCAAGTTCGGCAAGCTCAACCCCATCACCGGTTTCGCCAACCTGCTGTCCAAGCAGCAGATGGTGGATGCTTTGAAAGCCAGTGCTCTGGGCCTGATCCTGGGTGCCACGGGAGCCTTCTTCCTGTCTCGGGTCTGGCCCGACATGGTGAGCCTGATGGGCCTGCCCCTGCCCACGGCCATCCACGATTTCGGCATGACGCTGGGCAGCGTGATGACCTCGATGTTGCTGGTGCTGGCCTTGTTCGCCATGTTGGACTGGCCGTTGCAGCGCTTCATGTTCATGGGCCGCATGAAGATGAGCCACCAGGACCAGAAGGACGAAATGAAGCAGACGGAAGGCAACATGGAGGCCAAGAACCGCGTCAAGCAACGGATGCGCGAGATGAGCCGCAAGCGCATGTTGGCCGCCATTCCCACCGCCGACCTGGTGGTGATGAACCCCACCCACTATGCCGTCGCGCTGAAGTACGACGAAGGCAAGATGGGCGCCCCCCGCGTGGTGGCCAAGGGCTTGGACCTGCTGGCTTTGCGCATCCGCGATCTGGCCACCGAGAACAAGGTGCCCGTGCTGGAAGCCCCGCCGCTGGCCCGCGCCCTGTACGCCAACACCGAGGTCGATGCCGAGGTGCCCATGGCCCTGTACGGCGCCGTGGCCCAGGTGCTGGCCTATGTGTACCAACTCAAAGCGGCCTTGGCCGGCAAGGCGCCCCTGCCGGGCAACCTGCCAGACCTGGACGTTCCCGCTTCCCTGGATCCTGCCCATAAGGCTGCACACGCATGAACCCGATCCTGCAACAACTTCAATCCGTGATGGGCGGCAAGTCCGCCAAGGGCTTCCAGGTGCTGGCCGCGCCCATTGCGGTGCTGCTGGTGCTGGTCATGATGATCCTGCCCTTGCCCCCGCTGGCGCTGGACATCTTCTTCACCTTCAACATCGCGATGGCGGTGATGGTGATGATGGTGTCGGCCACCATGCTGCGCCCGCTGGACTTCGCGGCCTTTCCTTCGGTGCTGCTGCTGACGACGCTGCTGCGCCTGTCGCTGAACGTGGCCTCGACCCGGGTGGTGCTGCTGGAAGGGCACAACGGCCCGGGCGCTGCGGGTCAGGTGATCGAATCGTTTGGCCACTTCCTGATCGGCGGCAACTTCGCGGTCGGGATCATCGTGTTCGCCATCTTGGTGGTGATCAACTTCGTGGTGGTCACCAAGGGTTCGGAGCGGATCGCCGAAGTGGGCGCGCGCTTCACCCTGGACGCGATGCCCGGCAAGCAGATGGCCATCGACGCCGACCTGAACGCCGGCCTGATTGATGAGAAAGAAGCCAAGCGCCGCCGCATCGAGGTGGGCGAAGAGGCTGAATTCCACGGCGCCATGGACGGTGCCTCCAAATTCGTGCGCGGTGATGCGATCGCCGGCATCCTGATCCTGTTCATCAACATCATCGGCGGTTTCATCATCGGCGTGGCGCAGCACGACATGTCGGCCGGTGATGCTGCCAGCTCGTATGTGTTGTTGGCCGTGGGTGATGCGCTGGTGGCGCAAATCCCGGCCTTGCTGATCTCGGTGGCTTCCGCCATGGTCGTGTCCCGCGTCGGCAAAGGCGAGGACGTTGGCGCGCAGATCATCTCGCAGATGTTCCAGAACCCCAAGGTCATGGGCGTGGCGGCGGGGGTGATTGGCCTGCTGGGCCTGATCCCCGGCATGCCCAGCCTGGTGTTTTTGCCGATGGCCGGTGGTTTTGGCTGGATGGCCTGGCGCATGCAGGAAAAGCAGGAACTGGCCCGCACCGCGCCCAAGCCGGTCGAGAAGCCAGCGGAGCCCGTCAACAACAACGGCGAAGCCACCTGGGAGGACCTGCAGCCCGTGGACACCCTGGGCCTGGAAGTGGGCTACCGTCTGATCCAGCTGGTGGACAAGGACCGCGGCGGCGACCTGCTGACCCGGATCAAGGGCGTTCGCCGCAAGTTCGCGCAAGAAGTGGGCTTTTTACCGCCTTCTGTGCACATCAAGGACAACCTGGAGCTGCGCCCCAGCTTCTACCGCATCACTTTGCGCGGCGCAATCGTGGGCGAGGGCGAGGTGTTCCCCAACATGCTGATGGCCATCAACCCTGGCCACGTGACCAATCCCCTGAAGGGCACGGCCGCCGTCGACCCGGCATTCGGCTTGCCCGCCGTGTGGGTTGAGGAGCGCCAACGTGAAGCGGCGCAAATGGCCGGGTACACGGTCGTTGATCCCTCGACCGTGGTGGCCACGCATCTTTCACACTTGATGCAGATCCATGCGGCCAAGTTGTTGGGACGGGTAGAGACCCAGCAGCTTGTGGAGCATGTGACGAAACTGGCCCCCAAACTGATCGAAGACGTGGTTCCCAAGATGGTTGGCATTGCGACCTTGCAGAAAGTGCTGCAGCTCCTGTTGGAAGAAGGCGTTCACATCCGTGACATGCGTTCGATCATTGAAACGCTGGCCGAGCAGACCTCGGGCGCGGGCCACCTGGCCAACGATCCTGCCGAGCTGGCCCGCCGCATCCGCGTCGGTCTGGCCCCGGCGATCGTGCAGCAGATTTACGGCCCGGTGAAGGAACTGGATGTGATTGCCATCGAACCCGATCTGGAGCGCCTGCTCACCCAGGCCCTGACCTCGCCCAGCGGCCCCATGCTGGACCCGGGCGTGGCCGACCACCTCACACGCCAGGCGGCTGATGCCACCCAGCGCCAGGAAAACCTGGGCCACCCCGCCTGCCTGCTGGTGCCCGACGCCATCCGGCCGACGGTGGCCCGCTTGTTGAAACGCGCTGCACCACGCTTGAAGGTGCTGGGTCACAGCGAAATCCCTGAGACCCATTCGATCCGCATCGGTACCCTGATTGGAGGCCACGCATGAACGTCAAACGCTTTATTGGACGCACCTCACGCGAGGCCATGCAAAAGGTCAAGCTGGAATTTGGCAACGACGCTGTCGTGTTGTCGACCAAGCCAGCCCCTGAAGGAGGCATCGAGGTGCTCGCCATGGCGACCGACAGCGTGCCGTCGATGGACTCGTACCCACCGGCCGAACGTGAAGAGCGTGCGCCTGCTGCCCGTCCGCAAGCAGCTGCCACGCAAGCTACCGCACCTGCCCGCAAGGCCGAAGTTGCGCCGGTGGCTGCTCAATCCCAATCTCCGGCCCGCTCGGCCATGGCCAACCTGGCCTCGACCGTGCAGGACGACGTCAAGCAGCTGGCCATGAGCACCTTGTCCTTCCAGGACTATGTGCGTGAACGCATGCTCAAGCGCCGCCAAGTGGCCCTGAAGGCCGCCCGCACCGAGCCCGCGTTGGCTGGCACGCCGGAAGACCAACTCTCGCAGCGTCTGGGCAATGTCAAAGCTCAGCAACCTGTGCAGTCAAGCCCCAATGTCGATTTGTCGGCTGGGCTGGAAGCCTGGTTGTCTTCGCCACCTGCACCGGTTCAACCCGCGGCACGCCCGGTACAGGCCGTTCGCCCAGCCCCCCAGGACACCAGCCGCGTGGCCCAGGTGCTGCCACTGCGCACCGAATCGCGTGAAGAGGCTCAGCCAGCTCGCCAGGCGCCTGCCAAGGCCGTCCGTCCTGCCAGTGACCCGGCTGAGCTGACGCTCAAGTCCGTGACCGGCCGCAGCGCCGCCTCGGCCGACAGTTCGCGCCCCGACGCCGCCACCATGGCCGCGCTGAAGGCCTCGCAAGACGCCAATGCCTCGATGCTCAATGAGCTGCGCGCCATGCGGGCCATGATGAAGGAGCGGTTCGAAACCATCGCCTTCATCGAAAAACTGCGCCGCACGCCCGCCCAGGCTGGCCTGGCCCAAAAGCTGTTGGACGGTGGTTTCTCCGCCGTGCTGATCCGCAAGATGCTGGACGCGATGCCCGCCGAAGTCAGCTCCGGCGCACAAGACGAAAACGTGTGGGCCGCCCAGGTGCTGCAACGCAACCTGAACACGGCCGACAAGGAACTGGCCATCGAAGACCAGGGCGGTATCTTCGCCCTGATCGGCTCGACCGGCGTGGGCAAGACCACCTCGACCGCCAAGCTGGCCGCCATGTTCGCCGCCAAGCACGGCGCGCAGAACCTGGGCCTGATCACGCTGGACGCCTACCGCGTCGGTGCCCACGACCAACTGCGCGCCTACGGCCGCATCCTGGGCGTGCCCGTGCACATGGCCCACGACCGCGCCGCGCTGGAAGACCTGCTCGAATTGCTGTCCGGCAAGAAGATGGTGCTGATCGACACGGCGGGCATGGCCCAGCGCGATGGCCGCACCAAGGATCTGCTGGAGATGCTGGCCCACCCTGCGATCCGCAAGGTGCTGGTCATCAACGCCTCGTCGCAAGGCGATGCGATCGAAGACGTGATGGCGTCTTACCAAGTCAATGCTTGCGCCGGGGTCATCCTGTCCAAGCTGGACGAGGCCGTGAAGCTCGGTCCAGCGCTGGATGCGTTAATCCGTCACAAATCCAAGGTTCTGGGCGTCGCCAACGGCCAACGCGTGCCAGAAGATTGGCACAGACTGTCATCGCAGGCTTTGGTGCACCGTGCATTGCGCGCCAGCCTCAATCCCGCGTACCGACTGGACCCCAATGAAGTCAGCCTGGTGTTCTCGACCCCCGCCATGACCGATGTCACGGCTGCACCTTCCGCGCTTTGAACCTGTCGTTGCCCATGACCAGTTTTTCGCCTCAACCCTTTGCCGCCAGCCCCCCGGCCGACCAGGCCCAGGGTTTGCGCCAGATGTTCGCCTCGCGCGTGCTGCGGTTTGTGCCCGTGGTGGCCAACCCCGGTGCGGTGTGCGGTGGTGTGGTGCTGGAACGCCTGTGCGCCGCATACGCCAGCTTCGGCTTGCACACCTTGGTGGTGGACGCCGGTGACCAGGCCCGAGCACCCAGCGAATTGGCCGAGTTTGACTTGAGCGAAGGCATCGAGCCTTTGTCCAAGCAAGTGAGTTACCTGGCCGCCCGTGGCCTGCCTTTGCGACACGCCGACGCGCGCGGTTCGTGTGGCAGCCTGCTGCACGCCTTGGCCAATGCGGCACCGCAATGCGATGTGGTGCTGGTGCATGCCTCGGCCAGCGAACTCGTGCGCATCTTTGGTGAACGTGCCCGGCACGGCAACTTGCGGCCGCTGGTGTTCACCAACGACGTGGCCGAAGGCCTCAAGCAGGCCTACGCCGCCGTCAAGGTCATGAGCCAACGGGGCCCGTGGCTGGCCTACGACCTGCTGGTCTGCGCACCCCCCCATTCCGACCAGGCCGATGCCGTGGCGGAGCGTCTGGGCCAGTGTGCCGACAGCTTCCTCGGTGCTGCGCAACGTGACTGGCTGCGCATCAATCCCCACGAGCCGTCCAGTCACGACCCCAGCCCCCGGTTCATGGAACTGGCCGCCGGACTTCTGCAGTGTGCCTTGCCGCTCACCCTGGGTGATGCCGCATTCGACCATTTGGTCTCACCAGGGTCTGCCTTGCCTTCGCGCATGGCCCCCGTACTCAATTGATGTTCATGGAGCAGCGCATGTACACCGCCAAAGGCCGCCTCGATATGGACGCCCAGCTCAAGCAATACAGCTCGCTGGTGCGACGTCTGGCCCACCAGATGATTGCCAAATTGCCGGCCAACGTCGAGATCGATGACCTGATCCAGGTTGGCATGATCGGCCTGAGCGACGCCTTGACCCGCTTCGATGCAGGGCAGGGCGTGCAGTTCGAAACCTTCGCCACCCAGCGCATCCGTGGCGCCATGCTCGACGAGCTGCGCGGCGCCGACTGGATGAGCCGCGGCACCCGCAAGCAGCAGCGCGACATTGAAGGCGCCGTGCACCGGCTGGAGCAGCGCCTTGGCCGCGCGCCGCAGGAAAGCGAAATCGCCAAGGAAATGGACATGTCGCTGACGGACTACCAGGAAATGCTGGGCAAGGTGCGTGGCACCCAGCTCATCCACCTGGAAGACATGAGTGGCGAGGATGGCGACAACGATTACCTCGACCGCCACGTGACCGACGAAGGCAACGACCCGCTGGCCTTGCTGGCGGACCACCGCATGCGCTCGGCCCTGGTCGAGGCCATCAAGAACCTGCCCGAACGCGAGCAGTTCGTGATGAGCAGGTACTACGAGCAGGACATGAACTTGAAGGAAATTGCCGCCGTGCTGGGCGTGACCGAGTCGCGCGTTTGCCAGTTGCACAGCCAATCCATCGCCCGGTTGAGAGTCAAATTGAGAGAGTGGTGACCACGTGTGGGGTTTCAAGCGCAAGGACACGGTTGCTGCGCCGGCAACCACGTCTGCACTGATAGATTCGGCGCCGAAACCCAATTCCGATGTGCACACGCTGGCGCAGAAGCTCCAGCGCGACACCGATGGCCTGGGCCATGAAGCCGCCGAACTGCGTGGCACGCTGGAAGACTCTTCCGCCGTGGCCTTGCAGCAGGAAGAAGGCTTCACCGTGCTGGCCGGCCAGTTGAAAGACATTGGCCAGGCCCAGCACCGCATCCGGGACAGCAGCCACCAGAGCCTGGCCTCGGTGGCGCAAGCCCGCCAAAGCGTTGAACACGTGGGCCACGAGGTGGCTCAGGTGATCGACACGCTCAAGCACGTGGCCTCGGCCGCGCGCGACATCACCCAGGTTGCGTTGCAGACCCGGCTGGTGGCTTTCAACGCTTCGGTCGAAGCCAAGCGCGCTGGTGAAGCGGGCCGTGGGTTCTCCGTGGTGGCCGATGCCGTCAAGGACCTGGCCACGCAGGTGGAAGCCACCTCCAAAACCATCATGAGCACGGTCAGTCAGTTGGACGACCGCATCCAGGTCTTGTCGCGCGAGTTGTTATCGCGGGATGAAGCGGCATCGTCCACCGATGGCCGCGTCCAGCGCGTCACTTTCCACCAGGCATTGACGCAGGTGGAGACGGGGGTGCTGCACATCACCGAAGCCGCAGACCAAAGCCGTGGTTTGTCCGACGGGGTCAATCAGCAGGTGGTGCAAATGGGCGCGCAGATCAAGCGCACGCACGCGGCACTGAACACCGCCATGAAGCGCAGCGAAGCCGTCCTGGGTGTCTCCGAGCGCCTGATGGAACTGATCGCTGGCAGCGGTGTTCGCACCGCCGACACGCCTTACATCGAGCTGGCCCAGAGCGTGGCCAGCCAGATCGCCCGGTCACTGGAAAACGCTGTGGCCAACGGCAAGATCACGCTGGCGGATTTGTTCGACGAGCACTACCGCCCCATTCAAGGCAGCCAACCGCTGCAGCACCAGGCGAAGTTCAACGCGGTGACCGACGCGAGCTTCCCGAGCATCCAGGAAGCCGCGTTGACGGCCTTGCCCGAGATCGTATTTTGCATCTCGGCCGACCGCAATGGCTACATCTCCACCCACAACAAGAAGTACTGCCAGCCGCAGCGCGCGGGCGATGTGGTGTGGAACACGGCCAATTCGCGCTGGCGCCGGGTCTTCAATGACCGCACCGGCCTGGCCTCGGCGCGCAACCAGCGGCCTTTCCTGCTGCAAACCTACCGGCGCGACATGGGGGGCGGCAATTTCGTGCTGCTCAAGGAAGCCTCGGCACCGATCGTGGTGCAAGGTCGGCATTGGGGTGGCCTGCGCCTGGCCTACAGGTTCTGAACAGTCTCCTTAAGTATTCGGTCATTTGGCCGAAGTACAGTGACTTCCAATCAGGTTTGAACATGAACCAAGACACCCATTCCATCTGGAAGCTCCAAGTCCAGGATTTCGTCGTTCTGTCAGCGATTGCAACGACCTTGGTGGGTACCCTGGGCTATGCCAGTTCTTACAACGCCTGGGGCCTGGCCTTGGCCATTGGTTTGCCAATCATGATCGCGGCCTTGCTGGTCGCCATCAATTCTCGTGGCGGGGCGCTCAGTCAATGGTTTCTGCCTTTCCTGGGCATGGGCATGGTCGGCCTGATGATCCATGTGGCACGCGGCCACAACGAGGCGCACTTCGCCGTTTTCGCGTTCATGGCTTGCCTGGTGACCTACCGAAAAGCTGTGCCAGTGATGGTCGGCGCGACGACCATCGCAGTCCACCACGTCTTGTTCAATCAAATGCAAACCTGGGCCTGGGGGCCCATCTGTTTCACCCAACCAGGCTTTGGCAAAGTGGTGGAGCATGCGATGTACGTGGTCGCCGAAACGGCGGTGTTGCTATTCCTGGCTGCGCAGGCTCGCAGGGACTTCGCCACCGCACAAGAATTGATGACCGTGGTCGATCGGCTGCGAGCCGATGATGGCAGCGTCGATCTGTCGGTGGTTGACTCCCGCTCCGATGACCAGCGCACCACACGCCTGCTGGATGCCCTGCGCCACATTGCACAGTCGATCAACCAGGTGCGCCAGGCGGCTGAATCTGTGCGGGTGGCCTCCAGCGAGATCGCTTCGGGCAACCAATCACTGAGCCAGCGAACCGAGCAGGCGGCGGCCAACATTGAAGAAACCGCAGCCTCGGTCGAGATGATCGTCAGCACCATCAAGTCCACCTCGGCCAACGCGCAGCAAGCCAATCAACTGGCGGGCACCGCATCGCAATTCGCGGTGGCAGGCGGTGAGTCGGTGAGCCGCGTGGTCACGACGATGAGCGACATCCAGCAATCCAGCCGCAAGATCACCGACATCATTGGCGTGATCGACGGCATCGCTTTTCAAACCAACATCCTGGCGCTGAACGCGGCGGTGGAAGCCGCGCGGGCTGGTGAGCAAGGCCGCGGCTTCGCGGTGGTGGCCTCCGAAGTGCGCATGCTGGCCCAGCGCAGCGCTGAAGCCGCCAAGGAGATCAAGCAACTGATTGGCAGCAGCGTGGACCAGGTCGAGGCCGGTTCATCGCAGGTTGACAGCGCAGGGCAGACCATGGGTGACCTGGTGGGCCAGGTGCGTCGCGTGACCGAGTTGGTGGGCATGATCGCCGTGTCCAGTTCGGAGCAGAACGATGGCATCGGCCAGATCAACCAGGCCATTGGCCGCATGGACCAGGCCACGCAGCAAAATGCTGCCTTGGTGGAGCAAACGGCCGCGGCTGCCGAAAGCCTGAGCCGCCAGGCTGACGAGTTGTCGCACGCGATGGACGTGTTCCGCGTGCCCGCGTCTCTGCAGCGCTGAGCGGTTGGTCAGCCTGGGTCAGCCAATGCGGCCCAGCAGCAGGTACTCCATGAGCACCTTCTGCACGTGAAGGCGGTTCTCGGCCTCGTCCCACACCACCGACTGAGGGCCGTCGATCACTTCGGCGGCCACTTCTTCGCCACGGTGGGCGGGCAGGCAATGCATGAACAGGGCATCGGGCTGGGCCACGCCCATCATCTCTTCGTCGACGCACCAGTCGGCAAAGGCCAGGCGGCGTTCTTCGTTCTCGGCCTCGAAGCCCATGCTGGTCCAAACATCAGTGGTGACCAGTGACGCGCCTCGGCAGGCGTCCATCGGATCCTTGAAGACCTTGTAGCAGGCTGTGTTGTTGATGCCCGCCACGACCGGGTCGATCTCATAACCGCTGGGCGTGCTCACGTGCACCGTGAAGCCCAGGATCTCGGCCGCCTGCAGCCAGGTGTTGGCCATGTTGTTGCCATCGCCCACCCAGGCCACCACCTTGCCCTGGATCGAACCACGTTGCTCGATGTAGGTGAAGATGTCGGCCAGGATCTGGCAAGGGTGGTACTCGTTGGTCAGCCCGTTGATGACCGGCACGCGTGAGTTGGCCGCAAACTTGACCAGCTTGGATTGCTCATAGGTGCGGATCATCACGATGTCGACCATGCGCGAGATGACTTTGGCGCTGTCTTCGATGGGCTCGCTGCGGCCCAACTGGCTGCCATCGGTGGTCAGGTGCACCACCGAGCCGCCCATCTGGTACATGCCCGCTTCAAAGCTCACGCGCGTGCGGGTGGAGGCCTTCTCGAAGATCATGGCCAGCGTGCGGTCGGCCAGCGGCTGGTACTTCTCGTAGTTCTTGAAGCGGCGCTTGATCAGGCCCGCGCGCTCGAAGAGGTAGGCGTACTCCTCGGCGCGGAGATCCTTGAACTGCAGGTAGTGCTTGATCAGGCTGGATCCGGGTTTCATGCTCAGGCCGCGTTGGTTTCGTTCAAAAACTGTTTGACCAGGGGCACCAGCAGCGCCACGATCTGGTCGGCTTCCTCAAGGGTCAGGATCAGCGCGGGCAGCAGGCGGATCACCTTGTCGGCGGTCACGCTCAGCAGCAGGCCCGCTTCCATCGCGCGGCCCAGCAGCACGCCGCAGGGGCGGTCCAGCTCGATGCCGATCATCAGGCCCTGGCCGCGGATGTCGCTCACGCCCTTGAGCTCACCCAGCTCGCGTGTCAGTGCGGACTTGAGGTGCGCGCCCACACGGTCGGCATTGGCCAGCAAGCCGTCTTCTTCCATGATTTTGAAGGTCTCGACCCCGGCGCGCATGGCCAGCGGGTTGCCGCCGAAGGTGGTGCCGTGGTTGCCCGGTTGCAGCACATTGGCGGCCTTGGGGCCACACACCACCGCACCGATCGGCACGCCAGAGCCCAGGCCCTTGGCCAGCGGCATCACGTCAGGCTGGATGCCAGCCCATTGGTGCGCGAACCACTTGCCGGTGCGGCCGATGCCGCATTGCACTTCGTCCAGCATCAGCAGCCAGCCGCGCTCGTCGCACAGCTTGCGCACGGCTTGCAGGTAGTCGTTGCGGGCCGGGTTGACGCCGCCTTCGCCCTGGATCACTTCCAGGAACACGGCGACCACGTTGGGGCGCGTCTCGGCCACTTCGTTCAAGGCGGCCACGTCGTTCAGCGGCACGCGCACAAAGCCTTCGACCAGGGGCTCGAAGCCGGCCCAGATCTTGGGGTTGCCGGTGGCCGACAGCGTGGCGATCGAGCGGCCATGGAAGGCCTTTTCGTAAACGATCACCTCGGGCCGGTCGATGCCTTTTTCATGGCCGAACTTGCGCGCGATCTTCAAAGCCGCTTCATTGGCTTCCAGGCCTGAATTGCAGAAGAAGACGTTGGTCAGGCCCGAGCGCTCGACCAGCAGGCGCGCCAGTTCTTCCTGCAGCGGCACCTGGTAGTAGTTGCAGCTGTGGATGAGCTTGGTGAGTTGCTCTTGCAGGGCGGGCACCAGCTTGGCGTGGTTGTGGCCCAGCGTGTTCACGGCGATGCCGGCCAGCGCGTCCAGGTACTCGCGTCCATCCGTGTCCCAGACTCGGGTGCCCTGGCCGTGCGACAAGGCAATCGGCAGGCGACCGTAGGTGGGCATCACGTGGGGCATCGTCACAGGGGCGTTCATGGCTTTGGGCTCTCGCAAAAAAAGAAAAAGCGCAGTGGCAATGCTGCGCTGGGCACATTCTAAGGAAAAGGCGTGGACTTGGTCACCTTGGCTCAAGCATATGCGTGGCGCGCCGATACACCGTGATGCGTTGTGTGTGCTTCCCACCGATGCACGGGGTTACTGGCATCAATGTTGCGATGCACCTGGCTTGTGACCGACAATGCGGGGCTGTTGACGATGGATACCACCCTTGAAGTCGCGACACTTCTTTGCAGCACGCCGGCAAAACCGGCAGCCGTTGAAAGCGCCACCGTGTCATTGACTCCCCCTCGAAGTCCGAAACCTCGCGAGGTTTTCATCCAGGGCCTGACCAAGTCAGGCAAGACTTTCCGGCCCAGCGACTGGGCCGAGCGCCTGGCGGGGGCCATGTCATCGTTTCGGCCCGGGGCTGCGCACATGGGCCGTTCGGCTCACATCGGTTATTCACCTTACTGCGTGCCGACCTCGATTGGCGACGTCAAATGCGTGATCGTCAATGAAGCCCTGCGAGACCTGGAGCCCATGGCCTGGGACTTCGTGATGAACTTTGCCCGCGACAACGATCTGCAGGTGACGGATGCCTGCTCGCTGCCCTGAGGCTTTTTTGAAAGCTCACCAAGCAAAAGGCCCGCTTGATGCGGGCCTTTTTGACGATGATCTATCGATCAGGCGGCAGTCAGGGCCTTGACCTTGGCCGACAGGCGGCTCTTGTGGCGAGCGGCCTTGTTCTTGTGGAACAGACCCTTGTCGGCGATCGAATCGATCACGCTTTGGGCGGTCTTGAAAGCGTCAGAGGCCACGGCCTTGTCGCCAGCCTTGACAGCCTTGAGCACGCCCTTGATGGCGGTGCGGAACTTCGAACGCAGGGCCGAATTGGCGGCGTTCAGTTTGATGTCTTGACGAACGCGCTTGCGGCCTGAGGCAATGCGGACGGTCTTTTTGGGCTTCGATGCTGATGGCATGATTTTTTTGGGGCCTTGCAGATGCCTGGACGGGCCCAATTCACGGGGAATCGGCAAACCCATTCAATTCGCACCCCACAAAGCCAGTGTTGGTTGAAAAGCCGACGATTATAACGTCCCTGAAAGCTTTTGCCTAGACAGGGGCCTGCGCTTCCTATAATCCCGGCGATGAGTTTGCTGAAATCCGCCTCGATCGTCTCCCTGCTGACCCTGGCATCCCGCATCACCGGCCTGGTCCGCGAGTTGTTGATCGCGGCCACCTTCGGGGCCAGTGCCACCACCGACGCCTTCAATGTGGCGTTCCGCATCCCGAATCTGCTGCGCCGCTTGTTTGCCGAGGGGGCCTTTTCGCAGGCTTTCGTGCCCATCCTGTCTGAAAGCCGCGCCCGCCAGGGCGATGAGGGAACGCGCCTGCTCATCAACGCCGTGGCCACAGTGCTGTTCTGGACCTTGCTGGTGGTGAGCGTGCTGGGCGTGATCGGCGCGCCGGTGCTGGTGTGGATGATGGCCTCGGGCCTGCAAGAAAGCGGCGGTTTCGACGCCGCCGTGTTGATGACGCGCTGGATGTTCCCCTACATCGGCTTCATGTCGCTGGTGGCGCTGAGCGCGGGCATCCTCAATACCTGGGGTCGTTTTGCGGTGCCAGCGGCCACTCCGGTGCTGCTCAACTTGTCGGTGATCGCGGCGGCGTGGTTTGCGGCGCCGGTGTTCCGCTCGCATGGCCTGGACCCGGTGCTGGCGCTGGCCGTGGGCGTGATGGTGGGGGGCATGGCGCAACTGGGCATCCAGATCCCGGCCCTGATCCGGATCAAATCATTGCCCCGCATTGGGGCCTCTTGGTCGGGCATCAAGGCGGCCTGGCATCACCAGGGCGTCAGGCGCATTCTGCGGCAGATGGGGCCAGCGGTGCTGGGGGTGTCGGTGGCGCAGCTGTCCTTGCTGGTGAACACGCAGATTGCTTCGCATTTGCAGGCGGGCTCGGTTTCCTGGCTGACCTATGCCGACCGCCTGATGGAGTTCCCGACCGCCATGCTGGGCGTGGCCCTGGGCGTGGTGCTGCTGCCGCAGTTGTCCAAGGCGCAGGCCAGTGGCGATGCAGCGTTGTTTTCCAATCTGCTGGACTGGGGCCTGCGCCTGGTGGTGCTGCTGGCGCTGCCTTGTGCCGTGGCCTTGTTGTTGTTTGCCGAGCCCCTGGTGTCCGTGCTGTACCACTATGGGCGTTTCAGCCCGACCGATGTGCGCCAGACGGTGTTGGCCCTGAGCGGCTATGGCGTGGGGCTGATGGGCCTGGTGGGCATCAAGATTCTGGCGCCTGGCTTCTACGCCACGCAGGACATCCGCACGCCGGTGCGCATTGGCATCACGGTGCTGGTTTTCACGCAGGTGCTCAACCTGGTGTTCGTGCCGTGGCTGGGGCACGCCGGTCTGGCCTTGTCGATTGGCGTGGCCTCGCTGATCAATGCCACCTGGTTGCTGATTGGTTTGCGGCGCGCGGGGCGGTATCAGCCTTCTCCGGGTTGGTGGTTGTTTGCGCTGCGCGTGGTTTTGGCGTCTGCTTTGCTGGGCGTGCTGCTGTGGTTGGCGGCGCACCGCATTGATTGGCTGGGCTTGCACGGTCAGCCGCTGTTGCGCGTGGGCTTGATGGCGGCTTGTCTGGCGGCGGCTGGGGTGCTTTACTTCGGCACCTTGCTGGTGTCGGGCATGAATTTGCGTCAGGCGATCAAGCGCTAGCCATCTAGGCTTTGGGTGCTTGAGGGGTAGAGCGCGGGGCGAGGGCTGGGCCGGTGTCCGGCGGGGCTTCAGCTTGGTGGTCCCGCTGTTAGCGGGACTGCCTTGCGATGCTCATGCCGAGGTGGGGCCGTGGAACTCGCTGCGCGGCCTTGGGCCGCTGCGCTCAAACAACCACGGCCAGTCAGATATTGATGCACGCTGTCGCGTGCCCACCTCGGCACTCCGCTTCTCAGCACCAAGCAGGCGCCCCGCCGGACACCGGCCCAGCCCTTGTTTCGCCCCGCTGGTGGCATGCCACGGCCGCATTTGGTGGCACGCCACCAGCGAGGCGATCAGGGATGAGGCTGCAGTTGGCGGGGCGACTTCGGGGGCGTCGAGGAGCGCAGCCTGGGGCGGAAAAAGATCGTCCGGTGTTTGAGCCCGCAGGGCGAGTTTCGGACGATCCCGCCCTGGGCGAGCACCGCAGAGCAGTCCGCCGCGCAGCGGTGGACCGCCACCATAGGAGCCCTGCCAACTGCAGACTTATCCCCGCCTCGCGCTGACCGAAAAAGCGCACCAACGACAGCACGCACCCGGCGGCATGAGGCATGGCCTCTACAACGAACGTGCCAAGTCCACAGCCTGTTCCACCCGGTCCACCGCATGGATGGTCAGCCCTTCGATGGGCTTCTTGGGCGCATTGGCCTTGGGCACCACCGCGATCGAAAACCCGAGCTTGGCCGCTTCCTTCAAACGCTCCTGTCCGCGTGGCGCCGGGCGGATCTCGCCCGCCAGGCCCACTTCGCCAAAGGCAAAGAAGCCCTTGGGCAAGGGCTTGCCGCGCAGGCTGCTTTGAATGGCCAGCAAGACCGCCAGGTCGGCCGCCGGCTCGCTGATGCGCACGCCGCCCACCGCGTTCACGAACACGTCCTGGTCACCGCAGGCCATGCCCGCGTGGCGGTGCAACACCGCCAGCAACATGGCCAGGCGATCACGCTCCAGGCCCACGCTCAAACGGCGCGGGCTGGGGCCGCCGGAATCAACCAGGGCCTGGATCTCGACCAGCAGCGGGCGCGTGCCTTCCAGCGTCACCATCACCACCGACCCCGGCACCGGCTCATCGTGCGTGGACAAGAAGATGGCGCTGGGGTTGCTCACACCCTTCAGCCCCTTGTCGGTCATGGCGAACACGCCAATTTCGTTGACCGCGCCAAAGCGGTTCTTGATGGCCCGCACCAGTCGGAAGCTGCTGTGCGTCTCGCCTTCGAAATACAAAACGGTGTCGACGATGTGTTCCAGCACGCGCGGCCCGGCCAACGCGCCTTCTTTGGTCACGTGGCCCACCAGCACCATGGTGCAGCCGCTGGATTTGGCCACGCGGGTCAGGTGGGCGGCGCATTCGCGCACCTGCGCCACCGACCCGGGCGCGGAAGTGAGCTGGTCGGAGTAAATCGTCTGGATCGAATCGATCACGCAAAAGGAGGGTTGCTCGGCCTCCAGCGTGGCGATGATGTTCTCCAATTGAATCTCTGCCTGCACCCGCACTTTCGAGCCATCCAGGCCCAGCCGCTGTGCTCGCATCGCCACCTGGGCGCCGCTTTCTTCGCCGGTCACGTACAGCACCGGCATCTGGCGCGACAGCGCGTCCAGCGCCTGCAGCAGCAAGGTCGATTTGCCGATGCCCGGATCGCCTCCGATCAGGATCACGCCGCCAGTGACGATGCCGCCGCCGAGAACACGGTCCAGCTCTTCAATCCCGGTCGGCGTGCGGGCGATGTCCGCCGCTTCGATGTGGGACAGGGTGGCCACCGGCTGCGGCGCGTTCAGTCCACGCGTCAGCGCCTGCATGCGGTTCTTGGCCGGGCCGGTGTCGGCGCGGGTTTCTTCCAGCGTGTTCCAGGCGTTGCAGTGCGGGCACTTGCCCAGCCATTTCGGGCTGGTGCCGCCGCACTCGGAGCAGGTGTAGATCGTTTTGTCTTTGGCCATGTTCAGGCGATCTCGTCGCCGTCTTTCTGGCTGTCCTGGATGGCCTTGAATTTGCGATCCAGCTCCTGGCGCAATTGTCGGCGCAGCAAGGCGGACTCAAAGCGGCGCTTTTCTTCGGCGCTGGTGGGCTCCAGCGGGGTCACGGGCTTGGGTCGGTTGTTGTCGTCCACCGCCACCATGGTGAAGAAGCAGCTGTTGGCGTGGCGCACCACTTGGGTGCGGATGTTCTCGGCGATCACCTTGACGCCGATCTCCATGGACGAGTTGCCCGTGAAGTTGACTGAGGCCAAAAAGGTGACCAACTCGCCCACGTGGATGGGTTGGCGGAAGGTCACGCGGTCAACCGACAAGGTCAGCACATAGCAACCGGCGTAGCGGCTGGCACAGGCGTAGGCGACCTGGTCGAGCAGCTTGAGGATGGTGCCGCCGTGGACATTGCCGGAGAAGTTGGCCATGTCGGGCGTCATGAGCAAGGTCATGCGCAACTGGTGGCGGTGGTGGTCGATGTCCATGCTTGATTCTGGTGCAAAACTC